>NZ_BJDK01000034.1 GCF_005405105.1 Lactiplantibacillus dongliensis
ATTTTCACCGCATTTATCATGATACGAATGATCATGCATATAACCCGGTAAAATATTTAGTTTTAAAACAGGCTCTAGTATCAAAACTGGAGAGATCAAATGTGCCGCTAAAACGATATTTATCAAACATATGTGACATATTCGTCACTTTGCTGGTATCAAGCCCAATTACATCAACATTATTGGCGCCATCCCTTCCCTCGGGTGAAGTGGTACCAGCAAACATTCCAGCCATATTAGTCGTGTTTTCGGTGTGTACTTTTTTAAGATCACTATTCATGTAAGTTAACCCTGAAAACAAATAACTGGCATCTGTTCCTGTAGTGATATCACCATCTAAGCTCAAGGTTAAAGATGGGTGTTGACCATCAACCTCATAGTTATTCCAATCAAGGGCGCCCCAATCTGTGACTTTACCATCCGCATCGGTCTTTACATCAGTATTAGCTAATGTTCCTGCTCCAATATGCAACACTTTTTGCTGATAATCACCCTCAGTTTCAATCGTCCAGACACTGGTTCCTAACATTCCAGAAGCATGATCATTAACTGGTGCAACAGTTTTAAGCATCGGTCTGGCAACTCTAGCACGACGTACAAAGCTAGTCTCAGTGCCACCTGTAGCTTGAGTCAGTGCTGGTACTGCCGTTCTGACTTCTTGTGGTGGTACAGTCGATTGTACTGGTGTTGTCCCAGTCGATACATCAGTTGGCGCTTCGGAACCCGGATGATGCACCGGTGTCTCCGGTGCTGGTTGTTGCGATTCCAGACTGTTACTTTCAACTGTATTATTCGCGTCGGGTGCTGCAGATTCAGTCTCAGGTGCTGGCTGTTGCGACTTTTCAGTCTGACTTGTATCTATATCACCTGAATCCGGTGTCACCTTTTCGGCAGGTGTAGCGGACGGTAGGGTCACATTTGAACCCTTAGTCTGCGTTTCTAGACTAGCTTTAGACGTATCCGTTTTAACAGTCGTGTTAGCTGCCGGTACAATAGTTGTGTCGGCTTGTACAACTTGGTTATTAATTTGCCAGGTCAGTAAAGCTGCCCCCGCCATTAGCCAAAAACGACCAGCCATTTTCTCCGGGTGAGGATTGGTCAATTGACCAGTTTCGATTGCATTCAAAGTCTTCACTCCTCCAGTAATATAGTTAATGCTTTAGTTTAATATAACCCCATTAATAGTGTACGCTATTAGTTGTATGGATGAAAGCGATATCGAAGCCTTATAACTTGCTTCATATTAATAGCCAATTAATGCTTATTACAGTCATTACGACTCAAAACAATACCTATCAAGTTGAGTTACCTTATCTATGTGCATTATTCATTAAACTGCTTGCTTAGAACAGCATTAATGAAATTTTCTTGCATAAATATAGAAAAGGGTTTATTTCTAATACATTTTTCGCTATAATTAAGCATGTTGTTGAATAACCATGCCCCAGTGGCGGAACTGGCAGACGCGCAGCGTTCAGGTCGCTGTATTGGCAACAATGTACAGGTTCGAATCCTGCCTGGGGCATAATTAGGTAAACTAGATGAAGCTTGAATTATGTTAAACGTTGATTTAACGGCATTCAAGCTTTTTTCATTTGTACTAAAAAACACTACTAATTTCAAAAATTTGTCTTTATTTGTCTTTAAGACATAAATGTATACTTTTGAATATTAGTTAACAAAAAAATCCCCCACGCCGAAACGCAGGGGATTAGCAAATTCAATATTTAATTATACTACTTTTCGCCTGCTTGTGAGGCGGATTCTGACGCCGTTTCAGTGTCAGATGCTGTAGAACTATTCACTACAGCAACTGTGGACTCTGGCCCTTGCACTTCATAAGCAACCTTATTAGCTGCTGCTTCGACTTGACTTTCCTCTTTACTATCAACTGTTGGTGACGTCACTGTTTGAACATCAGTAATAACGCCCAGCATACCAAGGATTGTTAATACAGTGTTAATCACGGCAATGATGGCTGACCAGTCGCCAGTAAACTTAACACCAAACATGGCAAAGACTTGTTGAATCAAAACGATTAGCAAGGAAATAATCCCAGCAATCAATTTGCCATTCAAACTACCGTCGACATTCTTGAAGCTAATTTTTTTAATCATTATTTTCCCTCCTAAAGGAACTTTTCCGCGATGTAAATAACTAACGTGACAAGCACGCCACTAACCAAGACACCGATCAGCCAATTTTGAATCTGTGTCACGCGGTCAATTTGATGGCCGGCTTCGATGGACTTGGCCAGTGCCTTGTCCGCTTTGTCGCCAATATCGTCAACTTGATTCAGCTTTTCTTCGATGTTCTCAACTTTCGTTTTGGTGGCGGCCACATCCTTTTGAATATCCATTAATAGCTTAGTTGTGTCATCGTATTGTGCCATTATCTCACCACCAATCGCTGGCCAGGATAGATAGTGGTGTAAATCGTCTTGCCGTTCTGACTAGCTAATGTAGTCATATTTAGGCCGTTGCGTTGTGCGATTGCCCACCAGCTGTCGCCAGACTTGACTGTGTAGTACGTGTGAGTTGCACCACTCTTTACATATTCCAGCGTATTGCTTGCCGGGCCAGTTGCTAGATAGCCATAACCATTAAATCGTGACTGACGTACCCATCGATAGTCACCTTGAATGATAGCTTGGTCGGTCTTGACCGTGGTTCCAGCCGGCAAAATAGTGATCGTGTTTGATGACGTTGACGCACCTGTGCGCAGCTTAATCGCCGTCTTGAGTGTGTAAGTCTTCGCTTCCTTGACCCACTTGGCCGAGGCAGCTGGCTTGTAAGTGTTTTTGTTGGCTTTTCGGTTGTTGGCCTTAACTGCATCCTTATTAGTCGGTTTGATTGTTGATTTCTGATCAGCAGTGTAATAGTTGCTATTTAACTGGCTAACATCAAAGCCACCATAGCTGATACGGAACTTAGCCGTTGATGACCACTGCCATGCGTGATTAGTTGAATACCAGTTCTTACCGCTAACCACATACGGATAAGCAGCAATCCAGCCTGTTTTGCCCTTGATGGTCATCTTGTTGTTAGCCCATGATCCTGACGTGTAAATGTCGGCCCGATAACCAAACTTCTGAATTTCTTCCATGAAAGCTTTGTTATTGACATCGTTGGTCGCTTTGGATTGGTTATTCTGTTCTTCAGCTTCAACGTCGGTCGCTAATACCGCGCCAACTGGTAGCCCTGCCGATTTAGCTGTTTGACCGGCAAAATCAGCTTCGGCGATTGCTTGTGCCTTAGTGGCATAGCGTGCAAAGTGGTAACCATTGATATACATTCCAGCTGCTTGGACATTTGCAATGTTACTTGCAGCATACGGATCCTTATACGTACCGCCTTCACTAATCTTGACCGTAACAGTCTTAACCCCAAATTCATTACGCATTGACGTGTATTCGGCTGTAGACATATAGCCGTTGTTATTCGAAACATCGACCATATCCATACGGGCAGCCTGACTGGTAATGTTGAACATTAAAAAGGCCATAAAAATGGCGCCCACCATTAAGATGAGTGCCTTTAATTTGTGCTTATTCAATTGTCTACCTCCTAATTTAGTATGTCTTCTGGTGCTGGTGACCAAGGAGTTGAAATTGTGCCTTTCTCCACTTTCAGGAACCTAACATATACGTCCATTGTTCCGTAAAAAATAAAAGGATGTTCTTTATCGTCAAATGAGCACGTTCTTGAAACGCGTTGCCAATTACTAGTTGGAGTCATACTGTCTGTGGAAATGCCGTCCCATCCTAGAAAATTTACTTTACCTGTACCTTTAGCCTCGACCGAGGCAGTATAACTTCCACCTGTTTGAAGATTAAACCAGGCATAAAATCCTGACCAGGTGTCAAGGCCAATGACATGTAGCGCCACTTCACCGCTATCCATTGTGACTTTCTGAATTGTAGCATTCCCAATACTAGTAAAATCCCATGAAGAGCCGTATGAACCCCTAATAAAGTTTCTGCCATATACTTGCCTGCCATCGCTGAACACCTTGTCGACAGGCACGCCATCAACAACACACGCTCTACCATTGATTGTTGTCATTCGCTCACCCCTCAATAAAGTAGACGCCGGACTTGTCAGTCAATTTATCATAATCAGCTTGCGAGATGATGTTGATTACAGCGTCTTTACCGCTTGCACCTTGTGGTCCAGTAGCACCCGTTTCGCCAGTATCGCCCTTTGGACCTTGCGGACCCGTTGCACCAGTATCACCTTTCGTTCCTTGAATACCTTGTGTGCCTTGTTCTCCTTGTAACCCTTGTTCTCCTTGGATACCCTGTGCGCCAGTATCGCCTTTGACACCGGTAGCTCCGGACATGTCGGTCACGAAAGTGAATGCCGTGCCGTTCCACAGATACAGTTTAGCGTTATCTGGGTCATCTACTGTTGATGAAATGATAACAAAATCACCAGTGTTCAGCCCATCACCGCTCATTGATGCAGCGCTAGGAAATGTTTCTGCAATTGAAAAGTCATTACCAGCTATGCCCTGAATGCCTTGCGGGCCGGTTTCACCTTGTTCACCACGCTCACCCTGAATCCCTTGAATTCCTTGTGCATCAGTGTCACCTTTAGCACCTGTTGCTCCCGTATCACCTTTTAATCCATTAGATACAGCATCTGTAACTTCCTGTTTGAGTTGTTGGCTGAGGCTGCTGAACTGCTGAATAAAGTCATCAACTGTAATGCTGCTGACGAGCCCCCCAGAAAGACCAGCGACGTTCTCGTTGATTTGAAGTGCCAAAAATCCATCACTAGGATAGATGGCAGTGCCACCGTCTACGGTGTCCCACAATTCAATTAGATAGCTGCCTACTGGCAATTGAGCCAATTGGCCACTAGTGATAACGGCATGGTTGTCCGTGATACCGGCACTTATCCCCAGCAAATATCCGGAGTCGTTTTTGATTTTGACCTTTGCATCTGCTGTTAAATCTGCTGCGCTACCATCATCAAACGCGTTCAGATGTATTTCAGTTGTGGTATCGGAAAATTTAAACTGACTATCGCCATAGCCAAGATATAGTTTTCTCATTAAAGGATCATCTCCTAATTTTTGACAAATTAAAAGCACTGACTAACTGGCTATTGATTGCTAGTTGTCGTTGCTTGAGTTGTTGGTGCTACATATGCTTCGCCGGTGATAGCCTTGTAATCGTCAGCAGTAATCCCATCTGGTAATCCAACGATCGTTGCCAACGTTTCCTTGGTGATTGTTTTCCAATCTTGATATGCCCACGTATAAATTTGAACCATATTATTTCGTCCCCTTTGCTGATTGACTGAGTGCAAGTTCTGTGACTGACTTCTGTAACTGGTTGATACCAGTTTGTAACTGGTTGATACTCGTTGCGGATACCGTTTGCTGTTGTGCTAAATCCGTTGCCGACTGTACCGCTTGCTGACTAGTTTCCAACACGCTGGAATACTTGGTATTCAATTCATCAAGGGATATGTCTGGCAAGTTACCCGGATTGAGTACCACATTTTTATCAGTGTCATATCGGAATTTGTCGGAATGCTGGGAAAACTGGGTAATCCACGAATCTAAGATGAACACCTTGGTAAACCCGTCTGCTTCAGTATTTTGGTAAGCTGTAATGAAACCGTCTTTATCATACGTGATATAAATAAACATCTAATCGTCCTTTCTAAACTAACTCCGTTTCCTTATTAAACTTTTGAAATGCTTACTAATGCTGGGTTTTATGTTGCTGTATTAGAACCATCTGGTGTTATCTTGTACACAGAACTACTACTAGTACCAGCGTATACATTACCACTGGAATCTACTGCTACTGAGTCCACATAAATATCTGCAGTAAACTGCCACACTTTATTTCCACTAGCATCTAACTTGTACACAGAATAACCATAAGTACCAGCGTATACATTACCACTGGAATCTACTGCTACTGAGTACGCAATACTATCTGCAGTAAACTGCCATACTTTATTTCCACTAGCATCTAGCTTGTATACAGAATTACCATCGGTACCAGCGTATACATTACCACTGGAATCTACTGCTACTGAACGCACATCACGGTCCGCAGTAAACTGCCATACTTTATTTCCACTAGCATCTAGCTTGTATACAGAACTACTACTAGTACCAGCGTATACATTACCACTGGAATCTACTGCTACTGAACGCACATCACGGTCCGCAGTAAACTGCCACACTTGCTTTCCACTAGCATCTAGCTTGTACACAGAACTACTACTAGTACCAGCGTATACATTACCACTGGAATCTACTGCTACTGAGTCCACCCAATTGTCTGCAGTAAACTGCCACACTTGCTTTCCACTAGCATCTAACTTGTACACAGAATTACCATAAGTACCAGCGTATACATTACCACTGGAATCTACTGCTACTGAGTCCACCCAATTGTCTGCAGTAAACTGCCACACTTGCTTTCCACTAGTATTTAGTTTGTACACAGAATGACCAGCAGTACCAGCGTATACATTACCACTGGAATCTACTGCTACTGAGTTCACACTATTGTCTGCAGTAAACTTCCAAGGCTTACTATCAATAAATCTCCAGATTACTTTACCATTTTTAGCTTCTCCAAGAATATTTTTACCATTAAGTACCAATCCAATAATCTTCTTACCATTAATTGCTAACCCCAAATGTAATCACCTCCTTAATTAACCTTTTGTCCAATAATAAATGTTTCCTAGATTACTTGATTGTGACTCAGATATTGCGCTTGCTTCATCATTTTTTGAAGCTTCAATATACTTAGAAGAATTACTTACAGCAGTGCTGACAGCATTTGTAACATCCGTTGTGGTTGCCACGTCAATTCCAGACTTTTGAAGTTTTCCTGTAAAATTGGCATCCTTAGTTGTATCTGCAAGTGTTGGTGAAACTGCTGGTACACCGTCTTTAGTGATATATGGGTTACCAGTTGTCTTGTCAATTGGCGCTGTATCAAAGGTATTCTTACCCGTAAACTCTTGGTCTGAACCTGTACGTGCTAGGTCAGATGGCAAACTGCTTGCTAGTAATAACGGATTATTATTGACAGTTGGAACGGTATCAAAGTTATTTGTGCCAGATAGGTGGGAAACTTTACTATCATCAGCAGGTGTGTAACCAATTTTATCTTGTTTGGCGTTAACCTCTTCAATTCCCGCTAAATCACTGGCTGGTTTACGCATATCTGAAACATTAACTTTATCTTCTGGAGCTGGTGTCCAATCGGTTGCTATTGAACCTTTTTCAAGCTTGACATGTCTAATATAAACTGAGCCATCCGTGGAATATGAATGACCACATCCAATATTAAAGTTAGTTTTGGCGAAAGATGACGGTGTTGTGAAAGTTAGACTCACTTTTACAGAAGCACCATCTAATGCATTTAATGTGGCGTTTACATAATCACTAGCTATTATGTTTCCGTCACTACCTTTAGAATATCCAATATATATTGGAGCTGTTCCAGCACTTTGCCCTAAGGCATCAAAAGAAACAGTATAAGTTGTAGATTCCACTAAAATGAACCCAGGAGCTACTGCCGATGCACTAGTAAATAGATGAGCATAGGTTAATCCATCGGTAGTACCTTGTGTTGTATTACCGCTCAGAGTCCAACCTGTAAAGTCTGATGTCCCTATTAGCAGGTTTCGTCCACCAATAGTATCTGATAACTTATTGAACGGCTGTACCTGAACCCCATTAAGTTGTTCAGTTCCATTTTTGTTATCAGTAACTTTTGTACTCAATCCGTTATTTAAATCAGTAACAGTAACGTAGTTTTTTAAGTCTGGGCTTACGTTTCCGCAATTTTTCCATGCACCAGCATCCCAAACATACAAATCTGTACCAACAAAATAACAATATCCTTCTTGATTACCAGTCGTTGGAAGTTGTGAAGCATTATTGACCGTACCCTTAACAACTAACCCAGAACCAACAGGACCTTGTGGACCAATTGGTCCAGTAGCACCAGTATCGCCTTTATCACCCTTTGACCCTTGCGGGCCGGTTGCTCCAGTGTCACCTTTGGGACCTTGGATACCTTGTTGACCTTGAGGACCAGTTGCGCCCGTATCACCTTTATCACCTTTTGGACCTTGAATTCCTTGAATACCTTGAGGCCCTTGTAATGATCCGCAATCTTTCCATGCACCATTAGTCCAAACATATAATTCCTCACCAACTAAGTAACCATCACCTTCACTAGCCGTTGCTGGAAGCTGGGAAGTAGTGTCAACCTTGTCTTTAATCTCTAGTCCTTGTCCGGTATCACCTTTTGGGCCTTGCAATGTGGAAACCTGATTAGTTAAGTCAGTCTTAAGCTGGTCGAACTCCTGCTGAAACTCATCCAGACTCATAACTGGGATAACATCACCAGAGTCACTCATAACATTTTCAGTAATGGTGAATCCTTGTGGATCATCGCTCGGAAAGATGGCGTTGTACGTAGTCGTAGCAGTTGATGAGGTAGTGGTATCGCTGGTTGCACCATCAGTTAATCCTTCTTGACTACCCGGGGTAATCAGGCTGGATAAGGTCACCCAAACTTCAATTGTATAATCATCGGGTACTAAGGCATTCATCACTTCGGCATCCACTGGCATAGTAATCAATCCAGCCAATGGTTGCTTAATTGTAGCCATATCAATCGGCTTATCGAATACATATCCGGTATCGTTGGCAACCTTAACATCAATGGCCGTGGCATTAGTTAGGTCGAATGCTGATCCATCTTGGGTAATTGCCAAGTTAAAACTGGCTGTGGTATCGAGGTATTTTACTTCATTGTTACCGTCAGTGAAGTACAGTTCTTTACTCACTTGCACCGCCTCCTAGGGCATTCGTAGCTTCAGTTTTCAACCGGGTTAAGACCAGTCGCTTAAATCCAGCCCACATATCTTTTTTGGTTGACCCAGAGAAGGCTGTAGAAGCTTCCTCAGACGTTGCATCAAAGTTACCATAGGCTTGGTGATTGGTACCACTGAAAACGACCGTGTAGACAACGTGAGTCGTGTTATCCGAGTTTTGCTTGACATCTAAACTTGTAATCATTGAGCGTTCTTCCTTTCTAATTGAGTGATCCGGTAGCTGAGTCCATCTATCCGCTGGTTGGACTTCTTTAAAGCTGCCAGCAGAATTGAAATAGTATTGGACTCGTTAAGATAGTAATTACCCTTATCATCCGTGCTAATCATATCGTTTGAAATACTTGCAGACTTTTTACCAATTGAATTAACGTCATCAATAATCGGTCCAATATGCTGGGAATCTGCTGAGTTATCGGAATCCTTATACTTCCACTTTTTAACATCGGTATTCATGACAGCAGATAAGGCTTCATCTGGTGAATAATCTGTCACATCTCGCTTAGCGGATAAGGCGGACTTCAGCTTGGTACCGTTGGAATAAACATAAGCGGCATGGATATTAGCCATGTTTCCCCCACCTGCATTATTTTCAAAGTAAAGTTCACCATTGTCTGCACACGATATTGTGTGACCGTCAATATTGAGGCCGTTACCCGATACGCCCTTGGTGGCAGCCACTCCACCAGTTGAAGTCATGAAGAATTCGCCCCCATTTTCTCGAATATTAAATCCATCACTATCCATTCGCATATCGAATGAATTATTACCGTTGGCCTTATAGTGAAACCCATTGTAATCTGCCCCTAGCTGAAAATGGACACCATTAGTTGAGGTGAAGTCTTGGTAAATAGCACTACCGGTTATTGTGCCACCATTAATGGTACTCCCGGAGATATTGACTCCATTAATATTCCCAGCTTGAACGTTACCTAAGTTGGCAGATAATGCTGACAGATTTTCAACCGACAAGCTATTTACGTCCCACTTTTTCAGCGTCCAGCTTCCACCAGAATAGATATACATACTAGTTGCGACATCGCCACTCATTACCAGCCACATATCGCCATCGTTATGTTCTTTACCATCATCGAATGGGGTGTTGGTTGATTCGATAATTGTTCCATCAAGAGAAGTCTTGATGTTTTTAATCTTATCGGCTAAGTCATCGGTACTATTTGAAGCTTCTTGAGCTAACTTAGTTGCTTCGTTAATATCAACTGAACCCGTTGCAATAATCATCCTTCAACCACCTCCTGATACGTTGAACCATTATCAATATTAAAATCAGAATCGTCATCACTGGCACTATCTGAGTCGTCAGTATCATCAGGGATTACCACTGGTTCTTCTACCTCGGTGTTTTCACCCTCATCTTCTGCGGGGTAAGTGACGGATAAGTCCTTGCTATCATCACGGATACCAATTGGAATTGACCATAGGCCAGAGTGACTAATCATGACGTTATGAGCCGCGTCTCGGTACTCGCTGACGTTGAATCCAATTATTAGCTGGTTATGAGCTAAGTCCGGGTATACCCCTTCTGGTTCAAAGTGGCCACCATACTCAATTGGTACAGATAGCTGGATATCCTGACTGGGTTCAATTTGGTAATTAAAAATGACTGACTGGGTAATGAGATTGATACACATTACTAGTCGGTCATCCTTATTATTTACGTCCCCAGCGGTAAAGAAGGCGTATGGGTATGCAATTGAGTTAGACTGAATCGTATTATATTTTCCATTATTGGTGACCCCACTTGGTACAGGGTACCAGCCGAAGTCCTGCAATTTGAAGCGAATAATCGGGGAGTAATTGTCAGCTTTCAAGTCGGAGATATTACATACTTCTACGGTCCCGTCCATCTGACTTCCAATCCATAATCCGTTGGTTAAATCAACGTTAGGCCGGACATAAGTCTCAATCTCACACCACTTAGTTACGGTGCTGGAATCGCTATTAATTACAGCATGCGGGGTGTATGGGAAGGTTGCCAGCCAATTCTTGCCACCACTTAAATCCTTAACCTGAGAGTAGATAAGGTTGTTTGCTTCATCATAGCCAAAGGAAGAGCCATGTTGCCCACCTTGTACAATCATGGAATCAATTAGTACACCATTAGCACTCCAGTGTAGATATTGGCAATCACTTAAATTGGACTGATTCTGCTTTCCCTTGTATGAATAGCTGGCAAGTATCTCACCATTACTCATAACGTACGAGAATTGAAGCGCCCCAACGTGATTGTTGCCAAACTCATCAGGGTTACCATCGGTAGTCTCCCACAACTTCTTGAAGGTACCATCAGCATTGGCTCCAGTGTCTATCCACATCTCAGACTCATCCTTCACGAAGGCGTCATCAATTGATACCACTAATGATCCGACAAATGGTGGGGTAATGGTGACTTCATAGCCATCTTTTGAGTGCTGACTCTCCCAATTCAAATTATGGGTACCGTCTTGTTGGATATATTCCCAGTTGAAAGCCGCCGCTGATAAGAAGGAGGTAACATTCTCGCCTTCAATGAACAATCGGGCAATTACCCTTTTACTGGTATCAGTATTCGTCCATGATTGCCCCAGTGGGGTAATTAGGCTGATACTAGCAGCATTTTGGTTCTTCTTGGCGTCTTCAAACAGCTTTTTTACGTGGTCATTCCATCTCTGTTCCATATTCTTGATGAAATTGGGAGTAACAACTGTAACCGTTGAAAATTCCCCAATGACTACCTTATTCTGAGTTGGGTCACTCTCACTAGTTGTCCGTTGAATTACTCTAGCTTGAAGGGTTAATACTGGGGACATAGTCAGGTCGATTACCTTAATGGTATCGCCTAATTGGGCATCAAAATCTGACGTTACATCAACGGAATAATTGACCCGCGGGTGGTTATACAGTCGTAACGTCTTCAATCCCAGTGATAGTAAGGCATCGGGTTCACTGACCGTAGAACTGGTAATGCTTCCTTCTAGCCAAGTGTTGGCATCATTGTTATACAGGCTATTAGCAGAGGCATCGGTGACAAAGTTACGACCACCATTACCTTTAGAGGTACTAATTGAAGCACCACCGGAACCATAGACGTACAGTTTGGTAATCAAGGTAGTATCAACTGTTTCACGCTTAATACTAAGCATATTGTCGCCGTAAGTGATACGTCTACCGGTATTCTGTCCCCGTTGGTCGGATAACTCCAGAATGGTATCTGTCACAATTCCAGAACTATCTAATTTCACGTACCCATCAGCCTCACAATCGTAGGTCGTCAGGATTGTTTGAAGCAAAGTTTGAGAAGAACTCTCCCCATCAATGGAAAAATCTGAGAGTAGCCCTGATGTTGCATTATCCACCAGTGTTATCCCGGTACCAGCAATAATCCAATCCATAGCCGCTGGTATGGTACACTCTTTAATCTCTTTCTTAGTGGGAATTGTCTTCCCTAATCTCCAGATTAAGAGGTTAATGGCATCAGCTGAGATAAGATTAGTTCCAGAGGTGGTATCCATCGTCTCATCAACGGTATATATTCGGTACACTCGCCATCGGTCATTGGCTTGGTCGTAAGCCGCTAAGTGATTACCTACTCTCAGGTATTGAGCCGCTGGACTATCTGCTACCATGGTGAGACCGGTAAAGGTATCATTCCATGACTTGCTGTTAGCGTTGGGGTCAGATGTATTAGCTAGACTGGCTTCAGAAATGCTATCGTTTGAAGAATTATCATCGGCAAGTTGTTGCTGAATAGTCTCACCCCAGAAGATATTTGTATCAGTCGCCGTATCTAAGGTGGCGACTCGTTTGAGGTTCTTATCAAGAATGACGTACACACGTCTTAGCTCCTTTCTATTTAACCGCTGGCTTGTACTCCAAAGTTATATCTGAGTTTGCTGGATCAGGAGTGAAGTGCATCTCTTGGCTGACATCGCCTTCAATTGACGGGAAGGTAGACAGCCATGAGACATACTTATCAACACTTCTACCAGCAACGGTAACCGTGTTATCAGCGGAATCAATGATGATTTCTTCACCAGCATGAGCAATTACATGAGGAATATCGTCAGGATCATCGCTACCATCAGAGGTGTATATTTTGAGGTCGGTCAGCGTTTCAAAGTCAGAATAATATCCAACTTTTGGACTGACTAAATCTTCCTTAATATCATGCTTCATGAATGTTGCGGCAACATTAGCCAAGGCAAATCCAAACTTTCCCGACTTGTCTAATTTCTCCGTGTGAATGTGGACCCGGTTAGTATTGTTTGGACTATAAGCTACTCCGTGGAGAGGGTCCCATTCGTTAATCTCAGCCACCCAGTTGTCATACACCTTGCCGTCAATGGTCTTCTTTTGGCGTTCCAATGAGAACTCACCGAAAAAGTTAGAATAAGCGTCAGAGTTCATGTACGTGGTCTCCATGACATAAGTCTTAATAGTTTTGGACTTAGTACTAACTTTTGGCTTAGAAACCTTGGTAGACTTGCTCTTACCACCGGACTTCTTCTTGGTAACCTTCTTAGTTGCCTTCTTTTTCTTTTTCTTAGAAGTTTTCTTCTTAGCTGCGGTCTTGAAGGCTTCCCGCTGAATGGTGGCTTGATACATTCTGGCTGACTTAGCTTTGGCTTTAACCTTGGAAGTAGTCTTAACTTTAACGGTCTTAGTTAAATGGACCTTTACATCATGATTATTCTGACCATTATTCTTACGGCCACCCTCGTTGTACAAAAGGGTGAGGTAATTGCCTTTATCATCTGTTGCATTGAAGGAACTCCCCAATTGAATGTAACCACGAGGGTAACGTCCTTCTGCATAATCAGTAATACCCATTCGTCCACATACATTGCCATTAGAATCCAGCAGATAACCTTCAACCTTACCCATGGCCCGTTCATTTTTCATCCGTTTGATATGGTGGAACCGCATCGACACTTTCCAATAATTGCTAATCTTGGGAATACCTTGGTGGATAATAACTGGGCCGTAGAAGTCCTTGTGCTTACCAGTAGAACCCCAGTTGTAATGGCCTTTATTATCCTTGACAACCATTAGTGCTGAGGCTGTAGCCGTTGCTTTACCATCGTTTTCCCCACGATATACCTTAATTTCTTGGGTATCTTGACCAGCTTGAAACCACGTACTCATTGAGTTGCAAGGATCGTGTACTTGTAATTCTTGGTGAGGCGTTAAGCTAGTGACATGACCGTTAGCATCAGTAACCGTTGAGCCATCGTCAACATGGTAACCAACTGCTACATATTGGTCTCCCAAGGTGTAACCAAAATAGTACAGATCAGTCTTGGGGATAATGTGAATAACTGGTTGAACAGTGGTATTACCAGCTGGTGAAATAATCTGATCATTACTGGTGATCTTAATATCCCGTTGAGGCAAGAACCCCCGTGGGTCAGCCAGCATGAACGTTAGTGTAGTGGTACAATCCTGAACCCCTTCATTAATAAAAGTGGGGGTAGGAATGGCGGTAAAGTGACCATAATAAACTACCTCTGGCTGGTCATTAAACCGTAACGGGTACTGAGTATCAGCATCATCATGCGTATTAATGAGGGCTTTAGATAGGTTGTCCATCTTACGGTTGTACTCATCACGGCTGCTAGCCATGATTGTAATAGGAATATCTATCTGCTTCTCGCCGTAGGAATTGCCTAAAAAAACGCCCCCATATCGCCCAGGGACGTCTTGGAAGGATTCAGTGATGGTGGGAGCAATCGGCTTCGAAACATGGTTAACAAGAATTTCTAAGTCTTTGAAACTATTAAACCCATCCGAACCATCTTCAGAAAATGCATAATCAAATGTATCTACCATGGCTGTTCTACTGAATACCATTTACATATCCCCTTCCTAGATTTTTGCTTAGACTCTTTTTCGTTTTTACTTGGTTATACCCACTGTATATATCGTTAGCAGATACAACAGCCGGTGTTGGGTTCTGTTGACCAACAAGCAAGCTTTGCATAAGTCCAATGACTTGATCTAACTTGTCCATCAACTTATCTGAGCTTTTGTTGTCGTTACTGGATTGAACCTCTAAGTGATCTCGCTTAGCCATAATAGCCGCCGTTTTACCTAGAAGCTCGTAGCCTCTTGAAGACTTTAGCTTAGACAGTGGAATGACCATCTCCGGCATGTTTCCCTCGGAAATATGGGCCAACTTTTCTTTTTGGCTTAATCCGCCGTTGGCATACCAATTATGAACACGTCTGAACGCTAATGCTTTATTAGCATTACCATATCTGCCAGAGATATATTTCTTCATGGCTTTCAGTTGTGTGATCGGGTTAGTTCTCCAATCGGATCCAGCAGCTCGCAAATTTGCTACAGTTGTTTGTGGGATACCTTGGTACTGCCCATTGGAAGCATTCACTCGCCACCCAGATTCAGCATCGATAATTTCCGAAATTGAATTAAACCAAGATTTAGGAATCCCAGCTTGTTCCAGCCAATGCTTATGACTGCCTTTAGGAGCCGGGCTATCACCAGCTGCAGATCCTGATGCAGCATCTGCTAGTGGTTCTAAAAACTTTTTTACCCACTTGAGAACTCCAGATGACTTTAGCTGTTTCTGCGCGAATCCTAGTAACCCTTTGGATTGCTTTTCGTTTTTGGGGCCATTCCCTTTTCTGGAAAGCCCTTTAACGCTGGCAAACATTGGTGAATATCCTGGAACAGAACCAGATATAGAATACATGCCAATGTTTGGATGTGCCGATGGACTAAAAGCAGAGTAATACTTGTTTGCACCAGCATATACGCCAACGTGTTTGCCTGGTCCCCAAAATACTAAGTCACCAGATTGTGCACTTTCACGGCTAATTGGGTGAGATTTGTCATATTGTGCCCCAGAGAAATGTGGGTAATTAATCCCAAAAGCATGTTTTAAGGCATACATAACTAGCCCGGAACAGTCGAAACTGTCTGGCCCAGCAGCACCCAATACGTATCGATGCCCTTTACCATATTTTTCAACAGCAGCTAAAAGGCCTGTAGCATCTCCGCCACTAGCATTAGCTGCACCGTTAATCACATTCCACGCCGCTGACCACCATTTCTGGCCTTGATTCTTGATCTTATGATTGGCAATGTGCGCATATCCCTTTGCAACACCACCTTTTAGACCGCTAAAGTCTGGGTTAAAGGTTGAATTGAAACTCTTAGTAGCATTACTGGTAAAACCTGTAATGGCTTTTAGTTTGTCTTTCAAGGAACCAAACGCATTTTTAAAGAAGCTGCCAACCTTACCTACTGACTTAAACAGACCGCTGAGGAATCCCGTACCGGACGCAAAGTGCATTAATCCCAGCTGGCTCATCAGCTTAGTTTCAGACGCGTTAAGAACTTCTGCACCGGGTTCTAGAACCTTCATGGTGTTACTCCCGTGAATTAGTTCCGCGCCCCCATCTGGGTGCAAAACAGCTTCCTGGTTACCTGTTTCTGGTGAGTCATGCCCATCATTGAGAACAGCTAGCGTAGGCTTCGTGATTGCACGGCGTAGGCCACCCAATAAACCCGTACCAGTTGCATAGTATGAAGCTGTAATTGGAGCTAACGTATTAGTACCGCCATATTGTTTGAACACTTGGTTCTGCCCTTTAACAGCACCCTTGTTTAGCCCACCAATTAGCTTCCCAACCCAGTTGCCAACGGTCTTCCAGATACCATGCCAAGTTGAATAATAATTGTCTTTCGTTTTTCTATTATTTTTTTTGGTATTTTGATATTGATTGGCCGACTGCTTAGTAACACCTTTATTTTGCTTATGCGCATAATCAACCGTTTTATTATACTGATCATCAGCTTTTTTAACGGTACCGTGGCGTTGCTTCTCCGCAGCTGCAATGGCATGGTCACGTTGAGCGTGTGCATGTTTCTCAATTGCCGCCCGTTGTTTCTTAGCGTAGCTAGAATTACCCTTATATTCATCTTTGGCAGCCTTAACGGTTTCATAATACTTCTTATAAGCAGCCCGAACAGAAGTTTTATACTGCTTGTTGGCGTTAGCAGAAACGGTTTTGCGCTCCTTATTAGAATCAATCAAGGCCTGTTCTAGTTGCTTTTTAGACAGCTTGCCTTTTTCTTTGGTCAGCTTTTTAATGATTGACTCTTGCTTATTAGCAGAAAGCTTAATTTTTCCATCAAGTGTCGTATGAAGCCGTGCTTCCTTAGCAGTTACCGATGTGGCAAATTTAAGTTCCTGTTTTTGCAAAGCTTTCTTTTTCGCTACTTCGTCTTTGGCAACTTCCTTAGAGTTTTTGCCATACTTTTTCTGGTCAGCCAGGATCTTACGATTCCACTTTTCGGTAAGTGATTGACGTGACTGTGCATAATACTTTGAAATGGCATTACGATCTTTTTCAGACATGGAAGATAAGCGAGTCATTTTGGACTCACTTTTTTGAATGATAGCAAGACGCTTCTGATATTCGGATTTTGTAATGTCGCCATTCTTATACAGCAGCTTAAGATTCTTGGTATCTTGGTCAACTAATCCTTTGTAATGACTTTTTGCAGTCTTAGTTAGTTTGTCAAAAGCAGAACCATCAGATAGCTTAGGAACATGGATTTTCTGGAATGATAACCCTTTTTGAATGGCTTTACCTAACTTGCGACCGATTCCTTCACCAGCAAGACCACCAAGTCCAGCACCAATGGCCGTACCAATTCCGGGAGCAATCATCGTCCCAATAGCTGCACCAGCAGCCGTGCCACCAAGTGATCCGCCAGCTGCACCAACATGTGAACCAGCAGTTTTCTTAGTAGTGCCAATTAAATCGGTTCCAGCATTTAAAACATCAAATAAGCCAACTGATCCAGCAAGTAATTTACCGGCTTTAGTAACGTTACCAAGCTCACCGAATCCATGTAGTTTAGAAGTTAAGCGACTAAGGCCCTTAGTCTTTGAGCCATATTTTTCAACACGAGTAAGCTCTTTTGCTTCCTTGCCAACGCCTCCGCCTGCTGATTCTGTCACGTCTTCAATAGCGTTCTCTGCTTTGGACACTTTACCACTGCCAGTGCTTCCGCCAATGCTTGTATCAGCATTTTCTTGGCGGGCTCGACTATTACGATTAAGTGCGGCTGTTTCTTCATCAATAGCCGCTTTTTCCTTTTTCAAGCCAAATATTTCAGCAGCTTTTCCGAAAATATCCTTAAAGCCTTGAACGGTCCTCAGCCCTTTGTTGAAAGCCTTAAGCCCCTTACTAGCAACAAACCAAGTTGCAGCAAATTTAGCGAACGTGTCGGCATTACCACCGATCAGCTTAACAAATGGCTTCAATAGGAAATTAGCAATTTTTAACGAATCAATCAGCGTCTTAAAACCAATTCCGCCTAAACTCTTAAGAGTTACCAATAAATCTTTGATTTCAGGAGCATTTCTGGCAATTGACTTTGAGGCATCAGTAACTCCCTTAGCCAATGAGTTCATCGCACGATTCATAGCTTGCGGGGCTGATTTAATACCGAACGCTTGTGCAAATGCCTTTGTAATCGTGTTGATTCCTTGGCTAGCAGATCGACCCACTTTAGTGAATTCTTTGTCCGTTCGCGGATCAGAAACCCATTTAGCCACCGCCGCATATAACGGATTCTTGGCCGTCATAATTGGCTTCTCCATATCACCTAATAACGCGGGCACACGTGCTTTGATAGTTCGTTCCATGCCCACCATCGTTTGCAGCATATTGTCAGCGGCCTTGTCATATTTACCAGATCCTAGTTGATTGAATGTTTTTTCAATATCATTAGCTGAAATTTGACCGGACTTTGCCATGGCAGCTAAATCTGCTACAGTGACTTTCTTTCCGTGATGAACTTGTGTTTCATACTTTGCCAATTGTTCCCGGAACATCGGGAAATATTGGCTAATTTGGTTAAGCATGCCGGCATTAGCCTTACCACGGGATAAACCGTTGACCATGTCTTGTGTAACTGCTTGAATTTGCTGACTGTTCAATCCAACGGCATCAGACATGTTTAACATCGATTTAGTTAGCTCATCAGATTCTTTTTTGCTGGAATGCAAATGATAGAACCCTTGTTCTAACTCATTAACAACGTCCACGGCCTGACCTGTCTTGACTGACAATTCATTGATTGTTTTAACCATCGAATCAGATTTTTTTGCTGTCCCCGTCAAGGTTAGCCAAGTGGCCTGCATTTTTTGCTGTTCTTTTTCGTAATCAGCACCCGCTTTAACGGCATCACTAATATGATTAGTCAATGATTGCCATGCGTTGATGACGCCACTAGCCAATAAGTGTGCTCCGAATATCTTGCCAAACAAATGGTCAGCTTTTTCTGTCTTATGGTTAGCACGATCAGTAGCAGCAATCAACCGGTTAATTCCTGTCGGATGAAGTGCGTTATCTTGGCGCCGAACATCGGCTAGCTCCGTCTTAGTGTGAGCCAGCTTAGTGCCTAGTTCATTGACCCGAATGGACTGTTTGCGGTACTCATCAGAGCTTTTTCCGCTAGCTTCCGCCACCTGATTAAGCCGCTGCTTTTCGATAGCCAGCTGTTTGTTCATGCCAGAATAAGATTCTTGTAGTCCCTTATGCTTAGCGGTAACTGCGTCAGCCGTACGCCCTTCGGCCTGTAGTCGTTCTACAAATGCTTTGCTGGCTTGCGTTGCCAATTGGGTACTACGCTGAACGTCAAGAACACCAGATTTAAAAAGTTCAGCAGACTTCTTAGCGCGTTCCTGTTGCGCCAACAAATTGCTAATCTCAGTTTTTGCTCGCTTAATCTGATTCTCATAGCGCACATAGGCTGAACGTCCCTTTTCGGTGTCCATATCTAGGCCCTTTTGTTGCTCTCGCAGTTTTTTAATAACTGCCTCTTGACCGGAGATGGCCCGTTTCGCATCAGCCACTTTGCCGGCATAAGCCTTCATGGCATCACCGCCTGACTTTATTTCAGTAAAGTTAGACTTCATAGCCGTCTTTAATAGCTTGGCTTCGTTGCGTATCTCCTTTAGGGAGCGTGTCATACCGCCGTCATCAAGATCGATGCCAAACTTATATCCCTGAATTTCTTCCACCGTTGCTCCTCCTTTCCTACATGTTTCCTGGAGTGATTCCTAACCTCTTAAGCATTTCCATTGGGTCTTCTGGCCGTTCGTCAGGATCGCGGGCTTGAAGAATTTCTTGCATCCGATGGAAATTAGCATCGTCGAACTCATCAGGGGACATTCCCTTATTGATCATCAGTTGCTGCGCATAGTAATCAAAGTCTTCAATTTGATTTTCTAACTCTCGGATGCGTTTTCGCCGTCTGATTTTGGGTCCGGTTCGTCCTCCTTGTCTGTATCTTCGGCATTCGGGTTAATGTCCGACAAAGCGTATTGCAAACGACCTGAGAGCTCGCCAATTTCATCATTGGTTAAATCTTCCAATCGATCTTGTTGCTTTTTGTTAAGGCCTAAAGTGGTTGTCAAAAATTCTTCTGTCTTATCTAATAATTCGATTGCTTGATCATGTTCTTTTTGCAAATCATCAAACGTTTGTAGCTCTTTGCCTTCGCTTGAAAACGCTTTGGCTTGAATGAGTTGTAAGTTCCAAATCTTGCGCATATTACGATTGCTAGGCTTGATTTTTTTCGTTTCGCTTAGTCCAATTTCAGGAGCTGAAAATTCAATGTATTCAATCATAAATATTTCCTTTCATAATAAAAAAGCCGCCCCATTCGGTATTGTTAGCTTTCTTAGGCGACTACTATTTAGTTAATTAGCATTAACAGTTGCATGTTTTGAATCCGTGCTAACTGAATTAACCTTTGGCTGGACTGCTCGCCGGTGTTACACCAAAAATTTCTTGATCAATAACACTTTGATCAAACCCTGTCTCACCATCGTAGTAAATTTTGCCAACGTGATTGTTGTCATTAGCAAATGGCGTGAAGGTGAGTGCGTCGTTGACTCGTGTTTCGTTTTCGTTGTTAGTCCCTAGTGATAAATCACCAGCAGTGACGTATCCGTCGTAGAATCCGAAGTGAATACCACCACCAGCAACTGTTTCTGAAACGATTTCTACCGCTACATCGACTGGGTGGCCTTCAAGATCGTAACCACCCTTGCCATCAGCTTCCCGTCCTAAAATAGCTGCAAGCACATCATGAGCCAAGAAGTTAATTGTCAATGCAACACTTGGTTGAGCCTTACCGACTGAAATATCGGCAACAGAGTTGTTCCCCCAAATGCGGGTAACAGAAGGTGCCAGCCCGGATAGGGCCGCACTAGCAACACCACCATCTGTAGACGTCGTAACCTTGTAAATGCCATTAGCATCAGCACCTGGAATCCCAGAAGTTAACGCTTTGCCAGTCGTAGCATCTAATAATGCAAAGCGAGCATAGGAAACACCTACATACCCGCCGTCTTTTGCTTTTGCCATGTTAAATATCTCTCCTTTATTTTTTGTGATTGAATTTTAAAGTTGCCATCAATTGACCATCATCTGGGGTCAAAATATGACCATTATCGCTAAAACAGTAATAACGATCTGAACGCATTACTTGTTTTAACTGATTTTCTAAGTCGCCCATATCACCGGCATAATCTTTCGGATAGTAAATTTGAATCTGAGCTTGCTGCTGTAGATAGGTAGCCTCATTGTCACCATATCCAGATTCATTGTTTGAGATTTCTGTAATTAAAAAGACGGGCTTATCGTCCGTCCAATCATTGGCTTTAATTCCGAATGTATTAATCTGGTCACTACTAACGTTTGGCAACTTTTCAATAGAGTTAACAATTACCTGACGAATCTCACTGGCTAACGTCACTGGATATGCACCTTCTTATCCATCGTTGCTTTTAACGAATCAGCTACAGCCTTGCCAACTTCTCCTTTAGCTTCACGTTGCGTTGCTTCCCAAAAATGCTTTCCTGCTACAGGATCATAATTTGATTGCTTAGCACGGCCTCCTGGTGGCTTCGGAATCCAACCATCATTGATGATTCTAGCCACGTAACCCTTCATGCTTTTCTTAGTAAAACCAACATCGACCGACCCATTCGCATGTTCCACATTAATCAGGGAATCGCGCAGATGAGCTGTTTCTCCCTTACGCAAATTAAATCGATAAGGAACTTTGGGCTTCATAATTTGGGCGAATTTTTTTGCCCCAGCTTTGTTGGCTTGAAACCGTTCTTCACGCCCAAACCCATCTGCAAGATCGTCTAGCAATTGGTCAAAAGATGTTTCATTGCTAATGTGACTAGCCATGCTTAGTCACCACCAGATGGCACGTGATTAGGTCAAAGCCCTCGTTTTGTAATCCGTCATCCGCCGCTATACTGTCAATCTTGTACAGATCCGATCCACGCTGAACTTGCAACGCCTCGTTAACGGCCGGATTATGGCGAATAAAAAAGACCACTGCATTAGTGATCCCAGCTCCGGCTATGGTTAATTGCTGCTGCACATTCAACGACCACTGGCCCGCCCAACAGCTAAAATCTGCTGAAAATTGTTGAATTGGCGTGCCAGTATTCGGGTTAATCTCGCCAGTATCGGCATCATGGCCAAAAGCGATACGGAAAGTCATTCGTGAAGGATTAATTGCTTTGGTCATCAGTGATCGCCTCCATTTTCAGATCATAGAGCCCTCTCAGTTGCCCAATGATCGAATCAACCGGTAGATTAATGCTAATTGCTGTGGTCGGAACCAAAGAGCTGCGGTAGTTATAGTAGGCCGAGGCCAATGCCAGCACAGCTGTATTAAACAAATCAACCACACTGGCATCATCATAAAAGCTGTCTGATTCCGTCCCAACTGCTTGTGTGATATAGCTTTTTGCAGTATTTAAATATCCGGTCAGAAGTTGATCATCGGCATCACCATCTAGGCGTAGCGATAGTTTGAGTTCATCTAGTGTTGGCATTTAACCACCTCCTTACTAATTATTACTTACCAGGTGTGGTTGTAGAACCTGCTGCAAAGTTCGCTGGTTGGTCAGCAATCGCCGCAAACGAACCAGCAACAAAAGCTTCGGTATCCGTTGGTTCAACGTCAAACCGATCAATTACACGAATCTTAGTTTGATCGGTTTCAAAAGCACCGCCACCAATGTTGGTCGTCAGCAAGGACATGTTTTCCCGATCAAACAACGTCACGGCTTGTGATAGATCACCATAATACAGTGGGTAAGCTGGTGCAGAAGTCGTACCAGCGTTTGGCAACCACTTGTCGGCCACTTCAACAATGCGCTTTCCACGAATTAAATAGCGATCGGGTTGTGTTGGGTCTGGCTGCAATAAATAACGGCCCATTGCGTCCTTAACTTCTGACAGCACATTTAAGCCGGACGTATTCGTCATCAATAATGAAGTAGACTTGATAGCTGGATCAACGGCCGTGTTGATCATCGTAATGATGTCATCAAACTTAGCTAAAGTCGGCTTCTTTGGCGCCTTGTTCATTACTTCAACAATCTTAGCGTTGCGAGTAACTACAACCTTCTTAGCAATCCATTGAGACAGCCAAGCCAAAATGTTGTCAGCTGTATCCTTTAGTAACGAATTAGTGGCAGTGGTAATACCAGCATACCGATGGATCGTGTATTTGATAATGGATAGCTTAGGATCATCATTATCACCAATGGTAGCCGTTTCATCATCTAAATCAGCTAAAGGAGTCACGTCAGTCCACTTTTCGTAAACTCGTGACCCAGTTTGAGTTGTAACGGCTTCTCGATTAACATACTGTTGCAATGAATCATATTGGCGAACCAACGTATTAATTGCTGTTTGAATATCTTGAGGAATAGTCAAACCAATTGCGTTTCCAGCTGCGTCAGTAGAAGAAGTTACCAAGTTCATAACTTTCGGGTCACCTTTAATCATGCCTTGGAAGTTCTTAATGAACTCAGCTTTGATGTCTTTTTCATTATCATCAAGTGGGGCCTTATCCTTATCATCCATATTGGCAATTTCTTGGGCCTTGCGTTCTTCTTCCAATTGTTCATGTAAAGCATCACGCCGGGCAACCGCATTGTCGCGATCTTGTTTCATTGCTTTAAATTTGTCTTGATCAAAGCTGTCGTCAAGGACAGCTGCGTTTAACTTGTCGTTTAAATCTGATACCTTTTGCCCTTGGGCAATCCAAGCATCATTCATAGTGTTAATATTAGCCATTAGTTGGCCTCCTTTTTATTTTTTCCAAATAAAATAGCCAATTTGCTGTTTCGTAATTCAGCAGATTGACTATTAGCAGTATTTTCTTCTTTAGACGGTTTAGTTTTATCCTTATCCGCCTTGTAAATAAGATTCATTAGCTTATTAACTGCAGATTTAGGTGGAATATGTGAAATAGCATTCACCGGTTGCAATTGTTGATCATTAGCAAACATAATTTCGTCAGCGAAGCCCTTATCAACGGCATCACTAGCAGTTAACCATGTTTCATTTGCCATTAGCTGTAGCAAGTCAGCTTGATCCATGCCAGTTTTAGCTTGATAAGCACTGGCAATTGATTGATCAATGCCATTTAAAATACTGGCTTTATGCTCCAGATCGTCAGCATTACCAGCTGGTTGTGACCAAGCCTTATGGATCATAATCTGAGCAGTTGGTGAAATGTTGATGTGATCGCCAGCCATAGCAACCACGCTTGCCGCACTAGCGGCTAAGCCTTGAATATTAACTGTTACATTGCCAGCATAGTTCTTTAGCATGGTGTAAATTTCACTAGCTGCAAAAACATCGCCACCATTGGAAGCAATGTCAACTTCAAGTTCTTCATCGTCACCATCGTCATCGTCAGTGTCGCCGTCATCATTTAAAATGTCAGCAACACCCGAAGGTGATACTGCTGGCATTCCGAAGAACTGATAGAAACTGGCTGTTTGATCATCAACAATATCGCCTTTAATCATCACTTTCTTTGTCATCATTATCACCTCCTTTTCCCGATTGAATTACAACTTGTTGTGTCGTTGGATTCTTAGCATCAGGCATTTCATCTGGAAAATAACCAGTCTGCTGTAGTAACCAAGTTGCTTGATTATTAGCAATTGTGCCATCTTTAGCTAGCCCTGATAGGACAGCTGCGAATGAGTCTCCCAATGGGTCTACAGCAGTCCGTATATTGGCCGTAATCTTAGCATTAAGCTTATTATCCAGCTCAGCTAAAATCGCCTGTAAATAGCGATTAAGGGCATTGGTGTACATGCCTTTGATTTGGTCGATATTACTTTGCTGGTCGCCTTGGCCGTTTAAATAGCTATCAGGAATGCCGAAAACTTTAGCAATTTGCTTACTCGTCCAATCTGTTTGGCTTAACAGCTTAGTAACATCGGCTTTCATTTCTAGTGGCTTGTAATCTTCAAGTTGATCAATAACTACTGGGCCGCCGTTTGACTTGTTCACCTGTTTCATGAAGTTACGTGAACGGCTGGCCTTCATCTTCTCACTCAGCAGCCCACCGTGCTGAATAGATAGGACGCCAGGAGCACTAATTGAACGCGCTAATGCAGCCAACGTTAAACTGTTAGACGAACTCTTGACTTGTAACTCACTCGATAATGCTTTTAATGGACTGTTACCTGTCATACCGCCATCGGTACTAGCCCAGCGAATATGAATCATGTCAGACTGTGGTACATATTGAAGAACGCCCAAATTAGGCTCGTCAAAGGTAACTGTATAGGTTAAACCACTGCCATCATCTAATAAGTAGGTTTGCACTTGGCTAGGTCGTAAATATTCCCAGCGCAAATCTAAACCGTTAGGATTACGCCAGCGATATGCAAAACATTCACCACCCAATAACAATTGTGAATACATAGACTGCCAAAATGTGTGACCGTTAGCTGTCGTGCTAGGATTGTTTAGAATCCCTTGCGCTCGTGGCATATTGGCCATTAATTGCACCGTAGCTAAGTCTCCAGATATTTGATTAACTGCTGAATAAATATCTGAATTTTCCAAAGCATCTTTGGCACTAACATACTCATTATTGCCAGTTGGTGACAAAAAATTAACGATATTATCGTCTTCTACTGGCACGCTTTGAATACTAACTGAATTATTTATTGCCGTTGGTGGTTCAAAAAAGGGCATTATTAATCACCTCCTTTTTGGCCAGCTGTTACGACTTCCGAAAGCCAGCCAACTAAAAACAAAGCGACAGCAATTGCTAGAACGCCCTGTGCTTGCCCAAATAAAAAGGCTGCATATACCCCAGCAATCATACCTAGAATGAAACACAGCACATCAAAGTAATGCCAGATAGTTGCAAAAAATTGTTTAAAAATCATTAATATCATCTCCTAGCAATCCCGACTCTGGGTCATTAAACCATTCGAGAACTTGTTTTTCGTTCATACGTTCCACTTGCTTATCAGGATTGTTCACATCTGAAAAGTCTTCAAAGTGATACATGGCTTGATACAAGGCA
Source organism: Lactiplantibacillus dongliensis (assembly GCF_005405105.1). Lineage (GTDB taxonomy): Bacteria > Bacillota > Bacilli > Lactobacillales > Lactobacillaceae > Lactiplantibacillus > Lactiplantibacillus dongliensis. The sequence goes on from NZ_BJDK01000034.1 coordinate 26,310, forward strand.
TCAATCAGCGCATCAACCACATCAATTTTAAGTGTGGCTTTAGCCTTATCAACCTGAATTCCAATCTTATCTTCATAGATTTCTGCATTCAGCAGCGCCTTTTCCATAATTCGATCATCAAGCCGGTCAACTGACCCTTCAACAAACACCTTTTGCAGAAACTTGGTTGGATCTTTCAGTTCACTGGTTCGTTGACGAATAGCTTCTAACGGCCAGCCAGAATTAAGTTCCAGCTGTTTGATAGCCGGCGTAGCTCCCCAAGCATCATAGCCAAAAAAGACCACCTCTAACCGGTGACGATCCACGAAGTTAAGCAGCCACTGATAGACTTGCTCGTCATTAATCAGACCTTGTGGGTGGCTACTAATCGTGCAGAAACCTTTTTTAGCTAAGTCCCGATAATTAATACCGTCTTGTTTTTCTTTAGCTTCAATCGAACCAGCTTTCTGCCACGGAATAAAGCTATGCTGATACATAAACCATCGTGGATTGCCCTTAGCATCCTGATAGGGGAACACAAATGCCAAAGCGGTATTATCGCTAAACATTGAGTAGTCAAATCCAATGTAGACTTGGCGATCATCAAAACTAAATGATGGCACAATGGCTTTTTCAACGTCAGGCAGTTTTAAGAAGCTGTCGGTCGATTGTTCTAGCCACAGGTTTAGATTTTTGTTTTGGAAATCGTTGAGTGTGCCCGACAAAGCGTCAGAATCGCGCTTATCTGTCAAGCCGTTCAGCAACACTTCTCGTTGGCTCGGTAAATCTAGTAAGGGATTACTTTTAACCCACATATCGGGCTTATAAGTTTCGCCCAGATTGTCCTGCGACCAAATAAGTCCCAAATATGTATCAGCATCGCGTAAATAATCTTGTTCCATGGCTTGCTGAATCATGCGCTCATCATCATGGAACGGAACAGTGGGATCGGGATATGCCGTTGAAATTTGAATAAATTGTTTATTGCGTACCTTAACTTGACCCGAAACAATTTTAGAAATCTTCTGCCGTGTCTTAATTTCACCAATTTCATCAAAAATAGCAGTTGTAAAGTGAAATGAGTCGTACTGACCGGCCTCATGGCTAATCGCACGTAGCTTGTTATTAGTCTTGCTCATTGTGACTTGATCGGCCTGTGAGGACAGCGTCCGTGTATCTAATCCACTATCAGCAATCAATGACTTAAATGGCTCAATCGTTGCAATCTTAGCGAGCATTGACTTAATGTAGCCTAGAATTTTACTAGTTTGTTTGTAATTAATAGAAGATACTAAGTAATCTTGGTTAGATAGTCCCAATGACTCAATCAAAAAACTATAGGCAGTGATAATCGCCATCAGATAAGTTTTGCCTTGGCCACGCGCAACGGAAACAATTGCTCGTGAGAAACGCTTGCCGCCGTCATCATTACGCCAGCCAACCAGCATAGCCATAATGAATTCTTGCCACGGCATAAGCTTGGTTGGTTCGCCTGTATCAACGTTTGGACAGATGGAAGCAAATTTAAGCACTTGGTCTACTTTCTTAACCGAATAAGTAAAGGGAAATTCAACGCTGCCTTGACGTTGCAAGTCTCTAATATGGCGAAAAGCCGCTAACTTGATCAAATAGCCAGTAATTACCTTTTCATCAAGGACATCAAAGGCATACTTTGTGCCTAAATCAGTGTATTGTTGGCGAATTGCTGAGCAGTCTAATGATTGATAGGCTCCAATAACATCATGTGTTTGTGTTAAATCAATCTTCATTATCAGTCTCCTAGAAATTCTTTCATACGATCACTAATACTTCGCTCGTCTTTGTGGTCATCTAAGTTTAACTTGAGCAAATCACTACGTGACTTAGGAGATAGTCCCAATTCAGCGCCTAGTTTAGTCAGATTTTTAACCGCTGAATCGTAAATTTGTGTCATAGGATTACGCTTGTATCCCACGAAGTCTCGACCAATTTTTTTACCGGTCTGATCTTGTAACGTTTTATAGATTGCTTGGACTTCACCGTTTTCCTGGATATGTTTATACGCATTGCGGTAAATCTCATACTGAGAAGCATATTGTTCCACAAGTCCGCTATCAATGCGTCTAACTGGGGTGTTATCCTCTAAAAAAGGCACTAATCGACGCCAAACGACCTTAGCTTGCCGTCCTAAGTAAGCTGGCGGTGTGCGCGTTAATTGACCGTTGTTGACGTCTTTATCTGCTTTTTTCATTTTCTCTGCCTCCTTTCATTATTTGGTGACCCCCCTACCTAAAAATTTTAAAAAAACGTTTGCGTCACAAAATGATGGTTATGTGTGGCTCTTATCACGTCGTATAAGGGGGCGGGGGCTGTTTTAATTATCATTTAGTATAATTACACTCATAAATCTAAAGCCATTTAAATCGCACGACAGACACCAATAAATTGATTTAACTTTATTTCTCATTCATTAATACAACGATTGACGATACATCATTGATTGGTGTTACACTTTGTAGCTCATTGCCTTGACCAGTGCCATAGTATGATTGTTCCCAGTCTGTCTTAGCACGATGGCAGCTCCTACAGATTACGGCTAAGTTATCAACGTTAGCTTTCAATGTTTCATCAAACTCAATTGGCACAATGTGATCGACTGTCTTAGCAGGTGTGATAACGCCTTGCACTTTGCAGTAAGCACATAAGTAATGGTCACGCTCTAGGACTTGTTGCCTTAGATGTGACCATTGCCTTGTCCGATAGAAGCTGTATTGCTGACGCTTAGTGTCATCACGATTACGTGTGACCGTGTTGTACTTGTGAGTATATTGTTTGTCATTGCTACGTGCCCAACGTTGACGACTAGCCAGGTACTCAGCTTCATGCTCATAGTGCTGCTGACAATAGTGGTCAGGGAAAGTGACCATCGCATGGCAGTTAGGATAGCGGCATCTTCTTGTCTTTGGCATGTTGCTTCCCCCGTTTCTTTTCCAAACTAAAAGCGCCATGCTTCTTAGCACGACGCTTCATCCATTTATCTAAGTGGGCATCCATCTCCGCTTCTTTCGGCGTGACGTAGCCGTATTTTGTGTTAGTCATCTTTGCCATATTCATTGTGGTTACTCCTAAATTTATGTATCAAAAAAGCCCAGTGATTAACTGGACTTACTGAGCTGTATAACTATATCACCGGCAGGCCTCGAACCTGCATCCCATTGTGGCTTACCAATTAGCCCACAGCGATTGCCAGTCTGTAATTGCACGTCAATCACATTTGGCATACTACCAATTTAGCACGATTATAGGGGTCGAAAGTGCACGATTAGTGCACGTTTTTATATTTCATACAATCCAAACCCCTTAGCGCAATCGTTGATAAAAGTTTTCTTTAAGTCAAACGCTTTTCGACGGCTAACATTTATCATATGATTTGCAATTAATCCGTCAATTGTGTACTGCTGGTGTTTCTTAAAATATAGCTCATTTATAATTACTTCTGTATCACGGCCAACGCCGTCTAAACAATCATCAATCACTTCTCGCTGACGCTTCAATGTGTTAATGCGCCGATCATCGTCAATTGTAATGAGCGTATTTAACGCCGTTTCCGGATACTTGTATTGCGCCTTGCCACCTCCGACATTATCATCACGTGGTACAGTTGGATAACGTAATTCCTGTTCACGTTTCTCGATATACTTGTCAATCTTGGGATAGTCACGTAGAATATCTTCAACTTTTCTAATCGTCGTTCGTTTCACTACCAATTCCCCTTTCACTCAACTCCGCAATGTCAGCAATGAAGTCCTAGCCAATTTGTGCCTGTTGCTCAATTGTCAGTGCCGCGTTCATTTCCAAATTGGCAACTGTGGCTTTCGTTTGAATTGCTTTGGCGTATTCGATGTCAGTCATTCGTTATCCTCCAATAGCTCCGGGTTATTGTGAATATTACCAATTAGCCGCATTTCATTACTGAAATAGTACCCATCTACGCCAAATTCCTTGCTAGAAACATCCTTAGCAATCCATTTACCGTATACATAATTGCCTTTCTTAACTTCAAAAGGTTTGCCAATATTCCTCTTAGTGTAAGAAATGACTGGCTGTAAAACATCGCCTTCATAGATATCCTTGCCACTCACGTCTGTCAGGCCGGTAAACTGTTCAAGCTCAAACAGCGCGCCAATTCCATCTGCTTTACCATCATTAGAATAACTACCATTGCCATCAGTGCTAGCTTCTGCCCAATAGGCTTGGCCATTAATTAATTCGATATTGTCAGGTAACAGCATTTTATTCTGAACTTTGTCCCACGCTCTAAGCTTAATCATCGTCGCCATCTCCTAAAACAAACTAAGTTGTGGTTCTGGATCCCGGAGCTGATCGTATGCCACCAAATTGTGCATGGCACTGGTTCCATCATTGAACATGCCCAAATTAATAAATAGATTCTGTTCAATGTTAAAAATCAGCTCATTATCGTCATTAATGAACCACTTCCGTGAATGCCAATGTTTGCCCCATGCATCGAACTCAATCAATGTCCGGCACGCGTAAGCGGTCACGTTGCTATGGTTCATAATTTTCCCACAAGGCTTATCAGGCCAATAAACTCTTTTCAGTTCGTCCGAATTATTAACTATTGTCATTATTTACCTCCATCTCCTATCATCTGTTAGAACTCGATAGTTCCAGTGCTATCACAATCCATGCCACAACACTGATAAAAGCAACCCCATGCCAAAATCCATCTAAGAAGCTCCCAATGGTTGTGACTAAAATAAATATCGTTGAACGCTTCTTAGTGTGTTTAGGCATAACTCACAGTCCTTCCGGTACACGCTCTTTAATGTACGTGTCAAATTGCCGCTCAATTTTACGACTCTCTCTGGCTAACTGATCCACTGTTGTAATACGTTCACTACCGGTCCGGATTAAATACCCACGAAGCCAGTGCAATGCGTCCTCGACATTCTTACAATGCGCTAGGGGTGCTTCTACTAGGCGATTGATGCCAGACTTATCATCATAGCTAGTTACAGGGTGGCCCTGACTGTCTAATGACATCCTGTTAACCTTAACTTCGTATTTGTCACTAGTCAGATGATACTGTCCAATTTTCATATCAATCATGTTTATTCGTCCTCCGTAATGTAGTATTTGTTTTCGTCAATCGCGCGAATACGTCTATCAATCCAACTGTTACTGTGCTTTAACTCCCGAGACACCCTATTTTTACCCTGCTTGCCTTTCATGACTAATTTAATGGCATTATACTGGGTACGCGTAATCTCCGTGTAATCGCCTGATACGGCCTTAATTCCAGGCATCTTATGCAAGTTAGCTAGTTTGCTCTCAGGCACGTTATCCAAGCTGCCATATCTCGCTTCTAGCTTATGAATTACTTCCAGCTCTTTCAACCAATTTTTACTTGTCATAGGCTAACTTCCTTTCAAGCTCTTGTTCGTAATGAGCGTGTATCTCATTCGTACAATTCGGGCATGGCCCAAAAGTGAAACCATAACTCCCAAGTGGTTGCTGAACAACTTTACTACCATGACATAATTCACAACTCATACACTTCTGACTCCTTCCATGTTGTCAAACAGCAATTGACAGCTAGTATCCTTGGTATATAAGCGATCAATTGTCTGACCACTATACATGTTTTCTAACTGGCTTCGTGTATTGTTGGTAGTGATAATCGTTGCTAATTTGCCATCGTTAATGTTAAGGTTCCATCTGGCATTGGCAACGTCATACATCAACGTACGTAAATCTTTGTGCACTGGCTTGTAGAACCCTTTTTCAGTCGGCTTACTACCTTCAGTACCAAAGTCGTCTAGCACCAACACGTCGACTTTTTTCATGTCCTTTAGAACATAGTTTAAGTGTTCTCTGACATCTGGCGCTTCGTATTTCTCATTAACCAGCCGTAGCAACTCAGCTGTTGAGACAAACATTGCTGTTTGGCCTACACTCATTAGCTGATACATGATTGCTAGTGCTAACGATGTTTTACCAACACCAGGGCCGCCTGCAAGTGCTACGTTGAACTGGTTAGTCTCTAATTGCCTAGCTAACTTAAATGCTTGATTGCCAAGCTCTCTAGTTTTAGCTTGATTAGGCTGTTTATCAACCTGCCAATCATTAAAGCTAAATCGTAGTGGCACGCCTCCAGACCAGACTGACATGCGATAGTAATACCGTTTTCGGTTAGCAATTACGCTCGCATTCGCCCAATCAATTGTTTGATGATCCAATTCTTCTTTGGTTGGCAACTTAGTTGTATCAATTCCTCTAGCCGCTACTACTTTCCGAATCGTGGCTTGATTGAATAACTTCGTTACATTTTCCATTAGCCAAACCAGTCCTCTCGTGTTTGTGGCGCAACATTAGTCGGGCGATCCCGCTCAGCCTGACCCATGAGCGTGTCATACTGCTTGCGTAACTTTCCTGCCGATAAAATGTTTGCTTGCCAGAATGAATTATCCTGTGACCAATCTACTAGCCAATCTAATTTTTCATAATCACGATGATCACGTTCGTGTGCCAATCGAATATCATTAGCCCATTTTTGTAAGTTTGGGTCTTTGAAGTCAGGTTGCCGTTGCTTAATTCTGGTCAACAAATGACTAGCAATTTTGTATGGCTGAGAAGACGGGTCATAATTCGGTTTTGTCGAATGGTGACTATCTTTATTATCCTTACCTAACCTAACCTCTACTAACCTATCCTTACCTAACCTATGCGGTCCATTGCCCGTCCATTGGTTGTCCATTGGACGTCCAGTAGTCTTACCCGTGTCAGCACGTGGTTTTGGTTCAGTTAATTCTATGTTTGGCAAGACTTCTAATAGCAAGTCCTTATATATCGAATCCACTTTTCTATCCGCTCTAATTCGATTATTTTCGTTCCAATCCGTGATATAGGCAACTAAGTCATCGTTTAAAACATTTACAAAATTCTTAGCTACTAGTATTCGCAAATCGTCCTCAACTGCACCAGTTTGCCGCATAACCGAGAACGCTTCTACAACACCATCATCATCCGCATGCAACCCCAAATGGAAATAGAGCGCCTGACTGCTCAACGGCATCTTTAAAAGTTTAGCGCTATCAGTTATACGGTTACTAAACATTCTTCTCTGTGCCATCTCTTAATCCTCCCTTATTTACTAGTAGGCATTCCACCTACCCGGTGTATTAGTCACTGCTGTATTTACCTTTCAAGCCAATTCGTTTTAACGTTTCTTTATCTAGTTTTATCCCCTCTACTGGGACGTGGTATTTTGCACTAAATGCCACGGATCCAATTTGCTCAATCTCGCTGTGATGGACTCGACACAATGCCATAACGTGCCGTTTGGTGTGGTCAACGTGTGTTCTGTTCAAGCCGGCTCCGATAACGTCTACATGATGGATATCAGCACGATTACCACAGATCATGCAAACTCGATGGCGGCAACATTGAAACAGATAATACTCCTGCTCACGTGGTAATAGTTTATAGCCTTCCTTGAACGGCACGTGCCACTCAAACATGAATTCGATAACTAGGTCGAGTAACTGGTTAGCATCGCTCACAGACGATTCTGTGGTGTCTGACAGGCTAATCTGCTTGCCAAACGTGTATGACTCATACTGCAAATAAAACAAGTTTTTCAAGAAGTCTGTCGGCATGCCTGACCACGTATAGATGTCACTAAGTAACGCGAAGAACAAGCGTCGTTGTTGTGGCCTAGCTTTACGTGTGTCAGCTATTTCACCATCAACGTAGAACAAGTCTCGTGAACCACTAACTGTTTCGGCATGATCTAAATTAGGTTGCTCATTCAGTTCCACCAACAAGTAGTGTTTGCCCTGTCGTTCAAAATATTTAGCCCGTGAGCGTTGCACATAGATCACTCCTCACGCTGTACAATAATCTTGTATTCACCAAAATTTGTAATGCCACGGTTCACTAGGCCCGAAATAAATCCATGATTCATACCCAGAAAATTGCTTGCTTCTGCCATGCTAATAAACGAATGCTGAATGTTATCGTATGAGCCAACCAAAACAACCCGTTTACTGCTCTTGTTGAGCCCAGTCTTAAATGCATGTTTTTGGTTCTCTTTATACGTACACCATTCCAAATTTTTCGGTGCGTTGTTTAACGGATTCCCATCAATGTGATTGATGCATGGTTTGTTTTCAGGATTTGGAATAAAAGCCGACGCAACTAATCTTGAAACCAACTTAGTTTTATGGGAACCGTTTTTCCAAAGGTCTACTCTCAAATCACTATGCTTGCTTCGAACCCTTTTTTCACGTTTGGGCATTATCTGTCGTCGTTTCCAAATACGTTTTTGAATCTGCCCATTTTTCATTTTTCTTGTGGTTCGTTTACCCTCAACACTCCAAATTGTTCCATGATCACTGGCTTCATATATACCTTCGTACCGTGGAATTTTTTTATAAACTGTCATTAATCACAACTCCAACTAGAATGGTAAATCGTCTGAACTAATATCAATCTGGCCACCATTATTTCCATACTGGTTTTGATTGTTATCATATTTTCTATTATCGCTATTGTTTGAGCTGCGACCATTACTATTAGCACTTTGATGATGTTCAGATTCAGCACGTGATTCAAGCAATGAGAAGTTATCAACGACTACTTCAGTAACATAAACACGAGTTCCCTGCTGATTTTCATAGTTTCTCGTTTGAATGTGACCATCAATTCCAATAAGTGATCCTTTATGTGTGAAATTAGTTAAATTTTCAGCAGCCTTCCGCCAGATGACACAGCTAATAAAATCAGCTTCACGTTCTCCATTTTGATTTGTAAATTGGCGATTTACAGCAATCGTGAACGTTGCAACCGCAGCACCGCCATTCGTATAACGTAATTCTGGGTCTCTTGTAAGCCTACCAACTAAAACGCTTCGATTAATCATGCCTTGTCACCCACCTTGCCCGTTAATTTTTCAAGTTGTTCTGTGATTAGCTTAATCAATGAATTTGCCATGTCATGACGCAATGCACCAATTGTTGTTAACCCCAGATATCCCTTCTGAACATCCTTTGCTGGTTTACCAGTAGTTTTAGCCATTTCGTTAAACAGATTAGTTAACAATTTTTGCTGATCATGACTGACCTGTTCGAACTGCGGTGCACCTTCATTTGCTGACTGACCATCATCATCGGTTTCAGAGTTAACGCCAAACGTTGTACTCAATGAATATCGACGCGCATAGGTCATAGCGCTGCCGACATCTTGCGCTTTGCCACTTGTTTTTATTTCAGTCCATGATGATTCAAATCGATAACCGTCTTTGTGAAAGACAATTGTTCTAACCGATACAATACCAGCATTTGTCTTAGTATCTTGAAGCCAAGCCAATCCTGTTTCTTTGATTCCTTCGTTGATAGCTTTAATCAAATCTTTTAACATAACATAATCATATTTTGTGCTTTTATAACTAACATGTCCGTTTTCTTTTGGTGCAACAACTTGCTGTTGGAATAATGCTAATGCACTAGCAAATGCTCCCACAGCCTTAGCTTCTTCAATACTCATTAGTTCACCGCCTCAAATTTAATACCATTCTTTTTCATATATGAAGATAGCCCCCACATCTGGTCTTTAGTGGCTGTAATTTTCAAAGTTCGAGTAAGGGACACTACTTCGCCGGTGTCTGTATCGACAATTTTACCGGTACTCGTTTCTTGCTGATGCTCTGCAGCCACTTGCTGTTTAAGCTCTCGCTGACGTTCACGTTCTTTGGCTGATTCGACTTGCCGGTCAATTGCCTGCAACAAGTACTGGACGTCCTGTCCTTGCTTCAACTGGTCAATCCATGGGATGGGATCAACGTCGACTGCTTGAGCATACTTGGTAATCATCGTTGTGGCAGTAGCCAACTTATCCTTGGCTTGCTTTACCACCGTCATCGACGATGCAACTTCTTGAGTGATTTGTTTGTTGCTGATGCTCTTATTCAGCCAACGAGGATCGAATTCAATTTCATCCACCCCAACGTCGTAATTGGGTGCCATTTCAGCAATCAAGTCCATCACGTCAGCTTTGCGTTGTTCACGGCGTTTAACCTCCAGCTCACCAAGCCCTTCATCAATCGGATCAATGATCATGTCGATGCTGGCTTCAAGCTTTTTTACCTCGGTTTCAAACTCACGTAATGGTTGATTATAATTTCGCTTGATTTCTTTGCGCCGATCATCAAGCGCCTTTTTGAGCTTGTTCAATTTGGCCCGCACTTGCTTGCTGTCAGTTACGTTATCTTCGGTAATTACTAAATTTGAGTAACGCGATACATATTGCGCAATGGACGCCTGCAATCCTTCCAAATTGTTAATTTTAATTGGTACCGGTTGATAGTCCACCGTGTAGTCTGGCAGATTAATTACTTCATTCGCCATTATTCAAGCCCCCGTAATTCGTTCAATTCTGTTTCACTCTTATCCAACATCTTGTACAACTTGGCCAGCGATTCACCATCACTGATCCAAACACTGTTGATAACATGCTTTATAAACTTGATGTGATTGTTCACGATTTCTTCCATAGCTACCGTCCTCGCTTTCTTAGCACTTGCAAACGAGACTGCTTTGGAATAGAGTAGATGTTGTTTATAATTGTCTCTTCCATTAGTCCATCGTTAGCCGCTACTAGCGATGGCTTTTTTTGCACTCGTTTCCAGTTGTTAACTGATAAAACTGATGCTTTTGGCATGATCATTCCTCCTACTTGAGCACTTGAATACCATTGGTAATAATCTCGAATTGTTGTCCATTTTGTTCAATTACAGCTACATCTTTTTGAGTGCGCAATGTGAACGGAATTTTTTTAATATCCACTACTTTGCCAACGCCGGCTTCTCGTATTAATTGGCCGCAACTATACTCAGCCTTGAAACTCACCCGATCGCCTACATGAACTTTCATGATCATTCCTCCATTTCTAATGCTTCTTGCCAATCAATGACATATCCGCCACCAGGACACTTGCTAACTGAAATATCTTCTTCTGATAGTGTGTTGATAACGCCAACACTAATTCCAGACTTGTTCCAGATGATTGAGTGATGGCCTGACAAACTAGCAACATTCATTTCACTTAGTAAATCATTTGCTTGTGCCTTGTCAGAATTGGCAACTAATTTATTGCCAAGCCCAACAAATGCATCTGTGTCTCTTACCATTACATTTCCTCCTTAAATTTCCCGTTAAATGGTTTAAAACGTTTTTGAATTTAGGTATTTTTCAAGTTCCTTACGTTCAATGCGTTTTAGTCTGCCAATGCTAGTTACCTTTAAACCGTCATTAATCATCTTATAGACTGTATTTACACTACCAATGTGAAGCTCTTCCATCACTTGCTGATAAGTAAGCCATTGAATCTCCGTTTTACTCATATCATTTCCTCCTAAATTCCAAACCAGTTTCTAATCTCACGACGCTTGTACCACACGGTTGTTAGCGCCCAAGTTAATACCGCTACTTCTACCATGGCAATTCCTCCCAACGAGATTCCAAAAAGTCAGCCATCACGCTAGCCTTAAACTTCCAGGCGCTACCGCGTCCCTTGTGAATTATTTGACCTTGTTGCTCCATACGTCCAATCTCACGACTGTACTTAGGATTTTCAAGTATGTTCTTTTTCAACCAATCAATTGACTTGTTACCGCACCAGATTCGTAAATCTGCCATAGTCCAAGTACGGCCATTCATAGTCTGATCCAGCAACTTGTTATACGTATCTTCATCAACTAATACATATTGATCCATATCTTTAACGTGCATCGGAACCGTTGCCACTTTTAATGCTTGCATAATAGAGTCTCCTTTCTAATTTAATATTGCTAGTCCTTCCATGCTGGCTTAGTTGTATACTTGGCTTATTCCAATTAATCGAGGTGATAAAATTGGAAATTAATGACTACAATCTTACGAATGATGCTAAGTTTCTAATTTGTTTCAAAAGTTAAGAATGCTATTCCTTTTGTTTAACCAATTACAAACCAATCCTTAGCCGTCAAATCATCTAATCTTGGCTCCCAACGAATAAAAGCTTGCTGATAATTTGGCAGTACAATGATGCCAGCTGAAGTGTTTGTTGGAATATAAATACATGGTCTTGGCTCGTCCTTATGCCTTGCAATTCCACGTCCGCTTTTTTGTGCTTCTTTAATCGCTTTACCTATTTTCATTCCGTTCACCTCCTTGCTAGTTGTATAATTAAGCCATCTCAATAAAGTGAGGTGATAAATATGAATTTAAAGCAAGCCGCTATACTTGATTTTAGTTTCAATGAATTGCTCCACGATCTTGATAGGGGCAAAGCTAAAAGATGTGTTTGGTCTTTCAACAATGAACTTTTCACGGCATCTTTTTATAAGAACAGTCCATTCAAAGATGGCAAAAAGCTGTTTTCCTATAACGAAGCTTTTTCGAAACGTTTTCCCAGAAAGGATTCATTTACTGACCCAAGAATTTTTTGGCTTAACAATTTGCCGCTATTCATAAATGATCTTAAAAACTTTATTCTTTCCGACCAGGTTGATGAAGACGATCTAGTTGAAAATTTTGTTTTGACAAACGTTTCCTTTTTCAAAAAAGATTTAGGCAATTTCAGTTTTTATCTTTTTCCAGAAGACGCTCAAATTGAAATAGTTTCAGCTATTTCAGTCGAAACTTTGGATCAAAATGTTTGATATGTTCCAATACATTTTGAAGTTCAGCACTAAGTTGCTGAGCTTTTTTTATTGCATTTTTCAGATCTTCACCATTTTCTAACACTAATGTGATTCCAGGTTCTTCTTGGTCTGCTGAGAAAGCTTTGTCATACTTTCTAACGCCCAACATTTTTTCTTCATCTTTCATGTTCCAATCCTCCTATGCTGGCTGTTCATTTAAGTAAAGGTCGCTCATACCAAGCATGTCCGCTGCTTGTGCTAAAGCGTCATAGTTCGTCGCTTGAACTTCACTAACTGTGCTTGGCTCCCACTTACCACCGTTAACCCGAGATTTAAGGTTAGGGTTCAATGTCGTATCGTTATACTCAAGCAAGAATTTCAGTGTTTCACGTACATTTTCAAATTCCATTGTTTTTTCCTCCTATGCTGGCTCCTTGTCTAATCTAAGTGACGTCTGCCGAATAATCGTCTTAGTTGCTGTAGACGGCTCCCAGTCGTTGATGAAGTCCATTACCATCTGGTAGTCCTTCTTGCGTAGCATTGACCGAGCACTCACGTTAGCAATCTTCTTGATTCCACTGCCGATATCTTTGAACAGCTCGCCTCGTTGTTTCTGTGTGATATGACCATAGCTATGTGCGACTTCCGACACGCGCTGATTAACACGCCGGTTAAGCACACTATATTCAGGATTAGGAATAACTTGGTTCTCTTTGAGGTCTTTCACATCGCCCTCTACACTGTCTAGGCGCTGATTAGTTTCCTCATTGGCTTGCAGCGCCAATCTGGCAATCTCTCGTGGCGATGTTGGTAGTGCAAACTGTTTCGGGTTAAAGTAGTTTTCTTCCAGCTCATCAAACATGTCCCAAGCTTGATCAGTTCCAAGCATTTTTGAATGCCGGCTAGCACCACGCTTTGTCCAAAGATATAAAGAACTAACGCTTGGTGCTAGTTGATTTGGTTTATAGTATCCACTAATAAGCATTGTTCTAGCCTAGCTTGAAAGCCTCTTGCT
>NZ_BJDK01000035.1 GCF_005405105.1 Lactiplantibacillus dongliensis
AAATCGAAATTAAATTTACTCATAAATGAAACCCCCAAAATTGGATTTTTCTGTCCAACCTTGGGGGTTCACTTTAAGTCAGTCGCTGATTTTTTGAGTGGCGATTAAAGTTTAATACCAAGCTGGTTTATCGCCATCAGTGTTAGGTTTGTTGACCCCTAGGGATGCTCGAACACTTTCGGTTGGGTTAGTTGCTAATTTCACAACTAACGCGGCGATACTTTTCCGTGACACTTCCGTTCCTTTAAAGGCATCATGCCGGCCGGTTGTTTCGTAGTCGATCTCATCTTTATTAGTCAACCAAGCTGGTCGAATAATCGTGTAGTCGAGGTCGGAGTTTTCTAAGACCTCAGCGGCACTGTAATAACGGGTCAGGTAGCTGCCTAGAGTCGCATTGTTCCATTCGCCAAACTTACCAGGCACTTCGTCGTAGATCCCTAACGTTGAGATCCAGATTAACCGTTTGATGTGAGCAGCATGCATTGCGTTTAAGACGGTTTCCGCCTGAACTTTAATATTTTGGCCAGCTAGGTTAGCGTAAACGACATCTTGACCTTGCATTGCCTTGGTCAACTTATCAGCGTCGGTCGTGTCGCCATCGATCAGGGTGACCCGGTCCGATTTTAAGTCACTGAGCCGTTGCGCGTTACGTAAGTAAAGTGTCAAATCAACATCGGTGTTACCTAAAAATTGCGTTTCAGCTAACTGGGCGATTTGGCCCGCAGCGCCGAGAATAAGTACTTTTGTCATATGATCCCCTCCTGAATGTCTTAACTGTAAATCTTATAATTACAGAATGCAAGTTAGGTGTTTCAAAATTTTTAAAACAAAAATGCGCCACTAACTAGTTTTAGCACTATAATAAACATGTAACGGACATTGGTTCCGTTTCCATCATAAAAGAGGCGATTATCATGGCACAAAAGCTTAGCAAGGAACAAAAGAAAGCTATGATTCAAAAAGCTGAAGAAGAACGTGCAAAGCATCCAAAGCAAAAGAACGGTGTTTCCGGTTTTGAAACCATCGACGAAGATGCTAAAAAGTTAGCTAAAAACTAATCTTTTAACGTTCTAGATTAAAAACGACTGCCAACTAAAATGCTGGCAGTCGTTTTGTGTTTAAATCAGGATTAGTTGGTGGTCAGGCTTAACTGACCGTTTTGGCTAGTGACCGTGAGTGGATGTGTCCCGACTTGTCGGTAAATCTTGGCTTGGGGTTTACCGTTAAGCTTGAACTGTCCATTTTTAATCGTCACGTTTAAACCATTAGCGGTTAATCGTTGCAGGTCAGTGCGGCCGTTAGTTTTGGTGAAGTAGCCACCATGGGTCACAGTTAGGTGGTTAATTAAGGTCGTACCGTTAAGGTGTTTTAACGCTAACGTCCGAGTCGTTAATTGCGATAAAGACAAGGTTCCGTTAAGCAACTGGCCGTTAATGGCTTTCAATTGATGGGGATTAGTAACTGTGATGGTAATGATAGGCGATTTGCCGATTTCCAACTGATGCTGTCCAGCGTCAGTCTGTTGTAATTTTAACGTTCCAGCTTGGTGGGTTAGCTTAAATTCATTAGCAGCAGTGTGTTGTAAGGTGATTTTATTTACTCGGCCAGGCTTGATGGTGAGTTTAGCGGTGCGAACGTTGAGACTGAGTTGGTCGAGCTGGTTAATGGTTGTTGTGCGTGTGGTTAATCGGTTGAATTGTAATTGGTTAAGATTGACTCGGTGATTACTGAGGTTGAGGCCAACGACGGTTAGGATAAGAAGAACGATAATGGTTAGTAGGATCGTGAATGTTTTTTTCATAAGAAGCTCCTTTTGTGTTGATGAATGAATATAATTTTTATTCATTCATTTTTAGTATTAAAAAATAACCAACTAGGGTTATTTTAGAATGACGGTTAACATGCCAGTGATTAAATCAGTTAATAATTGGTAATAATCTGTCGTTTGGATTTCACTTTGATGGAAATCAATCACGGTCAAAGCATTGAATAGGCTGAGTGCTCGTTCTTGCGTCATCTCAGGTTTCATTAGGCCCTGCGTTTGCCACTGTTTGATCAGCTTTAGAAGCAAAGTATAGACAACACTATCTTCTACGGCTTGAGCATTATGACTCGCAATCAAGGCATTGAGTTTGGGGTTAGTGAACCATTCCTGCAAAATCGTATTTTGATTTGTAAATTGAAAGATTTGTTGCAGAATCGTCTTTATCAAAGGTTCAGGTGCTTGATCCAAATCAACATTAGCGATGATTTTGGCTTTAACGGCTTCATTTTCAGTCGTATAGACTTTAACGAATAGTGCTTCTTTAGAGTCATAGTAACGGTAAAAGGTCCCTACGGCTACGCCAGCATTTTGCGCAATCTGGGCAATATTAGTTGCCTTAAACCCTTGTGTTAAGAATAAGTGATGTGCCGCCTGAAATAGGGCTTGTCGTTTATCGACCATTCAAAGAGCCTCCTTTACTGAATGAATATTAATTTAATTCATTCATTTTGTCAAGTGTCTAAATGTGAATTTTACGATAGCGCTTACTAGACGGGTGCAGTATAATATGAGCAAATCGATGGAGGTGGTCATAATGACGCAATTTACAGCCTTTATTGCGAGTTTGGATGACACTTTAGCTCAGGAAAGGTTGTCACCAACGAACTTGGTGCAAGTGCCGGTTACATTCAGCTTTCAGCATCAGCATTTACAAGTCGAGCTGACAACGTTGCAAACGTCATTCAATCAAGGGAACAATGACTTTGGGGTAGCTGATATCTTGGATCGGATTCGGTCACTGGTCGGTGTTGAACTAGCTGATGTGCCAGAAGAACGGTGGCCACGCACCACGATAACTAAGCCCATGACGATCACGCCATATAAAGTTGTTCGGGTGATTCCAGTCGATATGCAGGATTATCAAGTCATTTAGCACTCTGTTGTGTAGAGTGCTAAATTGTTGAAATTAATCGATAGCAGCTTAGAATAGAAGTTGTAAACAAGTTGAAAGGGTGATTAGGATATGGCTAATGAGATGTTGAATTGGAACCACGATTTATTTGATCGGTTGAGTGATTTTTCTAAGATGGATGATTTATTAACGGGGTTAGGCCGTTCGGTGGCTAACGTAACTGGCCATGATAGTGCCTTGTTGAAGACCGACATTAAAGAAAATGATGAACAGTACACGATGCAAATCGATGTTCCTGGCATTCAAAAGGCTGATATTGCCTTGAAGTATCGCAATGGCCGGTTATCGATCGGTGTGAAACGCGACAGTCTCAGTGATGATAGCGATAAAGATGGCAACATCATCACCAGTGAACGCCAAACGGGCCGTTTCGGGCGTGAGTATTCATTACCTGACGTTGATGCGGCCAAGATTGCGGCCCATTATGATAATGGGGTCTTGAGCTTAACCTTGCCGAAGAAAGCCGCGGCCGATACGCATCATATTGAAATTCAATAAGGATTAAGGCGAGTTAATTTCGCCCGGACGGTGATGCAAGTTGAACGAAACTTGTGCACCGTCTTTTTTTAATCGGTGTGCAACTGACAGATTTAAATATTTTACGAAATTTGGTAGTTGATTGGACCTAAGTGCCTCGTTTTCTGTTACAATTCAGTAATATCGGAAGTTCTTTATGTTACCAAACGTGACGTCATTAAACGGGGTCACAGGTTGATCATTACTGAGTTGTGGTGGCAATCAACGGCCTTGCTAGGTGCCGGTTTTGCACCGATGACGGGGTAATTTGAGGCTAGGTAGTCATAGACGGCGACCGATATTAAGCAACGTTAGGTCATGGTGGTGGATTGGTGGCTATCAGGCAGTATCTCTTGTTTAAAGCGCACATCAGCAGTTCCTGATTCGCTAGGTATCGGGATTGACGCGTGCTACTTGGGACGCCCTTGCGCCAACCGGGTCACAGCCGAAACAATGGCCTAACGTCGATGTATCGTTTGAATAGTCGCAGGATTAGTAAGAAAGTAGGAATGTGTGATGACGGAAGGTTTTAGACCGAGTCACCCTAAAATATCGATTGACGATGACCCTGGAATACGGAGCCAAATCGAAAGTTTAACCGGTGAACTCTCCCAACAGCAACTCGCCAAGTGGGCGTTGATTATCGCGAAAAAAGCGATGCAGTATGTCGATGACAATCAGAAGCATGATCGCCAATTACGATTAGCGATTGATGCCAATGAATTGTGGCAGGTTAATTTAGCTAGTGTCTACCAAGTGCGCCAAGCCAGTGCCAAAGTTGAGGCGATGGGCGCTAATAGTACCAGTTCAATTGGGGCGGCTGCATTAGAATGTATCAGTTGGGCAATTGCTTCGGCGTATGTCGATGAGAATGCCTTACGCGCAGCTGACCAAGCCATTAAGTTAGTCAACTTGACCCAACCCAATGACCAAGCAGCTGTCACGGCCGAACGCCAATGGCAGTACCAGCAATTGGCCGGATTGGTTCAAAACATCAATTTGGGGTTACGCCATATGCTATAATGCCTACAGAGTTAAAGTTAGGTGGGGATTAGATGGCAGCCGAAAATCATGTGCAGGCTAAGGCAGAGTTGTTGCGTCAGTATCAAGAAATTGTTTCGAAGTATATGGATAATGTCTACGAAACGGTTGATGCCGATGCGCATTTTAAGTTAAAAAATCAGTTGGGCTTTAATTATTTTGTCGATTATTTATTCTTAGCGAATGTCTGTTATCAAGCAAGCTTAGATATTTTAAATAACGAAGATCAGAAGTATCCCGAGAGTAACGACCGGTTAGCGGCGGTGATTGTCAAGTATCCAGAATATTTGACAATGGCGGTCTTTAACGCCGACTTTCAAGATGCTAGCGTGACTGATCATTACGAAAAAACATTAGTTGATCTAGCTAGTACGCTAGACGTTGAATAATTAGCAATGAGCTTGGCGAGGGCGACCTAGTCAGGCTCATTTTTAGGTAGGAGGAATTTCTTTGATTGAATGGTCACCCGCAACAATTAGCGCCTTTCAGACGACGTTACTGGCCTGGTTTGATCGCGAAGGTCGCGATTTGCCATGGCGTCATGATCATGAACCGTATCATATCTGGGTCTCAGAGATCATGCTCCAACAGACACAAGTTCAGACGGTTATCCCATACTACGAGCGTTTCATGGCGTGGTTTCCAACGGTGACGGCCTTAGCTCAGGCCCCCGAGAGTCAACTGCTAAAGGCTTGGGAAGGCTTAGGGTATTATTCCCGGGTGCGCAACATGCAACGCTGTGCGCGCCAATTATTGGCGGATTATGAGGGTCAGTGGCCCAAGACTGCCACTGAACTCACGGAATTGATTGGTATTGGCCCGTATACAGCGGGAGCGATTGCTAGTATTGCCTTTAATGAACCAGTCCCGGCTGTCGATGGGAATGCGTTTCGGGTCTTTAGTCGGTTATTAGAGATTGACGCTGATATTGCCAAGCCGCAGACCCGGTCGTTATTTGAAAAAGTGATTGCGCGGATTATCCCTAAAGATCGGCCGGGAGATTTTAACCAAGCAATTATGGATCTCGGTTCTAGTTATATGACCGCCCGTAATCCTGATTCGGCCCATTCGCCGGTCAAGGACTTCAACCAGGCTTATCTGGATGGCAAAGAATTAGATTATCCCGTCAAGACGAAGAAGCCGCGGCCAGTCCCAGTTGATTATGTGGCGGTCTTGGCACAAGCTGACGGGCAATGGTTAATGACGCAACGGCCTAGTAATGGCATGTTAGCGAACTTATGGACAGTACCATTGCTGAAAGTAGCGGACCTAGATTTAGCTGAAGATTACTTGCCAGCTGATCTAGAATTAGCGATTCAAACGTATTTCCAACAAGAGTATCAATTGCGCGTCACTGGTTTTGATCTGGGCTTAAAGCCAGTTAAACATACATTTACGCATCAAAAGTGGACGATTCAGTTATTCGGTGCCAAGGTTGAACAGCCAGACCTAGCTTACTTTCCAGGTAAACTTGTGTCGACGGCGCAACTGACAACACTACCGATGCCTAAAGTGCAAGAAAAGATATGGGATCGTTACCAACCAAAATAAAGCACGTGTTTCAAAGCTTGATCGACTTTGAAACGCGTGCTTTATTTTGGCTTTAATTAGTGTTCATTTATAGTCACTTATTAGTGGCGGGCGGTCCAGAATTGGCTCAGTGACCACCACGTTCCAGCCGATGCTGGGCCAACCAGAGTGGCAATTTAATTCAGTACTAAGTTAACACTTTACATGTAGTACTGAACGAGACGATAAAGCGTCTTTTCAGTCAAATCAGCGGTCGTGGTACCCGTGCCTTTTTGATTAGAGAAGAAGAGCACGCCGGTCTTGTTACCTTCAGACAAGTACATGTGAGTTGTGACACCGGTGTCGCGTAAACTACCGGAACTGTACTTCATGTGGTTACTCTTAATGTGCCACATGCCACCATCATAGGCGTACTTGTAGTGGTTGGATAAGTAATAATAATCACTCTTATTTAAAATTTTGCCATTCCGCAAGCCTTTTTGCACGGTGTAGTAATCGGCTGGTGACATATACATATTACCGGCACCGGTCAAAGAGGATAGCAGGTTCGTCGTTAATGGATAATATTGGTAATTCTTGTTATCCACGTACTTATAACTAACGGCAGGAGTTAAATTAGCTGGAATCGTATTATAGAAGTAAGTATGCGTTAACCCGAGCTTGTTAATAATTCGGCTCTGCACGTTTTCTTCTAAGGATTTTCCAGTTAGCTGTCGAATGATCCCTGCTAAGATAATGTAGTTAGCGTTGGTATAGTGGTGCTTGCCGGCACCAGTCGCGTTCAATTGACTGATGGCGTATTGTACGGACTGCGCTTCGGTTAAGAACCTACCAGGATCAAGCTCTTCATTGGCTTGTTCCAAACCAGAGTTGTGGTCTAGCAGTTGTCGAATCGTGATATCGGCACTGGTCTTAATGTTAGGATAGAATTTACTGAGCCGCGTGTACTGGGTTAATTTGTGTTCATTAACCAGTTGGACGATGATGGCCGCGGTGATGACTTTTTGTAAGGAGGCCGTTGGATAGACGGTTTCGTTAGTATTCAACTTACGACCGCCATAGTAAGCGTAGCCGGTCGATGCGGTGACACTATTGCTAGCATAATTCTTGATCAGCATCGCGGTGCCGCGGTAGTGATACTTGTCAATTAAGGCAATGGCGTTTTGTTTTACTGAATAAGGCTCAATCGCGCTTTTTTTGACCCAGCCGATAGTTTTGCCATAATAGCTAAATTTAACCCAAGTGCCACTAGCGGTGGTCGCTTGCTGAGTTACTTTGATGAAACGATGTTCCCAGTTGCTCCCATTCAAATCACGGGTGGCCGTTGATCGACTAGTATTATAGATACCATATTTATAAATGCCATCGTTCGTTTTGGCTTGATTCACAAAACGGGCGGTGTAGTTTTGTGTGGACTGATTACTGATGGTGTCGTAAGCATGGGCAATGGTCGGCGTTGTGAACGCGACCGCTGCCACGGTGCCAGCTAACCCCAAAATAGTGGCCATTTTTTTCATCATAAAACTCCCCATAATCGTTTTAGTGATTAAATCATACCTTCAATGTGCAGTTGAAACAAGCTTATTCGTCGGATGTACACGAACTTAAACCTAATAACCGCGGGCATACGTTAACTTTATGTCAAAATCATTAAATTTGATCGTTAAATGGGCGGGAATGTTAGTTGGCTGTTTTGGAAAGCTAATGATTGTCAGAATTCGTTGGGAAAAAACGAGATTGTTAAGTGAGCGCGACTCGCGGGTAAGTTTCCGCTTTGAAATGCTGGGGTTTGTGGTAAACTAGTGAAAAATGATGTTGCGGGCGGTTGCAAGTGGTAAGCAACCTAGAAATTAACGGAGGAATAAAGATGCTAAATGTATTTGATGTCGTTAAGTTAACTGAGATTGATCATAAAGAGATTGATAGCAATCAAGTTGTTGTCACGGATGGCAATGGGAAGCCCAATGCGGTCTTAACAGAATTACTGAATGATGTCGTCGGCAACATGCGAATCTTTATTAATATGGATGAAATTTATTCCGTTAATGACCTAATGAAAGCCCTAGCTGATCACACGCCACTACCTGACGATGTGTTGGATGAATATGAAAAAGTCCTGCGGGAACCGATCTTCAATATTAATTTTGTTCCCAAACGCGGTCAGGTTGAATTGGTCGTTGGTGAGTAGGGTGTTAGTGCTTGGGTTTACTATAAAAAAACAGTGATTCAGAAAATTTTTCTGAATCACTGTTTTTTGTTGTCGCTTATGCTTGGAACTAGTTGGATTAGAATGTCAGTTTAATTAGTGCCTAGCGGATGGCCACTATTATTTCCAGCCGTGATCCGCATGCCAGTCACGCTTCCGGCTATCACTAATATACGGATTGCCGGCAACGACAAAGCGCAATGGTAACTGACCACTAGCCGCTTCGGCGTTAACGCCAACACGTGGTAAGGCACTAATGTGTTGCGGCGTCTGTGACTGAGTTAGGTCAACTGCAATATCACTAGCGGCAATTGGCAGTAGATTCATATCTTGATCCTGAATCCCTAGTGCTTGCATTAACTTACCAGGGCCGTTAGTGACTTGAACACCGGTTTTACCACGGTTGGTTAATTGTTGGTCAACATTTAGGGTGGGTTCAATAGCCCGAATCAAGACACCTTCCGGAGTTTCGGCGGGTTGAGTCACAATGTCTAATAAGTAGTTGGCGCGTAAGCGGTAGATATATAGGGTGCCGGGTTCGCGATAGAGCGGTTCGCTAAAAGCGGTCCGGCGACCGTTGTAAGCGTGGGCGGCGGTGTCGTTAGCGCCTAAATAGGCTTCAGTTTCAACGATTAAACCGCCAACAGTTCCCCCGGGATTGCGATATAATAAAGTTGTGCCCAATAAGGCTTGGGCGATTTCAATGGTGGGCCGACCGGTGAAGAAGTCAACGGTGGCGAACTTAGAAGTTGTCAATAGTCAAGGCCTCGAATTCTAAAGATTGAAGATGATGAGATGGCGTTAAAGTTAGAACGTATCTATACTAAACCAGCGGATCTGGATGGTTATCGGGTGTTAGTGGATCGATTATGGCCGCGTGGTATGTCGAAAGTCAATGCCCAGCTTGACGACTGGGTCAAAGAAATTGGCCCATCGACGGAATTGCGTAAATGGTTCAATCATGAACCAGCCAAGTATCCAGAATTTAAGACCCGTTATTTAGCTGAGATTAAAGCTAATCCAATCACTGCTGATTTTATAAATCAGATTGCCGAACAACTCAAAACGACCAATGTGATTTTATTATACGGCGCTAAAGATGAAGAACACAACCAAGCGGTCGTTCTAAATGCCTATTTACGCGACCAATTAGGGTTAGATTAGGCGCGTATCGCCAGGTTAAAAAGATAAAAAAATTAATCCCGGACGCACCAAGTCCGGGATTAATTGGGTAATAAACTGCGACAATCAAATTATTTTAAATATTTTCCTGAAAACGCTAGCAATTCGTGATAAATTTTGCTATGATTAGGTTGTTAATTAATGACGTCAACTATTACAGTGCACAATAATGGGGGTTGCATTGTTAGGCAAGCAAGATTGGGGATAATATTATGATAAACTTATGTGTGTTACCAAGTACCGCAAGTTGTCGCAAAGCCCATCGCTGGTTACTCGAGCATCGGATTCCGTTTCATGAACGGAATATGAATGCTCAGCCTTTGACGGAAACTGAGATTAAACATCTGCTTCAATATACTTATGATGGCATCGATGATTTGATCAGCACGAAGTCCAATGCTTATCGACAATTAAGTAAAACAACGCCAATTGAAGATATGCCATTGAGTGAAGCTGTGCATGTCTTGAGCCAAACGCCGCAATTATTACGGCGACCGATTATCTTTGATGATCATCGTTTGTTATGTGGCTTTAATCAAGACGAAATTCGGATGTTCATCCCACGTGATCAACGTGTCTTAAAGATGAAATCACTGGCTGAACATCAGATGGCGTAGGTTGGGGGCCAAAAGTTAATTTAAAATTCAAAAAAGGATGCTAACTGTCTGATTAAACTGATATCGGCAGTTAACATCCTTTTGCTTTTTTAAGCGTATTTATGGGCAACCTTGGCTGCAACGGCAGCGGCAATCGCGCCAACTAAGTCGTCAATAAATGTATTAACAACGCCGGATTTGTCCGTGTCTAGCTTTTTAATGACGCCTTCTTTAACTTTATCCACGTAACCATAGTTAGTTACCCCGATGGTACCGTAGATATTAGCCATGTTGAGGGCTAAGCCTTCGTCGACCCCGAAGACCCCCGCATCGTTGGCAACAATTGTTTGAAGCGGTTCGCTGAGTTGCCCCGCAGTCGCTAGCCGGTCAAGCTCGAGGGCCACCATGGCATTGTTCAGTAACTCTCGTTTATGCAAGACTTCTTTAGTTTCGGTTTCACATTCGGCAATCGTTAAGTCCGGCACATACTTAGTTTGCAACTTAAAGGTAATCTGCGCGATTTCGTGATACGTAATGCCTTTTGCAGCCAGTGCCTGTACCACGAATTCGTAAGCTGCTTTATCCGGATATTTAAATGCTTTATTATACATAGTTTTCCTCCAATGAATTATTTTAGTTAGGTTAATAGCCGTCTCCATTGATCAGTCTGTTCGTGGTGGGGTACCTTGTAGCTGCAAGGCGCTTTCAAGCCGAAAGCCACCCAGCTAAGTGTCTCGACACGGCGAACAGACTGATCACTACGACTCAAACTAGTTTTCTAATTGTTTAATCAGCTAGTAAATTGATTCCGTTGGCGCTTAGTTAAAACTGCTGCCTACTGGTTACAGTAAACTTAAAAATATCGGTTAATTAACGCCGGGCGGGCCAGAATTGGCGCACAAACACGGCCACCGCGTTCCAGCCGATACTGGTCCAACCAAGGTGGTAAGTTCGATCTAACTGAAGTGTTTTTGGCGATTATTGTAACCACCAGTAACATTAAGTTCGTTCACTAAGGTTACGTTCCTTATTATACTAGTCTTCAATCTAAAACCGAATTAAAGGTCCCCACCAAATAAGTGGTCGTTTTGATTATTAATTGCGGTTTTAAAGGAAACGGGTAAAATAGACTAGTGGAGTTTGACGGGGAAAGTGGTGAATTTTGGTGAAACGATTCAAAACGGTACTGCAATTTCTACTGCTTGCCTTTGTAATTGGGGCTACGGTCGTCTTAATTGGTGCCGGTGGTGATAGCACCAAAATTACGAAAGTGACCAGTCAGTTGCGGTCGCTGCCGACCCAGCCGATTAGCAGTCAGTACCAACAGTCGAAAACGGCAACGGTCTTTTTACATGGGTATAATGGCGGGGCGTATTCGACTAATTATTTAATTAAAAAAGCCGAAAAAGCTGGCGCGGCCCAAAAAGCATTAGTGGTTAATGTTTATAAAAATGGCGTGATGGGCTTTAAAGGTTATTGGAAGCAATCAATTAAAAATCCGATGGTCCAAGTGGTTTTTCAAGACAATCATGCTACGCAAAAGACGCAAATCTATTGGCTACATCAAGTCCTAGTGCAGTTAAAAGCTAAGTACGGTGTGACCAAGTATAATGCGGTCGGCCATTCATTGGGATCTAATGATATTGTCAATCAGGCGCTAACTTATGGCCGTGATCATCGTTTGCCTAAGTTACGTAAGATTGTCACGATTGCCGGACCTTTTGATGGTTTGACCGGTTACCTGAATGCCGAAACGGAACGGCATGTTCAGACAGTTGCGGCTAAGCCAACGCGGTTTACGCGGCATTTTGCGGCCATGCTCAAACAACGGGCAAACTTTCCGAAGCATGTGCAGTTGCTGAATGTGATTGGTGATACGAACAGCGGGTTCAACAATGATGGTTATGTGGCAGTAGCGTCAGCCCGTTCGGTGAGTTATTTGCTACGAGATAAGCTGGCTCGTTACCGCGAAGAATTTTATAGCGGGGCGAATGCGGCTCATTGTGCATTGAACCAGAATCCAGCGGTGGCGCGCTCGATGATTTCATTTTTATGGTAATTAAGTTAGGGCGAAGATGTGAATCTTCCGCCCTTTCGTTGTTTAGAAAGTAGGTTAAGACATGGCAAAAATTTTTATTTCCGCCAAGGTTCCAACAAGTGGGATTCAAGCATTACAACAGGCTGGCTATGAACCAGCTGTGTACCAAGGGGCGGGGTTAATCACGCCAACTGAATTAAAAGCAGGAGTCGCTGATGCGGCCGTCTTGATTACCCCGTTATCAACGCCTGTGACAAAGGACATTATTGATGCTGCGCCTAAGTTACGGTTGATTGCGAACTTTGGGGCCGGTTTTAATAATATCGATATTAATTACGCCGCCACCAAAGCCATTGCGGTTACCAATACCCCGGGAGTCTCGACCGCTAGTACGGCGGAAGTCACGGTCGGCTTAGTCTTGGCATTAATGCATCGGATGGTCGAAGGAGACCGTCTAATGCGGACGACTGGTTTTGACGGTTGGGCCCCGTTGTTTTTCCTAGGCCATGAGTTAGCTGGTAAAACGCTAGGAATTGTTGGCATGGGCCAGATCGGACAAGCGGTGGCCAAACGGTTACATGCATTTGGCATGAAGATCGTTTATACGCAACGTCATCAACTAGACGTCTTTACGCAAAGTAAGACCGATGCCACTTATTTAACATTGGCTGAACTGCTAAAAACGGCTGACGTGGTGAGTTTGCATGCACCCTTAACACCAGCAACGCAACATTTATTGGGTGCCAATCAATTAGCTTTGATGCAGCCAAGTGCCTATTTAATTAACGCGGCGCGTGGCCCATTAGTTGATGAACACGCTTTGTTGGCGCAGTTAAAGGCTGGTCAATTAGCGGGTGCGGCCCTAGATGTGTACGAAACGGAACCCCAATTAACACCGGGATTTGCGGAACTGAAGAATGTTATTTTAACGCCGCATATCGGTAACGCGACGGTTGAAGCCCGCGATGCCATGGCAAAGATCGTGACGGATAATGCGATTGCAGTGTTGAATGGGCAAGCACCAACCGCGGTAGTGAATGGCGTCGTGGAACCTAAATAAGTGGTTATCAAAAAAGAGCTGATGGCAATCAGCTCTTTTTAATAACCACTATTGTTTGTTGTTAGTTTAAATTGCCGCCTGCCGGTTGGCTTCTAAAACGCTGGAACGCCATGGACCATTTTGAAGCCAAAGAACGGTCTTCAAAGCTGGCGTTGGCCTAAGTCCGAGCAAACCACTCGCACTAAGGCCAACGACACGGCTGAGCATTTTAGAAGCCAACCTCTCGGCTAAATAACTGAACTTAAAGTAATCAATCGTTAACTTTTTAATTTCTGTTAGTTAACGTCGGGCGGACCAGAATTGGCTCAGTGGTGTCGTTTATCTTAGTCGTGATTTTCGACTTAGATAAAGCCCGGCTTGCGAGACCGTTCTTTGGCTCGCAAACGTGGATACCACGTTCCAGCCGATTCTGGGCCAACCAGAGTGACATTTTAATCCAACTAGCATCAAACGTAACTACTATATTTAGTCGAATTCCGTTGCGTTGATCCAATAAGGGGTGCCGCTAGTTGGAACGACGCGGTACCATTGGGTTTGAACGCCATCGATGATCCGGAAACCCTCGCAGTTGATTGCAACGGTTTGACCGCGCAAGCTACTAGTATTGCCGACTGGTTTTGATACATATAACGTATTTGGAATATGGTCGTAATAATCGGTATTACTATCAGCTTTAACTGTTTTTTGAAGCGTTAAGTTCTTGTTGAAGGTCAGCGTGCCGAAGTCTAAAGCTTTGCGATAAACCCAGTAACGTTGGGCCGAAGCTGACTTCTTAAAGCGAATCCGATACCATTTTGACTTCTTGGCTGTCTTGGTCCCGATTGCATCAATGTAAACGCGCTTGCCAGTGTAAGCTTTTGAGCGTTTCCAAGTGTATTTCTTGGTCGCCCGGGTCCCTTTAATGTGATTATAGAGACGGTAGCTGGTATAGCGATTGCTGAGTTTAGCGGTTTCGTAGCCGGAGCCCTTACGGTAAGTCGCTTTTTCATAGGCAGCATGATGCAATTGATTATATTGCCGTTTAACTTGTTGGTAGAATTGCGCCATCGTATAGGCTTGACCGAAATATTTACGACCAGCTGAGGCGTAATAACCGACTGGATCACTGTGATCGGACCCGCCTAGAAATTTAGAGACGGATGCATGTGACCAGACCGTACCGTTCCCATCGTAAGCCGCGTCGTTGGGCTTGAGATGGTACTTATTCAAAATGTAGGCCGTATAGTAGGCTGAATTAGCAATTTGATGGGCAAAGGCTGATTTGCTGTGAACTTCGACTTGTTCAAATTGAACAAAGCGTTGGTTGGCAGCGGGACCGGCGCCCCAAGCTAAATAATTCGTATTGGCAATGTTGATAATGCGTGAAGCATCCACGAAACTGTGTACGAATGCGTTATTGTAATGGGCCTTCATATAGGCCATTTCACCATAAATTGTTGAGGTAGGGTTAGCCGTTTCATGGACGACGACCCCTTCTGGTTTACCAACGCCGTGGCGGTATTTATACTTAGGAAAACCGCCCCAAATGGCCGTGGTAACTTTAGCATGACCAATCTTTTGATTACTAATATAACTGTTGACACTTTCAGCGTGGGCGGTAGTGGTTTGTAGCGCGACCCCGATACCGAATAAGGCGACGCCAGCCACGATTGTGCGTCTGATAAATGACCCCGTTGAGACTAACTTCATTAAATATGCGACCTTTCCATCAATTCCTGAAGAGTTGAACTATCCTTTTTATCTGCAAAAACTGTCCACTTTTTAGAATACCACTATTTAAACAACTTGGCGGTATCATTCAAACACCAAGTGTACCTTGCCAATGTTGCAAATAGATTACAACCAGTTAACATTACGAAATTTATATTCAGTTTTAAGATTAACCTTATTGATTAATTATATTTGGTGTTGATTGGGTTAAATTGCTACTTTGGTTAGGCCAGCGTTAAAATAACAACGATTAAAAAGCTAATGAGTGATTATTTTCAACTTTGAATCCCGGATTGAGTTTCGAAACGGCTCATGTTTTAGAACCCAACCGGTAGACGGCAATTGCAACTAGCATCAAGCGTACACGAATGATTATTCTTCACCGGTATCAAGCGGACTAATGAATAAAAGGCGGCGATTAGATTTGAAATCAAGAATCAGCTCAGTGTGGTGGGTTTATTTGGTGCTGTTGGGGCTATGGAGTATCCTAACGCCGATTATTCATGGTTGGCTACCGCATGTCGTGACGGGTTGGTGGTTTGACTTATTAACGGTTACAGCAAAAGCCATTCTGTGGACAGCCTTAACGTGGTGGGGGTGCCGGAGCTTTCGTGACCAATTAACCGATCAACCGCGGCAATTATGGCACCTGCGTCTAACCAAAGTCTTCTGGATAAGTTTGTTAGTTTTAATCGGTATCCAAAGTGTCGGTCAGTTATGGCAATCTCAGCCGTTTAGTATCAATCCACACTTACTAACCCGGGAGAACGGACAATTACTTAATGTCACCTTGGCCGCCGGATTATTTGAAGAATGGTTTTTCCGGGGCTTCTTAACGAATCGCTTATTAAAAACGGGACCGTTTTGGCGAGTGAACCTCGCACAGGCAGTGGCTTTTCAAGTGATTCACTTTCCGCTCTATTTAGTTGCTGGTTACAGCCCGTTAATTTGGCTCGGTAATATTGCCTGTGTCTTGCCGCTGGGCTTACTGTTTGGCTGGAATTATCAACGTAGTCATAGTATTTGGCCGTCGATGTTACTGCATATTGCATGGAATAGTATGGTATTTTTATTTGATTAAGATGATCTAAAATGCCGCTCCGGTTGGGCTGGAGTGATGCTGGAACGTGATGGCCACGTTTGTGAGCCACAGAGCGGTCTCACAAGCCGGGCTTTCACTAAATCGAGAAAAGGCACTCGATTAAGTGAAACGACACCACTGAGCATCATCCAGCCCAACCTGCGCTAATTACCCTGTTCAATGTTTGTTAGTCATAATATGAGGTCAATCATAGTCTTAGCGATTGGGCTGCCTTTTAAGACGTGACTGCCACGGTTGAGGTAGGGATTAAAAATAATCATTTATTTATAGACAACGTAGTCATTAACGGCGGGCGGCCCAGCAGTGGCTCAGTGGTGTCGTTTATCTTAGTCGTGGTTTTCGACTTAGATAAAGCCCGGCTTTCGAGACCGCTCTGTGGCTCGAAAACGTGGCCACCACGTTCCAGCCAATGCTGGGCCAACCAGAGTGGCAATTTAAGCCGACTAACATCAATCTCAAAATGAGAATATTATTAAAATAATGTCTTGACGATTAAAATAAACGGTGGTATTGTTAATGGCAAGTTAATATATTGAGCGTTGAACGTTACATCAAGTAGATGCAGGTCTGGGTGTCAGGAAGTCGGTGGTTGCTGCGAACCGATCAGGAGCTGTGGTTGAAATACGGTAACGGCCTTTCAAGTTTGAAACGGGTAATAACTAGAACCGTTATCTTCTAGTGAGTGGGGGATTGCATCGTCAATCCTCAACCTGGGTGGTACCGCGACTAGTCTAATCGTCCCTGTTGTTCTTAGTGAACAATGGGGACGATTTTTTTATATAGAAGAGGATGATTAGAATGACGATTAGACATTGTGGTGGGATAGCGCGATATTACCGGTGCTAATAGTTGGCGTTACTGAAGACAGTTTTTACGAGGAGTAATGACGTATGAAGCAAACAAAAAGCACCCCTAAAATTAGCACGTTAGAAGCAGTTATCGTATTGTTGGTCGTCTTGGGTATCATGAGTTTAGGCGTGATTGGATTTGGCCTGTCACCACAAGTACCAGTCCTCTTAGCCATGGGCGTTGTCACCGCTTGGGCGATGTTACGCGGCTTTCCTTGGTCGGCGGTGAATGCCGGTATTAAAGAAGGCATCGACCAAGGAATTATTCCAATCTTCATCTTTATCCTAATTGGCGCGATGATTTCAACTTGGATTGCGGCTGGGACGATTCCAACCTTGATGGTGATTGGATTTAAATTAATCAATGTTCAGTGGTTCTTACCATCTGTCTTTATCGTTTGTACGTTAGTGGGGGCTGCAGTCGGCAGCGCCTTTACGGTGACGTCAACGGTTGGGATTGCCTTCTTCGGGATGGGCGTGACGATGAACTTGAATCCGGCGTTAGTTGCTGGGGCCATTATCAGCGGCGGGATCTTCGGTGATAAACTATCACCATTATCCGAAACCAATAACCTCGCTTCTGCGGTCGTTGATACGGATCTATTCGCGCATATCAAGCATTTGTTATGGACGACATTGCCAGCTGGGTTGATCTCCTTAGGTCTATTCGCGGTATTAGGCCATGACAATACCAGTACTAGTTTAGCGAAGATTCATCAGACCGTCGCCGTTTTAAATGGCAACTTTACGGTTTCGGCGCTGGCCTTGTTACCAATTGTTTTAGTCTTTATCTGCGCTGGCTTTAAGATGCCAGCGATTCCAACCATGTTACTCAATATTTTCGTTTCGGCCGGGTTGATTTTATTCGAACAACCCCAGACGACCATGACGAAATTAACCGCTATTATTAATACGGGATTTGTCTCAAAGACGGGTAATGCGAGTGTTGATACTCTATTATCACGTGGTGGGATTGTCAGCATGATGAGTATGGTCGCCTTGATCGTGGTCACCTTGTCATTAGGTGGCTTACTAATGAAGTTTGGGCTGATTGGTCAGATTATGACGCCAGTTGCTAAACACTTAACGAGTGATGGTAAGTTAATTACGGCCGGTATTATCACGTGTATCGGTGTCAACGTCTTTGTTGGTGAACAATTTTTATCCATCATTTTACCAGGTCGGGCATTCAAGCAAGCCTTTAACAACGGCGGTTTGGATAATCAGTCGTTGGGCCGGGTCTTAGAAGATGGTGGGACCGTCATTAACTACTTAGTTCCTTGGGGTGTTGGTGGGGTCTTCTTAACTACCACGTTAGGGGTTCCGACGATTCAATACCTACCATTCGTCTTCTTTAGTTTACTTTGTCCCGTTATTTCAATTATTAGCGGCTTCACTGGGATTGGCTTGGCACATGTTCATCAGACTAAGCCAGCTAAATTACACCAAGCGGCCGAATTAAATTAAACGATTGTAAAAAAAGTGTCTGACGATGAGGTCAGGCACTTCTTTTAGTTATTCAGTAACGTTAGTGGGAATTTTAATTGCGTCTTGAAAATTGGTGAAAATCGGATGATTCAAGTTGATTCCCTTAGCTTTAGCGATAAACCAAGCTAAAACTTGGAACGGAATAATGGCTAGTAATGGCGCTTTCAAGGGATCGTCAACTTGATGTAATTGGAGCGTTTGACCGTCATTAATGGCAGGCTGCTCGCCGGTAAAGCTGATTGTGTAAATGTGTGGTGTCAGGTGTGACTCATAGGCTTTAACGGCTTGAAGCTGTTGCATGATGGCGGCCTTTTGGGTATTCAACTCGATGTAGAATTGCCGATGGGTCTCATGAGCGCCTAAGTAGCCGCCATGGGTAAAGTCAGCCAAGGTGTAGCCGTGGGTTGGGACCCGGACGATCTCCGTGAACTTTGTTTGCATCTCAGCTAAAGTCCCGGCAACGATATTCGACCCAATCGCTGTAAATTGTTGCGCTAAACCAAAGTCAATCGTGAACTTCCGGTAGTAGTCATTGGATCGTTGGATGGTTTCGTTGATATGTTCAATCAGAAGTCCAAATTCATCAAGTTCTTGGTTGGCAGCTAGTGTTGGCATTAACTGCCGGTCAACGGCACTGCGTAAGCCTAGGAACATTAGGGATAAGACGATGGCATTGTAACTTAAAGTGATGTAAGGAATCGTCTCTTTACCAGTTAAGATATCAAAAGTCACATCGGTTAGCGTCGTTAGCGCTGAATCTTTTTGGGCGGTCATAGCAATCGTATAAGCGTTCGATTCGGTCTTGACCTTTTGAACGGCGGCCAAGGTCGATGGATCCTGACCGCTAAGTGAGATACCAATCACTGTATCGACGTTGGGATTGACACGGGCATAGTTTGCATAGAGTTGGGCGTCTTGAACTTCGACTTGGACGTCCGCAACTTTTTCCATGTAGAAACGCGCACTTTGGGCGGCGTTGAGGCTGGAGGCAGTTGTTAAGATTAACCAGTGGGTCGTGTCAGTCGGTGCCTGTGCCAGTGCGGCGCCAGTTTGATCTGGATAGGCATCTAGAATTTGATTGAGCACGGACTGCTCACGGCGGATATAAGAAAGCATCGTTGGATTATTCATCATCATCATAGTATTGAACCCCTTAAACTCTTTTTAGTTAATAAGTTAAGACATCGCTTTCATGATAACCGGTAATCCGTTGTAAAGCAACGTGAACCAAATAATTGATGAGTTTATTGGTTGTTTACTTGCCACTGTGGTTGGCTCGAAGTTAATTACTGGTGACTTTTAAAGTAGGAATGACGTTTGGCGTAAGTTGCCACTCTGGTTGGGCCAGTATTGGCTGGAACGTGGTGGCCGCGTTTTTGAGCCATAGTGCGGTCTCAAAAGCCGGGCTTTATCTAGGTCGGAAAACTACCGACCAAGATAAACGACACCACTGAGCCAATGCTGGCCCGCCCGCCGTTAAATAACGGTATTAAAAAGTTAATCATTGATTATTTTTAGATCGGTCATTTAGCTGAGCGGTTAGTGCCTAAAATGTTCAGCTTTAGCTTCAAAATGGCTTATGGCGTTCCAATGTAACCGGTAGGCGGTAATTAACATCAAGCGTGATAACTATTTATTTTGACCAGCTAATTAGCCGAAAGATAGGCTTATCGATAAACCTAACAATAGTTGTCCTAGTCGGTGGAGACGGCCAATTAACGACTATAAAGGTTACCAACCAACACCCCCATTTGCATTTACCCTAGAAATCTGCTAAGGTTACGAACAACCAAATTAGAAAATAAATGAATTGCCTATATAATGCCATGATATGGATGGCGAGTTTCTACCCAATGCCGTAAACATTGGACTATAAGCGAATTGAGTCGATCGATGTCACCACAACTCGCTTTGTGGTGGCGTCGGTCGACTTTTTGCTCCTGATAGGCAGAAGGAGAACATTTTGACGAAAACAGTAGATATGGTTATTACCGGGGCGCAAGTGTTGAACGTGTTGACCCGTGAATTTGAAGTGACGAGTCTGTGGATTGATCAAGGCCACATCATTAGTAATCTAAAGGATGAACCGTACCAGGCCCGTGAACAAGTCGATGCAACTGGTAAGTGGCTTGTCCCGGGCATGATTGATGCCCATGTACACATGGAAAGTGCCATGGTGGCGCCGAGTGAACTGGGTAAAGTACTGTTACAACATGGGGTTACCGCGATTGCGACTGATCCGCATGAATTGGCTAATGTTGCGGGGGTCGCGGGAATTCAATATTTGATTGATGATGCACGCCAGACGCCCCTCGATGTTTTCTTTATGTTGCCATCTTCAGTCCCGTGTGTGCCCTTTGATGACAATGGCGCGACCCTGCATGCGGCTGACTTGCGGCCGCTATATGCACAACCGGAAGTTCGCGGGCTCGCCGAGGTGATGGACTATGGTGCCGTTGAGCGTGGCGATGCGGATACGCTAGCGAAGATTCGTGATGCCAATGCGCATGGCTATCACGCCGATGGTCACGCTGCCGGCCTCAATGCCCATCAGTTGAATGTGATGCGCAATGCTGGTTTAGATACAGATCATGAATGTACGACTGTTTCAGAAGCGTTAGCACGGGTTAAGGCTGGCATGTTTGTCTTTTTACGAGAAGGCACCGTTGAACGCGATGTGCAGGGGACCATTGGGGCCGTGACGGAAGCGAATGCGAGTCGCTTTGCCTTTTGTACGGATGATAAGACGATTGCGGATTTAATGACGGAAGGGTCGATTGATTATAACGTTAAGCTGGCGATTGCTAGCGGTATTCGACCAGCATTGGCTTATACAATGGCTAGTTATCATGCCGCTAATGCACATCGGTTAACCGATCGTGGTAGTCTGACGCCTGGTAAATTGGCGGATTTAGTGGTTTTAGATGATGTTAACCAGGTCAAGGTCAGCCGGACGATGAAGAACGGAATGTGGATTGACGAAGAAGCAACCACCAAACCGTTAGCCTTTACGGCGACTCGGATTCAGCAGCACGCCACGCTCACGGACTTGGCGTTACCATTAACTACGGGAAAGGCCAACGTGATTGGTGTACAGCCGAACCATATTGAGACAGATCACCTGATTAAGCAGGTACCAGTGGTTGCAGGTCAATTTGCGACGGATTTAGACCAGGATATTTTAAAAATGGTTGTTGTGGAGCGGCATCGTAATACCGGGCGCGTGGGGGTTGGTTTGGTGCATGGCTTTCAACTAAAGCACGGGGCGGTCGCTGGTTCAGTGGCACACGATGCCCATAATATTGTCGCAGTTGGTACTTCAGACTTGGCCATTTTACGAGCAATTGCCCAGATTACGCACACTAATGGCGGTATCGCCGTATCGGATGACCAACAAGTGACGGCGACGTTACCGTTAGCGATTGGGGGCTTATTGTCTGCCGCCAGCTATGAGACGGTCGCACAACAGTTAGCTGCGATTAAGGCAGCCTATAATCAATTATGTGATCAGCCGCTTGCTTTTGATCCGTTTATTACTTTGTCTTTTCTAACGTTACCAGTGATTCCAACATTAAAGTTAACTGACCGGGGCTTATTCGATTACGACAGCTTTGGGCTGATTCCGGTCGATTGTGGTCGTTAAAAAAATAAAGCAACCCTAATTTGGGTTGCTTTATTTTTTGCGCCGATTGCGATTTCGATAAGCTAAAGGTAGTGCTAAGAGCATGTAACCGAAGTCGACCAAGATAGCCTGACGGAGGTCAATCTTCATTAAGACCACCGTGACAAAGGTTAAGACAACGATGAAAATCAGGGATTCTTTGGACCAGTCCAAGACCCATTGTGGCATGGTATCACATCCATTTCGTTTCCCCTCAGCATAGCACTAACAAATCTGCTTTGGCAACGCTTTAATTCTGAGCGGCGCTGGGCGATTCTTTAGAAGTGGTTTTTGTTTGGGCACGATCGCTTAAAGCCCGCAAGGCCCACAGGATTGAAACGGTGTCGACAACTTCTTGTAGCATTGCGCCGAATAGGGCGGGGATAATCCCGGAACTGGCGATGAGCATGAGAATAGTACAGATAGCAATCCCAATCCAAACCGCTTGCTTAGCAACATTCAAGGTGTCTTTGGAGATCTGAATGGCGGTTACTACGCGATTAAGGTCATCTTTTAAGATCACCACATCGGCGGATTCACTGGCCGCGGTTGATCCGTGAGCGCCCATCGCAATCCCGACATCGGCGACCGCTAAGGAAGGCGCATCATTAACGCCATCACCGACCATAATAACGGGCCGTTGGTCATTTGGGACCGCTTTTAGATTCTTAATCTTATCAGCTGGTAGTAGATCTGCTTGGACAGTATCAATCCCGACTTCAGCGGCGATACGATCGGCAATCGCACGCTGATCTCCGGTTAACATCATCACGTTTTGAACCCCTTCAGCATGTAAAGCTTGCAAGGTGGCGGCGGCTTCTGGCCGGACGTTATCAATAAAGGTAATGACCCCGGCGTAGTGTCCATCAATGGCGACATAAATAGCTGTCTGAGCTAGTGGTTGCGCCGTGGTGTCCGGGTCAACGAAGGCTAGTTTGCCGACTTTGACGAGATGTTCATCAACGGTGGCGGTGACGCCACTACCCGTCACTTCAGCCAAATCGTTGGCGGCGCTAAGTGGTTGGTCGGCGGCGTATTTAACGATGGAACGGGCTAGAATATGACTGGAATTTTGTTCTGCACTGGCAGCTAGATGTAAGATTTTGGCGGCAGTAAAATCAGCTTGTGGCTGGATTTGGTTAACCGTTAATTGACCGCTGGTAATCGTCCCGGTCTTATCAAAGGCGGCGGATTTAGCCAGCGACATCTTTTCAAGCATGTCACCGGTCTTAACGACGATCCCATTGCGGCTGGAACGACTCATCCCAGAGACTAACGCGACGGGAGCTGCTAAGATTAATGGGCACGGTGAGGCGACCACGAGGACTTCGGCGAAACGATGCGGGTCACCGCTAAGGGCCCAAGCCACGCCGGCAATCACGTATGCGACTAAAGTAAAGGGCACTGCGTAACGATCGGCCAGACGAACAAACTTCGCGGGTCGCGCTTCGGATTCGCGGACTAACTTGACTAATTGTTGATACTGACTGTCGGCGGCAACTTTATCGACGACCATCGTGACGGCACTATCACCGTTAACGGCCCCAGACATCAAGTCGTCACCGAGTGCTTTTTCAACGGGTTTGGATTCACCAGTTAAGGAAGATTCATCGAACAAGGCCGTTCCCTGGATCAAGTGGCCGTCAACGGGGACGAGTTCACCGGGCTTGACGACTAATTGGTCGCCAACTTGAGCGGCGTCCACGTCAATATCGGTGAGCTGGCTGTCAACAAGTCGGTGGGCGACTTGCGGTGAATTATCTAAGAGGGCTTTTAATTCGGTATTCGCCCGTTTGGCGGCATAATCCTCTAATGAATCACCACCCGTTAGCATAATCAAGACCACTAGTCCGGCCCAGTATTCACTGACAGCTAGTGTTGCGACAATGGCCGTGATGGCTAACAGATCGACGCCATACTTGCCAGAGCGCAAAGTCTTGATCATCTCAACTAACATCGATAGCGCCATTATCGACCCCATCACGGTGATAAGCACCTGTGCCGCTAGTTGCCAGTGAAAGCCAAATTCTAAGATTAGCGCTAACACGCCAACACTAACGGTCAAAATCAGTTTGTAGTAATGTCGCATAAAAGCACCTTCCTTTTACATTGAAACCGGTTCCTTTGCTATTATCATTAGGATAACACTAATAAAAATTAATTCAAACAGTTTAGAATCATTCTAAATAAAAATTAATAATTTGCGGAAAAACTGATTAATTTTCAGAAAAATCGGGGCTTTTATGGCTAAAAAAGCGGTCTTATCCCTATCATGATAGGCTTAAACTCCCGTTAAACCGGCTATTTGAATTATTTTCTAATGCTAGTATAGTAATAGATGAACATCAGATATATCAGACGAAAAATACTGAAATCAGCATTTGTATAAGACGGGTCGCGCTGTACAGGTGGTAACTTGTTACCCTACCGTGCGACTTTTTGTGTATTATGGGACTATTTTAGCTACCGTTTTACAAATGACGTATCTGAATTCAAGGGGGTTATCCATTAGCAAGATATTTGGAGAGTGTGAGTCAGAGCGGGTTGAAGCTGAGTATTAGGCTAGCCAGCCAATGGTTCGGTGTTTTTCCGAACGGTTGGTTGGCGTACCTAAGCGCAGGCTTCAGCTCTGGCGAACACGTTTCGGCAAATTTGCTGAAACGTGTTCACTCCGGCAGTTGGCTCCGCTTGCTACGCTAATCACAGCATGCCAAGACCGCATGATGTGATTAGCTAGGCAATGCTCACCAACTACCCGCCGTCGTTCACACGCTAAGCTAAACTGGTAAGTACCAACGTAGATGAAGCAATTTAATAAGTTTGTCAGTATGGCGCAGGTCTAAGTTCACCAACGGAAAGAAGGAAATTCTGCTACTGATTTTGAGTTAGCACAAACCGAACTGGAACTGCAAGCCGATTTACCTTATTAAAACTAAGGGTACTGAGTGCTTCGAGGTGTAACTCGAAGGGGTGTACCGATTGCTAGTCGGAAATTAACGCGTGGGGACTCCCATTAGTTTGGGAGGAAGAACCACGAAT
This sequence comes from Lactiplantibacillus dongliensis, assembly GCF_005405105.1. GTDB lineage: Bacteria > Bacillota > Bacilli > Lactobacillales > Lactobacillaceae > Lactiplantibacillus > Lactiplantibacillus dongliensis. Next base: position 24,975 of record NZ_BJDK01000035.1, read on the forward strand.
TTTATTGATATATCGAAAGGATATTTTCAGTAGCAGGTTTATTATTTTAAAAAGTAAGAATATTGATTGGTGGGTGTACTTGCCAACAATTGGTTTGTTTGCAGTGGCCTCGATTTTTCTCTTAGTCGGTGGTCAATCATTGGAAGCTGGTTTGGGGGCCATCCTCAACTGGCTGACAGGCAATATGAGCTGGTTATACATGCTGGTCTATGTCATCAACTTTATCTTTTTCATTTACTTAGGCTTGAGTAAATTCGGTAAAACCAAGTTAGGCGGTCCCAAGGATAAGCCAGAGTTTTCAACCTTCCATTGGGGCAGTATGGTTTACGCTACGGGGATCGATGCCAGCATTTTAATGTTGAGTATTGTTGATCCGTTACGTTATTTACAAAGTCCGTCATTCGGCATTAAGCCGTTTTCTAATTCCGCTTATAATTATGCCCACATGTTGGGTCAATTCAACTGGGGACCTATGGCGTGGATGATGTTTGCTCCCGCCACAATTGCGATTGCGTATGCGATGTACGTTAAGCATCTCAAGGTCCAACGTCTAAGTGCTGCGATTTCTGTCTTAGAAGGTGACAGCTTAGGTAAGCGCATTGCCCGTAACCTGGTCGACTTTTTAGTCGTTATTGGGATTATGGGGGGTGTCGGTACCTCGGTTGGGATGGAAATTCCAGTTATTTCTAAAGTGTTGAGCACCGTTACCGGGATTCCGGATACGATGATGCTTAAACTCGGGTTATTCGCCATTTTATTCGTTATCTTTGCTACGGCGGTCTTCCATGGGTTAACCAAGGGGATCGGCCGGTTGAGTTCCGCCCATATCTGGTTAGCGATTGGCTTTTTAGTCATCGTGCTAGTGGTCGGCCCAACGTTATACATTTTGAATTCTGAAACGAATAGTATCGGACTATTCTTGAATAAATTTATCAGCATGAGTTTTAATACGGCTGCTAACGGTAAAGTCACCGTCATGCAAAGTCAAACGATCTTCTACTGGGGCTGGTGGTTGTCCTTTATGCCAGTGATGGGCTTATTCATTGCCCGGATCTCACGGGGACGGACCATTCGCCAAGTCTTAGGTGGGATGTTGTTGTGGGGCTCATTAGGCTGTGTCAGCTTTTACGCAATCTTAGGTGGGTATGCCTTGTACTTGCAAAAGATGGGGATTGTCAACTTAGTCCATATCTTAAACACACAAGGTCAAGCCGCCGTAATTGCCGCGGTGTTGACGACGTTGCCGCTTAAGATGATCATGTTAGTGCTTTATTGCTTATCATGCTTTATCTTCTTAGCTACGACGGTATCATCATTTGCGTTCATTACGTCATCTTTCACGAGTAAAAAGTTGGAAGTTGGGCAACAACCAAGTCGGTTCAATCGGATGAGTTGGGTCGTTATTTTCTTGCTCTTCTCGTTAGGACTGGTTACAGTTGGAGGTTTCAAGGCTATTCAGTCAATTTGTGCGATGTCTGGGTTCCCACTGATTGCCGTGGTATTGATCATGCTTTACTCGATCCATCGTGATTTAACGACTGATCCGGTCGAAGAAGCGGCTAAAGCCACAGCTAAGGCAACGGCTAAAGCCAAACGCAAACAGTTGGCGCGGGATGTTGAAATCTCGACGAAGACTGATTACGCACGCGAACGACCAAACAGAAAGCCAACGTCGGCGCAAGAAACCGATTAGGCTGTTTCTGAAAATGAAAATAAATAAAACCCGGTTAATTGCATTGCCTTGCAGGCACAATTAACCGGGTTTTTGTGTACATTTTGTTTGGTGCCAGTTAAGCATTGCTGTCTATCGGTTGGCTTCCAAAATGTTGGGCCAACTAGAGTGGCAATCTAATTAGTGCTAAATAATATGCTACTTTACAAAATCTATACAATAACTTTACTTTGAAATGGTCGTAGATTTACACCAAGCTCATATACTTGACCTGTGTTTTAAACATAAGTCATCAGTGGTCGGCATACCACGGTCAAAAGAGATTGGGTTAGTCATTATTTTTGGGGGATGTTCTAGCTAATGACCATTAATTATGGGGATTATGGCATCGGTAAGGTGAACATCAAAAAAACGGCGTTGACTTGAAAGTCGATGCCGTTTTTGGTTATTTATTGGGCTTTTTAACAGCCTTTTTTCCAATCTTCTTTTGTTTGGCCTTTGGACGTTGCCGTAGGAGATCTTTGAAAGTTGCAATGTCAGTGGTATGCTTGTCGCTCCACTCTTTATAATTGGAGTGAGAGTCGGTATCACTGATTTTAAGTCCGGTTTCTAACCAGAATAAGGCTTCCGTCAATGAACCGAAGTTACGCATCCACAAAGTGTGCCCGTTATCAGAGTCTAAGGCAACGTAGGATTTGTAGTGTGGCGTTAAGAAGGTATGCTTCACAATTTTAAAAGCAGCCCGACGTCGCGTCATTTTGTAATCGGGTAAAATGTAGCGACCGGGTGCTGTTAGCTGTGGAACGGAATTTTTACGTTGTTCTTTGTATTCCGTTAGCATCGCTTTGGCGCGGTCGGCACTAACGAGTGAGATATTAAATTTTGACATGGCAGGGCTCCCCTTGATAATTGCATTTAAATTGCATGGCATGGTTAAAGCTTGGTCTTATACTATTAATGATAGCGCATTTTAACCTAAACTCGAAATATAAAAACTTAATTTTAGTGTGATTTAAGGAATTTTGCGATAAAATTAAGAAAAATGTTGAGGTGAGTGAATGATGGGACAAGCACCGTTAAGTTCATTTGAACCGATGATTCCAAAAGTTGCTGAGCTGTTAGCCGATGATGCACAATTAGCAACTTTCTTTGCGGAGCTGACTCCCGGCTACCAGCGGGAATGGGCGCGCTTTATTTTTGGCGCTAAAGCAGCCGCGACTAAGCAACGGCATATTGTCGAGATGCGTCAAATCTTAGCAGCTGGCTATAAGTCGAAGCGGGCGTACGGTAGCCGGCCGGATCGCGACCGTTAGTGTCAAAAGTAATCAGCATAATAAAAAGGTTCGAGTCAATTTTGGCTCGAACCTTTTTATTATGGTAAATCGTTACCAGCAGCGAAGTAGATGTCATACCATTCCTGACGGGTTAAGTCGATATCGGCGCCAGCGGCATTCTCGGCGAGATGTTTAGGATTCATCGTACCCAGGATAACTTGCATGTTAGCCGGATGACGTAAGATCCAAGCAGTCGCAATGGCTGATTTAGTCGTTTGTTTTTCATCGGCTAAGGTTTGCATCGCGGCGTTTAGCTTTGGAAACTTCGGATTATTGAGGAAGATTCCGGCAAACATCCCATATTGATAAGGGGACCAAGCCTGGATCGTCATGTGATGTAATCGTGAATACTCAATGATTTCGCCATCATGATTAAGACTGCGGTCATCTTGCATATTGGTGTGTAGTCCGAAATCAATAGCTCCAGTGTGCATAATGCCGAATTGGAGTTGGTTGATCATTAAGCGTTGGCTCAAAGCTGATTGTAATAAGTCAACCTGCATGGGATTAAAGTTAGAAACGCCGAAATGGCGGACTTTACCACTAGTCTGTAGCGTGTTGAAGGCGTCTGCGACTTCGCTAGGGTCCATCAATGGGTCAGGACGGTGCAAGAGAAAGGTGTCGAGGTAATCCACGCCTAGCCGTTGTAATTCGCCATCTACAGCATCGAGAATATGTTGTTTTGAGAAATCATAACGTTTCCCCGGGACAATCCCACCTTTAGATTGAATATAAAGGTCGTCGCGGTTAACATTTGCTTGCTTTAAAGCGGCACCAAAAATTTTAGAAGAGTCACCATTACCATAAATATCCGCGGAATCAATGTAGTTAATGCCCAGGTCAACGGCAGATTCCAAAACGGTCGTGGCTTGAGCTACCGTGAGGGCGTTCATACGCATAATCCCCAGGGCAACTGTGGAAGCTTGCACGCCACTTTGACCTAAATTGAGTGTTTTCAAGATAAAAACCTCCTTGTTAGTTCCTCTAGTATAAAGGTTGTGGCTGATTGTGTAAACGATTACAGTGGATGCTTAGGCTAGCGCTATCTGGTACGTATATGTTGTATTTGGTTAATTATTAGTTACTAACGGTATTTTTTAAGTCGAATCAGTGCCTGAATACCAATGATGATACCCATAAAGGCGCCGGTCCAAATGCCAGTCCAAATATAATGCCATTGTGTTAATGTGTGAAGTAAGTTAGTGCCATCAAAGTAATGGTCTAGTAGGGTAGTTTGAAAATAAAACCATAGTCCAGTGTAAACGGCACCGAAGCTCATCTTTTGCCTAATGTGCAAGTAGGCTTGTTTGAGATCATGGGTAGTTACTTCAGTATCGGTAATGTGGGCACGGTGTGAGGCAAGTAGAACGTAGGGGCAAATGACTAACATGAAGTAGCCAACTTGAAGTGAAATAACAATGTTGATGGCATCCTGTGGACGATTGGCAACAGTCAATCCAGCGACAAACAGTGAAATGAAGCTGAACGGTAGCAAAAGCATAAAAGCGTTAGTGCCAATCCGATTCGCTTCTTGACGTTTATATTCATCAAAAGTTCCAGAAATACCAAACCAGTGTTTGACGATCGTATCACGTAAACTTTTTTTGCCTTCCATGGTTATCCCTCCCAAAACAAATGATTCAAATCTGTCTGTAAGACTCTGGCTAAGTGAATACAAAGATCCAGTGAAGGGTTATATTTGTCGTTTTCGATTAAATTAATGGTTTGACGAGCAACGCCGATTTTTTGAGCGAGCTGAAATTGAGTCAGGTGGGACTGTTTACGATATTTTTTGACTTGATTCAAAGCAGGCCTTCCTTAATAGCAGCATTTCAGTCGCGCTTTATCGATTACGAGCTAGCGACTGATTTTGACGCCTAAAGTGTAGTACCTGATGTTCATGATGTCAATTATATATGACACCATGAATTCACTAAATTACAATGTGTCTTGAATGAGATCTGTAGTAGGAGGGAGGGGAGACGACAAGTTGAACTAGTATCAGTCCTAGGCGTTTTGAAGCGGGCTTCTAAGCACAAAAAAATAGAACCCAAGGCTTCTCAACTTGAGTTCTACTTATGAGGAATAACCACCGTTAACAAGATTACGTTGTTCAGTGTTCTTAATGCGTTACACCTTCATACTATTCAATTTTACGTGTGTCCAACTTCTAACGGACTAACCCGTACTTATTGTATCTATCTGCTTTAGTCGATCAAAAGTAAATCCTTACTTGATTCGTGACTCTTCAAACGGGTTTTAACGAAAGTCGAACTCGCGTTTATAACTTGGTAATGTCTTCGTAACAGACATGCACCTCCGTTTAAACTTTTAATGCCTAAGCCTACAATGGAACTGGTACTGATGGTACTTAAATCTCAGGAACCATGGTACTAGTGGAACTTAAATCTGGTCATCGGCGACACCTGTTTCCAACTCTTAAAGTTAAATCTAGATAGTCTTGATAACACCAATTAAAACGTGACGCGGTTACCGTTTATTCAAGGATCAACGTTCAGCCATCCAACGCAAATCTCCCGACACTCGCTGGACCGATAACGTTAAGCAATGCCTGAACTGGTCTCGGTAACGACCATAACCTGTGGTACTTAGATGTCTAACGTGTTGGCGACATCTATCAAACTCTTTATTGAGAAGCTTGCTAACGAGGTTGTAATTCCTTTCCTCACTTAGTATACTAACAGGTTTTGTAAGCGGTTGCAATAGAAAGACCCTACTTTTTTTAATTGACTTAACATTTTTTTGAAAAGGCTGATGTATCAGTGCTTTTGACGGGTTAAAGTCCTTGAGAAGGTGGGAGAGTTGGGAATAAAAGTCAGTATCTCGCAACTAGTAGTAGATTTCAAATTAAGATCTATTGAGCGCAGGGCGGGCTGGATGATGTTTAGTGGTGTCGTTTGACTTAGACCGGGTGGTTGTTCCGACCTTAGTCAAAGCCCGGCTTTTGAGACCGGTCCATGGCTCAAAAACGCGGCTACCACGTTTCAGCATCAATCCAGCCCAACCGCAGCGGCAAATCATACCAATCCTAACTCTTCTTATATAAAGAACAAAAAAGAAGCCGAGAATTTAATCTCGACTCCTTTAATAACGCGAATATTCTGACAAAACTCACTAACGAATAACGTTGGTTATCACAGTTTTGGCAATGGCATCCACTTCTTGTAGCCAGTGTAGTCCGCGGTATGCAACAACTTTTCAGCATTAGCAACCCGTTCAGGAGTTGGAGAATCAATACCTTCCAAGCGATATTTGATCTTCATTTCATGATACTTTTTAACTCCTAAAGTGTGGTATGGCAATACTTCGACCTTTTGAACGACATGATTTGGAATCTTAGCGATGTAGTCGCCAAGTTCAGTCAAATACTTGTCGTAATCGGTGCGTTGCGGTACGAGTACGTGACGAATCCACATATCGTCGTGGTGTTGGGCCATGTACTGAATCATGTCCAAAATATTTTCGTTGCCGTATTGGGTCAACTTCTTATGTTCAGCAGAGTTGATGTGCTTGATGTCGACCAACGAGATATCGGTGACTTCCATCAAACGTTCAAACTTGCCGAAGAAAGGTTGTTCGCGGGTGAATGGTTGACCGGACGTATCCAGACAAGTACTAATATTCATCGCTTTAGCCTTTTCGAAGAGTTCCAAAATAAAGTCAATTTGCACCAGTGATTCACCGCCACTAACGGTGATACCACCTGTTTTACCCCAGAACTTACGGTATTTGGCCGCGTCCGCTAAAATTTCATCGGTGGTCATTTCATCACCAACGTTTAGTTTCCAAGTGTCAGGGTTGTGACAGTACTGGCATCGCATATGACATCCTTGTAAGAACGCCACATACCGAATCCCCGGTCCATCCACTGATCCAAAAGTTTCAATAGAGTGGACATAGCCCTTGACTGGTTCATTAGTGGTTTGATCCGCTGTAACTGTTTTATTCTCCATGAGCCTTGCCCTCTTACGTTAAAGAATTAATTACATTGTTTCGAAGAATGTCCGTGAAATAACATCATCTTGTTGTTCCTTGGTTAAGTCGGCGAAGTAGACACAGTAGCCGGAAACCCGAACAGTCAAGGTAGGGTATTCTTCTGGGTGTTTCTGAGCGTCAATCAAAGTTGCTTTATTGAAGACGTTGATGTTCAAATGCATCCCGTCGTTGTCCATGTAACCATTTAACATGTTTACAAGGGTGTCTTTACGTGATTCCATGTCATGGCCTAAGGTGTTAGGTGTAACGCCAAAGGTATTTGAAATCCCGTCAGTTGCGTAACGATAAGGGATCTTAGCAGTTGAAAGGAGTGAAGCCAAAGCCCCGTTCTTTTCAGCGCCGTAAGCTGGGTTAGCACCTGGTGAGAATGGTTCGCCTTTTTGACGGCCATTAGGAGTAGTCCCAGTGTTCTTACCATAGACAACGTTTGAAGTGATGGTCAGAACTGAAGTTGAAAGTTTAGCCCCACGATAGAGATGATGGGTGTTCATCTTCGTATAAAGTTCTTTGACTAACCATTTAGCAATGTTATCTACACGGTCATCGTTGTTCCCGTAACGTGGGTAATCGTTGTCAGCCTTGAAGTCGACCGCGATACCTTTTTCGTCCCGGATAACTTTAACATGACCATACTTGATTGCTGAGATTGAGTCAGCGGCATGTGATAAGCCAGAGATCCCAGTAGCGAAGGTCCGGTCTAAGTTAGTATCCTTCAAAGCCATTTCGGCAGCTTCATAGTAATACTTGTCATGCATATAATGAATAGCATTCAGTGAGTTAACGTAAACGTCAGCTAACCAATCCATCATCTTGTCGAACTTCTTCATGAATTCATCGTAATCGATGTATTCTGAAGTAATTGGTTCGTAGGCTGGTCCAACTTGAGCTTCAGCAATTTCATCTTTCCCACCGTTGATGGTGTAAAGGATGGCCTTAGCTAAGTTAGCCCGAGCACCGAAGTATTGAATCCCGTCGGCAACTGGTTGTGCAGAAACACAGCAAGCAATGCCGTAGTAGTCGGTACCCCATTGTACCCGCATTAAGTCATCATTTTCGTATTGGATGGTTGAACTGTCGATTGAAACTTCCGTTGCATAACGCTGGAAGTCTTCTGGCAAGTTAGATGTCCAAAGAATAGTGATGTTTGGTTCTGGAGCAGCACCCATGTTGTCCAAAGTCTTCAAAATACGGAAAGCAGTCTTCGTAATGTGATGACGGCCGTCAAGACCAACACCACCCATTGATAAGGTTGCCCAGATTGGGTCGCCTGAGAAGAGGGCATTGTATTCTTCAGTCCGGATAAAGCGAACCATCCGTAGTTTCATCACGAATTGGTCGATGATTTCTTGGGCTTGAGATTCGTCGATAACGCCGTTGTCCAAATCACGTTGGATGAAGATATCCATTGTGGTATCAATCCGGCCAACAGACATCGCAGCACCGTTTTGGGTCTTGATAGCTGCTAAGTAGCCGAAGTACATCCATTGAACGGCTTCTTGAGCAGTTTCGGCTGGCTTGCTAATGTCGTAGCCATAGCTAGCAGCCATCTTCTTCATGTCGTCTAAGGCACGATATTGTTCTTGAACTTCTTCACGAAGTTGGATAACTTTGTCAGTTAATTCACCATCGCCAATGTGTTCGAAGTCGTTAGCTTTTTCGGCCATTAAGCGGTCGATCCCGTAAACGGCAACCCGTGGTAAGTCAGGAATAATCCGGCCACGTGCATAAGCATCTGGTAAACCAGTAACAATCTTGTAGTGACGTGCTTTACGCATGTCTGGGGTATAAACATCAAAGACCCCTTGGTTATGTGTCTTACGATAGTCATTAAAAATTTTGTCATTTTCTTCATCAGGAGTAAAGCCGTATGACTTAAGAGCATCATCAGCCATCCGGATCCCACCAAATGGCATGAAAGCACGTTTCAAAGGTTTGTCAGTTTGGAGACCAACAATCTTTTCAAGGTCTTTTTCAATGTAGCCAGGACCATGTGACGTAATGGTTGAAACAACTTTAGTGTCAGCATCTAAAACGCCGCCAGCTTCACGTTCTTTTTTCTTTAAGGCTAAGACTTTGTCATTCAAAGTCTTAGTTGCTGCAGTTGGTCCAACTAAGAAACTTTCATCACCGTTGTATTGTGTGAAGTTTTGTTGAATGAAATCACGAATGTTGATTTCTTCTTGCCAATGACCGCCCTTAAAGCCTTTCCAAGCTTTTGGAGTTGTAGTTTTATCAAATGTGATCATTTGTTTCGCCTCCATAATTAAAATCCAATTGGATTATATAAAAACTTTTACAATTGAATCATACCATATTTAAGCGATATTGTAAGCGATTCCATGAAATATTTTTAAAAATAAAATCACTAATAAAAATAAAAAGCTATCGAAAACGCTTAAGTTTAGCTATATCAAGGATTTATAAGCTTAATTTAAGAACGTAAAACAACTTAAATAAATTCAGAAATTATATTGACCAAAGTGTTGATAATATGCCAATTTTAGATATCAATAATTTAATATAGAAATCGAATGGGGGATTAATAATTTGATTAACAAGTTGAATTGATTTTTAATCCAAAGCGGTTTGCCGTTGCTTTTGTGATGAATTTCGTTATGATAAAGGGGGACAACAGTCTGCAAGCATTCAGCTTTTGCGAATGTGCAATGATGAAAGGGTGGCTCAGACTAGTGATTGAGAAACTAACACAATATATTGACAGTTGTATTCAAGCTGGCGACATTTATGGTGCTTCAGTGGGGATTATTACGCCCCAAGGGATTAATCAGTACTACCATGGTAAACAAGGTAACGCCGAGTTTGGTATCGGTTTAGATGCGTCGATGATTTATGATTTAGCGTCTGTCACAAAAGTCGTGGCGACGACGACCCGGATCTTCCAGCTATTATCCGATCATACGATTCGCTTAGATGACTCCGTGGCCCGGTTTTTGCCTGGGTTTAAGCATACTGAAATAACGATTAAAGAACTTTTGCTTCATAATAGTGGCTTACCAGCTGATATTGATAATTTGACGGCGATGAATCGTGAAGACTTGATTACGGCGGTTTATGATGCCGAGCTGATTAACAAACCAGGTGAAAAAGTCGTTTATTCCGACTTGGGTTACATTATTTTAGGCTGGATTATCCGTACGGTCGATGGGGCTTTGGCGCGCAGCATCCAGGATCATGTTTGTTATCCGTTGGCGATGACTAATACTGGGTACAATTTGAATCGGCCCAAGATCCGGTTTGTGCCAACTGAGTTCGATCCACGCCGGGGACAAATCCAAGGCCAAGTTCATGATTATAAAGCGTTCCTGTTGAATGGCGAGAGTGGTCATGCTGGTCTATTCTCAACACTAACTGATTTAACCGTCTTTGTTGAAATGATGTTGAACTTTGGTGAGTACCAGGGCAAACGGGTTTTGGATGAAAACGTCTTTGACTGGTTAGGCGAATACGATGTTGAAGGCCGGACCCTTGGCTGGGAACGTCGAGCTGGTAAACATCAGTACTTCCATACTGGTTATACTGGTCCAGCAATTGCCTTTGACTTAGATCGTCAATGCGGGTTGGTTGTGCTAACAAATCGCGTTTATCCAACGAGTGATAATCAGATTTGGAATCGCGATCGTGCCCATGCCTTTAACTTATTCTTCGATGAAGCATAATAAAAAACGTTTAGCTTCTTTATATAGAAGCTAAACGTTTTTTTGCTACAACCAAGACCAGCGTAATCGCTTATGCAGCAATTGATAGACGGCAAATCCGATGATGACACCGGTCCAATTAGTCAACACATCATCGACTTCAACCCAACGCTGCAGATTTACTAGCCAGTCTAAGATGAACTGACCGGTCTCTAAAGATAGTCCGGTGAGCAGTCCGAGCGAGATGAGTCGCCGCCAAGTACAAGTCGGCTTGTTCCAACCAATTAAAAAGCCAAGCGGCATAGTTAATAAGACGTTGAGCCAAAATTCAAGGTCAAGATGCCGGAAAGGATTAAGAATTAGTTTAACGGGTCCCCACTGAATGTATTGCAACGTGACGTTACCACCGAAGCTGTAGGCAGTCGGTGTATAGCAAAAGGCTGTAAGTACCCAGATGAATCCGAGCAAGGCAAGTTGTTTTAACTTTTTTAAAGCTGATTGAGGTTGTTGCCAAAGATAAATAGTGAGACCAATCATAAAACAAGATAATAGTAAGAATGGTAACCAAGCGAGCATAGCAGTGGACTCCTTAGACTAGATTAGATACTATTATAAGCAATCGAGCGCTGGGATGCGACCGGTATCAGTGGCTTTATGAAAAAAGTTGTGAAAAACCGTTGACAGGGTTCTTTGTAATTGGTATATTAGTACACGTTGTTGCTACGGCAGGGCAAAAGCTTGAAAATAATTAATTGAAAATAGTTGTTGACAACTTCTTCAATAATTGATAAGATAGTTTCTGTTGTCGCAACGGCAACGCATGACAAATTGAGTTGTTACTTCTTGAAAAAAGATGTTGACATGAAATACTTAAGATGTTATGATAATTAAGTTGCGTTGAGGAAATCAACGAACAAACTTAGACCTTTGAAAACTGAACAAAGTTTCGACGAATCAAATGTGTAGGGTCTATCAATTCTTGAATTGGTAGCA
>NZ_BJDK01000036.1 GCF_005405105.1 Lactiplantibacillus dongliensis
AAGAATTGATAGACCCTACACATTTGATTCGTCGAAACTTTGTTCAGTTTTCAAAGGTCTAAGTTCGTTCGTTGATTACCTCAACGCAACTTAATCAGTTTAACATTGTGACTCATAAGTGTCAACAACTTTTTTAAATCAACTTAATCAAGCAACGCGTTGATTGCCTCAACGCAACGTTTACAAGAATAACAAACTGATTAATAACTGTCAACAACTTTTTGAAAGAAATTGAATATTTATACAATCTGCATTTATCATTCAAACATTGCCTATGCCGTGTGGTTTAGCTATTTCGTAGCTCTCTCGCAGCGACAAGTAATATCTTATCAAGAATTACTATGCAGGTCAAGCTTTTATTTAAAATTATTTTGATAATTGTTCAAATAAGGGCTGCGTATTCACATGAACACTCTCAAACAACTGATGTAACTGGCTTCCAGCAACAAACTGCAAACCTTGTTTTGCAAATAAAGCCCGAACATGATCATTAATCGTCAAATTATTAAAGACAAACAGGACCACCTTCTCATCACCGAGTTCAGCAATGACCGAATCAAACAAACGCAATTGGTCAACATCTAGCCCGACATCCGCACGTAGCTTACTTAAAACTGAGCCTAAAGGTGTTTGACCAGCAACTACTGGAAAATTATAAAACGAATAGTGTGAATCTTGCCGTTGAACTAAGAAGCTAGTGCCAGTTGTATCAACACTCATAATCGTACTTGCAACTTGTTTCTTCATTAATGGGCGCCTTCCTTTAAGTGATTCAGTGAATCTTCAATCCAACCGTCCAAGTGAGCAGCGATCGGATCGAAACCAGCATGGACATGTCGATTGGTCCAAAAGTGCTTGTGCCGGAAAGTCTTATAGATTTCCAAATCGCTATTCGTCGGTTGAGGCTGATGTTCAACACAGCGCAGTGACAAACTGATCTTACCGGTATACTCATCAATATCTAAAACGACCACATCGACCGCCTGACCAACCTTCAGATAATCGGTAATACTTTTAACATAGCCCTCGTGGCATTCTGAAATATGAATCAAGCCTTGATGCTCAGCATCTAAGGTCACAAACGCCCCATAAGGTTGAATACCCGTTACGCGACCATGTACCCGCATGCCAATTCGATAATCACTCATACATAAACGCCTCACTTAATATTTTTTATTTCTATACTAAACTGCAATCCTAAATATTATAACCTGAAAACCGTTGAATTCACAACGATGGTACTAAAAAAGCAACTACCTTTAAGCAGTTGCCCCTTAGATTGAACTTTAGTCTGTGATCGTAATGGTTTCGATGACCACATCTTTAACTGGCTTATCTTGCATCCCCGTCTTCACGGTCGCAATCGTATCCACAATATCCATCCCATCGCTAACGGCACCAAAAACAGTATGCCGGAAGTCTAACCAAGGTGTTCCACCTTGACCGTAAGCCGTCACAATCTCTTCTGGATAACCAGCTTGCGTCATCTGGTCCGCCATGCCATCTTGTAGATGATGGTTTTGGACGATAAAGAATTGACTGCCATTAGTGTTTGGACCAGCATTGGCCATTGACAAGGCTCCGCGAATGTTAAAGACTTCTGGCGAGAATTCATCTTCAAACTGATTTCCCCATAGACTTTCACCACCAGCGCCAGTCCCAGTAGGATCACCGCCTTGAATCATGAAATCTGGAATAATACGATGGAAGATAATGCCATCGTAGTACCCTTTTTTCGCTAAACCGACAAAGTTTTCAACACTCTTAGGGGCTTGTTCTGGAAACAATTGTACCTGAATGTCACCGTAGTTAGTTTTAATCGTTGCTTTGGGTCCCTTGACTTGGGACAAATCTAATTGTGGGTATGCCACAAGATCACCTTTTTCTTCATAGAATATCTCGATAATACAAGAGAATCCGGGGAATTACTAGTAAAACTCTCTTAATCCTAATAATTCGGTTGCGATTCATCACGGGTCATAGTATTCCGAGGCATTATCTGGTATGCTGTATCAGATAAAAAAGTTAAACATTATTTGGAGGTAACCATGAGTTTTCTAGTTGATTTCGTACTACACATTGATCAACATCTGGTCACCATCGTTAACAGCTTCGGCATCTGGACTTACTTAATCCTCTTTGCCATTATCTTCATTGAAACTGGCGCGGTGATCTTGCCCTTTCTGCCAGGGGATTCCTTATTATTTGCAGCCTGTGCTCTAGCTGCCAACCCCACCTATGGCTTACACATTTGGTCATTTGTCGGCTTATTCTTAATCGCCGCCTTGGCTGGTGATTCGCTAAACTTCCTAATCGGTCATTCGCTGGGCGAAGCGCTCACGCGGACTTCGTGGTTTGGGAAGCTGATTAATCAAAAACAACTGGCTAAATCTGAAAAGTTCTTCGACAAACACGGTGGCATCACCGTCACGATTGCCCGTTTTATGCCAATCATCCGGACTTTCGTGCCTTTTGTAGCTGCCAGCAGTCGAATGCAATATCGCCAATTCATTCGCTATAACGTCATCGGCTGTGTGCTCTGGGTCGTTTTGTGTTGCGGGGGCGGTTACTTCTTCGGGAACATTCCGTTCGTCAAAGCCCACTTCTCATTAGTCGTCATTGGCATTATCGTGATTTCCTTAATTCCAGCCATTGTTTCCGCTCTAAAAGCCCGCTTCAGTCATACACCTGAAGAAGACTAGCCCTCAAAAAAAGACCACCGACAAGTTGTCAGTGGTCTTTTTTTGACTATAAAGCTTGTAGTGCTCGTTTTCCAATTGATAGATAATAGGCAAATGTCCACTCCATAATCACAATCGCTAACACAAAGCACTGCATAAAAAACGTATCTGGTAACACGAGGATGATGCGATCGTATAACGGATCAAACAACCAGTCCGCGTTACGGAACAACACGCGATGAAAGAAGACGAAAAATTGATCAAAATTGACCGCCATAATCGCTGCGACAATGGGTGGTACCCATAGCGCCGTCTGCATCGGCAACACAAAGCGCCAAAGTTGCTGGCGCCGTTTAAGCTGCTGAAAAAAGAGATAGGTGGTCACACTAGTGATGATAAAAACCACAATATCTAACATAAAGAGGTTCTTGACGTCTGCAAAATGAATCAACGCACTCGTCGAATCCGTAAAATCACGCATTTTGAGTGACCGCACCCACGGAAAGTTCAAATAGGCCAACAACTGAAAGTAATTGGTCATCAACCGACCAGTCGACAAATTGACAATGGCCCCTAAATGTTGGAACTGCGCATTCAGCCAATACAGCCAGGTTGCATTAATCGTTAATATGATGGTGCCGCTCAATACCCATAGATATAGGCCTAGCCATAACAGCCAGTCACGACATTTATTTATCCACGCCATTTTCCAAGTCCCAGTCATCTAATGAGTTGATCTCATTAGTTGGTTTGATTTGCTGCTGTGCCACTAGTTCTGGCGTCGACACCCCGGTATAAACGAGCAACGAATCCATCTCAAAGTTGATGGCCGCCGAAATGTCCGTCATATAGTTGTCGCCGACCATCACGCAATCACGCTTATCGAGCCCAATGCGTTCGATCGCCTTTTGCATAATAATTGTTTCTGGCTTACCGACATAGGTCGCTCGTTGTTGGGTCGCCCGTTCGACCATTGCAATTACCGAACCGGCCCCTGGCACTAAGCCGCGTTCATTGGGCAGATTAGTGTCAGCGTTAGTCCCGATGAATTTAGCACCGCGTTTAATCGCTAACGTTGCTAACTCAAACTTATGGTAAGTCGCATCATAGTCTAAACCGACGATGACAAAACGCGGGTCCTTTTCATTAAAGTGGAACCCCTTCGCTAACATCGCCCCTTTTAGGCCCAATTCGCCAATGACATACATGGATTTGTCACCGTCACCAGCTAATTCCGTCACATAATCAGCCGTTGCTAGTGCGGCCGTATAGACGTTATCCGGGCTGACATGGATATCATGGTTGTCAGCCAAATTAGCCGCCACATCTTCTGGAGACTTCGTCGTGTTATTCGTGACTAACAAGAAGTCCGTCTGGGTTGCTTGCAGCCGTTCGATAAACCGCTTGGCAGCCGGAATTCGTTCACGACCACGGTAGACCGTCCCATCTAAATCAATTAAATATCCCTTATACTTACTCAAACTAAAAAATCCTCTCTACTTCTGTCGAATTGTAAAATGCCGCTTCCCGCTCGTTTGCTTCGTCGTCTTCGCCTGGTTACCGCTATTAGCTTTAACCTTAGCTGGACGCCGCTGCTTTTCAGTAAACGGTGCGGCCTTTTGCTTCGTTGTAAAGGACTTATGGTTCCCTCTACGCCGTTGTTTGCTGCGACTGCTACTTCGATTGCTACGGCCACGCGACGTCTGATTGTCGCGTTTATTTGTGCGATGCTCATCTTTACGTGGATGACTCGTTCGTTTCGGCTTAATCACCCGTTCATTCTTTAAAATAAAGTAGGCACAGCCAAAGTTACAGTATTCATAGAGATAGTCTTGCACACTGCCAATGGTCTGAGACCGCTGAACATCCTTGGTCTCATCTTTAAAGAAGCCCTTTAACCGTAACTGTTCAAATCCCCAGTCGCCCACAATATAATCGTATTTGTTTAAAACGGGACTAAACCGTTCAACAAATTTGTCCAAATCAAACCCATCCCGGTACTCAAACACGATTTCAAATGGGTGTTTGTTCACTTCGATATGGGTACGGTCGGTCCGCAAACCGTGATAGAGATTTTGTCGGCGTTCTGCTTGCTGTTCAGCAAGTTCGTTAATATGATCGCGGTTCAAACCGACACCACCTTTCTTTGTTTATGATAACGGCCATTTTTTAGCGAGGTAATCCCCCACGACCGTTCTTAAAAATGCACTAAATAGAATATCCGTCTGACCACCAATCGTTAAGGTTGGGAAGAACGGAATAAATAAATGATGATCCAATAAAGCGATCTGATACGTGGCCTGCTCATCAACTGGTTGACCTAAAACCGTCAACGTTTTATCAGTTGCGTCCCAGACTAGCCCTTGATATTGGATATAGCCAAAGACCTGGCCGCGAAAGCCCATCCCGTGTAACTGGAACTTATTCAAAAACGGCCGCGCTAGCTCCATCTCATAGACTAAGCGCCACAAGTCTTGCCCACTTAGAGTCACTCGAATGACGTGCATCGCGTGTGGTAACATCGTATGCAAATCATTCAAATTAACCGGACCCTTTGGTAAGTCCCGCATGAACAGGCCACCATTCAACATGCCAAGTTCCGTCCCCGCATAGTCGGTAATCGCCCGGAGTCCTAACGCAGTCAATTCACTACGATGGTGCCAATGCGGCGTCAGTTGCTTGGGCACCCGCGCGACGACTTGCTGAGCCAATAGTTGTTCGCCTTCCGCTTGCCAACGCTGAATCTCCGCTGCATCCGTTGTTTCTTCAGGCAACGTATCGGTCGTCACTGTTTGGGCTTGAGCCGTGGTCACATGATGTTGGTCGCCAATCGTCAAATTGATTTGACCAACATGTTCCCCAAACTTCCCCGCTGCTGCCACTAAGACGCCATGGTCATTTTCCCCATTCACTAATAAGTGATGGGTATGACTGCCAATAATGACATCAATCACGGGGTAGTGTTTCGCTAACCAACGATCCACATTAATCCCCAAATGTGACATCACAATCAACACATCATATTGTCCTTTATAGTGCTGCAACAGTTGCGGTAACCGCTCTTTAACACTAGTTGGAGTCCAGCCTGCTAACGGATAGGTCAACGTAAACGGCGCAGTAAAGGCCAACAATAGAATCCGGGTGCCTGCTGGTGTCGTCACCGTTTTGGCTGGCAAGGCCCAGTCAGGCTGCGCCCCCGTCTTAACGTCCGTTAGATTGTCCAAAACAACATCAAAGTTCGCGTGCTGATACAACTGATTGAGCTCCGTTTTAGTTAAGCCTAAGCCTTCATTATTGCCGACCGTCACGGCATCGTAGCCGATCTGGTTCAGTAATTGGACGTTGGCTTGGCCCCGGGTGGCTTCGGACAACGGGTGCGCACGATCAACCGCATCGCCCAAATCCAACGTTAATACTGTCGCGCCAGCAGCTTGCTGGTTCGCTCGCTGCGCCAATAAATACCGACGAATTCGCGGCCACCGTTCAAAATGGGAATGTAAATCATTAGTATGCAAAATTGTCACACGTTCACTCATGCCGTCGCCCCTCAATAATTATCTTCGTTAATCCTAAAGCATTCCACGAAACCGGTCAAGCACACCCCTACTGCCGCTTAGCGAAATCGTCCGCCTTACCTTGAACCATCTGCTCAATCTCTGCCAACGAAAACGGCGCCCCAAATGGCACGGGATGATCTAAGTAAGCTGTCTCTGGCGTATCAACACCGACATTCAAATTTTCCTTGATATTCACCGCATAATGATGGATATGGCCATGCAAATTAATGATCTGCTTGACGATCCCCATCATCATCGGGTAATGCGTCATATAATACTGACGATGATCGTACTTGATCAACACCCCAACATCGTGGAACTCAAACTTCGGGTGGCCATTCAATTGCGGATCATGGGCCGCTAAATATTTGAAAAAGGCCCGTGAATCATGATTGCCCTTAATAAACACAATTTTACCATGTAATTGGCATAAAATTGCACAAACCTGTTGATTAGATAATTGCGCCGGATGTGTAAAGTATAAGGCCACGTCACCCAGGTGATAGACGGTGTCGTGATCGGTCACGCGCGCATTCCAATGATCAATAATCGTTTGATTCATCGTTTCAACGTCCGGGAACGGCCGCGGCGCAAAGTCGTTCATCCCCAATAAATCTTTATGATAAAAATGTGTATCTGAAGTAAAATATTGCATAATGTCCCTCATTTTAAACTAAATTCAAATCAACTTTAATTGTACCGCTTAGCCCCCTAAAAGGCACTGCTGCGGTTCAGCTTGCTCAAATAAAAAAGCCGATCGCCAACTGGCAAACCGACTGTTAAGACTTATTTAAGTGTTGACCGATGCATCCGATCATCAACGACTTTAATACTATAAAGCACAATAATCCAAATGGCAGCCGCAATCAAGGCAATCAAGGTCTCAGACTTTAAGCAGAGGACGACTGCAATGAAGCCGAGGAAAATCAAAATCAGATAATCTGAAATTGGGAAGAACGGCATCCGAAATTGCTTCTTATCGGTTTTACCGGCTTGTTTGCGATACGCGAGATGCGCTAAAACAATCGCACCCCAGATAAAGATGAAGCAAGTCGTCGACACACTGGCAATCAGTGAAAAGACCTTGCCAGGCATGACTAAGTTCAGTAACACCGCAATCCCAATCACTAACGTTGAAAAACGCAACGCATTGCGTGGCACTTGACTGCTCGACAGTTGCCCCATTGAATGGGCAAACTTACCTTTTTTGCCGTAAGTCAATGAGAATAACATCCGCCCGGTACTGAACAAGGCGCTGTTACATGACGATGCTGCCGCGGTTAAGACGACAAAGTTGATAATGGCGGCTGCGGCGGTCACCCCTAAGTTGGTAAAGACCTGTACAAAGGGACTATGTGCCGCCGAAAAATAACGCCATGGATACATACACATTAAGAAGAACAACGACCCAACATAAAACAAAATAATTCGTAATGGAATGTTGTCAATCGCTTTAGGAATTACTTTTTTAGGATCTTCGGTTTCAGAAGCTGTCATCCCAACCATTTCAATCCCGATAAAACTAAACAGGACCATCTGGAAAGATAAGACTAACCCTTTAATTCCATGCGGCATAAAACCACCATAATTCACTAAATTACCTAAACTGGCATGGCCGACCGGGGTCTTCACGCTGAATACGACCATTGCAATCCCGACCACAATCAAGGCAACAATCGCCGCAATCTTGATAATGGCGAACCAAAACTCAGTTTCCCCAAAAGCTGAGACGTTGACCGAATTTAATGCTAATAACAACAGTAAGATAATGACTCCGGGCACCCATTGTGGTAGCTTTGGGAACCAAAACTGCATATACTCACCAGCGGCGGTGATTTCAGCCATCGCAATCGTCACCCAGCAGACCCAATAGGTCCACCCGGCAACAAAACCCGTCTTTTCACCCAAATACTGACGAATAAAATCAATATATGAATGGGTATTAAGATCAGACAACAACAACTCACCTAACGCTCGCATCAATAGGAAACACATCAAGCCGGTCACTAAATAGGCAATCAGAATGGATGGCCCGGCCAAGTGGATCGACTGTCCAGCCCCTAAAAACAGACCGGTCCCAATCGTGCCGCCAATCGCAATTAATTGCACATGCCGACTTTTTAAGCCACGTGACAATTGTTCATCTTGCGGCTGCTGACTTTCTTTCATAGTTAAGCACACTCCCCTTGACCTTATTATACCGGTGCTTTTAACGGCATTCAAAAGGGGACACATTAGACTTTTAACCATTTTGGTATAGGCCAATGCGTATTGAACTGGTTGAACGTCAACTGCCGCAAGCGCTGTCAATAGCTAACTAGTAGGAGTTAACCCCAAACGGCTAAAATGTCAATTAACTAACCAATTAACATGAGTAATGTGAAACTAAAGCACATTAAGATGAATAACTTTCAGGTGGTTACAAAAAACGCATCTAACAGTTGCCTGCTAAATACGTTTTATTTGAACTATTTAGACTGATCTGGATGGCCAATTCGTTCAACATCACGCGCAATCATTAACTCTTCATCAGTCGGAATCAGGACAATCCGAGTAGTCGCATCGGCGGCACTCAAGTCCCGTTCGACCCCGCTGACTTGGTTCTTATGAGGATCAAGCTTGACCCCAAAGTAACCTAGATGATCCGCAATCCGTTGCCGCATCTTGGCATCCCGTTCACCAATCCCGGCGGTAATGACAATCGCATCGACCCCTTGCATTTCAGCAATATAAGCCCCAATATACTTAACAATCCGATTGACAAAAATATCGATTGCTAGCTGGGCTTGTGGATCTTGGTCACACCGCGCTTCTAACTCTTCCATGTCCGCAGAACCCGCAATCCCGAGTAACCCCGACTTCGTGTTTAGGATCTTCAACATGGCATCGGGATCCGTAATATTCAGCTTTTGCATGAGATAAGCTACTAACGACGGGTCAACATCTCCCGAACGCGTCGCCATCGTAATCCCAGCTAAAGGGGTAAAGCCCATTGATGTATCCAAACTTTGACCATTTTGAATAGCCGTAATCGAACTCCCAGCGCCTAAATGCACTGTAATCAGCTTTAAATCGGCTAACGGCCGGCCTAATAACTTAGCTGCTCGGCTTGCAACATAGCGATGGCTGGTCCCATGAGCCCCAAACTTTCGCGCCCCAAACTTTTGATAATATTCATACGGTAACGAATACAGATAGTTCACTTTCGGCATACTCGTATGAAAGGACGTGTCAAACACTGCAACCGCCGGCACATGTGGGAGAATCTTTTTAAAGGCCCGAATGCCAACTGCATTTGCCGGATTGTGTAAGGGCGCATATTCAGCTAAGTCTTCAATCTTTTGCAAGACGGCATCCGTAATCAATACGGAATCTTTAAAGACTTCACCACCAGCAACCACTCGATGACCAACTCCCGTGATTTCATCATAAGTTGCAATAATATGCAGCTTGATTAGCTCATCAAGAATAATGTTCACCGCCGTTTGATGATCCGGCACGACTTCGCGTTCTTGATACTTGTGATCCAAACCATACCGAATATGCACCGGTGACTCATCAAATCCGATGCGTTCAACTGCACCACTGGCAATTACTTGTTCCTGCGGCATTTCAAACAACTTAAACTTTAACGTGGAACTACCCGCATTAATCGCAATCGTCTTCCCCAAATCGACTCACTCCTTAACGACTAATATTTTGACCAACCCAGTCGTCAATCTGGGCAGTAAAGGCTTCAAACGCGCGGGTATCTTCAAATGATGGGAACTCACCTAATAAGACTTTGCCGGCCTGTTTGGCTTTGGCTCCCCGTTTTTGTAAGACGACTACCGACTTACGCGACTTTTCGTCTAAGAACAGATTTGTTGGCAAATTTAATAAACCTTGTAAATAGGCCGCCGAACTCATCCATTTAAGGAGACCTTGTGCTTCTTGTGACTGGAAAATGTTCGTTGGAACTAAGAAGACCCCCCAACCACCAGGTTGCAATTGCGACATCGCACGTTCCATCATCAAATGGTGCACGTAAGAATGACCATTGGTTGCTTTGGTCTTAAAGTCTTGTACCCGTTCGTCTAATGGATAATAGCCCACGGGTAAATCACCAATCGCAATTTCAGTCTTCGGCATCACTAATGGATCAATACCATCCTGATGGAATAGTTCCACTTTTGATTGTTGCAAATCCATACTCATAGCCGCAATGGCCAATTGGTTATCATCGTTATCAACCCCGTAGCCTTGGATCGTGGCTTTTCGAGTTGGTTGTAGCTGATTCATGACCGTCGTTAACAGGTTCCCGGTACCAACCGCAATATCTAAAATAGATAATTTGTCGTTGGGACCAACTAACTTCGCAATTAAGTAAGCTGTCAATAACCCGATTGAATCTGGCGTCATCTGATGATTAGGATCCACGCGATCACTATGAATCGCTTTTAAAAGTGCTAATTGAATGGCTCGACGAATCGTTTCTGCATCTAATTGGCTCAATTGAACCGATGCATACAATTTCGTTAGTTCAGCCACATGTTCAGCATCCGGTTGGCCGGCTTCGACCTGCACCGTCTGCCCCAATAAGTTATCACCAGTTTCGATCAACGCATCGACGTAGGAAACTGATAGTTGTTGCATTAAAATTGTCACTGATTGATCTAAGACTTTATATAAAGCCTCAGTTTCTGATTGTGCCAGAATTCTCACCTCTTCGAAAATACTTGATACGCACTTATCTTACCGATTTTCAGCCGCTAATTCAAGCTGGAGCCCCGGTGACGTGCGGAAGCGTTCTCTTTTTGCGTAGATGTTGTTCTAGCTTTTGACCGCGTCGATTGCACTGACTTTGTGTGCTTTTGCACAGTTAACTTAGTTGGGTGACGATAGTCATTGATCAATGCTTGATAGACTTGTTGACGTTGCACGTAGTTGAGATAACGATAAGTCTCAAACGCACTAAAGATTAAGACAAAACTTAAGACTGATAATAAAACCGTACCGCGATGCTTCATTTTTCAGCCACCTTTGGAAGTAGAAGTCGGGACTTGAAAGTTTGGCCTTTTAGGGTGGTGACGGATAGATGCAGATCATCATCTAATTTAAACGATTTGACATTTGGCATTAAGACGATGAAACCGCGTGAATTGCTCTTCAGTCGTAGATCATTCTTATCCAATACTAGATTAAATGCCTTCATTCTTGGCGAGTAAAACATTTGGTCGCTACTTTTAAACGAAAATCCATGTGCTGGATTTTCTAATTCATGCAACATCAAGTACCATTCCACTTCTGGAGCAGCTTGTTTAGAATTATTCCTAATACTGTGTTCACCTTGAAAGATTACGCCACCTATGATGAGTAAAATGCTCAGCGAAACAACGACTTCAATCATCGTAAATCCTAGTGTTTTATTTTCCATCCTGCATGACCACTTTTACCGTATCTCCCTTTAACTGAATACTTTCATAATGTTCTCTGGCCATTTGAATCTTAAGCAAAGACGCCTGTTCACGCTGTTGCATCATATATTCAGTACCACCCCACAAAACAATCGAGCTGGTCAAAATTGTTAATGCCACCACGATTTCAGCCATGATAAAACCTGAATGCCGTTTACTCAATCGTAACATGGTAAGCTCCCCATCCCATTTGCGTCGTTATTTTGACCGTTTTCTTAGTCAACTCCGAGTAAATTTTAAAAGTGGTTAACGACGGATGCCCAGTTTTACTAATATAAATCCGATTTAAATATTTGCCATCAATTTTAGGCCGTTGGACAAATTTTAATGTTGGCGGCAATTTAACTGGCGTTTTAATTGCCTCAGATGGTTTCTGTGGATTAAAACGATGAAACTCAATTTGCTGTGGCTGATTATCAGTTGTATAAAAGATAACCGAACGGGCCTTCTGCTGCGAACTTGCCATATAGATATTCTGCTTCCACAACGTATTCAACCGTTCCCAAAATAATTGTTCATTATTAACTTGCTGCTGACGTGATGGAAACTGATACATACCGATAAGCAGTAGTGACCCTAACAGACTCATCACAATTGTTGTCTCTAACAATGTAAAACCTAGCCTGCAACTATCCCTTTGACCCAGTAATTTCATTTCCTGAATCCTTTGGTAATTTAATTGTCGTTTCGGCTTGTTTCTTTTGTCTATCAGTTAAATAATCATCCTTTTTCAAATTTTCATAATTAACCGATTTATCAGTAACCTTAACATTATGATCATTTGCGTACATTGCTGCTTGATTCTTGACAACCGTTTCTAATGCCTCATGCTGCTGTACACCCGCCTTTTCTCGTTGATTATTCAAGTTCGGTACAATAATCAACATCAACAATGCAATGATTGCTAGAACGATCACCATTTCGATTAAAGTAAATCCTTTTTGTGGTGCCACACTCTTCCGCATAACCTTTTTTAATGTCATCATTTTCCTAATTCCCCCATTGAGTTGTACATCGGTAATAAGATGTTTAAATACGTGCCAACGATTACAACGGCAATCACCATAAACATTAATGGCTGAATCCAGCTAATGAGCCGGTTCAAATCCCGGACAAGCCGATCATATTGCAACGTTGCAAAATAAATCAATTCTTTACTAAGTTGTTCTGGTGGACTTTCTTTACCAACCAATACGGCCAATTCGTCTGGCAACAGTCGATCACCATGAATAATCGTGGTTAACGATTGGCCAGCTAATAAGGCTTTTTCAACTGCCGTACCTTGTTGCTGCAACAACGACTGACTTTTAAATTGCCGACTCACTTCACAAATCGCCCGCAATCCCAGTCCCCCTGACAACAACATTCCCGCATTCAAAGCCAAGTAATAGCCGCAATAGGTCCGAATTAATGAACCGACTAGTGGCCAGCGAGCTAATTGCTGGTAACGAGCGCGGACTGGGAGCCGTTTGAGCTGACCAATGACTAATAGTGCCGTCAACCCGCCAATGCTCGCTAAGCTACCTAAAATTAGCTGCCAAGACAAGGCGCTTGCTGGCGCGTTGAGTGCTTGATCAAAATTCGGTAGAATTGCCGTCTTAACCACGGCCAAAGTCCCAACTAATAACGCCAACAATACTAACGGGTATTGCAGTAATCGGCGAATCTGTTGCTGTTGTGCAGCTTTCGTTCGCATTAACCGCCCGGCCTGAATAAGCGTCGACACTAATTCACCATGCTGCTCCGCGATTAATAACTGGTAGTATAAATCCACTGCGATATAATCCTGTAGGGCAGTGGCCAAATCCTCGCCACATTCTAACTGGGTAATTGCCACCCGTAAGCCGGCATACTGTCGTCCTTGGACATCCACAACAAAGCCCATTGCGGCTCGCAACGAAAACCCATTTGTAATCAGATCGGCTAACGTTTCGAATAGACCGGCTTGCACCTTAACTGATAAACGTTTAGTCCCCCGTAAGCTGTTGGGCCACGGTCGCGTCGAGGTGGCCGCTTGTGACGTGTGCTTCAATTAATCGCCTCCATTCCGCGGTCATCAATTGACCAGTTTTGGCCATCGACAACTGAGTCAAATCCGTTACGATATCAAATATCGTCGCTTGCGTCCCATCTGTTAATGGTAACAACCGCTGATACGTGACCGTTGCTAGTGCCTGTAACAAGGTACCCCGATCAACGCCTAATTGTTCTAACCGTGGTAACACCCCATAGACACCCCGCGCATGCAAAGTGCTCAACACTAAATGTCCGCTCAAAGCAGCTTGAACCGCAATCTGCGCGGTCTCTGCATCCCGAATTTCACCAATAATAAAGACTTCCGGGTGATGTCGTAAACCGACCTTCAACAAATCGGCATATGTCATCTGGGCGGCCGGATTCACTTGTAACTGTAAAAATTGGGGCTCGTAGATTTCGACCGGATCTTCAATCGTCATCACCACTTTTTGACCACCATATTCGCGCACTAAATCATACATGGTCGTGGTCTTCCCTGACCCCATTGGTCCCGAAAAAATAATTAACCCACTTTGCTGCAATTGATGCTGTAAAATAGTCCGTTGATTTGGAACTAAATACTGTAGATTCACCGGGTCATCCGGATAGAGCAATCTTAAAACTAAGGACTCACGACCTAGAAAATCACCCACGGTTGAAATGCGCATATTAAGGACGGACTGCGCAACGGTCATCGTCATCGCACCAAGTTGTGGGCGGCGATGGTCACTGATGGCCATATTGCTGCGATACTTAATGTGATTGATCAGCTGCTGGCCGCGGTCGACTTCCAAAGTCATTAGCGTTGTCAATTGACCAGTAGCTTGAATTAAAACTTGATAGGCTTCCGCAGTCGGCAACCAATAGATATCACTAGCTTGTTGATCGACTGCGGCCTGAATGATGGTACTTAACTGGACTTCAACTGACACTTAACTCGCTCCTTTCACTACCAACTCCGTAAAACCCCCTTTTTCCAATTAAAAAAAACGAGCAAGTTAAAAATTAATTTAACTCACTCGTTCACAGTTTTTATTTAAATTTACGTCTTAAGCGCGTTCCGCTGCTTGAATCTCAGCTTTCGTCGGAATTGATGGTTGCGCCCCTAATTGTTGCACGGCTAATGATGAAGCCCGGTTGGCAAACCGCACCGCTGTAGCCAAGTTACTGAAGTCGGACTGTAAGACCGAACTCAACGCACCGATAAAGGTATCGCCAGCCGCGGTTGTATCCACAGCATTTACTTTATAAGCGGGAACAAAACCATGTTCCGTCCCTCGTATCCAAAATGCCCCGTGACTACCGACAGTGATAATCACATTCGCCACACCTTGCTGCTGCAAGTTAGTGGCCGCTTTAATCATCGAGCGCTCATCCGTAATATGCACCCCAGTTAATGTTTCAGTCTCCGTTTCATTGGGGGCGATTAGGTCGGTTAAAGCTAACAAGCTCGCTGGTACCGCCGTGGTCGCCGGCGCCGGATTTAAGATAGTCGCCGTACCCGCGGCTTTGGCTAACTTAAAACCATGTTCAGTCGCCGCTAAGGGGGTTTCAAACTGCGCAATTAAAAAGGTGCTAGCCACAATCGCCGGTTGGGCAGCATCGACATCTGCTGCGGTCACTTGCTGATTAGTCCCACCATCAATCAAGATTCGGTTTTCACTACTACTATCCAGCAAAATAAACGCCGACCCCGTCGCCGCCTGATCACTGTGGGCAACATACTGGTCGTCAACACCACTATCAGTCAGCTGTTTGACCATAAAGTCGCCTTCCTGATCGTGACCAACTTTACCAATAAAGGTCGTCTGAGCCCCCGCCCGTGCCGCGGCAATGGCTTGGTTGGCACCTTTGCCCCCACCAGCAATGCTTTTACCAGTTAGCGGCAAGGTTTCGCCCGCTTTGGGAAAACGTTTAAACCGCAAAATCGTGTCAACATTTAAACTACCTAATACGGTTACTTTATTCATGAAATTTTCGTCCCTTCAAGTCCTCAATAGCTTAATTTTAGCAAACTGCTTGCCAATACACCAGTTAGAACCTATTTTGGGTAAACAAAAAGCGGCTAGGCCACTCACCAATTGGGAATGACTTAGTCGCTAATGTCAGCTTGCTAGTCTTCTGGGAAGTTAGCGGCTTCGTAGACATCTGATACGTCGTCGTTATCTTCAAGTTCTTCAAGCATGTGTTGTAACTTTTCAACTTTATCAGCTGGAACATCGGTTAAGTTTTCAGGAATCATGGTTAATTCAGCAGTTGCCAAAGTATACCCTTTTTCTTGTAACGCATCCCGAACTTCTGCTAATTGTTTAGGGTCAGTGTAAATTTCAAAGGCTTCGTCGCTAGATTGTAAATCATCGCCACCAGCATCTAAAACATCCATTAACATCGTATCTTCATCCGTGTCAAGATCAGCACGTTCGATGACGATGTAACCCTTCCGATCAAACATGTAACTAACCGCACCGGTTGCAGCTAAGGCCCCACCATGATGGGTGAACGCTGAACGAACCGCAGCTGCGGTCCGGTTCTTGTTATCCGTCAAAGCGTGAACTAACACCGCAATACCACCAGGGCCGTAGCCTTCGTAGACAACTTCTTCGTAGTTCGCCGCACCGGAGCCACTACCTTTATCAACCGCCCGTTTGATGTTATCTTTAGGCATGTTGGCAGCTTTGGCCTTATCCATGATCAACCGCAAATTCGAGTTAGAATCTGGATCAGGACCCCCGGCTTTTACAGCCATATAAAGTTCACGAGAGATTTTTTGGAAAATCTTCCCACGTTTAGCATCTTGAGCGTTTTTACGCCCTTGAATGTTATGCCATTTTGAATGTCCTGACATTGTGACTCCTCTTTTCTTTTATTTATTCGATTTATGATTAAACATACGGTTAGTAGTTTAACAAATAAACCGGCTAAATTCAAGGTTTGGAACCGTGAACAGGCGGAATTCTTAGTGCGATTACGTTGAAATGAAACTAGGCTTACTTGCTTGGTTTTTGATTGTCGTTAGCTTGGGTGGCCGCTTCCGCCAAACGCTTCTTCTCCCAAGCGGCATGTAACGCTTTGATAATTGATTACTTGATAGTAAAAGCGTAGTTTTAGCAATTAATTTCAATCAAAAATTTATTTGCTATAGATATTAAATTGGCCTCAACGATTATCAGGATTATTCACGTAATGTATCATGTTGCTTATATAATTTTCGATATTTGTTTTGATATATTCTTTATATTTCTCTTTATTTTCTTTTGTTAATCCGTCCGGAAAAATTGTCTTATTATCAATCAAAACCATCAAGCTATGCATAAAATAGGTGTTAGCAATCGTGGCTTTTGAAGCATTACTATGTGCTATATTTTTCTGCGTATCAGTTATTTTAATGTTAAGTTCAATAACTTTCTTTGCATTTTCCACGCGTTCATTATAACTTTTTAAACCTATTTTCGTTATTTTTAAATACTCATTTATTAGATTATTGTCTATATCTCCAAACATCGCCACAAACGCAGGAACCATATCTTCAAAACCACTCCAAACGTGATTTTCTTCCTGGTTTTCATTCTTCAAACTTTCATCTTTTTGCATTTTAAATTTCCTCGCTTCCAATATTATGGCTTCAAATACCGAAACCCCAATTCTTCCAACTCAACAATCCGCACAACACCTGCCGGCACCACACGCACACCAGCAACCAAATCAGCCACTTCAACTTGATGACTTACCAACGCATTATGACAAGCATCGACTTCCACTTGTGGATTATCTTGCATAAACTCAGTCCACATCACATCTACCAACGTTGTCACGGCCGCACCATTAACAACGATCACAATCTCACTAGTTGGCAAGGTCGTAATTAAATTATGAACATTACTAAACGCCGTCTCAACTTTGTCCACATCATCAACGTGAACCACCACTTTTGCCATCGTCATTACCCTCGACTTTCAATCAATTTCGTTTCCAACCCACGCAAGTAATGATAACTCGCTAACATATTGGCACAAGTACTATCTGATTCATCCGGCACCTCATAAATCATAGTGGCTTTGGGATTCATCACACTTAACACCCGCTGCCAGTCAATCAAGCCTTCACCTAATGGCAGACTATCATGCCGCTGACCAAGTGAATCCACCAGATGATAATGCTGAATCAATGGCCGCAGCCGCTTCAACGCCAGCATCGTCAATTCCATATCGCCATGCAAGCCAATAAATACGTGACTCAAGTCGCAGACTAACGGATAGTGATGTTGAATCAGCTGTTCATCCAACTGCGGATCACCATACATAAAGCTTGGCGTAATTCCATTTTCAATCATCACATGTCCTTGTCCCTGCTTGACTAACTCATCTAACCGCGCGAAAACGGTGCTCCGAGCTTCTGCTAGCGATGGGTATTCAGCGACTAGCGCCGCACTTTCGCCCCCACCATAGCCACCATGAACCAGCAACCGACAGTCATATTCCGTTACTAAGTCCAATAGTTTCGCGGTCGAATCTTGTAAAAATTGATAGGCTTCCGGTTGCCGTTGCGGATCTAATAATTGATCCAAATGCACGCCGTGATAGCTCATCGGATGATGCACGACGACATCCTCAGTCACATTGTCGATCACAAATTTAATCGCATCGCCCAAATGTTTTAGGCCATCACCTTCAAAATCGGCGGCACTGGTATAAAATTCAAAAGTCGTTGGCCGATACTGCAGGCGATTCATTAATTGTACCGGTTCAGCGGACGCTTTTAGGCCTAACTGCACTAAGCCCGGGCGTTTTGCTAACGTTAGCATTTTATCATCCTTTCTTTGAGTCTTTTTTTGTCTTCCTATTAAATGTTGATTTTTTCTGGTTGAGGAACCTTCTAATTTTTCAGCCGAAACGTGTTCCAGAACGACTGCCAGTTCCGCTTGCTACACCAGTTGACCATGCGGAAAGCCCACCGACTGTGCATTCCAGTTTTCTAGCCGAAACGTGTTCGCTCGGGCAACTTCCTCCGCTTAGCTACGCTAGCCAACCATACCGGAAACCCACCGGTGGTACTTTCTATTCTACTAGCCGAAACGTGTTCCAGAACGACTGCCAGTTCCGCTTGCTACGCCAGTTGACCATGCGGAAAGCCCACCGCATAATCAACTAGCTAGGCAATGCTCACTGGCAACTCGTCGTTCTTCCACACTCTACCAAAAAAGGCCCAGAACCGAAGTCCTGAACCTAGTATACGCCAAATAACTTAACCTATTCAGCTGATTTTGTTGAGCCCCGACGGACAATCCCATATGGTAAGGTAACGGTCTTTTCGTCGAGTTCTTTATCGTTCATTAACTTGGTTAACATCCGCATGGCAACGGCACCAATATCATACAAAGGTTGTGTGATTGACGTGATGGCTGGCCGCGCAATTTGGGTCACAATCGTATCGTTACTAGTGATGACTTCTAAGTCGTCTGGAATACTAATCCCAGATTCAACACTAGCATTGATAATCCCAGCCGCCATTTCATCGTCGCCAACGAAGACCGCAGTTGCACCACTATCCGCGATAACGGGTTGTAACTTGGTCCCAGCATCGTATGAGTAGCCGGCTTCATAAACCAACTTGTCGTCATATGGCAACTTTGCCTTGTTCAAAGCACGTTTGTAACCGGCTAACCGGTATTCAGCGTTGATTGATTGTGACAACGGTCCTAAGGCAATGGCAATCTTTTCGTGACCGCGCTTGATTAACGCAGTGACCGCTTCTTCAACCGCTGCGGCATAGTCGATGTTAACACTTGGCGTTTCGCCTTGTGGGTCAACCGTTCCGGCTAACACAACGGGCGCTTTAGCACGTTTGAATTCAGCACGGAGCTTATCATCGATATGGTTTCCCATGAAGATGACCCCATCAACTTGCTTAGCCATTAACGTGTTCAAGACATTCACTTCTTGTTCGCCGGCATCGTCGGAGTTAGTCAAAATGATATTGTACTTGTACATCATCGCAATGTCATCAATCCCACGGGCTAATGACGCAAAATAAATGTTCGTGACGTCTGGGATAATAACCCCCACCGTCGTCGAACGCTTGCTAGCTAAGCCACGGGCAACCGCGTTTGGCCGATAATCAAGGCGTTCGATTACTGCCAAGACCTTCTTACGTGTCGCTGGCTTGACATTCGGATTCCCATTAACGACCCGTGAGACGGTGGCCATTGAAACCGCCGCTTCACGTGCCACATCATAAATCGTTACTGTTTGTTTTTCCATATTAAAATAGCCCTTTCTTACTTGGTATCATATGTTTTCATTCGTTTTCATGCAACATCAACCAATATAGCAAATTAACGGTCGCGTTGCAACTCATGACAGATATTGAAATCGCTTTCATGAAAATAATACCGTATTTCTTTCAAAAATTCAACATTTTACACAGCTAGCGGCAAAATTTTCAAGGTTTTCGGGTCCAATTTCATCCCTAACAGCGCTATACTAACTTATAAGTAACCTAGTAATAGGTTCAAAAAATTCAAGGAGTGATTGAAGTGGCAGATTACACCAAGCTACAACAAGTTCGTCAATGGACCAATGATAACCATGTTGACGTGACTTATGTGAGTGATTTTCATACGATTTCTTATTTAACCGGATTTGGGAGTGACCCCATCGAACGGACACTAGCACTGTTCATCTTCGCTGATGCGGAACCATTCTTATTCGCTCCCGCCCTTGAAGTCGAAGCCATCAAAGGGACTGGCTGGCCTTATCCCGTCTATGGCTACCTCGACCATGAAGATCCTTACGCCTTAATCGCGACCCATATTCACGACCAATTAACTGATCCAAAAGTCTGGGCTTTAGAAGAAGGCAACTTGACCTTGGATCGTTTCCAAGCCATCAAAGCCCAATTCCCAGCTGCTCATTTTGATAAGAACTTATCACCAATGATTCAACAACTACGGTTAGTCAAAACACCAGATGAACTTGAAAAGTTGAACATGGCTGGCAAGTGGGCCGACTTCGCTTTTGAACAAGGTTTCGCTGCCGTTAAAGCCGGTCGGACGGAACAACAAATTGCCGCCGAACTCCAATATGCCTTAATGCAAAAAGGGATTATGGAAATGAGCTTTGGCACCTTAGTTCAAGCTGGGACCCATGCGGCTGAACCACATGGCGCTACTAACGAGATCCAAGTTAAACCAAATGAATTAGTCCTATTTGATCTTGGGGTCATGTATGAAGGCTATGCTTCCGATGCTTCACGGACCATTGCTTACGGTCAACCAACGGCTAAACAAAAAGAAATTTTTGATGTTTGTTTAGAAGCCCAATTAACGGCCCAAGCCGCAGTTAAACCTGGGATGCCTGCCGAAGACGTTGACAAGATTGCCCGTGACATCATCACCAAAGCCGGTTACGGTGACTACTTCATTCACCGTCTCGGCCATGGCTTAGGCCAGACTGACCATGAATTTCCATCCATCATGGCCGGTAACCACATGCCATTAGTTGAAGGGATGTGTTTCTCAATCGAACCTGGGATTTACATTCCAGGCGTTGCCGGTGTCCGGATCGAAGACTGTGGGGTTGTCACTAAGGAAGGCTTCAAGCCATTCACCCATACGTCCAAAGAAATGAAAATTTTAGATCTCTAGATTAATCAAAAAGCGGCCTACCCGATTTTAACGGGTAAGTCGTTTTTATTAGCACTAAGTTTAAGGTAAATCATTACCAGCAGCAAAGTAGACATCATACCACTCTTGCTTGGTCAACGTGACATCGGCCCCGGCAATACTTTCCGTTAAGTGTTGCGGATTCATCGAGCCTAAGATCACTTGCATTTTTGCTGGGTGCCGCAAGATCCAGGCAGTCGCAATTGCATTCTTCGTGACGCCATAGTGATCCGCTAACGCCTGCAATTTCGCATTTAAGGCGGGGAACTTCGGATTATCAATGAAGGTCCCGGCAAACATCCCATATTGATACGGCGACCAAGCTTGAATCGTCATGTGATGTAACCGTGAATACTCAATAATCTCACCATCATGATTCAAGCTAGCCGTGTCTTGCATGTTCGTATGCAACCCAAATTGAATGGGCCCGGTATGCATTACACCAAATTGTAACTGATTAATGATCAGCTTTTGGTCTAAATTCGCTTGTAACATCGCCACTTGCATCGGGTTAAAGTTAGACACGCCAAAATGCCGCACCTTGCCGGCCGTTTGTAACTCATCAAAAGCCGCGGCCACCTCGTCTAAGTCCATTAGCGGATCTGGTCGATGTAGTAAGAACGAATCCAAATAATCAAGCTGCATCCGCTTTAAGATGCCATCGACCGTTGCAATCAAATGTTGCTTAGAAAAATCATAGCGTTGGCCAAAGACCAGTTCACCACGACTTCTTTGCGGATCAAGGACGATCCCGCCTTTAGATTGGATAAAGAAATCATCCCGTGACAAGCCGGATTGCTTTAAAGCGGTCCCAAAAGTCGTTTCGGATTGGCCGTTACCGTAAATATCCGCACTATCAATAAAATTGACGCCCTGAGCATGGACCGTCGCTAAAATATTAGCCGCGTCCGTCGGGTTCAACCGTACCATTCGCATAATACCTAATGCCACGGCTGATACCTTGATAGACGTATCACCTAAGTTAAGTAGTTTCATCCTGTAAACACTCCTTTGGTTGAATTTCAAACCACGCTTACAGGATAGTCCTTAGAGGGGACTCTAAGTCAATAATTGCTTACAACTTTTGCGCGGCTTCATACGCTTTGACTTGAGCTAGTAACTCATCAGCTGACAACTGTGACAGGCTATCACAGTCTACCAGGCCTTCACTCCCAGCAGCAACCGCGCGCTGATAGACATCGATTTTATGATTGACCTTTTGTAAGTTCAATAACGATTCATGAATCTGTTGTTCAACCGCCAATTTTTGTTGCTGGAACATCGCTAAACGTTCGGCCAACGTCCCATCGCCAGCCTGACACCAACTAACAAACTGCCGAATGTCTTCTAACGGCATCCCCGTCTGCTTCAAACAGCGAATCAACGCTAATAAATCTAAATCATCATCATTAAAGATCCGCCGGCCATGATCATCCCGTTTCACAAACGGGGTCAGGCCCGCTTTTTCATAGTAACGTAAAGTGTAACTTGAAAGGCCGGTCTTTTTGGCAACCGTCCCAATGGAATATAACATATTTTCAACTCCTATAAAGATAAAAATAGGCCCAGCTAATCGCTAAGCCTAATCGGTAACTTAAAAATGGTACGGTGCAGTCCGCTCAATGACGT
This sequence comes from Lactiplantibacillus dongliensis, assembly GCF_005405105.1. Taxonomy (GTDB): domain Bacteria; phylum Bacillota; class Bacilli; order Lactobacillales; family Lactobacillaceae; genus Lactiplantibacillus; species Lactiplantibacillus dongliensis. The sequence continues at coordinate 23,000 of NZ_BJDK01000036.1, forward strand.
CTATACTAGCTTGCTTCAAATCAATCGTGATAAGCTGGATTGTGTCATTTGGATATCTAGCCTGAATCGTCGCTAACGGCGTCATTGCTGGTAACGTTTAGTATCATATAGCATCAATCCCAAAACCGTTGTGGCTTGCATTTAGCAATCTCAATCATATCAGTCTGACTAGTCGCCCCAGAAACATCGGGAAAAATAATCATTAGCTTGTTCGTTGTCTGATCTGAGATAAATACGGCTGGATAAGTCACTAATTTACGCATCAAATAGCCCTCATTAATTGGCCTAAAAAACGACCCACACAATGTCGGGTCGTTTTTCAAAAATCATCATTTAAGCTTCTGGCTGATCATCATCAGCGGAAGTTGCAGTATCCTCAGCTTCACTAGCAGCTGATGTTTCTGGTTCATCAGCAGCAGAATCCTCAGTTGATGCTTCACTATCAGCGCTATCATCCGCACCAAATGCGGCGGCACTATCAATGACGATATCGTCATTCGCGTTATCAGCATCGTCAGCTTCAACCTGAGCCAATTCAGAACGCAAGCTGTCAGTTGCTTCATCTAAATTACTGCTGAAGCTGTCGCCACCTTCGTCCTTAGCAGCTTGATATTGATCAGCGATGTCAGCAACTTTATCTTTAGCAGCGGCAAATTGTTTGCCAGCTTCTTCCTTAAAGTCTTCAGCGGCATCGTTGGCGTAAAAGGCGTAATCAATCGCGCGATCCTTGAAATCGGCTAGCCCTTGTTGCGCCCGTTGCTTTAAGTCGGCTTTCTTCTCATCATCCATCTTCATGGCGACGCGGGCAATCACTGCCCCGCCCAATGCTAATCCAACTAAGAATGCTTTTTTCGACATACTTATTCCTCCTCATCGTGGTGCTTGTTCCGCCGGTCACGATAAACGTCAAACGCCGCTTTACCGACCTTAGTGGCACTCGCAAATCGATTCTTCTTTTCGTTGTTCTTACCGACTTTCGCGGTTAACTCACGCGTCGCAGCATTTAAATCTGAAACGCTTTGGCCCAAGTCACCCATCGCTTGAAAGGCGGGGTCGATTGAAGCGACCTTACCATTCACATCTTTTAATAATTCATTGGCATTCGACATGATATTTTCCGTCTGGTGGGATAAGGCATCCACATCATCCGTGATCGTGTTCAAACTCCGGTTAATTTCACCCATTGTTTTAGTCATGCGCACTAAGAAAATGCCAATAAAACAAACTAGCACTAAAAATGCGACGGCGGCAATGATGCCCGCAATATGTGCAATCATCTTAAAATTCCTCCTTCAACGACCTTTTTACATTAAAACAAGCATAGCATTGTCATAAAAATACTGCAATCAAAAAAGTGCTTACATCCACGATTATCCCGCCTTAGGACTAGATACGGATAGTCAGGTGCCAGAAAGTCTGCTACACTAGTTATCAGATTACTTTAACGAGGGTGAAAGCATGTTTTTTCCATTAACGTTAGCCGTCGATGCGCCCACCAAACAAGTCTCCGTTTGGATGAAATTAGCAGCGAAGATCGATTGGCAACAAATTATCATTAACATTGGCGGTAAGATTGTTGAGATTATTCTGTTCGTGGTCTTATTTTGGATCATTGACCGATTAGGCAAGCACCTAATCCATCACATCTTTATTACTAACGCCAAGACGAGTAATACCGCATCGAACCGAATTTCGACGATTTTTACGCTATTACTCAATATTTTCCACTATATTATTATGTTCTTTGCGCTCTACGCCGTCTTGTCGGTACTAGGCGTGCCGGTGGGAACCTTAATTGCCAGTGCTGGGATTTTTAGTGTCGCATTAGGCTTAGGGGCGCAAGGCTTTGTCAGCGATATCGTCACTGGTTTCTTCATCTTACTAGAAGAACAATTCGATGTGGGTGACTACGTTAAGATTGAAACCATTGAAGGTACCGTTTCGGCGATGGGCTTACGAACGACGCAAATTACCAGTCCGGATGGCACGCTCAACTTTGTGCCGAACCGCAGAATTCTGATTATTAGTAATCAGTCGCGAAATGACATGCGCGTCTTAATTGACTTGCATATCTTAACCAATACACCAATCAAAGACTTGACGCAGGCTGTCAAGGAAACCAATCAAAGCTTGATGCCTAACTACCCAGATATTATTGGCGAGCCTGATATTCAAGGCGTCGCCACACAGGCTGATGGGACGTTGGTTTTCCGCGTACAGTTCTATGTTAAAAACGGCATGCAATTCGCCATCCAACGTGACTTTTTAGCGGCCTACTTAGCTGCCGCCAAAGCCGCTGGTATCCAGTTACCCTCGCCAACCTTGAACTTGACCCATCCCAAATAACGCAAAGGTTCCAGCCACTGAGTATTACTCGGTGGCTGGAACCTTTTTAAATCACTTATTTTTGTAAGTCGTTACGATGGGTCAAGTAACCCGTCATCGCATTCACCCCGGCCATAATAGCACTCGTATGCGGCACCATATGTTCAGAATGGAGCGAATAAGGACTATCGACCCCTAACCAAAACATCGTCCCCGGAATCTGATGAATCAGATAACCGAAGTCTTCGCCGGTCATCGCTGGCCGGGTTTCGATAAAGTTGACGTCCGCATCCTTTTGCATATACTGCATAAAGTCAGCGGTAATCGCATCGTTATTTTCAACCGGATAATACCCGCCTTGATGCAAGTCGAGGTCAATCTGGCAATCATAGGCTAATGCGATTCCTTCAACAATCGTCCGCACCCGCCGTTGAATATGCAAGTTCATATCTTGCGTCAAGGCGCGAATCGTCCCATCAATCTGGGCTTCACCCGCAATAACGTTGCCGATTGTTCCGGCAGTGAAGTGTCCTAATGTCACAACGCCGCTTTGAATCGGATCCACATTACGTGACACAATCGTTTGTAATTGTTGGACTAACGCCGACCCGGCCACGACCATATCATTAGCATTATGTGGAAAGGCCGCATGACCACTCTTCCCGGTCAAATGCGCATGAATCTCGCAGGTCCCAGCAAATAACGTCCCCATCCGACAACCAATCGCACCCGCTGGTAGATCAGGGTTGTCATGGAAGGCAAAGATTTCATCGGGCATCCAGTCTTGGTCTAAAGCCCCGCTTTGATACAACCGCATCCCACCGGAAGCATTTTCCTCGGCTGGTTGGAACATGAAAATCATATCAGTCGTCGGTTGATTTTCAGCAAAGTAACTCAAAATCCCTAATGCGACTGACATGTGAATATCGTGACCACAAGCATGCATCTTGCCTGGATGCTGGGACTTAAATGGTAAGTCCGTCGCTTCAGTCACCGGTAACCCATCGATATCCGTCCGATAACCAATCCGATAGTCATGTGATTGTCCACTGACCTTGACCAAAATCGCCGTATCCAGACTTGGAATCTGCTTAATCGTCAAATAGGTTTGGGGCATCTTCGCAATGATTGATAAGAGGTAGGCTTGCGTTTCGTGTTCTTCCAAACCCAATTCAGGAATCTGATGTAAATGTTGATAAATTGGCAATAAATCGGCTTCTTGTAATGCCATCAACGATCCCTCCCGAATTAAAGTTGACGCAAGGCCGACATTAATTCAGTCTTGTCCTTAGTCTTAGCATCGATATCTTTTAGTTTCCGGGCTGGAGTTCCCCCAACAACGGTATATGGTGCAACGTCATCTAAGACAACTGCGCCGGCACCAACTACGGCCCCTTTACCGACATGCACGCCTTCAACAATCACGGCGTTAGCGCCGACTAAGACATCATCATCGATCCGAACAGGGTCAGCCGACGGTGGTTCTACCACGCCAGCTAACACAGCACCGGCACCAATATGACAGTTCTTACCGACCAAAGCACGGCCACCTAAAACGGCTCCCATATCGATCATTGAGCCAGCACCAATTTCAGCCCCAATATTAATGACGGCCCCCATCATGATCACGGCATTGTCACCAATCAAGACTTGGTCGCGAATAAAGGCCCCGGGTTCGATCCGTGCGTTATATTGCTTTAAATCCGTCATTGGGACCGCGGAATTACGGGCACCATTTTCTAATTGTGAGTCTTCAATTTTAGCCGCATTAGCCTTCAAGAAAGGTTCAACAACGGCCCAGTCGCCGAATAAAACACCGGCGTTACCGCTAAAGAACGTCTTAATCCCAGCTGGAACATCAAGTTGGTCAAGTTGACCTTTAACGTAAACTTTAACTGGCGTTTGCTTTTTTGCATTGCCAATATAGTTAATAATTGATTGTGCATCTAATTTTGCCATTTTACACCCTCCATAAATTACGATTTAGCTTTTTCGCTCGTCGAAAAATCCTTCTCAATCATATCATATTGCTTCCCGATTTCATGCGTCAGAAAGTTAAAACTCTTCATAAATTCACGCCGCGTGACGATACCGTTAAAGATACCATTTGCATCCACAACGGGCACAAATGGATTGTCAATCATCAAGTGTAAGCTAGTCTCAACATCTTCAACGCGTTCAACCGTCTTCACGTCACGTTCCATGACTTCACTCACGCGACAATCCATTAATACCTCTGTATTGAGCTGGTCAAAGCCCAACATTTTCTCAGTGATCATCGGTAACGAAATCAAGCCTTCAAAGTGCCCGGCATTATCAAGAACCGGAATCTTCGAATATTTAATCTTCGTCAACACTAAAAAGGCGTGGTACAAGTTATTATCAGTTTGGACATTAGCAACAATGTCAGCCGGAATCAAGTAATGGTCAGCATTACGCAAGAGCATATCCTCAACTGGTTTAATTAACATCAGCCAAAAACCTCCTCAAAACCTCTACTCACTATTTTACCTGAAACTCAAAAATAATGACGGCGTTTTGCTCAAGCTTTTAACTTTCTTTAGTGGTCGAAATGAAAGCTTAATTCTGGTACTGGCGCCATTGAGCGATCATAGTACTGCACGTCAAACGTTTGCCCATCAGTGTCAACGATTGCATACGTACCACCAATCCGCGTAAATTCACCCCGAGGATAACTAATACTGCCAGGGTTCAATAGTAACGTACCGGCATGGCGCTCCACACCTAACTGATGGGTGTGACCAAAGCACGCTAATTGGGCGTGCTGTTGTTGGGCGTTGGCCAGTAGATGATCCAGTGATAGATTAACGCCAACCAAATGTCCATGCGTCATGTAGACGGTCACCCCTGCCACCGTCTTGGTCACGGCATTGGGCAACTGATCGTCGAAGTCCATATTGCCTTGCACGACTGCCATGTCGTTAAAGACCGGATCATCATGCTGCAACTCCGAATCGCCACAATGGAAAAAGGCATCGACTTTGCCCTGATAAGCCTTTAAAAGCCGCACTAAAATATCGCGATCACCATGACTGTCACTCACCACTAAACACTTCATTGTGCATCCCACCATTCATCAAATTTTGGCATTAATTGCCGTAACGCCGCACCACGATGACTAATCGAATTCTTCTGAGCATCCGTTAATTGGGCCAAGGACTTTTGAAACTGATCTGACCAAAATAACGGATCGTAACCAAACCCATTGTCACCGCGTGGCGCAATCAAAATCCGGCCCCGCAACTCGCCATCGACGACGAGCTTTTGACCATTAGGCTTTAGCGCCACTAAAGTGGTATGGAACGTTGCCGTCCGTTTAGCTTCGGGGACCCCGCCGAGATTCGCCAACAGCTTGGCATTATTTGCCGCATCATTATGATCACCGGCATATCGCGCCGATAATACCCCTGGATCGCCATGCAACGCATCGACCATTAAGCCGGAATCATCCGCAATCGCCGGTAAGCCCGTAGCGTTGACCACTGCAGTCGCTTTGGTCGTGGCATTTTCTTCAAACGTAATGCCATTTTCCGTAATTTCGGGAATATCAGGAAAATCAGCTAATGTCTTGATCTCAATCGCATAATCGCGGAACATCTCTGCAAATTCGCGAGCTTTACCGGGATTCTTCGTCGCAATAATTAATGTCTGTGGTTTACTCATTACCGATCACCGCCTAAAGTAGTTTGACTAACATGAAAGTTTGGTTGATCCAACCAGTCGCGCGCAATCGCTGCAAACTGATCCGCTGAACCAGTCGTATAAAATCTATCCGGATAAGTCTTGGTCGCCTGCGTATTGGCAATATCCATATAATCCAGCATAAATGAAACACCGTTAACCGTCTCGGCGCCGGAATCAATCAACGTGACGTCGGGACCCATCACATTTTGAATCAACGGTCGTAACAATGGATAATGCGTGCAGCCTAAGACTAATGTATCAATGCCGCTCGTCTGTAGCGGGCGTAAAGTTTCAGCCACGACCCGTTTAGCCACGGTTGACCGATACTCATTAGACTCCACTAACGGCACAAACTTTGGACACGCCAGCTCAATCACTTGAGCATCGGGATCTTTGGTCAAGATGGCGTCACGATACGCATGACTCTTGATCGTCCCTTCCGTCCCTAAGACGCCGATCTTCTTAGAATGCGATGCTTTTAACGCCGCTCGAGAACCGGGTGAAATCACGCCAATCACTGGAATCTTAAGTTTCGCCCGTAAATCAGGCAACGCCGCTGCAGTGGCTGTATTGCAAGCAATCACTAACATTTTAATGTCTTGCTTCAATAAAAACGTCGCCATCTGCCAACTAAACTCACGCACTTGAGCGCTCGGACGCGGCCCGTATGGTAAGCGCGCCTGATCGCCAATAAAAGTCACTGTTTCGCGTGGCAGTTGCTTTAACGCTTGTTTAACAACCGTTAAGCCGCCCACGCCAGAATCCATGAAACCAATTGCATGTTCATCTGCCATATTTAAAACGCTCCGTTCGCTTAATTCTGAATCTTTATTATGGCCTTTTTTAGGCGTGATTTCAAGCCAGTCACCCGGTGCATTAACCAGTTCAAACGGTGGTAACACTGGTTCCAGTCCCTGGTCAAGTCCAACTCGATCAAAGCTGACAATTTGGTAAAATTCACGGAAAATTGCCGCAAGGACGCCGAAACAAGGTATAATAACATTTATAAAGCGGCCGTAATGCTGCGATTACACACATGGAAAGGATCTATCATGACGAACGCCTTTTATTCTCAATTTGCCGGTAATGCCGCCAAATCCTCCGTTTTAAGCGTGGAAATTTTACGCGATGCCCTCCTACCGAACCTATTAGGTGACGATAGCAGCGGTATTCTCTATTGGGCCGGTAAAGACCTAGCCCGCAAGTTTCCTGTGGACAGCGATGCAGATTTGGTCACCTTTTTCGATCAAGCTGGTTGGGGCCACTTGGTTGTCACGAGTACCAGTAACGACCTCTTAACTTATGAACTGAATGGCGAACCCGTTGCCCGCCGCAACGCCGCCATTAAAAATCCCGATTATATGTTAGAAACCGGTTTTCTTGCTGAACAAGCCGCCCAACGGTTTAACTGTGTCAGTGAAGCGAAGCTCACGGCCACTAAACGGTTGAAGATTGAAATGGCCGTAACGGTTGACCACAAGCAGCCGCTAACTAATCACGACCCAGCCACTCCGATCGACATCGTGCGCCCGGATGTTGACCCGGATGCTTCTGAAAATTAACGTCAAATAGCGCCTTAGTCCGAACCATTGCGTTTCGGACTAAGGCGCTATTTTAGTTATGAAAAAAAGCACGACCGTTTTAAGCGGCCGTGCTTTCGTCCTGCAATCAATTTAAGCTAAATATTGATCTAAGGTCTTTTTAATTTGTTCTTTGGAATGATAACCAACCAAAGTATCAACCACTTCGCCGTCTTTTTTAACTAATAAAGTTGGGATACTCATAATACCAAAGTTGCTGGCAGTTTCAGGGTTAGCATCGACGTCCATCTTGTTGAAAGTGACTTGGTCACCCATTTCACCATCTAATTGTTCAACGACAGGTGATTGCATCCGACATGGACCACACCAAGTTGCCCAGAAATCAGTTAACGTGACACCTTTAGCAGTATCGCTTTCAAAAGTCTTATCAGTAGTTGCTACGACCATTTTGATCGGCCTCCTTAAATTTTATCCATTTACTTATAGTAAGTATATCAGTAAATGACCAAAGCACAAACAATTTGTTCACAATCGATTACCGATTTATCACCTTAAGTTTACCGTGAACCGACGCTCACGACCAGTAAAACGCAAGTCTATTTGAACGTGACTTCGGTAGCGCCATTACCACCATGGTTCGGCGCCGCAAAGTGAAAGTCTTTGACTTGTCGATTCGTCTGCAAGTAGTTGGTAATCCCTTCACGCAATGCTCCGGTACCTTTACCATGCACGATAGTAACCGATGGATAGCCTGCCAATAAGGCCGCGTCAATGTAACGATCAACTTGCATCATGGCGTCTTCATAACGGACCCCACGCAAATCCAAGTTAGGCGAAACATGACTAGCATTGGCACTCTTGACCACGGCGCGCGCCTGTTTCGGCTCCGCTTCAGGCTTAACCCGCTCCATGTCACTGGTTTCAATCCTCATCTTTAAGATGCCTAATTGAACTTCCCAGGCATGCTTACCCATTTGCTGCATCAAGACCCCACGTTGTCCATATGATTTGACGAGCACATCATCACCCGTATGGAAATCTTGTTTGGCCTTTTCATGCCGCAAAACGCGGTTTTTCTTGAGCTTAGGTTGTTGTTCAAGGGCGTTTAACGCGCCCTTGGCATCAATCAATTCATTTTCTTTAACGTTAACCGTCCCGCTAGCTAATTGCTTCTTCCGCAAATCACTAATAATGGCATCGGCCTTCGTCTTGCTCTTCTCAACAATCGCGTTGGCCTGCACCTTGGCATCCTCAATCAATTGATCCTTACGTTGTTGATAGGCATTGAATTCACTCTTCAATTGCTTGTGCAACTTGTCCGAATCAGCCACTTCCGCCGTTAAATGCAGTTGTTCGTCTTCGACTTGCTTCCGCTTCGCCACTAAGTCCGCAATCATCGCATTCAGGTCCTGGCTATCGGTATCGGTCAGTGACCGCGCTTGATCCACGATTTCAACGGGAATCCCTAAACGTTGCGCAATGTCTAACGCATTACTACGCCCCGGAATCCCAACTAATAAGCGATACGTTGGCTTTAAGGTCTGCTCATCAAACTCCATGCTGGCATTAATCGTATCTGGTCGGTTGAACCCATACGCTTTTAGTTCTGGGTAATGGGTCGTGGCGACCACTTGACTGCCATGTGACCCGATTGCATCCAAGATGGCAATCGCTAACGCAGCCCCTTCTTGCGGATCGGTCCCAGCGCCAAGTTCATCGACTAACACTAAGCTGTGTGCATCAATTTGCTTCAAGAAGCTTTCAATGTTTTCCATATGGGAAGAAAAGGTACTCAAGTTTTGCTCAATCGATTGTTCATCACCGATATCGGCAAAAATCTCATGATAAATCCCAATCCGACTACCTTCATCCACCGGAATAAATAACCCGGATTGGCCCATTAATTGCAGTAAGCCTAACGTCTTCAACGTGATGGTCTTCCCACCAGTGTTGGGTCCTGTAATCACAATCGCCTGATAGTCCGTACCTAACGTAATGTCATTCGCAACGACTTTCTTTTGATCAATTAAAGGATGGCGTGCCTGCCGTAAATAAACCTGATTCTCTGTAGATACAGCTGGTTCAGTTGCCTTCATATCATGAGCATAGCGGGCTTTGGCGTTGATGGAGTCAAAGTGACCTAAGATCGCCGCATTTTGCATAATCTCATCTTGATATGGTGAAATCAAGTTTGATAATTCTTCCAAGATACGTTGTTCTTCGGCCTTTTCAGCCACTTGATTCTGCCGTAAGCGGTCATTTAACGCCATCACAGCTTGTGGTTCAATGAATAATGTCTGACCACTCGCGCTTTGGTCATGGACAATACCGCCAAAACGACTGCGATTCTCGGCCTTGACCGGAATAACATACCGATCATTTCTAATAGTAATAATCGGATCACTTAAATACTTCGCATCCTTACCACGGGTGTATTGTTCCATCTTCGAGCGAATCTCACCCTCGGTCTTGCTGATATGACTTCGGATGCTGCTGAGTTCTGGTGACGCGTCATCGGTGATATGGCCATCGCCTTCAATCGCCGTGGCCAGTCGCTTAGTCACTTCTGGCAACGTCACTAGTTCCTGAACTTCATCGAACAAGTGACGAATGCCGTTTTCCGGTGAGTCTTCTAAAAGGTCGTCAAAGAACCGGACAATTGCGCGGGTGGTCTTTAAAATGCGCCCAACTTGCCCTAGTTCACTCCCATTTAAAGTCGCCCCAATTGCTAGTCGCTTCATATGCGGTGCAATGTCGGCTAACCGAGCAATCGGAATGCCGCCCTTTAGCCGATAAACTTCGGCGCCATCATTGGTTTCATCTAACGCTAATTGGACCGCCGCCACGTCGCTCATTGGCTGCAGCTCACTTAATTCTTTTTGACCAGCTGCTGACACTAAGTACGGTGCCAACTGCTGCTTAACTTGCTGGTATTCTAATGTTTTTAAAACTTTTGGATTCAACTTAACCCTCCTAGTTGCATCGTGTTCGCAAGCCGTAAAAAAAGATGCTGTCGCTAAGCTTCAGCATCATCTGCTTGCATTTTTAATAACTCCGCTTGCTTATCCACCTGATCAGAAATGGCATTGAATGCAAGTAAAATGGCAATCTGCTCATTCGATAGATCTGATGATAGTTTTCTTAACTGTTTAATTTGTGTATTCATCATTTCAGTCACGGTCTGCATATGCTGATCGGACGCACTGCCGATAATCGTATACGCATGGCCGTCAATGGTCGCCTTGAATCGGCGTTTACTGGCTGTCATAAGTCTTCAGCTCCTTTTTTCATAACAGTTCATATTTTAGCATGTTGGCGGGGTTTATGCGACTTTTGGGGACGATGTGGTAATTTTGACATGTTGAACTGCAATTTAAAGCTAAAAAAGCATGTTCAGCTGCCATATAACGGCTACCGAACATGCTTACTGTACTGATTTAACTTGATTTCCATAAGGCTTAAAAAGAATTAGCCAGCTTAATTTACTAAGCACGCTACTTCAATCGCTTATAGTCGAGACCTTCCAAATGGATACTAAAGTATAGTTGACCACGATGATGCTTCATCGTCTCAATTTGAGCATATCCGACTTGACCATTGCCATTATTTTTTCGATAGTGCTTTGACGGTGTAAACGCATATTGACCTTTATATTTCGTATGATAGACTTTGTTAAAATGCTGCTTATCAAAGAGATGCTGATATGGATGCTTTTTGGTACCAGACCAGTGTTTGTAGTATGATCCTTTACCACTCCGAGTCAGCTTTACCCGCCAGGTTACCATACTGCCATGCTTTGTTCCCAAGTCCTTGGCCGAATAATAGTGTTGGAACTGCCAAGTACCCATTAACTTTTTAGGTGTTTTTGTCCGTTTGGTGACATATATATTTTCTTCACCCGCATGGACATTTAGATTAGTCATCGACAATCCAAATAACACAACTAGTAATGCTAGTACCGACATAACTCCAAAACGCTTAAATCGTTTCATTTATATAACTTCCATTCCATTTATTTAAACTCAATCATTCCTGCCACTATAAACATAATAGCAGTATTCCTATTATATCGAGGCGTTTTATTTAATAATCATGTTATATCCCAGTTTATTAATAAAAATCGGCCTTCTAGATATGAAAGAAGACTCCACTATGTTAATACGAAGTTACCACGCAGCAACATCACAAAGAAAAATTTTCAATGAAAGTTTTACATAAAAAGACACTTTTTAACAATACTAATTTCAAAGTAACTAGGGTCTGTTTGAAAACATCTTTTTTAGGTATAATCTTGGTAAAAACGAATTGAGGTTTTACCATGACAGTGCCTA
>NZ_BJDK01000037.1 GCF_005405105.1 Lactiplantibacillus dongliensis
TTCACCGCATTTATCATGATACGAATGATCATGCATATAACCCGGTAAAATATTTAGTTTTAAAACAGGCTCTAATAAATCAGTGATTAATTATTTTTAACTCAGTCATTTAGCCGAGAGGTTGGTTCCTAAAATGCTCAGCCGTGTCGTTGGCCTTAGTTCGAGTGATCTGCTCGGACTTAGGCCAAGGCCAATTTTGAAGACCGCATTTTGGCTTCAAAATGGCCCATGGCGTTCCAGCGTTTTAGGAACCAACCGGTAGGCGGCAATTTCAATTAGCACCAAACGTAGTATAAGTGAAAACACAGCGTCAAGCTATTTTAACTCCAATAAACGGCAGCTGGACGGTAAAACAGGGGCTAATAGGCTTGATTGAAAAATAAATCGGTAAATTCGTTAAAAATTGCAACATTGTGCTTGACCTGGGACCGGTTTCATAACTTAATGTATAGACATTCTTAAAGAAATGGACCGTTCCAGACTGGTGATTGAGTCAGCGGTTACATTAAGCAGTGCAACGCGGCCTATCTAACGGTACAATATGGAAGATAGGAGTGGGAGCAGAAATGACAAATATTCATGACATTGCCCGGTTATCCGGTTATTCAGTTTCAACCGTTTCACGGGTAATCAATCATCAAAAATACGTGGCCGATGAGAAGCGGGCCAAGGTTGAAGCAATTATGCGACAACTGGATTACGTGCCTAATCGCGTCGCTCGTGACCTGAGTAACGGTCAGACGAAGACGATTGGGGTCGTGATGCCGTATGCGAACCACCCGTACTTTGCCCGGATTATTGACGGGTTAGTCAGTGCCGCTTTTGCGGCCGGGTACAAGATTACGTTATTACCAACCAATTATGATTTGACGATTGAACGCCGGTATCTGGATCAGCTCCGTAGCAAAGCCTACGATGCGTTGATCTTTACATCGCGCAGCAGTTCGTTAGAAACGTTGGAAAAATATCGTAAGTATGGGCAGATCGTTTTATGTGAAGATCCTGGTGACGACCGGCCCTTAGCGGCAGCTTATACGGACCGTGAAGCTTCCTATGTGAACGCCTTACAATGGGCGCAACACCACGGATTTAACAGCATGGGCGTCGTGCTAAGCCGCAATAATATCATCAGTGCCAGCACGCGGGTGACGCGCAGTGCCTATCAACAAGTTTATGGCAAGCTTGACTCACGGAACTTATTTGTTGGCGCCGTCACTTATGAAGACGGTTACCGAGCTGGTGAGTATTTTGCACAGCTACAACCGGGTGTCGATGCGGTCTTTACCAATGGTGACGATATTGGCGCGGGGGTCCAACAATATTACTTGGACCATCGTTTAGCACCAATTCCCACGATTGGTCAGGAAAATTTATTATCTAGCAGATTACTTAAGTTTTCAACGATTGATCATCATTTAGAAGCTTTAGGAACAGCGGCGTTCAAGTTGGCGACGGGCCAAACGACAACGCATGAGTTAATCAAATCAGAATTTATTAGGCGGTAATAATATGGTAGCAAGATTAGCGGTTTTCGATATTGATAATACTTTGTTGGCACGCAATAAGCAGTTATTGCGCAGCACCATTACGAGTATTCAAAAGTTAAAGCAACAAAAAATCAACGTGGCGATTGCGACTGGTCGGAATTTACGGCTAGCACGACCGATTATTAAGGCGTTAGATTTACAAGATTTTATTCTTTGTAACGGGTCAGCGGCCTTTGCTCACAAACAGCAGGTGCATCAGCAAACGTTGTCGCAAGCGAATGTGGCCGCTTTAGTCCAAGCAGCGGATGACCAACAAGTTGATATGATTTTTGAATCTTTAGATGGGTTACATGCGCATACCCAACCCAGTCAATCAACACTGCAAGTCTTGCATGACTTTCGGGCACCGTTACCAGATTATGCGCCGGATTATTATTTAAAACATCCGATTTATCAAGCGATGATGTTCTATCGGCCCGAAGTCGATGCCAAGTTGCCACATGCTGATGAGTTCTCATTCGTCCGCTTTGCACAAAATGGTGTCGATGTGATTCCACGGGTAGGGTCGAAAGCGGAAGGCGTTGCCAAGTTAGCGGCTCAACTGCACGTTGATGGCAAAGACATCGTGGCCTTTGGTGATAACGATAATGATCGCGAAATGTTACGGAGTGCCGGGATTGGGATTGCGATGGGTAACGCCGAACCAGCCATTCAAGCGTGCGCGAACTTAACAACGACGGATTGCGACCATGACGGAATCCAAAATGGGCTGAAAGCGATTGGTTGGATTTAAAACTGAAATGAGGAGGCGACTGTTGAAACTAGCAGTCGCTTTTTTGTAGCTAGCTTTTAAAAGCGAGCGTATATTCATCAATAACCGGTGATTAACGCTGATGTTGGATCAACCCGAGTGTTAAACCGATAAACGCAGCGGCCATATGAATTAACTAATGAAAGCGTTACAATTTAGGCAAAAGTCAGTTAATTAACGAGGGGATGTTTAAGATGAATTCACGCGGCGCAACTGGCGTTAGCTGGGGCTTGATTGGTGGATTAGCAATAATTGAAGGCGTGGCAATTTGGCTGATGTGGCTAGGTCAAAGTTCACTAGGGATGGTGATTTATGGCCTACTTGGAGTTGCCATCGTGATTGTCGGGTGGCGGTCTTTACGCACGATTCACCAGCAACGCCCGTTGTCACGGCGGCAGCCAGGACTAAAGCAGCTTTATACGTTGATGATCACTAATCTAGTCATGCTAGCAGTGATTGCAGTTCACGACTGTGACCATATGCGACAAGCGATGGGTTGGGGATATCATTTTACTTTGGCGCTATTGTTGGTAAACATCATTGTTTATTTGCCAAATCTTATTTCGCTAGTATTAGTGAGTCGTGGCCAAACTAAAGGGGTCGTGGCTACCTTGATTAGTGGCCCGTTAATTGCGGTCGCCTTTTTGAAATTACATCTATTAGGTGCTTGGCTGCCGGTCTGGGGACCGTGGAACCGGTCGTTCTTCGCTTTGGGTGTTGACGCGATTAGTTGGTGGATTCTAGTCATTACGGCAGTTGCAGGGATCATCGTGGGCTTGGTTGCCACGTACATTTTAGGGCAGCTTTCTAAACAATAGTAAAAACCACGTTCCGGCAAACGATAATTAGTCTGCCGGAACGTGGTTAATTTTAAAGCTTAGTTTTGTTTGAATAAGTCAGTTAAGTAGGTCATGAAGGTCTTCAGATAGCGATCGGTATCAACCGTCAAGGCGACGGTAACGTTCGGATGAGCATCGGTCAACCGCGCAGGGTCACCGATTGTCCGCCCATAATCTTCGCCGCTAGCTTGTACGAACATGTTCAACTTCAATGTTGAGACGAAGCTAGGATCTAACGCCACGCCGACTGCTAATGGGTCGTGTAAGGCACAGCCTTGTAAGTGGGGACTAGTGACTTTATAAGCATCGATGTAGTAATCAACGATGTCCGCGAACTTTTCGCCGGCAGTTGTCTTTAAATCACGCCATTGACCAGTTTCTTTGGTGGTTAATAACGTCCGTAAGGTAACATCTAAGCCCACCATCGTTAAGTTGATCTTGCTGGTGAAGACGGCGTTAGCGGCTTCGGCATCTTGGTTGATGTTGGCTTCCGCAAAATGACTGACGTTCCCAGGAACGGTCAAGGCACCGCCCATAATCGTGACATTGCCAATTGTTGAGGCAATATCGGGCGCTTTTTTGATGGCGGCGGCTAAGTTGGTTAGGGGACCAGTTGGGACTAACGTTAAATCAGCGCCATATTGGTGAACTGCATCGATTAAGAAGTCTACTCCGGATTGTTGTTCTGGTTGGCGTTTTGGTTCAGGTAATTGGACTTCACCAATCCCGTTGACCCCATGAATTTGCGCTGAAATTGCCATAACGTCAAAGTGTTCCGTTGTGCTAGAATGTGGTTCTCCAACAAAGACTGGCACGTCGGTCGCTCCGAGTAATTCCAAAATTTGTAAACTATTATGGGCCGCTTGTTCGACGACGACGTTCCCATATGAACTAATAATCCCAATTAAATCAACATCGGGGGCCCCGACGGCATAGGCGATCGCCATTGCATCGTCAATCCCAGTATCTAGATCCAAAATCATTTTACGTTTTGCCATGTGCCAAATTCCTCCCTAAGTAGGTGTGATGGATAATGTCTGGTAATGATCATCTTACGCTCGGTGTTAGTTGGCTTAACCTGCCATTCTGGCCCGCCCGCCGTTAACAACTTGATATTGGAAATCTTAACTAACACCAAACGTCTCATATCAAAGCATGTTAATACATTAATTGTAAACGTTTGATTAAGGGGTGGCAACGGGTTCTAGCGGATAAACTAATATTTTACGAGTTAGGCCGGTGAAAAATTTGTTTTTGTCAAAGTGAAACCGCTGACTTATACTTAAACCTAAGGAAGTGACTTGAATGAGTACGAATAATCCAATTATTGACGTCATGCAAGCGCGGCATTCGGTCCGGCGGTATGATGGGCAAACTGAAATTAAGCGTTCAGAGTTGGAACGCTTATTAAAGACGGCTTTTTTAGCGCCCACAGCTTTGAACTTACAACCGATTCGGGCGTTAGTCGTGACGTCACCAGGGTTGCGGCAAAAACTGACTACGGCGACGGGCAATACGAGTCAATTAACGACAGCTAGTGCGGTCGTCTTGTTCGTGAATGATCGTGAGAATCAAGACGATGCCCAGCCATTTCAACCGGGTCAAAAGACGCCCACGCAGGCGCATACGGATATTGGGGCGTTAGATGCTGGTTTAGTAGCGATGCAATTCATGCTATTGGCCAAAGATGCCGGTTATGATACGAATCCAATGACTGGCTTTGACCACTTGGCCTTTAGCCAGATCTTGAATCTGGATATCAACCGTTATCAGCCGTTATTATTAGTGTCCATCGGTGTTGCAGCCCAACCGGGACAGCTGGCTAAACACAAAACATTACAACAAATTGTAGCATTTCGATAAGCATAGAGGAGTGGCGGCAGTGAATTTTGAAAAACAATATCGGTACACCGGCAAGCAAACGTTGCATTTAACCAAATTGGACACCCAACCGGATGCTGATTATAAATCGGAAAAAGTCATTAAGGAACAGATTGCACAAAATATTAAACAATTGACGGATCTGCAAGGTAAGCTGTACGCTCAAGACCGTTACGGGGTATTGATCGTCTTTCAAGCGATGGATGCAGCCGGTAAGGACAGCATGATTGCGCATATTATGAGTGGCGTCAATCCGCAAGGGTGTAACGTCAGTTCATTCAAGCAACCCACGACCAAAGAAGTGGCCCATGACTATTTATGGCGAATTCATGACCAAGTTCCCAAACGGGGCATGATTGGTATCTTTAATCGGTCATATTATGAAGATGTGCTGGTTAGTCGGGTTCATCCGAATATTATTGTGAATGAGCATATTGGGGATATCGAGAAGAAGTCCCAAGTAGATGATGCCTTCTTTGACCGTCGCTTCAAGGACTTACGCTACTTTGAAGATTATTTGCAGCACAACGGATATTTGGTTTTAAAGTTCTTTTTACATATGTCAAAAGCCGAACAAAAGCAGCGGTTTATTCGCCGGATTGAGATTCCAAGCCATAATTGGAAGTTCTCGGCTGCTGATATTCGGGAACGTAAGTATTGGGATGATTATCAACAAGCTTATGATGATGCGATTACCAACACCGCGACTAAAAGTGTGCCGTGGTATGTGATCCCGGCGGACAGTAAGTGGTATTCGCGGCTCTGCGTGTCCGAGATTATCAACAAACGGTTAAGTGAATTACCATTGGCGTATCCATCATTAGATGCCACTGATCAAGCCCAATTAAAGACGGCTTTGAATCAATTAGATCGTGAAACCGATTAACTTTTTGGAAAAGCTGGCAATTTTTTCAGTTTTGGATTAAGATAACTAACGACAGGTTTGCGATGCAATTCATCAGCGGGTCTGCTATAGTAAAGTTGAGCGAAATTATGGTTTTTAAGCTATTATCGGTTCAATAGGAGGGTCAAGTATGAATAAGAGTCATTGGTTTTCAGGGGCGCTAATTACGGCCTTTTGGGGCGCAATTTTTGGTTTGGTAGTTGGTTACATTGGCGATCAAATCGTTAGTGCCATCCATCAAAAGTTTGCCTTACAATTAGGACCATCCGCCATTGTCGGTGTCATTATCGCGTTAATCGTGGTCTTTGGGCTTTACCCAATGTTAGGCCATCGCGAAGTTAAATAAGCAAAGTAAAATCCTCGTTGGGTTTGACCGGTGCAGCGTATTGCAACTGGTGCAAACTAACGGGGATTTTTTGCGTCTTAACAGTGACTAAATTTTCCGTGAGCGATGACTTAACCAGTGACTGCCAATGAGAATTAAGACTAACCCAAGAATGGCTAACAAGCTAGCCAAAGCATGGTGTTGCTCATTGGTTTGCGGTAAGGCTGCTGCTGGACTAGTTGTCGCCGGAGTGCCAGTGGTTGGTGCCGCTGGAGTCGGTGTTGTGCTTGGTGTGGCGGCAATCATGCCGGTTGTGGGTTGCGTTGTTGGCATGGTGGCACTAGGAACCGTGGTATGCGGTTGATAAGGGGTGCCGCTAGTTGTTGGTGTGCTTGTCTGACCAGTGGCACTGGTTTCAGGCACGCTGAGCGTTGGCTTTTCAGTAGCTGGCTTGTTGGGCGCCGGTGCCGGTTTGCTTGGTTTAACTGGCTTTTCAGTTTCGCCATGCTCGTCGGGGGTTGGCGTACTTGGCTTTTCAGGTTCAGTGACCGTTGGATGCTCGTCATTTTCATCTGGAAATTCTGGTTCCTGAGTCCCAGGTTTTTCTGGTTCTTCGGTGCCAGGTTTTTCTGGTTCTTCGGTGCCAGGTTTTTCTGGTTCTTCGG
>NZ_BJDK01000038.1 GCF_005405105.1 Lactiplantibacillus dongliensis
TCGGTGCCAGGTTTTTCTGGTTCTTCGGTGCCAGGTTTTTCTGGTTCTTCGGTGCCAGGTTTTTCTGGTTCTTCGGTGCCAGGTTTTTCTGGTTCTTCGGTACCAGGTTTCTCTGGTTCTTCAGTGCCAGGTTTTTCTGGTTCTTCAGTCCCGGGATTCTCTGGTTCTTCGGTACCAGGATTTTCTGGTTCTTCGGTGCCGGGATTCTCCGGTTCTTCAGTTTCGTCAGGAGTCAAAATGATATCATCGGTTGCTTCCGCATGATGGCCATCTTCGTCTTCGAAAACGGCATCATTTTGATAAACTTCGGCGACCTTGCTTGGAGCGGCTTTCGTCTGATAGGTAATTGTTAAGTCAGCATCAACGGTCTCATTGATCTTGAAAGTGACCTGATTACCAGTGACGGAGGCAGTTGTTGGAATGGTGGTGCCATTCGCCGTGACTGAAACGCTATCTGGTACATAAGTGTGGTTAGCGCTTAAGGTATCGGTAATGGTTGGCTTAACCAGCTTGTTACCGTTGCTAGTGACTTGTAACGTCCAGAGAATTTGAGATTTATCTTCTGGATTGACCCAAGCAGCGGTTTTCGTCATACTAATTGGCTTAGTTGGTTCTGGCTGGCTAGGTTCTCCCGGTTCCTGATCGTCTTCGTCGTCCGGTGCTTTGATTTCTGCCGTTGCATCGGCCTCATTATCGGCATCGTCATGATAGAGCGCCTTGTTTTGATAAAGTTCGCCCGGTTTGGGCTGCTTCAGCAAAGTCTGGTAGGTCAACGCGAGGTTAGACAAGAAGGTACCGTGTAACTTGAATATCAGCAGTGTATTCCCGCCACTTTCTGGCCGAGTCGATGACAAGACCGGAATCGAATCACCGGCTGGATCGGTGGCTTTCGCACTATTGGCCCAGTAATATTGATCAGGGCTTAAAAGATCCGTGAAGACGGGATTAACGAGCTCGTTGCCGTTGTTCTTAACTTCCAAACCCCAATTAATGGTGGATGGATTACTTGGATCACTCCAAGCAGCCGTTTTCGTCATTGAGATGGGGTCGCGATTAGGTTCCGGCTCTGGTTCTGGTTCATTAGGTTCTTCAGGAACTTCGGTGTCTGGTTTATCGACGTCCGCGGTCGCGTCAGCATGATTGCCATTACTGTCGGTATAAACCGCTGAGTTATGATAAATGGTCGATTTAGTGGTCTGATCGATGGTTTCCGTTTGATAGGTCAAGTGAATATTAGTCTCATAAGTGCCGGCAATCCTAAAGGTGACATTATGAGTGCCATCCGCATCGGGGACAATCGAACTTGTTGAGGTGACTGGAATATTTTTACCCATCTCATCGGTGGCCTGAGCACTATTTAACACGTACTTTTGACCAATACTTAAAGTATCTGTAATCACCGGATTAACCAACTTGTTGCCATTTCCAGATACAATCAAATTCCAGTTGATCTTGGAATAGTCGTCTGGACTATTCCAAGCGGCGGTCTTAGTCATGGAAATGGGGCCACTCGGCGTAGGCTCAGGTGTTGGTTCTGGCTCACCAGGCTTGCTGGCACCGGGGAACTTAAACCAAATCCAACCGTTCTTATTATCGTAATGTTGGGCTAGGTAGTTATTAAAGGTAATGGTAGCTGTATATGATCCAGTGGCTAAGTAAAGTTGCCCTATAACTGCTCCCGTTTTACTCTTCAGCGCGACATCAACATCATCGTCACAATAGATGTTGCTTGGTAATTGCAAAGTGACGGTATCGCCAGATCTAACACGGGTAGAATTAGGAATCGTCCATTTATAGTCGACACGGTATAATTCCTCCGATGATAAGTCAGCGGTATGTGACATGACAGTACCTGCAGAATTTGTAATAACGGCACTATCAGCATCAAGACCGGTCGCAGTCGTGATGACCTTGGCTTGGCCTAATAATGGGGGACTAAAGACCATTAATGCTAAGCCAGCAACCGCTAACAACAAAAAATGCCAAAATTTGTGCATCGAAAATCCCTCCAATCAATTCAGTTCGTACTGAGTTACTCCTAACTCGGCAACCAAATCATACCGCCAGTGTACAACTCAGTGATATCGGGAAGGTTTATTCGGTAAGCTGGCAAATATAAAGGGCATTACTGATTAGGTTGCCACTCTGTTTGACCCCGGCTCAGCAGTAACCAACAAGGATTTGTACTTAATCCCTGAAAACGGTATGCTTAGAAGGCTAACTTTTGAGTGTGATGGAAGTAAGGAGGGATGCGGTGATGGGAACGACACAGTCACCAAAACATCGTAAGCATCTTTTGGATGATACGACGAAAGAGATTAATGAATGGACGGGTGAGGCCAAGGCCGTAGAGATTCACCCGTTACGCATGTTTTCAGAAGTGTTTGACCGGCATAGTCAAGATGATGCCGATGAGGTCTTTTCGGCGGGAACAAAAGTGACCACGCCGCCGTTAGCGGCAGTGTCCGATGCCCCGGTTAAGCCGTGGCTATTTTCACGGGTACTCGTTATCTTAATGGTGACGTTTGGGCTGTTATTGCTATTATTTTATGCCTTTAAAAACGAACGGGTTCTACCAGGATTGTTAGTGATGGGCTCGCTAGTTGTGCCGCTGGCGTTGGTGGTTTATTTCTTCGAAGTCAACGTGTTTAAAAATGTGTCGATTTGGCGAGTGGTGGAAGTCTTTTTGATTGGCGGGGTCGCGTCGATGGTGGCGACAATGTTGCTGTATTCATTGATTCCAACGTCGAATGGGACTGATTTATGGTCGGCGGTTTTGATTGGTTTGATTGAAGAGACTGGCAAGTTACTGATCATTGCGATTTTTATCAACCACTTGCAACTGAATTATGTGTTTAATGGCATGTTGATTGGCGCGGCAATTGGCGCCGGATTTGCGGCCTTTGAAACGTCTGGTTATGGGATGGACTATGGCTTAATCGTATTAATGATTCGATCCTGGCAAGCGATTGGTACCCATACCATCTGGTCAGCGATGGTCGGGGCGGCAGTTGTCTTTGCCAAGGATGATTACCGACCATTAACCACGCAAACGGTGCTACGGCCTAAGTTCATGCGGTTCTATTTTATGGCGGTAGCCTTGCATGCCTTATGGGATTGGCGCGCACCGTTAGCTTGGTTAGATATTTTTTATATTCACCAACTGATTTTGATTGTGCTCGGTTGGGTCGTGATTTTTGTCTTGATTGAAGCTGGGTTACGAGAAGTACGGACCTTGCGTCAAGCCGGAATTCCGAGTGAAGAACATATCTTTTTGCCATTACCGTGATTTAGTCAAGACTGGGGGAAAACCTGGTCTTTTTTAATTATGATTGTTTTAGTTAGCGTCTCTAGATAAAGAACACACTTATACGTGGTTTTAAATACTTTTAAATTGTGTATAAGTGTGTATAATCAAAAGGAGAAGTTAGCTAATGACAATGAAGCCACGGAAACTCGAACGTTTAGTGTTAAAAGCCGGTTTTGAATATGTACCAGAGCTAGGACGTGGTGGTCATCGATTTTATCGTCATCCTGATGGTCGAACTACTGAAATTCCATTTCACTCAAAAGAACTAAAAAAGGGAACTGAAATGAAAATCCTTAAGCAAATTAGTTTGCCAGCTAAGTGAAAGGACTGAAAAAAATGAAAAAAAAGGTCGTTTATCCGATTATTGCCGAAGCGTTTAATGATGAAGACGGACATTATTATGTTGCCAGTTCTCCCAATTTACCAGGGATGGTCACGCAAGGTGACACACTCAATGAATTAGCCGTTCAAGCAGAAGATGCCATTGCGACCATTTTGGAAGCAGGTCATTATCCTGAGGTTCAAGACCCCGCTGACTGGAAGTTAAATGACAATGAACGGGTCATGTTTATTGCCGTTGATATGCAACAGTATCTAGCAGAAAAGGCTAAAACGGTCCGACGCAATATTAGTATGCCAAAATATATTAGTGACTTAGCAAGAGAAAATAAAATTAATGTTTCTCAGGTTGCCACGGATGCCATTAAAGCTCAACTTGGGTTATAACCATACAGAAATTTCACCAATAAGTAGTCGACTTGTGGATTAATATGCAGCATCGAATGTTGGACCGTTAAAGGACTACCATGAATAATTTTAGTCACCGGTTGCAAGCCGTGTTGGGTCAGCGTTGTGCTGAAGGCCAACACGGCTTTTAGATTAACCTCACCGTCACCCTTAGTCTGCCAAATCTGACCAGCAAGGTTAAAAATCGCCAGATGCTTGGGTAATTTTGCCAACTGTTGGGCGGTCACATGGGGATAAGTTGACGCAATCGTGACGAACTTATGGATGCGTGGTTGGTGCTGTGGTCGAGCAATTAAGTAATCAAAAATAATATTTCCGCCAGATGAATGACCGACAGCATTGTAGTCGGTGACGTGGTAACGGTCATGGAGTACTTGCATGACCGTTACTAGTTGGCGAGCTTGTCGTTGGGGGTGATGATTATCTTTGAAGACCACTTGGATAGTCGGATTGTGGCGTAATGGTGCGAATTGCTGGACGGCCACGTGACCATTCTTAGCGACGTTAATGACTAAAGCTTTGGTCATTAAATGTGTCGCACTGAGTCGATGGACGAACCCATTGGTGGAAAAAGCGCGAGCGTAGTCGCCAGCAACGAAGATTGTTGGTGTGTTGGTTTGTTGAATCCTTAATGTTTTTAGTGGGGCTAACCGATGTTGCCAATAAGCGCCTAAGCCAACAACTAGGCCGACACTAACAGTAGCCATGATAGTGATTAATCGAGATCGGCGCATGTGAAGCACTCCCTTTAACTGAAATGGTGATAAGTGAAGCTTGTCCAAGTAGTTCCATTATAAATGAAACGCGTGCAAATGGTTTTGCAAATGCCATGGTAATCCACTAAAATGAGGTCAGTATCGTAATAATTGAGAAAGTTGGTTGCCGAATGAGTTCAGAATATGATTTAACGATTATCGGCGGCGGTCCCGTGGGGATGTTCGCTGCCTTTTATGCCGGGATGCGGAATGCTCACGTCCAATTGTTGGAGAGTTTGCCTGAGTTAGGGGGGCAAGTCCAAGCGTTATATCCCGAAAAGATGATTCATGATGTGGCTGGTTACCCAGCGATTAAGGGCCGTGATTTGGTGGCTCAGTTAGCCAAACAACTGGCTGAATTTCCAATCGATGTCCGCACCAAGAGTCCGGTTGAAAATGTAACTGGTCAAATGGGTGATTTCACCATTACGACAACTGATGGTACAGTGTCGCATAGTAAGGCGATTATTGTGGCGACTGGGACCGGGGCGTTTGAACCGCGCCGCTTAGCCGTTGAAAATGCGGATCAGTTTGAAGGTCAACAATTGTTCTATCATATTCCCAGTTTAGCGACCTTTAAAGATAAGACCGTCTTAGTAGCCGGTGGCGGGGATTCTGCGATCGACATGGCCTTAATGCTCGAACCAGTGGCTAAGCAAGTCTATATCATGCATCGGCGGAACCAATTCCGGGGCATGGAGCATAGTGTTGATTTGTTGAAGGCTTCCAGTGTCATCATTAAGACGCCATTCTTAATTAAAGAAATGCAACAGTTAGCTAATGGTCAGTTAGACTTAATGATGAAGGAAGTCCGCGGTGATGCTGAAGAACATGTCGCGGTGGATGACTTGATTGTCAATTATGGCTTTATTGCTGACCACAAGGCAATCGAGGCCTGGCAAGTGACACCAACGATGGATCATTATCTGATCGATGTGAATACGGAAATGAATACTAACGTTGCAGGTGTAGCGGCCATTGGTGATGCGGTTACGTATCCAGGCAAGCTAGGCTTGATTGCTAGTGGCTTCGGTGAAGCACCGAATGCGGTCAATCAATTAATGATGACATTGTATCCCGAACGGCGTAGTCCATTACACAGCACGACATTATTTGAAAAGCGCGCGCATCAAAAGTAAAAAAATAAAGCGATTGTTGAGACTGGCCAGTTAGGCTGCGTTTCAATAATCGCTTTTTAAATTAGGATTTTTGTAAAATAATATGGCTGACAAGGCGTCGATAATAGAACCAAGTTCCAAGACTACCGCCGATTGCCGCCCCAATCGTGCCACCCCAGTTCCAATCTTCAAGGGTGACGGCATTGAGGCTAAATATCACAATTACTGTGATGGTGGCGATGCCGAAGCGATACACGCTTTTCACTAATGCTTGATGTTTCCAAGCGCGATAAGCGGCCTCAGTGGTGACTTTAAATGGTTGATTAAGGCCATTCACCCGGTTCTGATGGTCAGAAAGTAATGCTGGAATGAAGACGGCCATGAGTAAGCATAACGTAACCAGACCAAAATGATGACCTGGCCGCATATCGGTCACCAAACTAAGCAAAAGGATCAGTAACATTAGGAATTGTGACAGGTTAAATAAGCCGGTTGCTTGTTGACTACGAACCCGTTGCTGCTGTGCGGTGACGGGGCCAAAACTGCCGTCATTAAGTACCAGTAGTGTTTTAATTAGTCGTTGCATGCATATCCCCCCTGAAGCTAGTGTAACGGAGTAGTGGGTGGCAACGCAATATAAAATATACGCTTGGTGCTAGTCGATTTAAATTGTCACTCTGGTTGGGCCAGAGTTGGCTGGAACGTGGTGGCCACGTTTTCGAGCCATAGTGCGGTCTCGAAAGCCGGGCTTTATCTAAGTCGGAAAATCACCGACCAAGATAAACGACACCACTGAGCCAATACTGGCCCGCCCGGCGTTAATTAACAGGAACTGAAAAACTAACGATTGATTATTCTTAGTCCACTCATTTAGCCAAGAGGTTGGTTCCTAAAATGCTCAGCCGTGTCGTTGGCCTTAGTGCGAGTGGTCTGCTCGGACTTAGGCCAAGGTCAGTTTTGAAGACCGGGCTTTGGCTTCAAAATGACCCATGGCGTTCCAGCGTTTTAGGAACCAACCGGCAGGCGGCAATTTCAACTAGCACCAAGCGTAAAATACAAAACGTCCCATTAACCAGAATCGGTCAATGGGACGTTTATCTTTATTTCTTGGCAGCACTGCTAGACGTTGCCGACATGTCATCCGGGTTGGTAATTTGAATCCGGGTCGAATCGGTCTTCTTGTGTGAAGCTTCGGGTGCATCGGTCTTGTACAGTGAAGTGGTGGATTTATGGCCATTTTCAGCGTATAGACTGGTTGCCGATTTCTTCAAAGCTGTTTCAATCTTGATTTCTTTTTGCAAACCGTCAGCGTAGTTGTAGGTCGAGGCATCGACCTTCTTAAAGCCTTTCGGTGTGTAAAAACGTAACAAGTTCTTCGAATTTAAGGAGTCAGAAAGGCTTAATTCTTTGCTAACCTTTTTTTGATCCTGATCGACAGCTTTTTGCACGGCTTCGGTCGCATCGAGTTGTTCACCGGTAGTGTTGTCGTAAATCTTACCGCTTAAGACGGTGTATTTCGGCGTGATGAAATCGCGATTCCGGAAGGCCACGACTTGGTCATGTTGCTTCGAGAACAAGTCGGTTCCAAACTGGATGTAGCGTTTGCTGGAGATACCGAGCAAGTGCAGAATCGTTGGTAAGACGTCAATCTCACCGCCGTACGTAGATTCGATCCGGCCGCCTTTCGTCCCAGGCATATTGACCATGAACGGTACCCGTTGGAGTTGGGCGTTATCGTAAGCGGTCCAATCTTTAGCGGTCTTCCCAATTAAAGGCGCTAGCGTCGTGTTTTCACTGTTAGATAACCCATAATGATCGCCGTATAAGACAATCATAGCGTTCTTGAGTAAGCCCGACTTCTTCAAGTAAGCGTAGAATTCTTTGATCGATTGATCCAAGTAATGCGCCGTTTGAAAGTAGCCGTTGATGGCGGAATCACTCGTATCGGTTGTCTTAAAGGTCGTGTCTTCCTTATCCATCGTATACGGAAAGTGGTTGGTAACGGTAATGTACTTCACGTAAAATGGCTGTTGCAGGCGTTGCAAATATTGAATCGAGTTCTTGAATAACAGCTTATCTTTCAAGCCATAACCGGTTGATTTATCACCGGTCGTATCAAAGTAACTGGCGTCAAAGAAGTATTGATAGCCCATGCTCTTATACGTGTTATTCCGATTCCAAAAGCTGGCGACATTTCCGTGGAACACGGCGCTAGTGTATTTGCGGCGCTGTTTAAGAATCGCTGGCGCCGCTTCGAACGTATTGTCTGAACCCAATTGGGCGAAGAGTGAGCCGGTTGGTAAGCCGTATGTGCTGGTTTCAAGCATGTTTTCCGCATCACTGGTCTTACCTTGACCCACTTGATGGAAGAAGTTCTTAAATGCGTAGGTCGATTGACTATGGTACAGCTTATTCAAGAACGGCGTGACTTCCTGACCATTGATCTTTTTATCAATGAGAAATTGTTGGAAGCTTTCCAAATGAATCACAATGACGTTTTTACCTTTGGCGACCCCATACATATGGCTATTGGGGGCGGCGTAGTGGGACTTGGTGAAGTCATGGACAGTATCTAGTTCCGATTTTTTCGCACTTGCGCGTTGATGATGGGTCTGTTCGTCTTTAATCCCATCGTAAACGGTGAAGGCATCGAGTCCTAGATATTTGACGATATAGTTATTGTCAAAAGTTCGCGTTAATAATTGTGGCCGGTTGGCTTCAGCCAGCGTTAAGTTCAATCCAAAGCCAGCCAGTGCGACTGAGATGGTCGCAAAGGCCTGGCGTTTGCGAATCGGTTGGTCATCGTGTTTGATGCGGTGGAAAATGAATAATACTAGCATCGCAATGATGTCGATCCAGTATAGCCAATCGTACCAATTCACTAACGCAAGTGATGATCCCGTTAGCCCTTGACTGACTTTTGAGTAGCCGGTGATCGTGCTGACGGTCATAAAGTCGGTAAATTCGCGATAATAAATCACGTTGGCATACAATAAGACGGTATCCAACGCATCGATCAGCAGCAGAATATAATAATAGAACCCGGTTTTGCGAATAAAAAGAGCTAAACCAAATAGGAACACCGTGATGGCGATGGGGTTCACAATCATTAGCAGGACTTGTAAGATATCGGAAACTCCCAAGGAGAATTCGGTCAAGTACGCTAACAGTGTTTTGGCCCAGAAGAAAATAATTAGTAGCCAAAAGAACCCCATCCGCGTGTTCAGGTGTTGGCGGAGTTGCTTAAACATAGTTAAAAGACCTCATTTGTAGCATATTTGGATATGACTCAAAAAGCAGTCATCATGTCATTTTAACATATCTCCAGTGGCGTAATGTTTAACATTTTGTTTAGAGCAGGCGGTGGGTCAGTTTACACGTGGTTGAGGTACCCGTATTAACTGTTGTTTAATATGGTCACTTCTGGCTGGGTCAGTATCGGCTAGAATGTAGTGGGCACGGTTTTAAGCCGTTGGTCGGCTTTGCGGGGGTTATCAAGTCGAAAGTCACAACTAAGATGACCCACGCTACTGAGCCAATGTTGACCCGTTCCAACGTTCATGGAACGGGTGTTGAATAAGTAAGCTAGCTGATAAGGTTAATTCAAATCATTTATTTAGGTAGGATTAGGAGACAACTTGTATTAGACTGGTCATTATTCGAAACGCATTGTTTTTGAGTTTAAGACTAACAGTAGAAAAAGGTAGGGACCTTAAATGGAAATTAAGACGAGTAACCAGACGGATTCAGCCGTCTATGCCGATGCAATCATGATTCGCCGGGCAGTATTTATTGAGGAACAACATATTGATCCAGCCGATGAGTTGGATACCGTGACTTCAGCGACGTGGCATTATGTGCTATATGATGCTACAACTGCGGCGGTGGCGACCGCCCGGATGACACCGGAAGCAACACAACAGTTACATATTCAGCGAGTGGCAACGCTCAAGTCAGCCCGCGGGCATGGTTATGCCCAGGCGATTATTAAGCGGATGATTCAGGATGCTCGGCAACAAGGCTACCGCCAATTAGTTTTGGGGGCGCAAGTGACCGCCCAAAGCTTTTATAGTCAATTAGGATTTAAACCAGTTGGTGACCGTTTTATGGAAGCCGGCTTACAACATCAAGAAATGGCGCTAACTTTAAACTAAATTGTTGTTCAGTGTGCGAACTTAAAAATTAAAAAAAGGTAATTTAACGTGTATAGTTTAAATGGATAAACTTAAGCTAGAAAGGACGTTTTATATGACTGAACTAACGACTTCGCTAACATTTAATTCTGGTATTACCTTGAAGAATCGATTAATGATGTCACCGATGACGACCCGTCAAAGCTTCTTTGATGGTGAAGTTACTCAGGACGAAATTGCCTACTATGCCCGTCGTTCCCATGGGGTTGGTGCCGTTATTACGGGGGCCGCTAATGTGCAAGCTGGCGGTAAAGGGTGGCCGGGTGAATTGAGTGTCGCTGATGATGCAATGCTGCCGCGGCTACACGACTTAGCAGCAGCGATTCAAGGGGCTGGGGCCAAGGCCATCTTACAAGTGGTCCATGCCGGGCGGATGACGCACCGCGCCACTTTGGGCGGTGAACAAATTGTGTCAGCTAGTGCGGTACCGGCATTGCGTCCGGATGCTGAAATGCCGCGTGCTATGACGAATACTGAAATTTTAGCAACTATTCAGGCCTTCGGCGAGGCGACTCGTCGGGCCATTCAAGCTGGCTTTGATGGCATTGAGCTGCATGGTGCCAATACGTATTTGATTCAACAATTCTTCTCACCTCATTCCAATCGACGCGATGATCAATGGGGTGGTAGTCGTGACAAGCGAGCACGGTTCATTAAGGAACTGTTAACGAGTGTGTTCGCGGCGGTCAAAACGTATGCTGACCGGCCATTTTTGGTTGGTTACCGAATCTCGCCAGAAGAATTTGAAACGCCAGGGATTCAATTTGAAGACACGTTATGGTTATTGAAAAAATTAGCCAAGACGAAGTTGGATTATATTCATATCTCGCTTAATCATTATGACCGCGTGGCGCGGGCTGACGGTTACCAAGCCAAATCCATCTTAGCGTATGTTCAAGCCGCAATTGGCGGTGAGTTGCCGCTAGTGGGAGTGGGCAGTGTCCGTGACCGGCATGATGTTGAACAAGTCTTGACCCATACCGATTTAGTGGCAGTGGGCGAACAATTATTGTTTGATCCAGATTGGGCGACCAAGTTAGTGAAGCATCAAGATGATCAGATTGTAACGGGCGATTTTAAGGGATTATTTGAGCGCCAACGTCATCAGTTTAGTCAGCCGTTAGCGACCTTTTTAGCGGCCCGTTACCAGGCAACTCGTTAAATAAAGCTGCTGGTTTAGGTTTATTTTGGAAATTTTGTTTGTTTTTGGCCGTTAGGTTGTCTTAAGTAAGTGGTATGCTGAAAGTGAGAGAGAAAGCGTCGTTACTTAGGGGATTTTAATATGGCAGCTGTAGCACCAGTGACGGTCACTAATATTGCTGATAATATCGACCGGCAACTAACTTTTATGGACATCGAGATTGAACAAAAGTGTTACCCACATTTAAAACCAAAACATGGTTGGTTGGAAAAGGCGATGAGTTATAACCCGTATGCGGTAGGTCTATTAACGATTACGTCGGGGCGGATAACGTTGGCTGATGAACATGGTCACGTTTTCCGGTCGGTGGGACCGACGATGATGACTGCCGCTCAATTGGGCATTTATCGGTCAACCACGCATGGTTTTGGCAATGGTATTCGATTGGAAGATCGCTTAACGGTCAACTTAGAATTAACAACGACCAGTGGGACGTATCATCTGTTGAATGATGATCTGACAGTCATTCCAGTATTGTTGACTTGGTTAGCAAGCTTTGACGTGCCGGTCACGGATCCGTTGCACTTAAAGCAGTTACCAGCTGATTTTAATTGGCAGCAGGTGACCGCCGCAGAAATTGCCAAGTGGTCGGTCTCAACGCCATATGCGGCACAAATGACGACGTTAGGTGCTCGGAACCGACATTAAAGATAGTGTCTAATAGACGTATAGTGTTAGTTGGATTGTTGGCCCAGAATCGGCTGGAACGTGGTGGCCGCGTTTGTGAGCCGGAAGAGCGGTCTCACAAGCCGGGCTTTATCTAAGTCGCAAAATCACGACTAAGATAAACGACACCACTGAGCCAATTTTGGGCCGCCTGCCGTTAATTAATTGGTATTTTATAGATTAACGTTAATGCATTGTAATGAATAGCTTTAGCCGTGTTATTGGCCTAAATTCGAGTGGGATTTTTCGGACTTGGGTCAAGGTCAGGTTTGAAGGCCAGACTTGAAATATTCCATGCATTTCGGCTTTTTAGAAGCCAACCGGTAGGCGCCAATTTTAATTAATGCTAAGCGTATCATATGAAAAACGATTCAGAAATTTTTAATCAATTTCTGAATCGTTTTTTGTTGATTGGCCGCTTAGCTTTTTAATTGCGCCATCATATAGCGTTGTTGCCATTCTTGCCAGGTTGTAAGTAATGATTGGGCAAAGGGCGTTAATTGGTAGCGTACCTTGGTAACGGCATTAGGCTGTTCTAGCTGACTGGTGATGAGTTGCGTGCGAGTTAAGGTTTGTAGGGCCAAGGTTAGGCTAGGTCTGGTGATTGGGCTAAGCTGGGTTAACAGGTCTTCGTAATATTTTGGCGTCGTTAAAGCCGTTAAAATAGCTGTTTTAGTGTGATCGGTTAATAAGTCACGTAAATTGGCAGTCGGTGTTTGGGACGAATGACGAGTTTGCATCGTTAACGTGTTCATGGCAGTCGCTTCCTTTTTGATTAAAGCTTAGCAGATGGTTAAATTAATCATGGGTGCTAGACACTTTCAAGGTAAGCTAACGAACAAAATGGTTTGATTGCAGGATGTTTGACGTAACTAAAGTTGTACGGCTATTTATTAGCTTAATGCGTATAAATGCGTATAATATGAGTATCGAAGTGGAAGCGTGCCAATGAAAACGCGAGCGTTAATCAGACTGCTAGAAAAGCATGGTTTTAAAGTTGTGAGTCAAAATGGATCGCATGCTAAATTTAAGAATGCGACAACGATTATTATTGTGCCAATCCATCGACGTGAAGTTCCTAAGGGAATTTTACAATCAATTTTGAAGACTGCTGGTATCAAACCAACTAATCGAGGAGGATTTTAGGATGAAACATGATTTAGCAATTTATCCCGCAATTTTTGAGCCAACTGATGGCTTGATAATGGTGAGTTTCCCAGATGTCCCGGCTGTGCATACTTTTGGCGATAATGACGTTGAAGCGACTCTGATGGCCACTGATGCCTTAGCCTTGGCTTTATATGGTGAATCTCGGCCCAAACCATCTGCTGTGGCAGATGTCCAGCTTAAGGCTAATCAATATTTAGTGATGATAACGGTAGACATGGATGAAGCTCGGCGAAAGATCACCAGACCAACCGTTAGAAAGAATGTCACTATTCCGGCTGACTTAGAAATTTTAGCACGCAAACAAGGGTTAAATTTCAGTGAAGTCTTGACTAAGGCGTTACGTACCCAATTACATGCTTAGATTTTGAGCTCGAAATATTAGCAGCACTAATCATTTAGAGACCACTAAAAAGCCGCGCACCCAATCAAATGGGTACGCGGCTTTAGTGGTTTATTTAGCTTTTGAATCGGATTTTGGTTGGCGCGTCACACGCTGTTTAATCCAAGAGCCCCAGTTCTTAAAACTGAGCTTAGGCGGATTAACCGTCCAAGCAATCAAGCCGGGAAGAATCAGTGGGGTGACGAGATTACTCAAGATAATCCCGATCACTAACATGACACCGGTTGATTGGAAGAGTTGTTCTGGCATGCCTAACATTGGCAAGTAGAAGACTAACTCGAACAAGCTTACTGGCAGAATCAGGCGACCACTTAATGCAAAGTGTTCTTTTAAGTCGGCTAATTCAAACCGATGTAGCCAATCTTTGCGGTTCACGGTGACAGTACTGATTAACAACCAATGTAGCGTGAGCAAGATGCTACCCCAAATCAAGGTTAACCATGGCAAGTTGCCTAGGTGGGCGAACGTTGAATAACCTAAACGGGTTAAGCCCCAGCTGGATGCAATCATGATAGCCAGGCCAACGACCAAGTACTCACTGAGTACGATTGACCGTAAGCTTAACCAGAGGCAAATGGCAATCAGTACGAAGGCTAACAAGCCCCACTTCAAATAGTTAGAAATGAAACTCTGACGAACTTGACTTTGCGTGACCGTCTCACCGCCATAAGTGACATTAGCTTGGGCGAGTGGCGTTGCTAACAAGCTGGCCTGCGTGGCTTGCTTGACTGCGGTTAGGGCATGGAGACTGCTAGTACTAGTTGGCGCCTGCTTAAAGGTGACGATTAACTGGGTTATCTTGCCAGTCTTGCTAGTGTTAGTCGTCAGACTATTGCGGAACAAGTCACTATTATAAGCATCAGCCGGAATGAAGAAGACTTTGCCAACTTCACTGGCTTTCAAGCTAGTCAAGTAGGTGCTGGTACTGTTAATTGAACTGTTAACACTGCCAATTGTCTTAGCGGTCTTAGCGAGCTTCTTCTTGACAGACTTTAACTTGGCATTAGTATCATCATACATTGAGATGACGCTATCTTGATTCATCTGAACAGTATTCGTTAAATCGGTAATTGAAGCCACTAATGAATCCGCTTTGTTCAATTCGCGATTGAGCTCACGTAATGCCGCACGACTACGCTTATTCTTACCGCTAACATTACCTGCCGCCATCTCCGTATTCACTAATTGCGTGGAGATGCGGTCGTTATAAGTTGAAAGTTTGTTGAGTTGTTTGCGTAACTTCTTCAAACTCTTAAGTTGCTTGCCAACCTGAGCGCTGGCAATGGTTTCTTGGTTCGCTTTTAAGTGCTTTTGAACTTTAGCTAATTGTTTCTGATTAGCCGCTAAACTCGTTGTAATGGCAGTTAATTGGTTGCCAACGTAATATTGTGCCACTTTTTTACCAGTAGGTTGAGTGACGGAAACAACGGATTTAACGCCTTTGACATGTTGTAACTTGGTAGTTAACGTGTCTAAAGCTTGTAAATTATTTTGTGTCGTTAAGTTATGGTCAGCTGTGATATTAACAACTACCGGCGTTGCTGCGCCGGCACCAAAATGCGCGGCAATAACTTGATGACCATCTTCGGCATTAGTCGTAGTGGCCAATAAATCAGGCGTCAGATTGTCATATGAGAATTGAGCGCGGGCAAACCAGAGGCCAGGTACCAATAAGATGATGGCGATTAGCCAACCAAGCATTGGTTTCCAACTGCTGAGTAGGCCAAATTGTTGCCATAGGTTCTTGGGGCGATGACCCCATGACCGATTACCCGGCCAGCGAATACCATGACCCAATAGGGCAGCAAACGTGTAATTTAAGGTTGGTACGGCTAAGGTGGTCAAAATAACGGCCAAAGCAATAATCCAACTTGAAGCGACAGCTGGTAGTGGGGCGAAGCTCAATCCGATAGCCATTAAGGCGAGACTAATTAAGACAACTAACCACTTTTTGAATTGTAAGGCGAGCATTGCTTGGGCGTCGGCTTCCAGATCCTTGTTCTCAGCGGCAGTGGCTAAGTAGTCGCCCATATATGACCAGGTCAAAACGGTACTTAAAACTAAGACGACAATGCCAATAATGAGCACACTGTTACCGGCAAAAGGTAACTTCCAAAAGTCGACTGCGTTCGCTGCAATACTCGTGGTGGTAATCAGCGCAATCGTTTGGATCAATAAGTTCACTAGTGGAATGAGGACTGAACGGAAAATGATACCTAATAATAAGAGTGCACAAACGGCACCAATAATTAGAATCGTAATCGTGTGGTTTAACTGCGCTTGTTGACGTTGGGCGGCAATTAGATCAGGACTGGTGACATAAGTCTGTAGTCCGTTAACGGTCATCGCGTCATTTAACTGCTTGGCGACAACTTTTAACTCAGATTGTTGCTTGTCGACGGAAACAACGGCAAGTTCGGTTGAGCCATCACTGGACGTTAATAATTGCTGATCATTGGTCGAAGTATGTATCGTCCGGAGTTGCTTGATGCCATAATACTTGGCTTTTTTATTGATCTGCGTTAAGGTCTTGTCAATTTTGGCTTGTTGGCTGGACAGTAACTTGGTCCGCTGGTTATTAAAGACCAAGACTAGTTGATCGGTATGGTTTAACCCGCGTCCCCAATTTTTTTGAATCTTTGTCAATTTGGTCGTGGTACTTTGGTTGCTCGTAGCCGTTTGGTGACTGTCGATCAGCGATTGCACGTTTGGCAAGGCTGCGATACCGACAAAGACCACGACAATCCAGAATACCAAGAACAAAAATTTCGGTTTGAGAAATTTTTTCATGTGGATGTGACGCCCCTCATCTTTTGATTTCGTTACCATAAGTCTACCATAGAAAGCCGGACGCTAACATGACAATTGAAGTTGTAACCGCTTGAAAAAGCAAATGTCAGCATTCAAAATAAAATTATGATATTCTAATTGGATTGCGGGAGGCAGAATTAATGAAAACAGATCGCTTTCAGGCATTTAGCGATGGTATTTTTGCAATTTTAATTACCATTTTAGTCTTGGAGTTTCATATTCCAGATTACCAGCCCGGTCGCTTGTTACCGGCTTTACTGGCGCAATGGCCATTGTTTTTGTCCTATGCGTTTTCATATTTTTACGTGGGAACGTTGTGGTTATTTCATCATGATTATTTCAGTATGTTGGCGCGAATTGATCGGAATGTTAACATACTGAATCTACTAATGCTTTTTAGTATCACGTTGTTAGATTATCCGATGTCGTTGGTTGCCGATGCGTTAACGAGTGGTAATCGTGCGGATATGCAAACGGCGTTTATTGTCTATGATCTAGTCGCGCTATTTATTTCAGCGACGTTCTATTTTATGTATGCCTATTTGCATCATCATCAAGAACTTAAAAGTCATGCCATGTCGAATGATTTTTATGCGGCGATTAAGTTCGATCCCGTGCGGAGTGTGACGATTTATGGCTTGGCGATTTTGATGACATGGTGGTCGGTCTGGTTCGGCGCAATCTTGCTAGCTACAGGGATTATTTTCCACTTCTTCGCTTATTTACGAATGAGTAAGCAAATGGCACGTTCGAAAGGAGCAGTCACGCATGACTGATTATTCAACTTTATTAGGTCCTGATCGCTATGATTTAGCAGTAAGCTTAGGGCAACAATATCATTTAGATCCAAGCCAAGTGTTATTTGGCTATTTACAGGTTGTCAGTGAGGTTACTGGCGGTGATCAACCACAACTAGGGGATTTACATGATCCCAAAATTTTGGCCGTTATTAATGAACAGTTTGATCATTTCTTGAAGCAACGCCATTAGTTGAGTTGATGGTTTTCGTTAGGACAGTAGTAAAAATTTTCAGTGAGTAACAACCGAAAAGCCCACATGCCGTTTTTAGCGACATGTGGGCTTTTGGTAAAAAAAGAACCCGTTATCGGATTCTTAAAGTCGGTCTTAGCATTTATCTAAATTCGCGTAAAGTGCGTCTAAGTCATCGATGGTGTTCATCATTGTCATTTGTTGGGGCGCGTCATGTTCATCGACTGATGATATCGATTGCGCCGCTTTAAACCCGTGTGGAACCAGGCCGGTGGTTGCCACTTGATGATAATATTCTGAGACTAAATTAGCAGAATTCATTTCCAAAGTATCCAAGACGTGATTAACATTCGCGAACAGCTTAACCCGCGTCGATCGTTTTTTGGTTGGCATTTCCTCACCTCAACCAATATTTTGCACCCTTTGACATCAATAAGCAAATAAAGTGAAACGGTTAAACCAATTTGGCAGTGTTTCCTAGTTGAATGAGCTCGCCTTTTCAATAATCTTGGTATTTATTGCACTTTTGACCGTTAAAAATGAGTCTAAATTGTGATTTAAAGGCCAAAACATTGGTGATGATAAGGTTAACTAATAAAGTGTGCGAACTTTTTGATTGAACGGAGTCGGCTATGCTTGTTGTTGGTTAAAATTACCGCTTGTCGATTTTGTTCTGAAATGTAGTCTAAGCCCGAGAAAAATGCGCATACTAAGATCAATGACACGGATGAACCTTTTAGCAACCAATCTCTCAGTTAAAGTTACAGTTTAAACTGATCGTAAATGATCACACAATTAACGTCGGGCGGGCCAGCATTGGCTCAGTGGTGTCGTTTGACTTAGTTGAGTGGTCTGCTCAGCTCTTAGTCAAAGCCCGGCTTATGAGACCGCCCTTCGGCTCATAAACGCGGCCACCACGTTCCAGCCAATGCTGGCCCAACCAGAGTGGTAACTTAATCTAGCACTAAACGGAGCTGACAATTAGCTTATTAATTGACCGCAGCTGACTATTTGTCGGGTAGGGGCTTACCACCAGCGCGACAAATACAATCAGAATTGTAGCAACAAATATAAACTCATTATTTTCTAATAATTAAAATTGTGCTATAATAAAGCTTCAATAACTATCAAAGCGAGGTCTTCATTGTGAGTGGATATAACGTCGCGATTGTCGGTGCTACTGGCGCAGTTGGTGCGCGGATGATCAAAATGGTGGAACAAACTAGTTTACCAGTTAATTCAGTTAAACTATTGGCATCAAGTCGGTCAGCAGGAAAACAGCTTAAATTTAATGGTCAAGATCTAACCGTTGAAGAAACGGTTCCAGAATCATTCGAAGGTATTGATTTGGCCTTATTCTCAGCTGGGGGTTCTGTTTCCAAA
This sequence comes from Lactiplantibacillus dongliensis, assembly GCF_005405105.1. GTDB lineage: Bacteria > Bacillota > Bacilli > Lactobacillales > Lactobacillaceae > Lactiplantibacillus > Lactiplantibacillus dongliensis. Next base: position 18,745 of record NZ_BJDK01000038.1, read on the forward strand.
AAATTCGCCCCAGAAGCCGTAAAACGTGGCGCAGTGGTCGTTGATAATACAAGTGCGTTCCGGATGGATCCTAAGATTCCATTAGTGGTTCCTGAAGTAAACGAATCAGCTCTTTACCAACATCATGGGATTATCGCCAACCCGAACTGCTCAACCATTCAAATGGTTGTTGCGTTGGAACCAATTCGTAAAGCCTTTGGGTTGAAGCGGGTTATCGTATCAACGTATCAAGCCGTTAGTGGTGCCGGTAACCGGGCCTTAAAGGAATTACGAGACGAAACCCAAGCTTACTTGGACGGTAAAGAAATGGAAGCTCATATTTTACCAGTCTCTGGCGACAAGAAACATTATCCAATTGCATTCAATGCGTTACCACAAATCGACGTCTTTGAAGAAGACGGCTATACGCACGAAGAATGGAAGATGATTCATGAAACCAAGAAGATCATGTGTGATGGTGACATGGACAGTAAGGATATCAAAGTAACAGCGACCTGTGTTCGGATTCCGGTGCCAGTCAGTCACTCTGAATCAGTTTACTTCGAAGTTGAAGATCCTAAAGCGACGGTTAAGGGCATCCAAGATGCTTTAGCAGCTGCACCTGGGATCGTCTTACAAGATGATCCTGACAACCAAATCTATCCACAAGCCCATGACGCAGAAGGCTCACGTGACACGTTTGTTGGTCGGATTCGTCCTGATCAAGAAACGCCACAAGCGTTCCAGATGTGGGATGTTTCTGACAACATGTTAAAGGGTGCTGCGTGGAACTCAGTTCAAATCGCTGAACACTTGGACAAGTTGGGCTTATTGCATATGCAATAAACCAGAGTGTGAGGGCCAACGGGTTGCCCCTGAGCATTGCCTAGCCAGTTAATTGTATGGGTGATTTTTCCCGTACGATTAACTGGCGTAGCAAGCGGAGGGGGCAGTTGGCCTGAGCACGTTTCAGCAATTAATTCAAAACTAAAAAGACCTGTAAATTCAACTCGAATTTACAGGTCTTTTACTATCCAATTAGATTTAAAACGGCTTTAACCAGGTCAACCGGTACTTCCTGATCAAAATCAATATTCAATCGTTTCTGACCAGTGGCGTAGCCCGCAGCTTTAGCAGTTGCTAAAAGTTCTGGAGTAAAATCTGCTGAAAGACTCAAACTGACATGCGCTTTATAAGCGGCGATACTAACATATTGTTTGCCGAGTTCAAAGAAAGGAAGATTCCATTTGATTTTAGCCGTGGCACTAGGTAAGTTAGCTTCGACTAATTGTTGTAACTGTTGTAAATAAGGCTGAGCGACTGGGGCAGCTTTGTTGATATAGTCAGCCGTATCTGTTACGGGTACGCGACTTGGCATTTAAAAGACTTCTTTCTTGGAGTTATTTACGAAATGAATTGCGACGTAATAGCCAGACAGTTAATGCGCATAGTCCAATGGCAATCACGACGGTAATTTCCCAGCCAAACGGATTCTTCATAAACGGGAGATCCACGTTTTGACCGAAAAAGCCAAAGACGATATTAGGCATCGTCAGCACGATTGAGAAGATGGTCAGCAACCACATCGTGTTGTTCAGGCTGTTGTCCAAGATATTTGAATAGGCGTTCGACACGCGACCAATAATATCGGAGGCGATATTGGCCATTTCCAGCCCTTGTTGCGCTTCGACGATGATATCGTCGAGGCGTTCTTTTTGCGCAGTCGACAACTTAATTGGTGCAAACCGTTTTAGTGATTGCAGCATATCGTTATTAGTCTTAAGCGAGGTCAAAAAGTAGACCAGCGTAGTTTCTAATTCCATTAATTGCAAGATAACGGAACGTTGAATCTGTTTACGCATCTTTGACTGAATATTCTGCCGGTCACGATTGATAGCATTGATCGCTTGAAAGTATTGGCGCGACAACTTATAAAGCACATCAAAAATATAATCGATGGGGCGTTGGACTTTTTCCCAGTCGGCATCAATGACGTCGGCGAGCAAGTCTTCGACAAAGTCTGTCTGATCAGTTGTGAAGGTCAGTAGGGTATGTTCGACCAGCATAAAGCTGACTTGGGCAGTGTACGTGCCTTCATCACCGTTCTTAGTGACCACGTCAAAAATAATCGTCGTGATGGCACTTTTGGCATCGTACTCCAAGCGCCCCCGTTCATGGCGGTCGGTGGCATAGCCGAGCATTTCATCGGTGACGTGTTCTTCAGTGATGAGTTGATGGTAATCGTTATCCGTGTAATTGTTAACAGCGACCCAGCGAAAGTCGTCGCTTAATGCTTGTACTTTTATCATTTTTTTAACTTCCAGATTTTTAGTTACTTTAAATTTAACATGGCAGCCTAACCAACGTAAAGCGGTTTTTATTGGACGGTCGTTTTACTGAGACGTTCGCACCAGAGCTGATGGTCGCGGCTAAAGAACGTTAGCAGTAAATCATAGCTAATCACTAGCAGGGTTAACGACACCGCCACGAGGGTAATATCCCAACGATTTAGTTCCGGACTGGGTACATTGCCAAGCTTATTGAAGCACCATAAATCTAAGAAGAGTAACGGTAGACTGACTAAGTAAAGACCACCATAATGAACCAGCAATTGCCAGCCAGTGGCCGCTTGACCGCCGACACTTACAATGCGACTGTTGGTCAGCCAACCGCCAATCGTTTTACCTTGCCACAGGCGTGCTGGTAACCAGAAGAAGAGGCCGATGTTTGCTAAGTAGAGCCAGCGGAAGTCATGTGGCAACGGCCAATTGAAATGTTTAACTAAGATGAAGTAGCCAGTATCAAAGCCGGCAATTAAGCTCCAATCAATGAGCAAGGTGATGATCCGCCGCCAGTTGATGGGGTGATCAGTGTGCTGTAAGTGATTGGAACGATCGTTGGCCCACCACTTTTGGGGCAACAAAGCTAAGCCAACGGCACCCAACCAGCCGCCGAATGTGTTGGTGATTAAGTCGTCAACGTCAAACATGCGATAAGCGCGACTATAATAACCATACAACCCAGTGAGTTGAGTCGTTTCAAAGAAGAGCGACAACGCTAGACTGGCCAAAGTAATCAACCATAGTGGCCAGCGATGGCGGGCTTCTAAGTAAGCGCCAAAGGGCATTAGTAAGAGAACATTGAAGAATGGCTGAAAGAAAGTCGACGTTTTAAAGGTGGCCAGCCACGTTGCCGGATTACTGAGTTGAAAACCAGTCAAAAGTTTAAGCTGACTGACAAAGAAGAACGGTTGTAAGTTGTATTCAGCGCCAGTCATCGCTGCAACGGAACTGCGGGTTGGTAACGGCAAGATGATGAGTAGATAGGCGGCTGCCAAGTACCAGATAAAGGTATAAGTGCTAATAATTCGGCGTTCACTTAAAGTCTGTTGGGTGCGCAATTGCACCGCTAAGATAATCAGTGCCATAAATAGCGTTAAAAATGGTAAGGCCAGAATAATGATATGGGCCGGTTCCAGCAGCGTGCTGACAATATGACTGGTTTGAGCCAATTGATAAAGTTTTGTGATTAAATTCTGCATGGTACGTCCCCCTGAAATAAGCTGTTCCCATTGTACTGTAGAAGCAGCGGGCTGCGGGCGAAAATTAATGGAATTTTCAATTTACATAATAAAATTAGTAAAAAGTTAGTCATTAATCAGGTTTAAGGACGTTTGGGGCTAGTTGGATTAAGTTGCCACTCTGGTTGGGCCAAGCATTGGCTGGAACGTGGTGGCCGCGTTTATGAGCCGAAGGGCGGGTCTCATAAGCCGGGCTTTGACTAAGCTGAGCAAGACCACTCAACTAAGTCAAACGACACCACTGAGCCCATGCTGGCCCGCCCGACGTTAATTAGATGATCAGTTATAAACAGTTCAAGCTGTCAGTTTAGCAACCAACCGGCAGGCGGCAAGTTTAACTAGTCCCAAGCGTGTTTTGAGTCGGTCGTTAGAACATGGAAGCGGCCTGATTTGAAATTAAGATGAGTTTAAAGAAGTGGTTAAAAGAGATTCATCACGTTTCAGGATAACCAGTATAGTTGAAGCGTATGGTGGTATTTTGGTCAACGGTTAGGAGCAAAAATCAATCGTTTATGCGAAGGGGGCAGTATTTTCTGAAAACGTATGTTAGAATAGTATGCTTATTGACCGGGAAAGACTTAAAGGAGCAGTTATTAACTATGTGGGTTATTAATTTAATGAATGATTTTGTGATTGGTTATCCGATCTTAGTGGCGGCCATCTGGATTATCGGTTGTTTGTACTTTGGCCGCTGGCAGCATAGTCAGGTACGACCAGACTTGACGCCGGCGACCGCACCACTAGTGTCAATTCTAGTGCCGGCACATAATGAACAGGATACCTTAAAAGGGGCGGTTGCTTCGATTGCGGCATTACACTACCATAACTTTGAGATTATTTTGATTGATGATAAAAGCAGCGATGAGACGTTAGCGATTATGTATCAGCTGCAAGCACAATATGCAGAACGCTTTTTAATCAAAGTCGTGCCGATTGCGCTTAACCAGGGGAAAGCCAATGCCTTGAATCAAGGGCTGAAAGTGGCAAATGGTGTTTATATCTTAGGAATTGATTCAGATTCCATTTTGGATTATCAATCATTGTCAGAGTTGGTTAAAACGTTAAATAGTGATGCTAAGATTGGCGCCGTTGCTGGTAAGCCGGTCGTTCGTAACCGGACCAGTATCTTAGGGCGGCTACAATTGCTAGAGTATATCGGGGTGATTGATATTATCAAGAAAGCCCAGGCCTTTTTAACGGGGCGGATTACAACGGTCTCTGGCGTTATTGTGGCGTTTCGGCGTTCAGCCTTGGATGCTGTTGGCGGTTGGAATCCAGCTGTGATGACGGAAGATATTGATATTACTTGGCGAATGTACCGCCATGGTTGGCAAGTGCGGTATGAACCGCGGGCGATTTGTTGGATCTTAGTCCCTGAAAGTATTCGTAATCTCATTCGTCAACGACAGCGTTGGTCACGTGGTGGTTTGGAAGTCCTCGTGGGGAATCGGGATGTGTTAGCACGGGGCAGTTGGAGTAAACGGGTCTTGTTGCTTGAAACCGTGATTAGTAATGTGTGGGCCATCTGTACCACGCTTAGCTTGATCTCGTGGGTTCTTAACTTGATCATGGTTCACTCTGTTCAGTTAGACGGTGATATTTTATTGATTCTGTTAGTGATCAGTTTTACCCAATTCGGGATTGGGTTTAAAGCGTCACAGTCGGCTGCGTATTTACAATGGCGCGATCTTTTATTGATTCCGGTCTACATTCTGTATTACTGGATGATTAACTTGATCAGTTGTATTGCCGCGATTATCTCATTTGTCTTAGATCCAGATCGGATTGGGACGTGGACAAGTCCGGACCGGGGGTTGAAGTAATGCGTAATAGTGAAAAGTTCATCATTCGTAAACAAACTAGCCACCGGCGAACTTGGGGCCGGGTCGTTATTTTGACGGCCTTATGGCTTTTCGTGGCCTTTGTGATTATTGTTAACTTCAGTTTCATTTTTCATCTATATAGTGATTCACTAGTTAGTTTTTACTTATTGATGAATCTTGATTATCAATTATACGAGATCGTTTTAGGAGTCATCGTTACGGTATCCCTGATTATCTGGGGGTATGCAGCTTGGCGCTTACGGCAGTTACGGGGGAAGCAGAAACATGAATCGGCATAAACGCAAAATTTTAATTTGGCTGGCGGCGCTCGTCGTGATTGTGGGGATGGGGTTCACGGTCCAACGCAACTTTCAATTTAACAAAGGTGGCGACGCGAACTACGCGCTGCGGCCGCAAGATGCTAAGGTGAAGAATGGGATCATTATCTTTTGTTACCATCGGATCTTAAAGAATACGTTAGGGGTGCAGACATCGAAGCTGTTATCTAGCAACTCGCAGTTGCATGATTTTGATGTGCCAGCGAATCAATTTGCGTCCCAGATGAAATACTTACATGATCACCATGTCAAAGTTATCTCATCAGCGCAGATGGCGGCTTTAAAGACTAGTAAAACCCCAATTAAAGGGAAATATGTCGTCTTAACTTTTGATGATATTGACCGCACCACGATTGATAATGCGTTGCCAATCATGAAAAAGTACCACTTGCCCTTTACGACCTTTATCATTACTGGGAATACTGGGCGTTATCGGGAAGGGACGCAGTTGGCAACTTGGCCGCAGATTCGCGCAGCCAAGCGGTCAGCTGGCGACTTAATGACAGTGGGCTTGCATACGCATGATATGCATTATTTGACGAAAAAGTTCACGCCAATCTTCGACCAACCGCATGAATACCATCACTTTACGCGCGACTTTGCGTTAAGCAAACGTGAATTGAAGGCTCATCTTGGGGTGAAAGCGCAAATGTTTGCCTATCCATATGGGAGCGGGCCGCGGCGAATCAGTGACTTTTTGAGTCGCCAAGACTTACCGCACGGTGTCGCCACATTGGATGTGGGGATTGTGACCGAAGCAACCAGTATGAATAATTTGCCACGGATGATTATTAATCAAAATAGCTGGCCCAGTATTGAACGTTGGTTAGGAAAATAGTGTGATTGCCGCTCCGGTTGGTCTGGATTGACGCTGGAACGTGGTGGCCACGTTTGTGAGCCGAAGTGCGGTCTCACAAGCCGGGCTTTGACTAGGGTCTGTTCCTAAACATTGATTTCTGGTATACTCCATCAAAAACGGATTGGGGTACATCATGACTATACCAA
>NZ_BJDK01000039.1 GCF_005405105.1 Lactiplantibacillus dongliensis
AACACAGAAGTCAAGCTTCTTAGCGCCGAGAGTAGTTGGGGGATCGCTCCCTGCGAGGGTAGGACGTTGCCATGCGAATATTCCGACATAGCTCAGTTGGTAGAGCGCTTGACTGTTAATCAAGATGTCGACGGTTCGAGCCCGCCTGTCGGAGTGACAGATGTTAGCCCCCACGGTGTTGACATCTTTTTTATATCATATGCCGGCTTAGCTCAGTTGGTAGAGCATCGGTATCGTAAACCGAGGGTCATCAGTTCGACTCTGGTAGCCGGCACTTTGGAGGGTGAGATGTGATCTCGCCTTTTTCTTTACCGCCGAACTAAAAACAAAAATTATGACGTGCCAGTTATTGTCAACTCAAAGTTGATAGTGACTGGTTTTTTTGTACCATCAAATAGTGGTTCCAGAATTAGGCGAGCGTTATTGCCAGTTAAATGGAAAATGAGGTTAGGGTACTTATCTGTCTCCTTTAGTCATCTGGTGGCACAGCGTCTGGCTTGTCGATGGAGAGGATTGTGTGGCTGACGGCTGTATATGAACGATACAGTTCAGTAATCATAGCTACCCAAATCAACCTAGACAGCTTGTCACGTAAACGTTGAGTTTGAGAGCTTACTTTGTTTTTAATGTCTTAAGAATTTTTGACAGACAACACAGAGGCTAATATTTAGGTTAATGAAACGGTCTGGTTGCACCTCGGCTGAGAAACACCTTGAAAGATGTCACTGATTGGCTACGTCAAACAATGGTAAGTAATGGCGTTTAATAGAGTTGGGTGGCTCAAATGCTTTCTTTTTAAGTTCTTAATAAACATCTAACGCCGGCGCCACCGAATAATTACTCACCAGGAATAAATTAGAAATTGATGTCATTATAATATTCATAAAATCGGTTACATGTCCAATGATAGTTAGTTTTTGGCGAGTTAGCGCTATTTTTGTTTAATTTATTAAAATGAGAAAATAATAGCTTTATGGTGCGTAAATTAAAAGTCAATTAAAGGCGTTGTTGAATAAGATTAAGGCTAGTATAATAGTTATTATGTTTAATTAAGAAACAAATTTTGTTACTTTTAAACGATGATGATCTGTTAGATGCAGTTTGGAGGAAATTCAATTGGATAAAGAACAAAAGCTGGACCGTTCGTTCTTCGGCCAACCACGTGGCTTACGAACATTGTTCTTCACTGAAATGTGGGAACGATTCAGTTATTACGGAATGCGGGCACTGTTAATTTTCTATATGTACTACAGTGTTGCTAAGGGTGGTCTTGGCTTCGATCAAGTGACCGCCGCTTCAATTATGTCGATTTACTCAGCACTGGTTTATGTTTCCAGTGTGCTCGGTGGCTTTTTATCTGACCGAGTTTGGGGTAGCCGGAAGACCGTCTTCATTGGTGGTATTTTCATCATGGTTGGTCATATTGTGCTATCAACACCATTTGGGGTGGGAGCTTTATTCGTTTCGATTGCGTTGATTGTGATTGGGACTGGGTTACTAAAGCCTAACGTGTCCGATATGGTTGGTCAATTATATACTGAAGAAGATACTCGGCGTGATGCTGGGTTTAGTATTTTCGTCTTTGGGATAAACTTGGGGTCCTTAGTGGCGCCCGTCTTAGTTGGTCGGATTGGTTTGGGCGTTAACTTCCACTTAGGCTTCTCTTTAGCTGCCATTGGGATGTTCTTTGGGTTATTGCAATACTACTTTGATGGTAAAAAGAATTTAAGTACCGCTAGTTTATACCCGACTGATCCATTGGAACCGGGTGACTTAAGCAAAGTAATGCGGCGCGTGATTATCGGGATTGTTGGTTTAGGCTTAGTCTTAGTCTTGATGCAACTCATGCACGCATTGACGTTACCTAACATTATTACTTTGATTAGTGTGCTCGTTATTTTAACACCAATCGCTTACTTTACCTTGATGTTAACTTCGGATAAGACTAATGCTCAAGAACGATCACGGGTACGGGCTTATATTCCGTTATTTATCGCCGCCGCATTATTCTGGGCAATCGAAGAGCAAGGGTCCGCTGTTTTGGCCTTGTTTGCGGCAGATCGGACTAATTTGCATTTCTTGGGGATGCATTTAGCAGCCTCTGATTTCCAAATTTTGAATCCGTTATTTATTATGATTTACACCACACCATTCGTCTTCCTTTGGACGAAATGGGGTAAGAAACAACCAAGTTCACCGGCTAAATTTGCCGTTGGATTGGTCTTTGCTGGGGTGTCATACTTAATTATGGCAATGCCAGGCTTCTTCTTTGGTACCGCCGGCAAGGTTAGCCCAATGTGGTTGGTCGGTAGCTGGGCCGTGGTTGAAATTGCCGAAATGTTGATTTCACCAATTGGGTTATCAGTTACAACTAAATTGGCACCTAAAGCTTTCGCGTCACAGATGATGAGTATGTGGTTCTTAGCTGATTCAGCTGGTAGTGCGCTAAATGCACAATTAGTACGGTTCTATTCAACCAAGACCGAAGTCCCATACTTTGCATCAATCGGGATTGTCAGTGTCCTCTTAGGGATTATTCTCTTTATGATGGTACCGATGATTAAAAAAGCCATGCAAGGCGTTCGATAAACGTTAAAACCAAAAGGTATGTTATTGTAAAGATAACGTGCCTTTTTATTTTGGCTAAAATTGAGGAGTGATCAGCATGGTGCGATTGGCATTCAGCAGTGACAACCATTTTGATGTGAATCGGGTGGACGCACATGAGATGATGGTGCAGCAAGCTGCGTATTTAGTCCAACAGCATGTTCAGTGGTATCTGATTGCGGGTGACTTATTCAATGACTTTCAACGTAGTCAGCAATATGTGGTCGATTTACAGGCATGCTTGGGGGACCAGACAAAGGTCTTATGGATAGCTGGCAATCATGATATGGTGAATGGCGTCAGCTTTGATGAGCTAGAAGCAGGTGGTTTTGACGGCTATCTGCATAATCGATTTATAGATATTCCACAGACTGACTGGCGGATTATTGGTCATAATGGCTGGTATGATTATCAATATGCAGCTAATTTGCCGGGTGTGACAGCGCGTGACCTAGCCCAGTGGAAGTATGCCTATTGGATCGATCGGTCGATTAAACAACCGCTGAGTGACCCAGAACGCGCCCAGTTAATGTTAACTCAGGTCACCGCTCAATTAAAACTGGCGCAAATAGCGCATAAGCAAGTGATTTTGATGACACATTTTGTACCACGGGCCGATTTTGTTCCATTGGGACAGGGGCATCATTTTTGGGAGATGGCCCGAGCTTTGATGGGAACACCGCGATTAGGTGCGTTAGCAGAGCAATATCAAGTTAGCCATGTGTTATTTGGCCACCTGCATTTACATCCTGCGCCACGTGATTATAACGGGACGATGTATTATGATCAGGCCGTGGGCTATGGTCGTAAACGATTGAACGAGTGGCGGACTGATAACTTCATGGCTGAATGGCGATTGGAAACGTTTTTATTGGATTTACCCGAGAAATTAGCAGAAAAATTCAATTAATTTTGAAAAAAGGGTTGATTTTTTATTCAAAATTATGTATTCTAATATAGTTGAATGATTCACGGAGGGGTAGCGAAGTCTGGCTAAACGCGGCGGACTGTAAATCCGCTCCTTCGGGTTCGGTGGTTCGAATCCACTCCCCTCCATTTCATCATTGGGCTATAGCCAAGTGGTAAGGCAACAGGTTTTGATCCTGTCATGCGCTGGTTCGAACCCAGCTAGCCCAACTAACAAGCAGTCACTACGGTGGCTGTTTTTTTGTATCTTCATACGCTGGTTTTGAATTAATATTAATATTAGTGAAATGAATAACTTATTTTTTAGCTAACGGATTTTTATTGACACAATGGGCGTATCGAATAAAAATCGCACTTATCGTTGATTCTCGATAAGTGCGATTTTTGAATACTTAGAACAATTTAACCATGTTGTACCAAACCTCACCAGCATGTTCAGACTCAGCCTGACCTTCGTTCGTATAGCCGTTCTTTTCATAGAAGGGAACCAATCGCTTCAAACAAGTCAGGGTAATCCTGCGGCGCTGGGCTGCTTTGGCGATGGCTGCAAAGTGAGCCAGCAATTGGCTGCCCAAACCACTTCCCTGTGTCTCAGGGGCGACTGCTAAGCTTAAAACCGTTTGGTATTTGGCAGTAGTCACATTCGGTGTAACTGTTGCAAATAAATCATCGGTAATGTAGCGACTATCAGAAGCTGGGCCAACGATATAGCCGGCGACGTGACCGTGGTCGTCTTTAGCGACGATAAACGTGTCACTGATTTGCGCAATCCGTTGTTGCATGCTAGCGTCACTGGCAGCTTCAGCTGGTGTAAAGCCGGCTCGTTCGATGGTCATAATCTCGGATAAATCAGCTATTTTAGCGGGTGCAAATGTAAATGTCATCAGATAAAACCTCACAATCTCGAATCATTACCTCAATCATACGCGATTTAACAGGAAATCGGTGAAATTATGCCGTTATCGAGGTATTTTAATTCTAGAATTGGTATAGTAGTGATAGCTGATTTATGACTGACTTAACTTGAGGGAGTTTGATGAAATGAAAATTGGATTTATCGGTGCCGGCAATATGGGTCGGGCCATTATTGATGGTTGGTTAAAGACGAAAACGGTCGCACCGGCTGATTTCTATATCCATAGTGCGCATCAGGCAAGCTATGAACCATATGCGCAAGCGAACGGGCTACACGCGGTCGCGTCAAATCTAGCCGTAGCAGAAGCGGCTGACGTGGTGGTATTGGCGGTTAAACCCAATATTGCCCTCCACGTCTTGAAAAGCGTACAAACGGCGTTAACGGCTGGCAAATGGGTTATCACGATGGTCTCAGGGATTGATCTGGCTGATTATGCCGATGCGGTTGGCGACTTGCCGATTTTACGGATCATGCCGAATGTGAACGTGGCGATTGGGGCTGGGATGACTGCGCTAATCGGTAACGCGGCGCTGACGGCTGACCAATATGCAGCCGGTCAAAAGTTGTTTGATGCGATTGGGGAAACGAGTGAAGTGGCAGAAAAGGATTTTAGTACTTTTTCTGCGCTAGCTGGGAGTTCGCCAGCTTACGTTTACTTCTTTATCGATGCGATGGCTCGAGCGGGGGTTAAACACGGTTTGGACAAGGCAACGGCGACTAAAATTGCAGCCCAAGCCGCTTTAGGAAGTGCCAAGATGGTCCTTGCCTCAGACAAAGTTCCGTTTGAGCTGATTGATCAAGTTTCCTCACCAGGTGGTACGACGGTCGCTGGGTTATTAGCGATGGAGGAAGCTGGTTTTATGACTTCGGTGGTTAAAGGGATTGATGCCACGATTGCTAAGGAACTGGGCGACGCTTAAGGGATTATTTGCTGAAACGTGTTCGAAGTGACTGCGTCCTGCGCTTGCTACGCTAACCAACCATACCGAAAAATCACCGGTATAATTGATTAGCTAGGCAATGCTCGAAAGCACCCCAGCGATCCTCACACGCTTTCCAGCTTGCATTTTTGGTCTATACCGATTATAATATAACCAGTAAATCCAAGGAGGAATTTGTTCATGAGCAAAGTATTAAAACATGCCATCATCTATACTGGTCTAGAAAAGATCGACGACGGTTATATCCGGTTTGGTAAAGAAATTGAAGCGGTTGGTCCAATGGATGACTATGTCGCTGAACCAGACGACGATATCGAATTTGTCAGCGGGAAAACCATTGTTCCCGGCTTTATCGATGTGCATAGCCACGGTGGTTATAGTTTTGATTCAATGGATGGTAATCCAGCTGAAATTAACGAAATGGTCAACGATATGGTGGCCCGTGAAGGGATTACGTCATATTTCTGTACCACGATGACCCAATCCAATGAAAACTTGGATCATTCAATGGCCGGAATCAACAAAGCGGCCCAAGAAAATCCAGTTATTCAAGGGGTTCATTTGGAAGGACCTTTCATTTCAGCAACCTTTAAAGGTGCCCAACCTGAAAAGTATATCAAGAATCCAAACGTTGCTTTATTAGACAACTGGAATAAATTGTCTGGTGGCCGCGTTAAATTAATTACTTATGCTCCTGAAGATCCTGGTTCGCGGGAATTCGAAAAATATTGCTTGGAAAATGGGATTGTGCCTTCAGTCGGTCACAGCAATGCGACTCGGGAACAATTATTAGCAAGTAAAGCGACCCACGTTACTCATTTATACAATGCGCAACGTGAATTCAAGCATCGTGAACCAGGTGTGACGGGCCATGCGATGTTGGAAAACAATATGACTTGTGAATTGATTTGTGACGGTTTCCATATCGTTCCTGACATGATCAAGTTGGCTTATGAACAAAAAGGTGCCGATCGCATTGAATTGGTTACTGATTCCATGCGTGCCAAGGGTGAGCCCGATGGTGTTAGTGAATTAGGCGGTCAAAAAGTAATCGTTAAAGACGGTCAAGCCCGGCTTGAAGCTGGTAACTTAGCTGGTTCCGTGTTAACTTATATCAATGCCTTTAAGAACGTTCAAAAGTTTACTGGCTGCGGTATTTTTGAAGCTGTTAAGATGTCTTCAGTCAACCAATCCCGTGAATTCGGTTTAACTAGCAAGGGAACTTTGGAAGCTGGCAAAGATGCGGATATTAACGTCTTAGATGCTGACCAAGACTTGGTTGCCACTTACAGTTACGGTAAAAAAGCTGAAAATAAATAATTATTAGTAAGGGATGAGTACCAATGAGTTCGCCAATTTATATTCAAATTCATAACCAAATTAAACAAGCCATTGAAGCGGGTCGGTGGGCAGTCGGCGATCGGATTCCATCTGAACGCGAGCTAGCTGGTCAATTTGATGTGAGTCGGATGACATTACGCCAAGCGATTCAAACGTTGGTTGATGAAGGGATACTAGAGCGGCGAGTCGGCGCCGGCACCTTTGTGGCCAATCAAAAAGTCCAAGAAAAGATGTCTGGGGTGACCAGCTTTACTGATTTAATGCTGGCCCAAGGAAAAGTTCCGTCAAGCAAAACGATTTCCTATCATGTGACGAGTCCGTCACTTTCTGAAAGTGAAAAGTTGTCACTAAAGCCCAACGAACAAGTCTTACGGATGGAACGGATTCGCTACGGGGATGATGTGCCGATTTGTTTTGAAGTCGCCACCGTCCCTGAACGGTTAGTTAAGCAATTTACCAAAGATGAAGTTACCAGTTCGCTATACCGGACGTTGGAAGAAAAGGCCGGCTTAGTCCCCGGCAAAGCCCAACAAACGGTCTCAGCGATGTCTGCTTCAGAACGGATTGCTGAATATTTATCCGTCCGTCGCGGCGATGCGTTATTGCGGTTACGACAGATTTCGTACTTACAGACGGGCGATCCGTTTGAATACGTGCGGACGCAGTATGTTGGTAATCGGTTTGAGTTTTATTTGGAAAAATAAACGGGTTCGGTAAGCCTAGCTTGTCGAATGTTAAAATAGAAGGTCCACGTAACCCCTTATTCGAGTTTACGTGGACCTTTTTCGTCGCCCTATTCTGGCCGATGATGATGCAGTTGGGCTGCCCGGTGAAGATCTAGCCAAGTTGCCAAGATTAACAAAATCGCTGTTAACGGCACTAATAACGCGTTTGTCCACCAGACTGCTGTTAATAGAATCAAATAAATTGGTAAGAAGATTAAATACCGGTAATTGCCAAACCGTAAGATTAAGTGATCTTCCCAATGATTCGGTAAACAGAGGATCAAAAAGACGGCGACCAGTAGAAAAGCACCCATTTTGAGTCACTTCCTCGCCTATTAGGTGACTTCAGTTTAGCCTGTTCGCCGCACCAGTTATTTAGAAGAAGTTTTGTATGGCAAGTGAACGAAGATTAAGAACAATTCTAGAGCTGGAAAATGAAATATTCAGCTAAAGTAGTCTGGCTGTGAGTCAAGCAGGTTGATGAAACTTATCGTTGTACGGAAAAAGTTAAAATATGAACGATAATAAATATTTTAATCAAGTTTGCAATGGCGTCAGTACAATTGAGAGGAAAGGGGAAGATAAAATTGAAGTTGAATGTTATCTTTAAGAACTATCTTAATTTGACTGATGCCGATGCTGAAAAGGTTACTGGCGGTAGTCAATATGATTATAATTTTGCATATGGTGTTGGGCGAAGTATTCGTAAAGTTGTCCGCGCAGGATTGAAATTTGGAAGGGACGCTTGGATTTAAATGGAGGCTTGTAATGAACAATAAATTAGGCATGTATCCTATTCTAAATGACGATGAACTGGCTCAAACAATGGGCGGAAAGATTAGTTTGCCCATCCCTGGTTGGTCAGCAACCCGTGATCTTATTTGGGGACTAGTTGATGGTCTAAGTGGTGCTAAACATAAAAGCCGGAAAAAAAGGGGTCGATAAAAAATGAGTAATCTATATGGCAATAATGGTAACTAAGGGATTGAGACTTGGTGGCCAAGTCGTTATCGGATTGGGACTTTTGATGGTGATGCAGTTGCCAACGCTTGCAGCTGGTTATTGGGATTGGTGGGGTGAGAACGATCAAAATGTTAATTCATTTTGGCATTGGTTGGCTTTAGTTGTGCTAACAATAGTCACCTTTAAGGTTTTGTGGTCAGTGTATCAAAAGAACATGACGGTGGTAATTCAGTGGCCATCGATAAAGGGAATGTTGTTGGCCGTCTCAGGCATAATGCTATCAATCCTTGTCATGATGTTGCTAGCATATTTATTGACTAGCGGCCCAGAGACTGAAAGTCGTGAGTTGATTACGCTAATTAAAGGTCGATTAGGATTGGTCACGTTGATTTGTACGAATGTTGTTAGTCCTATCATGGAAGAATTTTTCTTTAGGGGCATTGTTCAAAACTTTTTCAGTCAGTGGTTCAATATTGGATTAGCAGTGACGGTAACTAATTTGCTTTTTGCATTTTCTCACGGGTATAGTGGAGCTAATTTAATTGGTGTTTTTGTTATTGGCTGTACGTTATCATGGTTGACGATTAAAACGAACAATTTAGGTACTGCGATATTTGGGCATGTGCTTAATAATTGGTTAATTACGGTGATTAATATTTGCTTGGCTTAAATTAAAAAACGACTAGGCTATCAAAGCGAGCTTGATAGTCTAGTCGTTTTTTAACGTTGTTGTTTAGCAATCTTTTTAACCAGCCGCAAATATCGCGGTAAGACTAACATCCGCTTAAAGCGACTTGGTTCTTGAATTAACCGATACAGCCATTCAATATGATGACGTTGCCAGAATTGCGGTGCTCGCTTAACGGCTCCTGCGAGGACGTCAAAACTACCGCCGACACCCATCCAGAGGCCATCAACGCGGTGACGGTACTTAGCGATAAAGAATTCTTGCTTGGGAAACCCGGTCGCAATAAAGATCATGTCAGGCTTAGCAGCCACTAATTGGTCAACGACGGCGGCTTCATCGTCAAAGTAGCCGTCCAGTGCGCCCGCAATGACGAGGTTGGGATACGTGGCCTTAACTTTGGCGACGACGGCCTTTAAAACGGCGGGTTTAGCGCCCAATAGAAAGATGCGTTGGCGATGTTGCGCGCCCCAAGTCAACAAGTTAAGCAGCGTATCATAGCCGGTAATCCGTTCTGGCAACGGCGTGCCTAGAATCTGGGCACCTTGAATGACGCCGATGCCATCCGGGGTAATGTAGTCGGCTTGCGTTAATACGCGTTGATAGTCGGGATGTTCACGGGCATACATTAAGATTTCGGGATTGGCGGTAATGACGAAGCGATTACGATGGGCCAAAATATCCGTCTGCAATTGTTGCAAGAACGCGGTGTTAGTTGTCTTGATAAACGGGACGTCGAGAATGTTAACGGTGGTAAATGGTGCTGGCATAAGCGGCCTCACTTTCAGAAATTAATCGTTAATTTTAGGTAAAAGTTACTTTTTTGCATTTTTTCAAGTGCTTACATTCAATCGCGCCTAGAAAAATGATAGAATAGGCATAACCTAGTTGAATGTAACGTTCACAAATACGAAATGGAGAACAAAACTCATGACTCAAATCTATCCGGATGATAGTTTAACCTTGCATACGGATGCTTATCAGATCAACATGATGCAAACTTATTGGGAACAGGGGATTCATAACAAACATGCGGTCT
The DNA here is from genome assembly GCF_005405105.1 of Lactiplantibacillus dongliensis. Taxonomy (GTDB): domain Bacteria; phylum Bacillota; class Bacilli; order Lactobacillales; family Lactobacillaceae; genus Lactiplantibacillus; species Lactiplantibacillus dongliensis. Next base: position 10,145 of record NZ_BJDK01000039.1, read on the forward strand.
TCGAAGTCTTTTTCCGCAAAATGCCATTCCAAAATGGTTATGCCATTTTTGCTGGTCTCGAGCGAGTAGTTAATTATATCAATAATCTGCACTTTACGGATAGTGATATCGCGTATTTACGTGAATCGCAAGACTATTCGGAAGGCTTTTTAGATTATTTACGGCATTTTAAATTCGATGCCACGATTCGGTCAGCCCGCGAAGGCGACCTGGTCTTTAACAACGAACCGTTGATGCAAGTTGAAGGGTCATTGGCGACCTGTCAACTGATCGAAACGGCGCTCCTCAATATTATCAACTACCAAACGTTGATTGCCACCAAGGCAGCCCGGATCAAATCTGTGGTTGGCGACGATGGATTATTAGAGTTCGGGACGCGGCGCGCACAAGAATTAGACGCCGCTATCTGGGGTACCCGGGCCGCTTATATTGGCGGCTTTGACGCCACTAGTAATGTACGGGCCGGCAAGATCTTTGGCATTCCGATTAGCGGAACCCATGCTCACGCGCTGGTTCAGACTTACCGGAATGATTATCAAGCCTTTATGGCCTATGCGCAGACCCACCACGATTGTGTTTTCTTAGTAGATACTTATGATACGTTGCGCAGTGGCGTGCCTAGTGCGATTAAAGTGGCTAAAGAAATGGGCGACAAGATTAACTTCCAAGGTGTCCGCATTGATAGTGGGGATATGGCCTATATTTCTAAGCGAGTACGTGAACAATTAGACGAAGCGGGTTTCCCGGATGCCAAGATCTATGCATCGAATGATTTAGATGAAAAAACGATTCAAAACTTGAAGATGCAAGGCGCTAAGATTAGTGTCTGGGGCGTTGGGACGAAACTCATTACGGCCTTTGACCAACCAGCCTTGGGGGCCGTCTATAAGATGGTTTCGATTGAAGATGACCATCATAAGATGGTTGACACGATCAAACTTTCCAATAACGCTGAAAAAGTATCAACGCCCGGCCGCAAGCAAGTTTGGCGAATCACGAAGCGCGCCGATGCCAAGTCTGAAGGGGATTATATCACCTTGTATGATGAAGATCCGCGCAATGAAGAATCAATCTATATGTTCCATCCAAGCTTCACGTATATTAATAAGACGGTCAGTGACTTTGATGCGCGCCCAGTCTTGACGCCCATCTATGATCACGGCAAGCAAGTTTATGACCTGCCAGCGATTGACGAAATCAAACAATACGCGCATGATAGTTTGGAATCACTTTGGGATGAATATAAGCGGGATTTGAATCCACAAGATTACCCGGTTGATTTATCACAAAAACTGTACGACCACAAAATGAACATTATCCATTCCGTTCGTGATTGGGTAAGTAAGAAGGATTATTAGGAGGCATTTTGACCAATGCGGCCATTACAAACTGAAATTATCAAGGCACTACACGTAGCACCCAGCATCGACCCCGAAACTGAAATTCGCCGGAGCATCGACTTTTTAAAGGCTTATTTAAAGAAAAACACCTTTTTAAAGACGTATGTGTTAGGCATTTCTGGGGGCCAAGACTCCACGTTAGCCGGCAAGTTAACAGAATTAGCCATCAAGGAGATGCGCGCTGAAACCGGTGATGATGACTATCAATTCATCGCCGTGCGGTTGCCGTATGGCGATCAAGCCGATGAAGCGGATGCGATGGCGGCGATTGCTTTCATGCAAGCTGATGAGACGGACCGTGTAGATATTCAGGGCCCAACCGATGCGATGGTCGCGGCCTTAGAAGCAACTGGCCTAACAATCCATGATTTTAATAAGGGTAATATCAAGGCACGCCAACGAATGATCGTGCAATACGGCATTGCCGGCGAACGGCATGGTGCCGTCGTGGGAACCGATCACGCCGCGGAAGCCGTCACTGGGTTTTACACCAAGTACGGTGACGGTGGTGCGGATATCGTGCCATTATACCGGCTGAATAAGCGTCAGGGGCGCGCCATGTTAGCGGCTTTAGATGCGCCGGAACATCTATACAAGAAGATTCCAACCGCTGACTTGGAAGACGACCGGCCGGCATTACCAGACGAAGTCGCATTAGGCGTGCATTACGATGATATCGATGACTATCTGGAAGGTAAGGACATCGATGCCAAGGCCGCTGAAAAGATCGAAGCTTGGTATTTGAAGACCGCACATAAGCGGCATGCCGCAATTAATGTTTTTGATGATTTTTGGAAATAAAATTGCTTGATAAACTGATCCACTACCAGCCCCGTTTAGAGGGATGATAGTGGATCTTTTGGTACTTGGCCGTCCACTGTTGAGGTATGTGGTGGGTAGATTTGTAGCCCAAAAGTGGTCGACAGAGCGTTTTTAAGCTAAAGCTGGTCCAACTAGAGTGGCTAGCTTCAGCTTGAAATAACTAGCCTATCAAGTAGTTAGGAAACAGTATTAGTAGACAGTAATCCCGTTATCCGTTATACTAACAGTACAATCATAAGGGAGTAACTAGCAGGTTAACTGCGGCAATTATCGTCAACAAGAAACCAATCCGGTATTGTCTTAAATAGTGAGACTTATGTATGTTCACAACTTTTGCGTGCATACATGGGTCTCATTTTCTATTTTTAGAAGATGGGGCTCAGATGCGAGGAGGAGATCTTAATGTCGAAAGCAACACCTAAGTATCAACAAGCGTTACCAGCGATTTATGAAGACTTGCAGACGGATGAACACGGTTTGAGCCAATCAGCGGCGGCCAAACGGTTAGAACAGTATGGTCATAATGCGTTGAATCAACAAAAGTCAACGTCGTTATTACAGAAGTTTATCGCCCAGTTTAAAGACTTCATGATCATCGTGTTACTCGTCGCGGCTTTAATCGCAGCATTTACTGGTGAAGCCGTCGATGCCATCATCATCTTACTAGTCGTGGTATTGAATGCAGTCTTCGGTGTTTTCCAAGAAGCCAAGGCTGAAGAAGCGATTAATGCGTTAAAAGAAATGGCCGCGCCAGATGCCACCGTCTTACGAGATGGTCAGCTGCAGACGGTTAAAAGTGATGACCTAGTTCCGGGGGATATTGTTTCCCTTGAAGCTGGGGATATTGTCCCCGCCGATTTGCGCTTAATTGAAAGTGCGTCATTAAAAGTCGAAGAGTCAGCGCTAACTGGGGAGTCAGTCCCCGTTGAGAAACAAGCTGAAACTTTGACTGCTGACGATTTAGCTATCGGTGACCGAGTCAATATGGCTTATATGAACAGTAATGTGACGTATGGTCGCGGGACAGGGATCGTGGTTGCAACGGGGATGCAGACTGAAGTTGGCCGGATTGCCGGCATGATTGAAGCGGCCGACGAGACGACAACCCCATTGCAAGCGAACTTAACCCAATTAGGCAAATCCTTAACGATTTTAATCTTAGTCATTGCGGCGGTGGTCTTTGGAATCGGGATGGTCCGTGGCAGCGAAAGCTTGATCAACATGCTGTTGACGGCGATCTCGTTAGCGGTTGCGGCGATTCCAGAAGGGTTACCCGCAATTGTCACAATTACCTTAGCTTTAGGTACCCAGCGGATGGCGAAGCGCCACGCGTTAGTACGGAAACTTCCCGCAGTTGAAACGTTGGGGAGTACCGATATTATCGCTTCGGATAAGACCGGGACGTTAACCCAAAATAAGATGACGGTTGAAAAGCTTTATGTGAACCAGGAACTAGTCGATGCGAAGCCAACCCATTTGGCAACTGATAGTCATCTAGCCCAAGTCATGATTTTAAGTAATGATACGAAGATTATGACGGATGGTTTGGCGGGTGACCCTACGGAAACGGCGTTAGTTCAATATAACTTGGACCAAGCTTATCCGGTTGACCAGCTGTTAAAGACGTTGCCCCGCGTGGGTGAAGTGCCATTTGATTCTGAACGGAAGTTAATGTCAACGATTCATCCCCTTGCGAACGGCAAATTCTTAGTTGCGGTTAAAGGGGCGCCGGATGAATTACTCAAACGGGTGACGGCTGTTGAGATTAATGGTGACGTGACGCCAATAACCAAGGCAATTCGTGATCAGATTCTAGCAACCAATCATGAGCTGGCGACCCAAGCTCTGCGGGTCTTGATGTTTGCCTACAAAGAAATTACGGCCGTTCCAGCAACACTGAATTCTGAAACGGTTGAAAATGACTTAGTCTTTGCCGGGATGGTCGGGATGATTGATCCGGAACGACCAGAAGTTGAACAAGCGGTGATTGAAGCGAAATCAGCCGGGATTCGCCCATTAATGATTACTGGTGATCACCGTGATACCGCTGAAGCGATTGCCGTTCGGTTAGGAATTATTGATGCCGGCGACGATGCGGCCGTGATTACTGGGGCCGAACTAGATGAGCTGAGTGACGCAGAATTTGATAAAAAAGTTAGTGATTATTCCGTATACGCGCGGGTAGCCCCGGAACATAAAGTCCGGATTGTTAATGCTTGGCAGCATCGCGGTAAGGTGGTTGCGATGACGGGTGATGGCGTAAACGATGCGCCGGCTTTAAAAGCCGCTGATATTGGAATCGGGATGGGAATTACTGGGACCGAAGTTTCTAAGGGTGCCAGTGATATGGTCTTGGCCGACGATAACTTCGCCACAATTGTGGTGGCAGTTGAAGAAGGTCGAAAAGTCTTCGCAAATATTCAAAAAGCAATCCAGTACTTGTTATCCGCAAACTTAGGGGAAGTCTTAACCTTGTTTATGATGACCATGTTGGGTTGGCAAATCTTAGCGCCGGTGCATATCTTGTGGATTAACTTAGTGACGGATACGTTGCCAGCGATTGCGTTAGGCGTTGAGCCGACTGAAAAGAATATTATGAAGCATCAGCCACGTGGCCGTCAATCGAACTTCTTCTCCGGTGGGGTCTTCTCAAGCATTATCTACCAAGGCTTGCTAGAAGGTGGGATTACGCTGTTAGTTTACTGGCTGGCATTAACGTATCCAGTGCATGCCAGTGCCAACTTAGCACATGCGGATGCTTTGACGATGGCCTTCATCACGCTAGGCTTGATTCAGTTATTCCATGCCTTTAACTCGAAGTCCATTCACCAATCCTTGTTTACGGTTGGGTTGTTCCGCAACAAGTTCTTTAACTGGGCGATTGTGATTGCCTTTGCGTTACTAGCAATGACCGTCGTGGTGCCTGGGTTTAACAGTATTTTCCACGTGACACCACTTGATGCATACCAATGGGGAATTATTCTCGCGGCATCGTTATCAATGGTCATCATCGTTGAAATTGTTAAATTCTTTCAGCGTAAGGTGGTAAAATAAGGACAGTCGATTTGAACCACCAACCTTATATAGAAAAGAGATCAACTCATGAAAAAAGCTAGTATGGCAACTTATATGCCTGTTTTAACGAAAGTGATCGAAACCACTGAAAAGATGGGTGAGCAAATGAATCCATCGTTTGAAAAGATGCGGCAAGCGATCGATGATAATGCGGTGGCAAAGATGGTGCCTGCCGAATTCAACGATATTCAGATGGAATTCACCGATGGCACGGAACAGTACCAAACGAACTTAGCGAACTTGAAAAAGGCGCAAGTGCCGGCACGGTTGATTGGTAAACACCGTAACTTGATTGCGGCTTATGAAAAATATGTTGATGCGTGTGCTGCGATGACGGCTAGTTTGAAGATTGCTGATACGACTGTTGATGTTGACGCGTTTAACCAAGCGGAAAAGGATCAAGAAACAGCGATGACCCATGTGTCGAATGATGTGCAACGCATTATGGCTATGGTGATGTAAATCAGTTTAAGCAAAAGCGTAGCGCTCCCAATTCCGGGGCGTTGCGCTTTTCTTTCGCAAAAAAATCATGGGAAGCGCGTATACTATAGTAGAGTGTCGTTGTTGATTAGCCAACAACGGCTTAACCAAAAAGATTGGGTGAAATTATGGATAATGCAATTATAAAGCTCGTTGAGCAGACCTTGACGACCTTAAAACCACAACAAATCAAAGCCGTCCTCAGTATGATGGACGAAGGCAATACGGTCCCGTTTATTGCCCGGTATCGAAAAGAACGCACGGGCAACTTAGACGAAGTTGAAATTCGGGATATTAAAGATAATTATGATCGGTTGGCAACGTTAACTGCGCGTAAAGCCGATGTCATCAAGTTGATTGCTGACCAACAGCAGTTGACGCCCGCTTTAAAGCAAGCCATCAATACGGCGGAAAAGTTGCAAGATGTTGAAGACCTGTACTTACCTTATAAGCAAAAGCGGCGCACCAAAGCCACAATTGCCAAGGAAGCAGGCTTGGAACCGTTGGCTGCGTGGTTACTCCGCTTTCCAACGAGCGGGATTGATGCGCAGGCCCAACAATTTGTGAATGCTGAAACCGTGCCCGACGTTGAGACTGCGTTGGCCGGCGCTCACGAAATCTTAGCAGAAGCCTTTGGGGACAATGCCAGCTTACGTAACTGGGTCCGTAACTTTACACGTAGCCAAGGTGAAGTGGTCGTTAAGGCGAAGCCCAAAGCCAAAGCACTCGATGAACAAGGCGTGTATCAGCAGTATTACGACTTTACGAGTCCTATCACGGCGTTAGTGTCTTATCGTGTCTTAGCGATTAACCGCGGCGAAAAAGAAAAAGTTTTACGAGTCAGCTTGCAGGTTGATCAGGACGCAGTCGACCGTTACTTACACTTTCGGTTTATTGGCCAGCATCAAGGCCCGGCAGTGGCGTTGATTACGGCCGCCTATCAAGATGCGTATAAGCGCTTCGTGGCCCCGGCAATCGAACGTGAATTACGCAATGAACTGAGCGATGCAGCGGAACAACAGGCGATTAAAGTGTTTGGCGATAATTTGTATCATTTATTGATGCAGGCGCCATTAAAAGGGCGGGTCGTGTTAGGCTTTGACCCTGCATATCGGACGGGTTGCAAGTTAGCCGTGATGGATGCTAATGGCAAGTTTTTAGATAAATTAGTGATTTATCCACACAAGCCCGCGGCACCAGCCAAACGAGCAGCGGCCGCCGGTGAATTCAAAGCTTTCTTAGACAAATATCAGGTTGAAATGATTGCGATTGGGAATGGCACGGCTTCTCGTGAATCCGAAGAATTTGTGGCCAATGTCTTAAAAACAATGACGCGGCCGGTCTACTACGTGATTGTCAATGAAGCGGGGGCCTCGGTCTATTCAGCTAGTGATAATGCGCGGGCGGAATTTCCAGAATTACATGTGGAACAACGCAGTGCAATTAGCATTGGGCGGCGACTCCAAGATCCCCTTGCTGAACTAATTAAGATTGATCCACAATCGGTCGGCGTTGGCCAATATCAACATGACGTTTCGCAAAAAGCGTTGACGACGCAACTGGATATCGTGATTGAAACGGCGGTCAACCAAGTGGGCGTCAATCTGAATACAGCTAGTCCGGAACTCTTGACCCATATTTCGGGACTATCGAAGACGATTGCACAAAACATCGTGGCGTATCGCAATGAAAACGGCGAATTTGTTAGTCGGCCACAGTTAAAGAAGGTACCCCGGTTGGGACCGAAAGCTTACGAACAGTCGGTCGGCTTTTTACGGATTCTACATGGAAAGACGGTTTTAGATAATACCGATATCCATCCAGAGAGTTATGCCGCTGCCAAGGCATTACTACAGGCTGCAGGGTTACAACTGAGCGATGTCGGGACCAGTAAAGCGGCTGCCTTGACTCGAGTAGATTTAGCCGCACTTGCAGCCCAAACTGGTGTTGGGGTCTTAACGCTTAAGGATATTATTGCCAGCCTACAAAAACCAGGTCGCGACGTACGGGATTCGATGCCAGCGCCGTTGTTACGCCAAGATGTCTTAAAAATGAGTGATCTCAAGCCAGGTATGCAGCTTCAAGGAACGGTCCGCAATGTTGTGGACTTTGGGGCTTTTGTCGATATTGGTGTCAAACAAGATGGCCTCGTCCATGTGTCGAAACTGACCGATACGTTCTTAAAAGATCCCCGTAAAGCCGTGGCGGTCGGCGATATTGTGACGGTGTGGGTTGAACAAGTTGATGAGCAGCGGCAACGGATTGCGCTAACGATGATTGAACCGCCTGTGCCTGTCCATGACTAACTTAGACTTACAACATTTAGTGGAGCAGTTGTCAGTGACTGAGTTTCACCGGCCCTTTCTGCACCATGCCTTTTTCAATCGCCGACTGCGAACAACGGGCGGCCGCTACCAATTACAGAGTCATAATATTGATATCAACCCGAAGATGTTGACGGACTTTGATGAAGCCACATTGATTGGGGTCATCAAGCATGAATTGTGCCATTACCATTTACACATACTTGGTCAAGGTTATCAGCACCGCGATGCCGCTTTTAAACAATTACTAGCGCGAGTGGGCGGGTCACGTTATGCGCCTCAACCGAAGTCAGGGGTGGCCGTGCACGCCTATCGCTATACGTATCAATGTCAAAATTGCGGTCAAGTGTATCATCGCAAACGGCGGATGGACACGCGCCGCTATACTTGTGGGCATTGTCGTGGTCGGATTAAGCTCGTCTGAAAAGGTTTGCTTATCTAGCGGGGATTCGATAGAATTAGCTTAACTATTAAGAATTTTGGAGGTTATATCGATGGAAACTATCAAGATTGGGGTCGTTGGCCTGGGCACCGTGGGTAACGGTGTCGTTAAAATGTTACAAGCCCATCAAGCAAAGATCTCAGAGATTACCGGTCGTAATCTAGAGCTTGCTTGTGTGGTGGTTCATAATTTAAAGAAGCACCAAACGGCCGACTTAGGGGACGTCCAATTGACCGACCAGATTGACACGTTGATCGATGACCCTGAAATTCAAATCATGGTCGAAGTGATGGGTTCTATCCATCCAGCCAAGGAATACATTATTCGAGCTTTGCAAGCTGGTAAACATGTGGTCACTGCCAATAAGGACTTAATTGCGCAATACGGGCGTGAATTGGTCCAGATTGCGCGTGAAAATCACCGGGATCTATTCTACGAAGCCAGTGTGGCCGGTGGGATTCCAATCTTGCGGACGATTGATAACAGTTTTGCGGCGGATAAGATTCAGCGAGTAATGGGGATCGTCAATGGGACGACCAACTACATCATGACGCAAATGTTGACTAAGAATTGGTCTTATGATCAAGCTTTGAGTTCGGCGCAAGATTTAGGCTTTGCTGAAAGTGATCCGACGAATGACGTTGAAGGGCTCGATGCGGCTTACAAGATGATTATCTTGACGCAATTTGCCTTCGGGATGAGTCTGTCGATGGACCATGTCCAAGTCCAAGGGATTACGAAGATTAGTGCGGAAGATATTGCTGAAGCGCACCAGTTAGGCTATACGATTAAGCTGCTTGGAATTGCCGAAGAAATTGATGACCGAATTGCGGTTTCAGTCGGCCCCGTCTTAGTCTCTGATCATCATCCTTTGGCAACGGTCCAAAATGAGAATAACGCGGTCATGGTGACTGGGACCGCCGTGGGAGACACGATGTTTTATGGCCCTGGGGCCGGGGAACTCCCAACGGCTAACAGTGTGTTGAGTGATATTACGACGGTGGCCAAGAACATTGCGTTGAATACCACGGGAAATACCTTTAATTCTTACCGGCAAGAAACTGTCTTAGCTGATCCAACTGATGTTGTTTATCCACACTTCATTGCCTTGAAGATGCGTGATGTGTCCGGGATGATGCTCCGGTTAACAGAGATTATGACCAAAGCGCAAGTGTCATTTAGCCGGATTATTCAAAATCAATTGGGTGATGGCAATGCGCGGGTCGTGATTATTACCCATGAAATGAACGACCAACAGTTAGCTGATATTACGGCGGCGATTGCCGGCCAAGCGAATATGCAATTGTTGGCTAGTTACAAAGTTTTAAAGAATGCGTAGGTGAGTGTGATGTTAACAATTTCAGTCCCCGCGACGTCGGCAAACTTGGGCCCGGGGTTTGATTCAATTGGCTTGGCGTTAGACCTGCAACTGACGTTAACGGTGCTTGGCCCAAGCCAGACGTGGCAAGTTGACCATCCATATGGGCCCCATGTACCTAGCGATGCTCGTAACTTGATGATTAAGACCGCGTTGTCGTTAGTACCTAATCTCCAACCACAGCATGTGCAAGTGACGTCAGACATTCCACTGGCTCGTGGCTTAGGTAGTAGCTCAACGGCGATTGTCGCGGGTTTAGTGTTGGCCAATGAATTGGCGAAAGCACCGTTTACTAAGCAGGAGTTATTATTAAAGGCGACTGAATTAGAAGGTCATCCAGATAACGTGGCTCCGGCAATTTTAGGTGGACTAGTCGTTGCCACCTATGACCATGACCAAGTTCAGGCTGTGTCGTTGCCAGCGCCAGACTTATATGCGAGTGTCTATGTGCCGAATGAAGAATTATTAACCTCAGCTAGTCGCGAGGCGTTGCCCAGTGACTTACCATTCAAGCAGGCCATTGCGGGTAGTAGTGTAGGAAATACGCTGGTGGCCGCTTTGGCGACGCAGAATTGGCCGGTCGCATTGCAGTTGGTCGAACAAGATCAGTTCCACGAACAGTATCGGGCTAAGCTAGTGCCAGCCTTGGCGACGATTCGGCAGACCGCACACGACCTAGGGTTAGTTGGGACCTATTTAAGTGGTGCTGGCCCAACGGTGGTCACCTTGGGACAAAAGGCAGATTTAGAAAGATTACAACAACAATTAAAGTTGAATACTAGTTTAACGGGCCAATATCAGCTGTTGCCAGTTGATGCAACTGGGATAAACGTCCATAAATCTTAAATTTAGCTTGTCAGACTCACAAGATTTTGTTAAAATGGTTTTTGTGAGTTGTGATGCGGCCATGGCGGAATTGGCAGACGCGCAAGATTAAGGATCTTGTCGGGGTTAACCCGGTGGAAGTTCGAATCTTCTTGGCCGCACTTTATATATGGAATAGCCGGTATTGAAAGGGAAACCCTTGATATACCGGCTTTTTTGTATTTTCCATTTGGAATAGCAGGGAATAACTGTGGGCAAGATAGTGACCAGATAGTGACTCGTGGTTAATGAGTGTTAACTAAATTCCAATTGCGTCACTAATCTTATAAATTTTTGCTGCCAGTTTCGTATACGTTAAGTGAGCATAAATATTCAATGTTATTTTATTGAGTAAATGTAATTGACTGTAGGAACTGTTATACGTTAGAATAACGGTAAGATAACTTGAGAAGGAATAACACTGGGTCCCAAAATGGGGTAAGTACTTTTGTACTGAGCATTCCTATGTGCCTGGGGTTATCTTTTTTTATTTCTGTGCTTTTAAACTTTTAACAAATGTTGTAGGGTTCTTTTCAATCTGTTTGACGATAAATTCGACGAATTGTTGAGAATAAGTATAGCTATGCTGTTTACCGATGACGTGCTGATAAGCATACTTAGTGTTTTGTTTGATATTATAAAAATCAATGATCAGGTTTAATACATATTGATTGAAGCCGGATGGGTAACCCAACCTTATATTCTTTTTTACCAGACGTGTTTGAACTGCTTTGATCACGTTATTATATGAATACTTATGGGTATCCGAAGGGTCTTTCAAGTCTTTAATAAAAGCAACATCGTTGTTTGAAGAATGATCTACTTTAACTGTAAAGTCTGCTTCATCTTTTTTCTTAGTAATATATAGGTTCTGTTTAATATTTATAGAGAAACGATCGGAATCATATTCTTGACTGAGAACATCAATCTCATTTGCCTGCGTTATAAACTTTTCGGCGATTTCTGGTGGATACTTTAATTGAATTTGTTCGTTAGATAATGGTTCATAGCTGGCTGAAATCGTTAAAAAGTTTTGTGGGATATAGTCGGTCATGTCGACTGAATGAAATCTATTAATTTCAGTTACAAAATTTAAAACGCATGCTTAAAATAATGGTGCATACTTAACCTCATAGTCCTCAGTAATATAATGTGTGCTGATATTTCTAAGATCAATAATCTTTTCTAAGTTCAAACGAATTCTGGTGTTCTTGTCCGTATATATTTTTGCGATGACGTTAGATACACTAAGAGTTCTATCAGAGTCGTCTTTGTAATATATGCTTTTACCTTGATTTAGTAATTCGGCTTTTAGCATCAACTCCCAAGCGTTAATTGCAAAAAATGAAAAGCCTTCAATTCGATAGTGAATAGTTGGCTTGTTATAAATCTCAATGCCCATGACAAATGCTTCGATACTTTTCTTCACCAAACGATTTGATAAATTTTCCATCTACTCACATTCTTTCTATATCTTAATTTTGTGTTCATTCCTAGCTTTTTGGGGAACAGAGTTTGTTTTTTACCATAAAAACTTGATAAGGAGTCCAATTAATACAATTGAAATTCCAGCAATTGTCAGCATATTTTTAAAAAAATTGGTTTCTTGTTCGGCGAACTTGGTGTCAATTTGGGAACCCAAGTGATCAATCTTATTAGATAATCGTTCCTCAGTTAATTTTAGTTCGGCATGAGTCACATACTTATCCTTATTATCAATAGTCCTTGGGGGCTGGTCAAATTTTTCCATTTAAAATTCTGATATATTACGCGTTGTGCTAGTTAATCCCCAATATTCTCAGATTATGCACTAACAGACATTGTTCAAGTCGCGATTGAAATTCATTCAAAGACCAAATTCGAAACTGTTTAATATCAAATAGATCGATTAATTGTGCGAACACTGTTTCAATTTTTTGACGCTTTTGGACTAGAAAACACTGGTTCTGCTTAGGCTGTGGTATGTTTCGCCGAACTGGTGTCCAGAAGTTAATTTCCTGATTTGCCAAGTCTTATTTTAGTGCTTTACTTAAATAACCAACATCCGCTAAGATTTGCGGGCTTGGATATTCATTCAAAAGAGTTTTAACCGATATTAGCAGTATCTCGAAATGCTTTAGCCAGAAAATTTCTAATCGGTGCACAAATTGGCATTGGTAAGCTATCAATTATCGTATAGGTTAGTTCACCAATTGCGGTCTTGGTTAAGCCAACACGAATAAACTGAATAACCTTACCTGCCAAACGACATAAGCGATTGCATCTTGAGCGTTCTGGTAAGGTTCCTTTGGGAAAAACACAGGTTTCCAAGAAATGATAGAAGCGAGTTTGAACGGTTATTTTAAGATCGACTTGCCAGCACATTAGGACAATGATCAATTGATCTGAAAGCTTGGCCTGCTTGATATTGCGACGGTGTTGGATAGATTGCGGAACAAACGACAGGTATAAAGGTTGAATAATTTGAAGCCATTTTTCAAGTTCAGATTGTAATTGAACATTAAGTTGGATAGAATTTAGTTGGCCTAAATAGCTAACACCTCTAAGTCTTAGAATGCTTGAAGTGTAGCCTGTTTAGGCTATTTTTATGCTTTAGAGATTTTGGTTAATTAACTAGCACAACGCGTATATTAATTGTATCCAACCGTAATTATCGACGAGCGTTTTTTCCAGTTGTTTGGAACTTTTTTACAAGTCATAAGGATGTCTATATATCTAATCGTGTTTATGATGAGATACTAAAATTAGATGATGATTTGTGTGAGTGGACCAAAGATAATTACAAAAACCGAGTGTTATCAGTAGAAGATTCAGTTGTTGAGTACGCCCGGGTGATTAATTATGTGACATCATCTGGTAAATGGGAAGCAGCGGGTTATGAAGAATGGTCTAGAGACGGAGCCAAAGCTGATCCATGGCTTATTGCTTGTGCAATGAAGCATGATTTGATAATTGTCACTGATGAAAATAACACTGGGCCTAATGGGGCTCCTACTCGAAATGAGCCTAAAATTCCTTTTGTAGCAGATCACTTTAATGTAAAAACAATGAATTTTTGGAGCTTCTTAGATAGTGAGCATTTTAAAGCACAATAAAGTGGTAAATCGAAAAAGTGAGGTAGCCTTGTCATCCATCCGGATAATAATGTTATCTCACTTTTTGCATTGATAGTTAGGGTTATTACCAGCTATTCCGCTATTAAGTCTAATTAAAAAGCCCAACAACCCAACTCAGCAGTTCGCAAGCTAAACAAATTGACCGCGCCCCCAATTCCAGTGATATGATAAAACCAGTTATCAAGCTAACTAAACTAACCAAAAGAGAGCGGGTCATCAACATGATCAACAAATGGCTACTAGGGATCAGTCTTGGGGGATTAATCGGTTGCGGGGGCGTTTTAGTTGGACAGGCGGCAACTCATTACACGGTCAAACCAGTGTCCACTACGGCTAAGCAGGCTTATTTAACAGCTAGCACGACTGGTAAGCTGTATCAATTTAATGGCACTAACGAACATTTAACGCTGAAGCCAGTACACCAATTAGCCAACTTTCCACATACCAAGTGGACCCGAATCAAGCGTAGTTACCTAACTAAAAATGGTAAAACCTATCTATATTACTATGTTAAAAACAAAACGGGTAAAACTGGCTGGGTCTGGCATGGCTATCTTAAACCAACGGGAATGCTCAAATTAAACGTGCCACTGATCGCTCAGCGGCCAGAATTACCGACTGGCTGTGAAATTGTTGCCACCACCATGATGCTGCAATACGCTGGTTCCAAAGCAACCAAGCTGCAAGTCACCAAACGCGTGCCGCGCAGCGCTAATCCTAAGCATGGTTTCGTCAACAGTCCTTACAATAATCGGGGACATGGTCATTATGTCTACCCAGAAGGCTTGTTAACCACGGTCAAACACTATCTTGGTACCGCTGTTGACCTGACCGGCAGTCGGCTGCCACAATTAAAGCGCCAGTTGAATAATGACCATCCCATCGTTACTTGGATGGCAGGGCTAGATGGCTTTAACACGCATAGTGTCACAGTTACCGGCTATTCTAAAACGCAGATCATGTATAACGACCCCTGGACTAACCGCAAAACCAGTCTCACTAACGCCCAATTTCTTAAATATTGGTAACGTAACCATTACCGGGCCCTCAGTTACTAAGGAAGTTTAAAACAATCCTTAAAAATCAGCCAAGTTTTATAAAAAAACATAAAAAATACGCTAATTTGATACACAAAAAGTGATACAGTCTTCTGTATCACTTTTTGTGTATCAATATAAACCCTTTCATAGCGGACTTTACCAATTAGTGTATTTTGGCACGGAAGTTGCATATATATTAGTGAGTGCAAAAAGATTGCGCTTACAGTATCACAATAAAATTTAAGTTGCAGGCTTTAGACATTATTTATTCCTTTTTAGATGACTGCAACTAAAAAAATAGGAGGTACAAAGATGGTAGGCATTATCATTGCTAGTCACGGTGAATTCGCCAAGGGCATCTATCAATCCGGATCAATGATCTTCGGTGAACAAGAAAATGTTCAACCAGTTACATTGATGCCTAGCGAAGGACCTGATGACATCAAGGCCAAATTGGAAAAAGCAATTGCTTCTTTCGATGACCAAGACCAAGTCTTATTCTTAGTCGACCTTTGGGGCGGCACACCATTCAACCAAGTCAATGGCTTGTTTGAAGCACATAAGGACAAATGGGCGATTGTTGCCGGTTTGAACTTACCAATGTTGATTGAAGCTTATGCGTCACGGCTCTCAATGAACTCAGCACACGAAATTGCTACTCATATTATTGAAACAGCAAAAGACGGTGTGAAGGTTCGGCCAGAAGCATTAGCACCTAAGGAAGCACCTAAAGCGGCAGCTGACAACTCAGCAAACGCTGGTCGTCCTGGGAAATTCGATTATGTATTGGCTCGGATCGACTCACGGTTACTTCACGGTCAAGTTGCAACGGCCTGGAGTAAAACAGTTAACCCAACTCGGATTATCGTTGTTTCTGATAACGTTGCTAAAGACAACTTACGGACTCAAATGATTATCCAAGCGGCACCAAATGGGGTTAAAGCCCACGTGGTACCAATTGATCAAATGATCAAGTTAGCTAAGGATGACAAACACTTCGGTGGTCAAAAGGCCTTGCTTTTATTCGAAACACCGCAAGATGCTTTGAAAGCCATCAAGGGCGGTGTTCCATTGGATACCTTAAACATTGGGTCAATGGCACACTCTGCTGGTAAAGTTCAACCAAACAAAGTTTTGGCCTTTAGCCAAGATGATATCGATACTTACCATGAATTGGAAAAGATGGGCGTCAAGATGGACGTTCGTAAAGTACCAACTGATGGTCAAGATAACCTCGATCACATCATGGATAAAGCTGAAAAGATGTTGAAAGAACAAGCAAACAATTAATTAACTATCGGAGAAAAATGGAGGATTAAATCATGAATTTGAACGCGATTCAAATGATTTTAGTCGTATTAGTCGCATTTTTAGCTGGTATGGAAGGTATTTTGGATGAATTCCATTTCCATCAACCAGTTGTAGCGTGCGCCTTAATCGGCTTAGTTACCGGACAATTAGTCCCATGTATCATCTTAGGTGGTAGTCTTCAAATGATCGCTTTAGGCTGGTCAAACGTTGGTGCTGCCGTTGCCCCTGATGCTGCATTAGCTGCCATTGCATCTGCAATTATTTTAGTACTTGGTGGCCAAGGCCGTGCCGGAGTTTCATCAGCCATTGCGATTGCCGTTCCTTTGGCCGTTGCTGGTTTGTTACTCACTATTCTTGCTCGTACGATTGCAACCTTGATCGTCCACATCATGGACCGTGCTGCTGAAGAAGGTAGCTTTGCTAAAATCGATATGTGGCAAATGATCGCCATTGCAATGCAAGGTCTTCGTATTGCTATTCCAGCTGCTTTAATCTTAGCCGTTGGTGCTGGCCCTGTTAAAGCAATGTTGAACGCGATGCCTACTTGGTTGACTGATGGTTTGTCAATCGGTGGTGGGATGGTTGTTGCCGTTGGGTATGCCATGGTTATTAACATGATGGCTACTCGTGAAGTATGGCCATTCTTCGTTTTAGGTTTCGTCTTAGCTGCGATTTCTGAATTAACCTTGATTGCCTTAGGTGGTATCGGTGTTGCCATGGCCTTAATCTACTTGAACCTTTCTAAGATGGGTGGTTCAGGTAACGGTGGCGGTGGTTCCAATACTGGTGACCCTGTCGGCGACATTATCGACAAGTATTAGTGAAGGAGGAAAACTAAAATGGCTGATCAAATTAAATTAACTAAAAGTGATCGTATTCATGTTTGGTGGCGTTCGACGTTCCTCCAAGGTTCTTGGAACTATGAACGTATGCAAAACGGTGGTTGGGCTTACTCATTAATCCCAGCTTTAAAGAAGTTATATACTACTAAAGAAGACCGTGCCGCTGCTTTGAAGCGTCATATGGAATTCTTCAACACTCATCCTTACGTGGCTTCACCAATTATTGGTGTTACCATGGCGCTTGAAGAGGAACGTTCTAATGGGGCTCCCATTGACGACGTTACGATTCAAGGGGTTAAAGTTGGGATGATGGGTCCTTTGGCTGGTGTTGGTGACCCTGTGTTCTGGTTCACTGCTAAGCCTATTATTGGTGCCTTAGCTGCTTCCCTTGCTTTGGGTGGTAGTATCATGGGCCCTATCTTGTACTTCGTTGTTTGGAATATCATTCGGATGGCTTTCATGTGGTATACACAAGAACTTGGCTACAAAGCTGGGTCTGCGATTACCGATGACTTATCTGGTGGTATTTTGCAAGACATCACTAAAGGTGCTTCAATCTTAGGGATGTTCATCTTGCCAGCCTTAATCGAACGGTGGGTCAATGTTGACTTCAGTCCGGTTAAAGTTTCAAGTATCAAACAAGCTTCTGGTGCTTACATTGACTGGAACAAATTGCCAGCCGGTGCTAAAGGTGTCAAAGAAGCCTTAGTTCAACAAAAAGCTGGTTTATCATTGGACAAGTACAAGGTTACGACCTTGCAAGATAACTTGAATCAATTGATTCCAGGTTTAGCTGCACTTATTATTACTTTCCTCTGCATGTGGTTATTAAAGAAGAAAGTTTCACCAATCATCATCATCTTCGGCTTATTCGCCTTTGGTGTTATCATGCATGTCCTTGGTGTTATGTAAAAAGCATTTGATTCAATCTGAGTCACTGACTTAGATCGAGGGATGGACTCCAACGGGTTCATCCCTTTTTGTTTAAACGGCGCCTTTGCCAAAAAGCTGCCGGCGCCGTATAATCGGTGTTATCAAGAGAAAGAAATGGAGTAAGTCAAATGGTCCAATCAATCAATACAAAAGTCGACTTAGTAATTGCCGGTAATTCTCATCTAGGGTTAACCGATTATGGCAAAATTATGATCGGTGATAAGGGTTTTGAATTTTATGATGACCGCAATATTCGTAACTATATCCAGATTCCATGGGATGAGGTGGATATCGTGATTGTTTCGGTGATGTTCAAAGGGCGCTGGATTCCACGATACGCACTGAAGACTAAGAAGAATGGGACTTACGCGTTTTCTTCGAAGAACCCGAAAAAAGTATTGCGCGTGATTCGGAAGTATATCTCGCCGGATCGCATGTTGCAATCACTGAGCTTCTTTGATGTGATGAAGCGATTATTTAAAGGTAAGAATCGTGATAGTTATTTGAAGTAGTTACAAGGAAGTCATTCAATTGAATGGCTTCTTTTTTTAACGCTATAATCGGCCATTATCAGCTGTTTCAATGGTGCTAGTTGATTTTATCCGTATCTCGATACTAGTGTTAGGGTGAAAAACGGCGTTAACGATTCCTCAATGGGCCAAGCTTTCAAGTTGAAGTTTTCACAAGCCTTAACTGTGGTAATTGCAGAAAGGAAACTAATAACAGCGGGACTAACGACCGGATTGACCAATTGTTTTATCGCGAACAATCGATTTTGCGTCCAAGTGAATAGTGTATCAACACACTGTGTGTTAAACTGTAGAGTATCAACGTGTATCAATACACTTAAAATTGCAACCGGTTACTGAATGATCAAAAGGAGCGAACGTGATTGACTAGAAAAGCTCGAATTTACGACTACGTTTGTCAGTATGGGGACGCGAGTGGTCTGACGACTAAAGCGGTGGCCGCAGCACTGGCATTGGCCCGTTCGAACGTCAGTAAAGAATTAAATACGTTAGTACGCGATGGTGACTTAGAGAAGTTATCTGGTCGGCCAGTGCGGTACGTGCCATCGGGATCCGTGATCCCGGCAACCGTGGCTACGACTTCAGTTGGCACTGCGACTAAGGCCAAGGTAACCAAGTCGCGGCCAGCTAAGGTCCATCCCCAAGCACCCGTGACTTATGACACGACCCATGATCTCTTTGATAGCATGATTGGGGCTAAAGAAAGTTTACAAGGTCAAGTGGAACAAGCGAAAGCGGCTATTCTCTATCCACCCCGGGGCTTGAATACGTTAGTAATTGGCCCGACTGGGTCTGGGAAGACTTATTTTGCGAATACGATGTATCAATTTGCAGAATCGCAGAACGTGTTAACCAATCCCCAAGGGTTAATTACCTTTAACTGTGCGGATTATGCCCATAATCCAGAATTGTTGATGTCACACTTATTTGGGTACATTAAAGGGTCCTTTACTGGCGCCAATGAAGATAAAGATGGCTTGATTCAAGAAGCGGATGGCGGCATGTTGTTCTTAGATGAAGTCCACCGGCTCCCGCCAGAAGGTCAGGAAATGATCTTCTACTTTATGGATCACGGGACGTATTCACGGTTAGGTGAAACGACTAAGAGCCATCATGCTAACGTGCGGTTAGTCTGTGCCACGACGGAAGATCCGAAAAGTTCTTTATTACAGACGTTCGTGCGCCGGATTCCGATTACGATTCAATTGCCAGCCTTTAACGACCGTTCAGCCAAAGAACGGCTAGAGCTATTAAAAGCCTTACTTTCCATTGAAGCTAACCGGATTAATAAGCAGATTCGTTTGACTGAAGATGTGGTCCAGGCCTTACTGGGTTCCGTGACGTTTGGGAACGTTGGCCAATTAAAGTCCAACATTCAGTTGGTCTGTGCGCAAGGCTTCGTGAACAGTATTGAGAATGATTCGGAAATCGATATTACGATGGATGACTTACCCGAGAATATTCGCGGTGGCCTAGTGACTGTAGCATCGAATCGGCATGAACTTGGCGCCATTTCGGAATTGTTAGATCCGTTTCTAATAGTCAAGCCGAATGATGGGCCGATGCCACTACGCAATAAAAATGATAATTATGAATTACCTTATAATTTATACGAGATTATTGGCGATAAAGCGTCGTTGTTGCGGCGTGAAGGCTTAGATAAGGAACATATCAATCGATTTATTACGACCGACATTAACTTACATCTGAAGTCATTTTACAAGCAGACGCAGATGGAAATCTCACCGGAAAACAAGCTCGCTGAAATCGTTGATCAAGACGTGATCGACTTTACCAAAACGGCTCAAGCGACGATCCAGGAGATGCTTGGTTATAACTTTAAAGATAATTTTATTTATGCGGTTAGCTTGCATATCAGTTCGTTCATCAAGCGCATTCAGGCGGGAAAGCCGATGCGGCAGATGAGCCAGGATATGTTAGCGATGGTTAAAGACTATCCGGCTGAGATCAAGGCTGCCCAGTACTTAAAGCATGCGTTAGACGAACGCTATCATTTACCCATTCCACAATCGGAAGTTTATTATTTAGCTATTTTATTGATTTCATTAAAGTCGATGCAGATGGATGGCAAGATTGGCGTGTTAGTCGCAGCGCATGGGATGAGTACCGCTTCTTCCATGGCGCAAGTGGTGGGTCAGCTCTTAGATGACTATGATGTCGGCGCGTTTGATATGCCGCTAGACATGGATCCCAACGTGGCCTATACCCGGATCAAAGAGCAGATTATTAAGCTCGATGCGGGAAATGGGGTCTTAATGTTGGTCGATATGGGCTCACTAACGACCTTTGGCAAACGCATTCAAGCGGCAACCAATATTAAGATCCGCACGATTGATATGGTGACCACCCCAGTTGTGCTAGAGGCGGTACGTAAAGCCAGTTTGATTGATAGCGATCTGGATACGATTTATCATGAGTTAGTTGGGTTTAAAGGCTATTCGCGGATCTCACGGAATTTGCCGACAGCCGCCCCGGCGGATGCACCGCAACCAGAACCGACCGTGGACGCTAATCATCGTGCGATTATTGCGATTTGCTCGACGGGTGTCGGGACGGCGGAACGGATTAAGACGATTTTGGATAGTTTATTAGCTCAGAACTTTATTGAAGGCATTACTGTGTTCCCAGTGTCGGTTGTGAATATGCAGGAACGTTTAGCACAGATCAATCAATCGTATCAGATTATTGCGGCGACGGGGATTGCGAAGCCCGACCTAAAGGTGCCGTTTATCTCACTGGAGGAATTGCTACAAGGTGGTGGAGAGAAGTTCATCGACCAACTAGCGATGGGTTTAAACGCCCCGCAAAGCAAGCTGACGGACTTAAAAGAACTGACGCCAGAATTATGTGAGCGGTACTTAGGGGATTACTTTACTTTCTTAAATCCGCGTAAGTTGACGACGATTCTATGGCAGTATAGTGAAACGATTGGCAAGCAACTAGCGAAGCCGATGCCGAATGCGTTTCGGATTGATCTAATTATGCATCTGGCGGGCGCGTTAGAACGCACCGCAATTAAAGACCAGATTACCGCGCCAGCCGAAGAGATGACGACCTTGGACGAATCGCCATGGTATCCAATTGTGACAACGGCCAATCAACAGATTACCGATCAATTGCAGCTCGCCTTTTCAGCAGCCGAAACGTATTATATTGTGCAATTGTTAGAAACGCATCAAGCAGAATTAAAGTGATACACTAATTGGCATGCTTTTTGCATGTATGCTAATGACAAGTTAAAAAAGCATTGTGGTATTAAGTCAAGGAAGGATGATGGCGAAGCTTAATAGAAATCAGCGCTTTGAAGGTATACTTCC
>NZ_BJDK01000040.1 GCF_005405105.1 Lactiplantibacillus dongliensis
GGGGAAGTATACCTTCAAAGCGCTGATTTCTATTAAGCTTCGCCATCATCCTTCCTTGACTTAATACCACAATGCTTGTTTGGTATTTAGTTACCATCATTATACAGGTCTAAAAATTTAATTATCAACAGACTAGGTTTTAATTCTAAGATAATTAACAAGTCCGGTTGATGGGTGATAATCAGGGAATGCCCTTATACTAAGCTCAAACCCATTTGTGCGACCTAGTAACCGTAACTATTGGCTAATAAATTAGTGATTATGTTATCATCTGATTGTGTACAATTAAACGATGCTCCAGGGAAGCTTGATTAAGGTAGTATCGACACAGCTAGGGGTTGGCTGATTGTCGCTAGTTGCTTAGCTTACTTGGCTGAACACTAGGTAACAATGGTGTTGGGCCAAGCTTTGGAGGATGGAATGGGAAAATTAATGGCAGTTTTACCAACCGGGGCGCTTATCGGAGTCCTGGGCTTAGGTTGGTGGTTACATTGGCAAGGTCAAGCTAATGGAGATCCCTTGGTTGCGATGAGCTTAGCCGGTCTAGGTGTGTACCCGGTTATCGCTATTTTTGTGGTTGGCATCCCTAAGGTGGTTTCGGGGGATAAGGTGTATTCAATTAGCGAAAAGTGGTTTTATGGCTATTTAATTGGTCTGGAAATTGTCGCAATTTTAGTTGCCCTGTACTTGATGGGGCATAATTGAAAGTAGGCGATGAACATGCTAAAAGCAGCGCGCTGGCGGTTATGGACAGTGTTACTAAGTGGCTTAAACATCATGTTATTAGGTTGGTTATGGTTGCCAGCAAAGTTACATTTACCGAAAGTGACGTTAACCTTGCATTTACTCGTGCCAATCACTACGGTCTATCTGTTGTCCTTAATCGCGCCGTTTGTCTTAGCTAAAAGTTATCAGTGGCAGCGTTGGCAAGTGGCGATGCATTGGGCAATCGGTTGGGTGGCTTATAGTCTAGCTGTCGTTTTGTTGCCGGGCTTGTTTCGCACCGCTAATCAGACGGCGATCGGACTGGGCTTGGTATTTGGCATCGTCGGTCTGCTTTGTGTCGATGCGCCACGCAATCATACGCTGGGGATTCGGGTGCCATGGACCTATCAGTCGCCAGAGATTTGGCGGAAAACGAACACGCTGGGCGGTTGGTTGTTTGTGGCAGGCGGCTTATTAGGTATTGCATTAAGTAGTCTGGATGTTGCCTTAACACAGGTATTGATGGTTGGGTTGGCATTTCTGTCCGGTGGGGGCGCGGTTGGGTACGCGTACTGGTTAGCGCATCGGCCACCCCATCATTTGATTTGAATTAAAGATAGAAAAAGCGCTGGTTACGAATGCTCATTGAGCTGCCGTAACCAGCGTTTGTTGTAAAGATAAGTCGAAGTGTGTATTTGTTTTGGTAGTCCACTATAAGCTACTGGTTAATTAACGACGGGCGGCCCAGAATTGGCTCAGTGGTGCCGTTTCACTTAGTCGGTGGTTTTCCGGCTTAGTGAAAGCCCAGCTCTCGAGACCGTACTATGGCTCGAAAACGCGGTCACCACGTTCCAGCCGATTCTGGACCAACTAGCGTGGCAATTAATAATTAGCGCACCACATAGACTTGGTCATGAATGAGATCAAATGGCCGGTAGTGGGCATTCAATTTGTCCACGGCAGCACCGTCTTGATAAATTGCTTGGTCCCAGAACTGCTTGGACCCAGTAGCACCATATTGTTCACCGATACAAATCAATGGCACTTGGTGGTCACTGGCACGCATGGCTTGAAGTAAGTCCCAGTCAATTGTCAGTTTATCGGGCGACCATGACATGACGACATAATCGATATCGGCAGCATATTTCTCGAACGCACTAACGGCATCAAGGCCTTCAATCGTCGTGACTGGATGCTTGCCAGTCTGATTATCAGCCTCCTTGGTCCAAGCCTTAGAATCAGTCGTGATAATGCGTTGTTGCGGATGTAAGTTTTGCAGGCCTTTAGAGATATAGCCATTGCCCGCCATAACTTCCAAGACGGGCTGGTTGCCAACAAATTCAGCGAGGTCCTTTAAGAATGGTGCATTAATGTAAGCCCACATGCCGTATTGATCTTCAAGGTAGTCGCGAAAGTCACGTAACAACTGGTCAACTTTTGGCAAGGCCGCTGAAAGCCGGTCCCATTCCGCGTCGCCGGCGGGATCATGGGGGGGGTAGGTGGCGTTAATCCGGGTCATTAATTGATCTTGAAAATCGTCTGGCACTTGTAAGACCGGCAACGGCTGTGGTGCGAGACCGGCTGCTAATAGCCGATCTGCTTCGAGAACATTATTAATTAAGACAAGCACTTGCGGGTCGTCTTTAAAAAGCGCTCGGTATTTGGTCATTTGCGCAATATAAGGGACGGCCTTTTTAGCAGTTGTTTTTTTGAGCCGCTTTTTTAATTGTTTGAGTTGCTTGGGTTTCATGAAAAAAACTCCTAATTATCAAAATGTAAATCTAGTTCTTCTTGTCCATCAGCATCAGGGGTGACCCGTTGTTGACGACCGTGGAGATAACCGTTCATTAATTGGAAGAGTTCATAGCGATCTTCACTCGATAACCGTTCTTGATTAAAGGTTAGGGGCTTACCGGATAAGAAAATCCGGCCTAAGTCATATTCTTCTTGGTCAGCCCGGCCGGATAAATAATCGGTCGTGACGTGGAAAAATTCAGCCAATTTACGGACTTCTAAGTAAGACGGTGTCCGTAAATTCCGTTCCCAATTGCCAATCTGAGCGGCGGTGTTTTTGCGATGGGTCAATTCAGTGTCCGGCAAATGATTGAGGGCCTCGGCTAATTGGCCGAGTGTCATCTTTTGCCCGCGGCGTAAAGCTCTTAAACGTTCTGGAAACATCTACTCACATCCATTTCTTCATCATAATAATGGCGCGGATAAGGCCATAAATTCATCAATATCACGTTTGATCAAGGCAACCCCAGCTTGCCAAAAGTCCGGTTTCGTCAAGTCAACGCCGAGGTGCTTTTTCGCCAAGGCTTCGGTCGACATATTCGCCGTATCGCGAAGTAAGGCGATATAGCGGTCTTCAAAGTCGGGCTGTTGCTTCGCTTGAGCGTACAAGCCAAGGCTGAAGAGATAGCCAAAGGTGTACGGAAAGTTGTAAAACGGTACATCGGCAATGTAAAAGTGCAGCTTGCTGGCCCAAAACATTGGGTGGTAGGTGGTCAAAGCGTTGCCATAAGCGGTCTTTTGCGCCGTTAACATTAGGTCTGACAATTTAGCCGGGGTGACCACGTGCTGTTGCCGAGCTTGATAAAAGCTGGTTTCAAATAAATAACGCGCCCGAATATCCAAGAACATCGCTAATGGATTTTGCATCTTGGCATCCAATAAGTTCAACTTGGTGGCGGTATCGGGAGCAGCTTTAACGTTGGCATCGGCGACGATTAATTCTGCAAAGGTGGAGGCCGTCTCAGCGACGTTCATGGCGTAGTCTTGACGCCAAAGCGGTAAGTCTTTAATCACGTCGGCGTGGAACGCATGCCCCAGTTCATGTGCCAACGTGGCGGTATCGTTCGGCGAGCCGGTAAAGGTCATAAAGATCCGTGATTCACCAGTTTCTGGCAAGTTATCCATATAACCGCCCGGACGTTTATTCGGTCGATTCTCAGCTTCGACCCAGCGATGGTCCAGCGCGTACTTGGCTAACTTGGCCATTTTAGGACTAAAAGTCTGGAAATGGGTAATCACGAAGTTGGCCGCTTGATCGTAAGTCATTGTATTAGTGGCGGTCCCTAGCGTCAGTGGGGCTTCCACATCTTGCCAGTCGAGCTGGGTCTTACCCATTAACGCGACTTTGCGCTTTAAATAATGTAGTAACAGATCCTGACTGTTGGCGACAACTTGATACATCGTGTCCAACGTTGCTTGACTCATCCGGTTCAATTCGAGCGGTTTGCGTAAGAAGTCGGTTGTCCCGTGCGCTTGATAATTCTGAAGTCGAAAGCCGGCTAAGTGGTTTAACGTATCTGCAAAAGGTGCGGCGTTTTGTTGCCAAGCCGCTTCCCAGTTGGCCATCAGCTTAGCGCGTTGCTGATTCGGCATGGCGGCTGCCAGCATATTTTGTGCTTGGCCCGCGGATAACTGGTGAACTTGACCCGCGTCATCGGTATAAGGAACGGTCATTTGACTAACTAACGTATCGTAATGGTCGCTCCAACCTTGAAAGCCATCGACCGCTAAGTTGTTGATCAAGGCTTCCGTCTGATCATCGAGTAAAGCCAAGCCTTGTTTGCGCATTTCGGTTAAGTTAAAGGCAATCGGTTGTAGTTCCGGTTGGCCGATAATTTTCGTGAAAGTCTCTTGTGGTAGCGCAACGAGCTTTTTCTTGAATTGTGTCATCAGGTTTTCATGCTGATTATCAAGTTGATAAAGCTGATTTAAAATGGTTCCCGCTTTGGTGTTGCTGGCATCGGCGGATTGGATTGCCACGACAAAGACTTCACTTTGCTGTAATCCCGCTTCGATATGCTGCAAGTCCGTCACGATTTGTAAGAACCAGTCGTAAGCTGGCGTATCAGCGTCGGCGCGCCAGTTGGTTAAGGTCGTCTGCGTATCATGTAATTGGTGTTTAATGGTGGTCAGCTTAGTGGCTAAGGCTGGTGAATCGATACCGCCAGCGAAGATAGTGTCTAAGTCCCACGTTTCTGAATAATGCATCGCTTGTCCTCCGATATGCTGGGTGGTTGTGGTTGGCTAAGCGCTAACTGCAAACACCCTCTAGTTATCTTTAATTATAAACGTTATCATGTTGGTAGTGGCAATATTTCTATCGAAAAAGACATAAGGTTGGCGGAAATGATGAAAAAATGGTGGATAACGCTGGGCGTCTTGATTTTAATTGTTGGTGGCGGTCTGATTGGGGCCGGAAGTTATTTTTATCACGTGGCGATTGCGCGTGGGGATAAGGCTTTTGTGACCCAGAGTACGACGCTATCGAAGCGGAGCCCGGTTTATCGGGAAAAGTATTGGTATGCGCATGTTAAGAAGCAGACTTGGCACATCACTTCGAAGGACCGGTTGAAGTTAGTGGCTTGGTACGTCCCCAAGGCCGGGTCGAACAAGACGGTTGTGTTAGCGCATGGTTTTGCGGGCAATAAATCATTAATGGGTGCGTGGGCTGGCATGTATCATGAGCTAGGCTACAATGTCCTGGTGCCAGATGCCCGCGCGGCCGGTGCGAGTCAAGGTCAGGCCGTGGGCTATGGCTGGCTAGAACGTCAAGATGATTTGCAATGGGCGAAGACGGTGGTTCAACGGACCAAGACAACGCAGATCGTGATGAGTGGCATCAGTATGGGGGCGGCTGGGATGACCATGGCGAGTGGTGATCCACAATTACCGCAGATCAAAGCTTATGTGGTTGATAGTCCGTTCACGAGTGCCAAGGCAATTATTAGTTACCAAGCTGGTCAACTCTATCATTTACCAGCCTTTCCGTTGGTCGATGTGACGAGTGGCATTACGAAGTTGCGGGCTGGCTATACATTCGGTGAAGCCGATGCCGTCGCACAGATTCGCAAGAACCATCTGCCCATTATGATTATTAGCGGAACGAAGGATACCTTTGTTCCAACTAAGATGGGGCAGACACTCTATCGCAATGCGCATCAACCAAAAGAACTCTGGTTAGTTAAAGGCGCGGCGCACACGACGGCGATTACGCATGGGTATCAGACTTATAAACAACATGTGCGGGCATTTTTGGCCCAATATGTGAATTAATTAATGGCGAACTGGTTGGTGAAACTGGTTCGTTTTTTTAGTGTTATTTGCCACTCTGGTTGGGCCAGCATTGGCTGGAACGTGGTGGCCGCGTTTTTGAGCCGAAGGGCGGTCTCAAAAGCCGGGCTTTGACTAAGCCGGAAAAATCACCGACTAAGTCAAACGACACCACTGAGCCAATGCTGGCCCGCCCGGCGTTGACTGACTGGGGACCTAGAGCTGTCCTGTAAGGATAGCTATCAATTGGTAGTGGCTAAAGTTTGAGTTTGTATTCTAGTATTAGCAGTTATTTTTGATTGAGAAGCGATTATTTAACTGAAATAATTAAACTAAAGGAAGCAAATTAGCGCAGGGCGGGCTGGATGACGCTCAGTGGTGAAATTTTACTTGGTTGGGTGACACCTTTCCCGACCTAGTAAAAGCCCGGCTTGCAAGACCGTACTTTGGCTTGCAAACGTGGCCACCACGTTCCAGCGTCAATCCAGCCCAACCGTAGTGGCAGTTTTATGCTTGCTAAAGGGTTGCCTTTATGTTATAGTGTAATAGTAAAATATAACACTAGGGAGGTAGAACAAATTGAAATTTGACGATAAGGTCCCGATTTACTATCAAATCAAAAATTATCTGTATCATGAGATGCTGACGGGCACGTTGAATCCTGGTGATAAGTTGCCGGCAGTTCGCCAATTGGCGGTCGACTTAACGGTTAATGTTAATACCGTGCAACGGGCGCTTAGTGAGATGATTACGGAGGGGACAATCGAATCGCAACGGGGCAAAGGTAACTTTGTCACGGCCGATACGACCCGATTAGCCCAACTAAAGGAGCAGTTAGTGATGACGCAATTGGCACAGGTCTACGAGCAACTACACGCATTGAATTTAACTGATGAGGAGATTATCGCGAGTTTGAAACGGTATATCGAACAGAAAGGGGCGGGGCAAAATGCCTAATGTTTTAGCCATTCAAGGATTGACGTATAAACGCAATCAAAAATTAATTTTAAAAAATATTGATCTGACTTTAGAAACCGGAAAAATCGTGGGGTTACTTGGTGAAAACGGGGCCGGAAAAACCACACTGATGCGCTTGATTACCGGGAGTGCCCAAGGGTCTGGCGATATAATGGTCAGTGATGCCACGACGGCCACGGCGCGTAAAGCGCACGTTAGCTTTTCTGAACAGTTACATGGTTTCAACAAGAATGTGAAGATTAGTCGAGTCGTTGACTTCTACCAAACTGTCTACTCTGATTTCGATTTGAATCGTTATCATGAATTGGCTGACTTCTTACAGCTAAACGGTGAGTTAAAGTTATTGGCGCTGTCCAAAGGGATGCGTGAAAAGTTAATCATTGCCTTGACGTTAGCGCGGCAGACTGATTTATACTTGTTGGATGAACCGTTTGGTGGAATTGATAGCATGAGTCGCAAGAAGATTATCAGTAGTATTATTCAGTGGAAGCCGGATAATGCCACGATGCTGATTAGTGATCATTATGTCACTGAAATTGCGCCAATCTTGGATGAAATTGTGGTCGTTAAGGATCAGACGATTGCGGTGCATCAAAAGACTGATACCATTCGGAGTGAATCCGGGATGGATATCGAAGATTATTATGAAAGCTTGTATGCAGGAGGTGTCGACCATGACTAAGATGAGCGCCTTATTTAAGACGATGGGCTGGACGAAGTTTCGGCAAATTAATCAAATGATTCTGCTGGAACTGATTGCGGTGGCGGTCACTGGTATCTGGACGGCCATTAAGGGCAATTTTAACTTAGCAACGTTATTTTATTTAACGGCGAGTTGGTCAATGTTGCCTTATGTCGTTGGGTTTATCCTCCTGGCGGTTAGCACGGAAAAAGCTTATACGGCGGATACTTTCCGCCTGATTCCGATTGAAGAAACGCGCTTTTATCTGATGAATTTGTTATCATCATTAGCCACCTTAGTTTACTTTATGGTTGTCCAAGCCGTATTATACGGTCTGACCTTCTGGTTAGGTTGGTCACGAATTAGTGGCATGTTACCGCCGATGGCAACGGTGGGTTCGAATGTGGTTGAGCCAATAATCGTGATGCTGTTGGTTAGCTTAATGACGGCGTTACTCATTTGGAGCACGATTTCGTTCGTACACTTGGTAACGAGTGCGACCAGCAATTTCTTGCCGAAGTTCCGGCAACGGGCCTTAAACGTGGTCGTGTATGTGATCGTTATCTTCATCACGATACGTGTCGCTGGCTTCATTGTGCATGGCGTCGCTTGGTTCGCCCGGATTACCTTTAATGGCACTGACCTGGGTCAATTTTGGTTAGCACTAGCGGCAATGGCCGTGGTTATCTTAGTTGAAGGGGCGCTAAACGTCTTCTTATTGAAGCGGTGGGTTGAAACCGCAGCTAATTAGTGAATCAAAAAACGTGTTCGGATTTTTCCGAACACGTTTTTTCTGACGGCTTTAATTAGTCTTGTGGTGCGTAAGGTTTTTGATAAGCTAAGCCGCGGCTATTATCAGTTAAAAGTTGTGATAATGGATCTAAAGCTTTCGGTCCATGTAAGTGGGCCATCCCCCAATATTTTAAAGCTTGATGTAGTTCACCGGCGACTTGATGGTCGTCACGGCCGCTTTCAAGTTGTTGGGCGGACTTTAATAAAAGTTTCGTTAAGTCCGGCAACTTTTGAACTTCAGCGTCATTGTAAGCCGTATCGATGGCTTGCATTAAAGTGGTGCGATTAGTGTTGGTCATTGTGAATCCCCCCCTAAGTCAAAATTATACTAGTTAGGTTAAGCGATGCAACTGCGTGAATCAGTTAATACTTAACTTACTTACGCTTTTAGATCAACAATACTGGTACTTGAGATAACGGCTCGTTATAATGACGTCCAGAGTTAGTTGTACCGCATTAATTGGGGGGATTATCATGAAAAAAGTGATTTTAACCAGTAGTTTATTAGGCGCGGTTGTGATGGGCTTAGCCGTGGGGGCGCCCGTTGCGACTGCCAGTGCCAAGCCGGCATTGTCGGCCACGGCGGTGACGTATCATGCCGCTAAAAAGGCTGCTACGTTTGCTGGGAAAGCTAGTCCGAAAGTGAAAAAAGTCGTACTCCAATATGGCAAAACTAAAAAGGTTACGGCTACTGTTAAGGCCCGAAAATTTAAAGTGACCAAAGCGTTCAGCGGTTATCGTGATTTTAAACTATACGGCGTTAACCAGAAAGGACAACGTGTTACTAAGTTTTACACGTATGGTCCTAGCCGCTATGCCACGAAGGCGCCGACGATGGTTCAAATTGACCGCAGCGGGGTACCCGATACGCTATTAGTCACACTCAATGTCCCTAAAGCCAGCGTGATTACGATCGACCAACGTGATCATCGGTTAGTGAAGCAGTATTGTAGCAGTACCCCAGCGTTATTCCATCTGAATGGGATTACGGCTAAGAAATATCAAGTGACGGCAACCGCCAAGCAAGCTGACCGCAAGACGAGCCCAGTGTTGAAGTTGCCAGTTGTTAAGCGGGGCCTGATTATGGTCGCCCGCTATTAAATCGACAATTAGTAGGATTAAACTTGCCACTCTGGTTGGCCCAGGATTGGCTGAAACTGCGAGCCGAAGCGCGGTTTCACAAGCCGGAGATTATCTAAGTCGACAACCCATGACTAAGATAAACGCCACTACTGAACCAATTCTGGGCCGTCCGCCGTTAAATAGCAGCATCGTGATGCGTCAGTGGCGATTTAGTTTTGACGAGTGTTTTAGGTGAACGGCAAGTTAAGACTATGAAAAACAAAAAATCCCCTGTCAATCGTTGCAATGATTGACAGGGGATTTTGGTTAGATCACGGTGGCACCGAGGCTATTGGCAAAGTGCTGCAACGCCCAACTGTGGCCGGTGGGATTAAAGCTGGCCACACAACTACGGTGAATCACAAGTTGGTAGCCAAGATTATAAGCATCGACAGCGGTATGCAAGACGCAGATATCAGTACAAACACCAGCGAGTTCTAGCGTAGTGATATGGCGTTCACGCAAGCGCAGATCTAAGTCTGTTCCGGCAAAGGCGCTGTAACGGGTTTTATCGAATAACCAGACCTGGTCGTCAGCTTGATGTTGATCAAACCAGTTTTTAACCGGGCCATAAAGGTCACGCCCCCAAGACTCACGAACATTGTGGGGCGGAAAGAGCTTGGTCTCAGGATGATACGGATCGTGCGGGGTGTGCACATCGGTCGGTAGGAGGACCCAACCATCGCTTTGCTGCATGGCATCGGCCCGTTCAATAAGTTTAGGCGCGAGGACTTGGCCGGGTTCGCCACAAGTTAAGGCACCGGCATCGGCGACAAAATCATTCGTGTAATCAATGATGAGTAAGGCTTGATCAGCTGACATATAAAACCCTCCGTGAATTTGGCTTGGATTCAGTATGTCGGTTTACATGCGGCCTGTCAAAGAATGACATTTTCTAAACACACAAACAGCCGCTAGCGATTTGCTGGCGGCTGTTGAAGCGAGTGGTACTTATTTAGCGAGGGCTTTTTGAATGGCCGTAATGATTTGATCTGGTGTTAACTTAAATTCATGCCAGAGTTCAGCAGTCGTTTCACGATCATTGAAGCGTTTGGCTGCCCCAAAGTTTAAGACGTGCATGTCCGTATCACCATAGAAGCGACTGACCTTTTCACCAAAGCCACCACTTAAGCTGGCTTCTTCTAAAGTCACGACTAATTGATGATGAGCTTGCAAAGCGGTCAACCCGGTTGCATCTAAATCAGATAAGTTCCGCGGGTCAATCACGGTTGCATCGATTTGGTGTTCAGCTAGTTGACCCTGCACTTGTTCAGCGAGTGGTAATAAGCTACCAACACCTAATAACGCGACTTGTTGCCCAGCATGCACGGTCCGTAATTGATGGACGTCAAAGTCGGTTAGGTCGGCCGAATGAACGGCGTTACTTGGTACGCGAATGGCCACGGGACCGGTCGTTTGATGTAAGGACCAGCGCATCATCGCGGCTAATTCTTCCTTAGTTGTTGGCGCTAAGTACGTCAAGCCAGGGATGTTGGCTAACATGGCCACGTCGAAGATACCTTGATGGGTCGGGTCGCCAGCACTAATACTGCCACCGGCGACCATGATAGTCACGGGCAACTTGTTGATGCCCAAGTCGTGTGATAATTGGTCGTAAGCCCGTTGCAAGAACGTCCCAGAATGGAAGACAATTGGCCGTAAACCTTGTTGGGCTTGACCAGCCGCAAAGGTAATCGATTCTTGTTCGGCGATACCAACATCGAAGTAGCGTTCCGGATGGCGGTTGCCGAAACGTTTTAAGTCGTACATGCCGGGAATCGCCGCCGTAATGGCTGTCAACGGTGTGTGTTGGTTTGTTAATTCGCCTTCCAAAACGGCATGAATCGTGTCGGTATAACTTTCCTTGGTATTTGGATGCAAAGTCTGACCAGTCTTTAAGTCAAAGGGAACATGCCAGTGGAAGGCTTCTTCGTTGGCCAACGCTGGCGCATAGCCGCGGCCTTTTTCAGTATGCACATGTAAGACAATCGGGTGGTCGATATCTTTGATCGCTTTAAAGGCGGCAATCATCGTGGCAAGATCATTACCTTGATCGACATAGCGATAGTCTAGGCCCATTGCTTTGAACAAGTTATTGCTGGCTTGACCATTGGTTTCGCGAAGTTCTTTTAGGTTTTGATACAACCCGCCATGGTCTTCCGCGATTGACCTCCCGTTATCATTAGCCAAGATAATCAAGTTCGACTTCAAGGTTGCGGCGGTATTCAAACCTTCTAATGCTAGCCCGCCAGATAGTGACCCATCACCAATCACGGCCATGACGTTACCTTGCTTGGCTTGTAAATCTCGGGCAACAGCCATCCCAGTTGCTAAGGCAATCGAAGTCGAGGTATGGCCGATGTTGAAGTAGTCGTGCGGACTTTCTTCAGGTGCAGTATAGCCACTGACATCATCATAATGAGCGGGGTCCAACCAAGCTTGTTTACGACCGGTTAGGATCTTATGCGTATAAGATTGATGGGAAACATCCCAGACGACTTTGTCAATTGGTGAATCAAAGACGTAATGAAAAGCAATCGTTAATTCAACGACGCCCAAGTTAGGACCAACGTGGCCGCCAGTTTGGCTAACTTTATTCAATAGGACTTGTCGAATTTCAGCGGCTAAGGCTGTTAATTCAGTCAAAGTTAAGCTTTTGAGATTAGTTGGTGATTCAATGGTATTTAAAATTGGTGTCTTCATTGTATATAATGCTCACTTTCAGCTAGTTTCTGGATAACGTTATCTAAGATACCAGCTTAGAGTAGGTCGAAGACAAGTGGTTTGTCTGAAAAAATAAAATTATTTTTATAAAGGGTGCATTTCGCATTGGCGTCCAATGGTCGTCATTGGGGGTGGTGTAGTATAGTAAATACAGGTTTGGACTAAATGATAAAGTGAGTGATTAGGTTGAATAAAGAACGACTGGCAGCTTTTACAGATGCCGTATTAGCAATTATTATGACGATTTTAGTTTTGGAGTTGGCAAAGCCGAAAGTGGTGAGCGTACAGGGATTGTGGGCTTTACGAGAGAACTTTATGGCGTATACAATCTCATTTTTCTGGATTGGTCTCATGTGGGCGACCCAGCACAGTCACTGGCAGCGGGTCAATAAGATTAGTGAGCACACCGTGTATGCGTCATTACTAATGTTATTTCTCTCTTCATTCTTTCCGTATACAACGAGTCTGGTCGCCCAGAATTTCAACAATGCAACGGCTCAGGCACTGTATGGCATTATTATTTTAGGAGTGTCGTTCAGCAATATCTTGATCTCGGCTACTTTGAAGCGGGTCAATCCGAAAACTAAATTTGGCTGGCTATACAATCTGGATAATCGGTCAGTCTTCATTGATTTACTGATTAAAGCCATTGGGCTACTGTTGTCCATTACGGTCTTTCCAGCAGCGATGGTTTGGGCGATTTTCCTTGGCATGTTAGTTGTCGGGATTGACGGAGTGATTGGTGCCCGAAAAAATCAGCGGCATGCTTAGTTAATCCTAATACGTTTGGTGCTAGTTGGTTTAAATTGCCACTCTGGTCCGCCCGGCGTTAATCAGAAATTGCTGATTATTTAGTTCAATCAGTAAATTTAGTCGAGAGGTTGGCTCCTAAAATGCTCAGCCGTGTCGTTGACCCATGGCGCTCCAGCATTTTAGGAACTATCCGGTAGGCGGCAAGCTCAACTAACAACAAGCGTAGACCTAATAAATGTTGTTAAATCAAACCAATTTGAATTGTGACGAATAATAAGCGAACCAGAAGTTTTTAAAATTCTGGTTCGCTTACTTTTTTGTAGAAATATTGCTCATTAGACCAGACACAGTCCTGCGTTTGGGCCGCTTGCTCACTGCTGAATAGTTGTGGGCCATTGTTGCTGAAGCTGCCGAATTAGTGGTGATAGTCGTTGCTTTTGTGACAATAAGTAGCTAGCGTAAATCGGCATCTGAGCGCTATCGTCACTGATTGGAACGGCAACCCGATCGGTATCGGCTTTAACTTGGGCGTCGAAGGTTGGTTCACTTTGTGACAGGTTAGTCGCAAAGAATGGAAAACGTGAATGGGCCGTAATTTCGGCGAAAGCCTCGCGATCATCTTGGTACATAAACTTAGCATCCGCAATGTTAGCCTTGATAATGTCACTCCAAGGTCCGATTGCACGCATCACAATGAAGCTTAAGCCTTTTAATTCGTCAAAAGTGACAGTGGCTTGATTGGCCAGATACATGAATTGATCCAAGTTGACTTGTAAGCGCTCTTCACCAACATATTGAGATTCAATCGTGTCAGTCAATAGTTCTTGATTGGAGAAGATGAGGGAATCTTGATTGTTGGTCAAGGCCGTTTCAATATCATTAGTTGCCACAAACTGGTCTTCGAGTTGAAGCTGGGTATCCAAGGTCGCTCGTAATTGTCGCAATAAAATTAGCGGCCCGGGGACCGTTGCGGCTAGGATGGTCGTGTGCTGGCTACGGTCGAAGTTTTGAACTTTGGTTACCATTGCCGAATTGGCTTGTAACAGGCGCGCAGCTTCTTTAGCGGCGAGTTCACCTGCGGGCGTGAGTGCAATTCGATTGGCTTGGCGTGCAAATAAGCGAGTCCCAAACTCGTCCTCAAGTTTTTGCATGCCCCGAGTGACCGAAGGCTGGGTCACATTTAGTTGCGCTGCCGTTTGGGTCAGCGTTCCAGTCTTGGCAAAAACCGTGAGTTCTTCTAATAAGTAAGTTTCAATCATTTACTCAGCTCCTAAAAATACACTATACACTAAACGTATAGTAGCATGTTTATCTGGTATTTTTCAAACATTCCGGCTCGGCTTATGATGTAATCATTCAATGAGCACACAGAAAGGATGATCACATGGATGAGCAACAGGTCCAGTTAAATAATGGGATTGAAATGCCCCGGGTCGGTTTCGGTGTTTTCCAGATTGTTGATGACCAAGCTTGCGAAACTGCAGTCACTCAGGCCTTACAAGCCGGTTACCGAGCGATTGATACCGCGACGGCTTATCAAAATGAAGCTGCCGTTGGTCGGGCTATCCAGAAGAGTCGCTTGAAACGTGAAGCCTTGTTCATCACGTCCAAATTATGGGTGGCCGATGCGACTTATGAGCGGGCTAAAGCTGGGATTGATGCCTCACTGAAACGGCTGGGGCTAGATTACTTAGATTTATATTTGTTACATCAACCTTATGGCGATGTGATTGGTGCTTGGCGGGCTTTAGAAGAAGCCCATCAAGCCGGCAAGCTTCGGGCCATCGGGGTGTCTAATTTTTACAGTGATCAATTAAAAAACTTGGTATTAACGACTACTGTTAAACCGGCCGTTAACCAAATTGAAATCAATCCGTGGTATCAGCAAGCGGAAGCTGTTCAATTTGCACAATCAATGGGCATTCAGGTTGAAGCTTGGGCGCCATTTGCTGAAGGTAAACAGGCTATTTTCACTAATGCCACGCTAGTAGCAATTGGTGCTCGGTATGGCAAGTCTGTTAGCCAAGTGATTTTACGCTGGTTATTACAGCGACAGCTTGTGGTGGTTTCAAAGACGGTGCATGCTGACCGGATGGCGATGAATCTCAATGTTAATGACTTTGAGTTAGATGATCGAGCCATGCGGGAAATCACAGCTCTAGATCAACATCATAGTCAATTTTTTAATCACCGTGATCCGGTGGCGATTGACCAAATCTTTGGTACTAGTCTTAAGAAGAACCGGCGAAAGGTAACGATAGATTAGGCAAGTTAGTCAGCATCTTATTTATTCAGCGAACAGTGCAGCTCAATAACGGGCACGATTAAAATTTTAAAAAAAGAAGGATAGCAATGATGACGATTTTATGGATGTTATTACCAGCGATTGCGTGGGGCGTGTTGCCATTACTGGTGAGTCGCTTAGGTGGTCGACCAATCAATCAAATCTTTGGGACGGCAATTGGAACATTAATAGTCAGTATTATCGGACAAGTGATTTTGCACCCGACTATTAATTTGACGGCCTTTTTAATGGCCGCAGTGGCAGGCGCGTTCTGGATTATTGGACAACTAGGTCAGTATATTGGTTACGCTAATGTCGGGGTGTCAAAAACGATGCCAATTTCAACCGGGTTACAACTGGTGGGAACGGCATTGGTCGGTGTTTGCTTGTTCGGTGAATGGGCGACAACCGCTGCCAAGGTGATTGGCGTCATCGGGATTGTCCTACTAGTTGTTGGCGTCATCATGACATCCCTTCACGATCGGCAGGAGCAGGCGGGCGACAACCAGACTCGCACAATCATAATGTTAGTGTTAACAACGATTGGATTTATTGTCTTCAATGCGATTCCCAAAGCCTTATCTGCGTCAGGAATTGCGATCTTTTTGCCAGAATCAATTGGGATGGTTGTTGCGGTACTAGTCTATATGCTGAGCCGTGGTCAACTGAAAATTATGCGGGAACGCGTGAGCTGGTTAAATGTGTTAGGTGGTTTAGTGTTCTCGATCGCGTCACTGACATATATTGTGTCGGTGAGCCAGAATGGGGTTAATACCGCATTTGTCGTGTCACAATTATCAGTTGTCATTTCAACGTTAGGCGGCTTGCTGTTTTTACATGAACGCAAGTCGCATCGTGAGCTAATCTTGACGTTAAGCGGTTTGGGATTGGTTGTCATTGGCGCCATTGTGACTACGCTTGTTTAAGCCGTACTAATTATGTAGTCGATGACGCTTGCGTTTTGAAGCTAGAACGGGCTATACGTTGAACGCATGGTAGCATGTTTATCTAGTAATTTTAAAATCGTGATTTAGGTCGTATGATATAGACATTGAAACGGAGCCAGTTATGAGCTGAGCTTCAAAATAAAACGTATGTGTAAGAAGGAGTGACCATGATGTATCAGGATTTAAATGGAAAAGTAGCAGTGATTACTGGCGGGTCTAAAGGGATCGGGTCGGCAATTTCAAAACGTTTTGGTCAAGAAAAGATGAAGGTTGTCATTAATTATAATAGCGATCCGGTTGGTGCCCAACAAGCTGCCGAGGCAGTTAAGGCAGCTGGCGGTCAAGCCGTAATTGTGCAAGCCAATATTGCGACTGAGGCGGGAGTTAAGGCGTTATTAACCGCAGCGTTGACTAACTTCGGTGACTTGGACGTTTGGGTCAATAATGCGGGGATGGAAATCAAATCGCCAACGCATGAAGTCACACTGGCTGATTGGAATAAGGTCACGGCGATTGATCAGACCGGCGTCTTCCTGGGGTCACGAACGGCGTTAGCTTACTTTAAAAAACAAGATAAGCCGGGCAATATCATTAATATGTCTTCCGTGCATGAGCGGATTCCATGGCCGACCTTTGCTAGTTATGCGGCTGCCAAAGGTAGTGTGAAGTTGTTCACCCAAACCATTGCGATGGAATACGCGCAAGCTAATATCCGCGTCAATGCCATTGGCCCGGGCGCAATCAATACGCCGATTAATGCGAAGAAATTTGCTGATCCTAAACAATATGATCAAACGGTTAAGATGGTGCCGATGAATCGGATTGGCACACCAGAAGAAGTCGCAGCTGGGGCAGCATGGCTGGCTTCATCAGAATCTAGCTATGTTACTGGAATTACGTTATTTATTGATGGTGGGATGACCTTATATCCGGCTTTTGAAAA
The DNA here is from genome assembly GCF_005405105.1 of Lactiplantibacillus dongliensis. Lineage (GTDB taxonomy): Bacteria > Bacillota > Bacilli > Lactobacillales > Lactobacillaceae > Lactiplantibacillus > Lactiplantibacillus dongliensis. The sequence goes on from NZ_BJDK01000040.1 coordinate 16,995, forward strand.
TGGTGAAGGCTAAAAAAAGGACTATGATGAAGTTAGTCGTTAGAATAAGTATTGGTCTAGTGTTGATTGGGCTAATTGGAGGTGTGTGGATGACAAATCTAAGTAAACAATCGTTTGGACAACAAACTAATAAACAGGTTATCCAACGGCAGGCCAGTGCCACGGATGGTGAAATTGATGGTCAGCCAATAATGGCGTATCAACTGGGTAAATCTGCGGGAGAGTGGCGGCATGGTGCAGGCACTAAGTCTGATAATCAAGATACCAATAGCCAAAACCAACCGACACGACGGTTAACTAAAACGGCTAAAAGCTTGATTATCTACTTTTCACGGTCTGGGAGTACGGAACTGTTGGCTAGCAAGCTGGCCCAGCAAACGCACGCTGATCTGTTAGAAATTGTGGTCAAACATCACTATTCAGCGAATTATCAACAGACCCTGTCACGGGCAAACGCCGAACGTGAATCAGCTGATTTTCCAACGTTAAACATGCAGGTTCCGGATTTAAGTCAATATGACACCGTTTATTTGGGTTATCCAATCTGGGCCATGACGTTATCACATCCAATGACGGCCTTTTTGGAAGCATATGGAAACCAGTTAACGCATAAGCAGCTTGCCCCATTTATGACGGAGGGCGGATACGGTCAAGGCGATAGTGTTGAGCGGATTAAAGCTATTTTAAAGGCCGATGGTGCCCAAGCCAATCGGTTCACATCAGCATTAGTTGTTGATGGCAATAAAGTCGATCATGCCGATCAGCGTGTGGCTACCTGGGTGGCACAGGTTCAGTCAAATAATTAGTTAATGATTACAGTGACAATTTAAATTTTAAAATAATAGAGGAGTTTTAATAATGACAAAAAAAGTAATGATTTTAGCAGCTAACGGGCAAATTGCCCAAATCGTTGAAAACCGGGTTTTAACTGAAGACCAATTCGCAGATGTTGAATTGACGCTCTTCTTACGCAACGCCAATCGTTTAGCTAACCTGCAAGCCAACCCACGCGTGACATTGGTTGATGGTGACATCACTGATCCAGCAGCTGTGAGTGCCGCGATGGTTGGTCAAGATATGGTATTTGTTGCGGTTGTTGACCACGATCAACAGAATCGGTTGACTAAGAGCGTCATTGCGGGCATGCAAGCCAACAATGTTTCACGTGTACTCTTCGCCAATGTGTTAGGTATTTACAACGAAGTCGGTGGTGAATTTGGCCGGTGGAATGCGGAATCAATTGGTGCTGGTCTAGCAACGGCGCTTCAGTCTGACAAACTTTTAGCGGACTCCGGCTTAGACTACACGACGTTGCGGTTACCTTGGTTAAATGATCGTGGTGTTAAGTACGTCGTTACGACCAAGAACCAAGCCTACAATGGGGTTTCCGGCTCACGTGAGAGTGTGGCTGATGTTGTGTTGACCATTATTGCTGATCCAAGCAAGTACAGTCATGATAGTATCGGTATTGCCGATCCCGATACTGAAGGTCAGAATCGGCCGGTCTATTAATCGATGTGGCGTCTCAATGGGTTAAAAAATATGTTAGGAGTGGTTATTAATGACTGAAACAACTTTCAAATTAAATAATGGCACGTCAATCCCAGCTTTAGGAATTGGCACCTTCAAAATGTCAGTGGACCAGGCGCAACAAGCGGTAGTTGATGCACTGGCTGCCGGTTATCGCTTGATTGATACCGCCAATGCTTACTTGAACGAAACGGGGGTCGGCCGAGGCATGCAAGCTTCTGGTGTGAACCGTGCGGATATCTTCCTCAGTACCAAATTATGGCCAACTGTTTATACCGATACTAATGCCGTAGATGATACCTTGAAACGTCTAGGAACTGATTATGTTGATTTGATGTTCTTACATCAGCCAGCTGGGGACTTTATGGCCGGGTATCGACAATTGGAACAGGCTTACCGTGATGGCAAGATTAAAGCGATTGGCATTTCGAACTTTCAAGGTGAACAACTACAGACGGTGCTAGACCAGGCGGAGATTAAACCGCAAGTCATTCAAGCTGAAGCGCATCCTTACTTTACGGAAGCGACTGTGCGAGCAACGTTAGCACCTTATGGGACTCGATTGATGGCCTGGTTCCCACTGGGACATGGTGATAAGCAGTTAGTCAATGAACCTATTTTTAGTGCCTTGGCTGCTAAGTATCATAAATCTAACGCTCAGATCATTTTGCGTTGGCATCATCAGATGGGATTTATCACGATTCCTGGTTCAACTAATCCAGCCCATATTCAAGCTAACCATGATATTTTTGATTTTGCTTTGACTGATGAAGAAATGCAAAAGATTGCCAGCATAAAGAAAAACAAACGCTATTACTCAGCTAGTGCTGCGGATATCGCCAAGTATGCAACCATGCAGTTGGACTTTGCTGCCGAGAAGTAATCATTTGAACTAGACCATGGTTAATCCGTTAACAAGATGATCTAAGCTTCCGTCCTAGTCGGTTTTGGGGATGGAAGTTATACATACAAGTATGTTTGGTGCTAGTTAAAGGTGCCGCCAACCAGAGTGGCAATTTAAGCCAATTAACATCAGTGCATATAAGTGAAAAAACTTTGACAGTACGCTTGCCTTGCAGTTACTTCAAGGGGCTATGCTAGAGCCATTGTAATGAGAAAACGAAAGGAAGTTCCTTGTAATGCCTAATAAGATTGCGCAAAAAAATCATGATGAACTGTTTCCTAACCATGTGTCAACGTTAAAACAAACTGATCCAGAATTTATAGAGATCTTTGATAATTTTGCTTTTGATGAAGTCTTGCAACACAGTCACTTAGAGACCAAGTTGCGAATGAAGGTGACCTTGGCAGCGTTAATTGCGATGCAGTGTTTGCATGAATACGAAGCCATGGTAACGGCGGCATTGAATGTGGGCGTGACTCCGGTTGAGATTAAGGAGATTGTTTATCAAGCAGTCCCTTATGCTGGCCTGGGTAAAGTCTTTGATTTCTTGAATGGGACTAATGAAGTTTTTCGTGATCGTGGTATTCAAGTGCCAGTAGCGCCACAAAGTACAACAACACCAGCGACGCGGGCCGAAAAGGGATTGACCACGGTTCGTCAAATCGTGGGTGATGGCGTCGATAAGATGATGGCAAGCGCCCCAGCCAATCAAAAGCACTACGCGACGTTCTTGGCTGATAATTGTTTTGGTGATTATTACACGCGGACGGGGCTGGATCAACAGACCCGTGAGCTACTGACATTTGCCATGCTCATTTCTATGGGCGGCGCAGATCCGCAAGTTAAGGGGCATATTGCCGCTAATCAAAATGTAGGTAACAGTAAGCAAACATTATTAGATATTATCACGGTACTATTGCCGTTTATTGGCTATCCACGCACGTTAACGGCGGTTAGCCTAGTCAATGATGTGTTGCCAGATCAGGAGGTCAAGGCATGAGTATTTTTGAAGAGTTACGCGCTGGCAAGTCGGTTGATATTCGGGATGCCCAGTATCAAAGAGAAGTTCATGGCGAAATCGATCGGTGTAATGATATTTGCTATGAGATTAATGCTACGCGGCCTAGTGACCATGAAAAAGTGGTTGCTTTGGAAAATGAGTTATTACATGGGCAAATGCGTGATGGCACCTTCTTTACGCCACCTATGTATATTGATTGTGGCAACCGCGTTAACTTAGGTAAAAATGTGTACGCTAATCATAATTTGACGATGATGTCTGTGGGCACCATTACGATTGATGATGGCGTCATGATGGGGCCAGGTGTGGGTTTGTTTACCGACAATCATGAGCCTAATCATATTCGCACGATTAGTACGAAAGAAATTCATATTAAGAAAAACGCGTGGTTAGGAGCTCGGGTAAATGTGGCACCGGGCGTGACAATTGGTGAAAATGCCATTATTGGCACCGGAGCCGTGGTTACCAAGGATATTCCTGACAATGCGGTTGCCGTTGGGGTCCCAGCGCGGGTGATTAAGTATACGAAATAATGCGCTTGGTGCTAGTTGAAATTGCGCTTGCCGGTTGGCGCTAAAATGTCGGAACGTTTTGGCCTAAGTCCGACCAGAGTGGCAATTTAAGCCAACTAGTCCCCAACGTGAAATCATGATTAAAGTTATGCTTGCCTTGAACTTACTACAAGGGACTAGGCTCGTCGTGTTAAATCAAATAGGTGATGATGTTATGAAAATTAGTTATGCAGGACAAAATTTTGACTTAACAGTCAATGGAGATTTTGAGAAAAGTTTAGCGCCTAATTTACCGCTAACACTGACATTCAAGCAAAATGGTCGTCATGAATATTTTGGCCAATTACCAACGACGATTGATGATTCTCAACAGTTAACGTCGCAAGTTGTGGCTGGTGGCATTTACTTTTTCCAAGACTGGCAAGCTTTTTCATTGAACTATGCTGATCGAGACATTGCGCCTTATCAGGTTAGTTATTTGGGCAGGTTTCCGGCAGCCCTCGTGTCCATTCTAAGGACACAAAAACAATCTTTAGATTTAACGTTGAAAAATTAGCAAAATAAATTTAGTAATTGGCTTGCGTTGAAGTTACTGCAAGGTTGTAGACTGAATCTATTCAAAAATGAACTGGAGGAATTTTATCATGGCAAATGTTTTAATTATTGGTGCAACGGGATCGGTTGGCAGTACCACGCGGCAATATTTTTTAAATCAGACAACGGATCAGTTAACGCTGATGGCGCGTCATACCCAGCGCTTGGGACGATTAAATGCGCAGCGTGAACGAGCAATTACCGGTAGTGTTACTGATCAAGCGGCATTAAAAGCAGCCCTGAACGGACAAGATGTGGTGTTTGCAGCGCTGAGTGGTAATTTGGCTAGCATGGCGCAAAGTTTGATTGCTGCTATGGATCAGGCCGATGTTAAACGATTGTTATTTATCACTTCGATGGGTATCTATAATGAAATTCCTGCCAGTGTTGGTGGCGGAAATCTTGATGAAAATCCAGTGTTACAAGGTTATCGTGATGCGGCCGATCTTGTAGAAGCTTCTGACTTAAACTATACGGTCATTCGTCCGGGATGGTTTGATAACGGGCAGGATACCGATTATGAAGTGACGAAGAAGGGTGAACCGTTCGGCGGTCATAATGTTTCACGTCAAAGCATTGCGGACTTAGTGGTTCGGTTAGCACATGATGATCAGTTTGGTTCCCGTGATAGCTTAGGAATCAACCGGAAGTAAAGGAGATTGCAATAATGGAGAATAAAACGTGGTTAATTACAGGTGTTAGCAGTGGCTTTGGTCATGCGATGACGGCCCAACTTTTGGCACAAGGCAAGACGGTGATTGGGACGGTCCGCAATGCGGCCAAGGTTCAAGATTTAGTGGCGCAATATCCCAAAACATTTATTAGCAAGATCTTAGATGTGACCGATGTAGCCGCCATTCATCAAGTAGTTGATGACTTAACTAAAGATTATCAGATTGATGTTTTGGTCAACAATGCGGGTTATGGCTTATTCGGTGCTGCCGAAGAATTAAGTGATGCTGAAGTTAATCAAATTATTGCGACTGATTTGACTGGCTCAATCCAAATGGTTCGTGCGATTTTGCCAAGTATGCGGGCGCAAGGCCATGGTCGTTTAATTCAAATTTCGTCATACGGTGGGCAAGTTGCCTTTCCTGGTAATTCAATGTATCATGCAGCCAAATTTGGGATTGAAGGCTTTATGGAAGCCGTTGCCCAAGAAGTTGCCAGCTTTAACATCGGCGTGACGATTGTTGAACCAGGCGGCGCCCGGACTGAATTTCGGTATGGTAGTGCCCAAGTGGCTAATGCCTTGCCAGCCTATGAAGGCAATCCAGCGCATGCTTTTCAGAAGATGTTAGATCCGGCTAATGGCCTGGCGCCTGGTGATCCAGTACGGATGGCTAGTCGAATTATCGAGAGTGTTGACCAGGAACCAGCCCCCTTGCGGATGGTCTTGGGTTCTGAAGCACTTAAAAATACGATTGCAACGTTGGAAAAACGAGTTGCGGACTTTAAAGCACAAAAAGATTTGGCTGCTTCGACAGACTTTCCAGCTGGCGAATAGGCTAAGCAATCGTCGTTAACTTTAAGAAATTGTTATTAACATAATATGGAGTGGAGTGATTATTAATGAGTCAATCAGTTAAAGCATTGGCCGCTAATACCAAAGGCGACTTTGCATCTTTTAATCAAACCGTCATTCAACGGCGGAATTTACGACCAGACGACGTTGCCATTGATATTAAGTACTGTGGCATCTGTCATAGTGATGTTAGCATGGTTCAGTGGCAAGGCGCCCATTTTCCAATGGTTCCAGGTCATGAAATCTCAGGTCTGGTTTCAGCGGTTGGTAGTAATGTGACAAACTTTAAACCCGGCGATCGGGTGGGTGTCGGTTGTTTTGTAAACTCTTGTGGTAAATGTGCTGCTTGCAAAGCTGGTCAGGAACAGTTCTGTGAACATGGTGTGGTGGTTGTCTTTGATTCAGAAGACGATGATGGCACGATTACTCAAGGCGGTTATTCACAAGCGATTGTGGTTAAAGATCACTTTGTCTTGCATATCCCTGATGAATTAGCTTTACAAGATGCGGCACCACTATTGTGTGCTGGAATTACAACTTACAACCCATTGAAGCGGTTTAACGTTGGTAAGAACAGTCATGTGGCCATTATCGGCCTTGGTGGCTTAGGTCACATCGCGGTTCAATTTGCGGCTAAGATGGGGGCCCAGGTGACCGTATTGGGTCATTCTGAAAGCAAACGAAATGAAGCGCAACAGTTCGGTGCAACGGATTATCAGATCCTAAAATCACCCGCTGACTTTCAAGCTTTAGCCGGTCACTTTGACTTTATCTTGAATACTGTGGCTGCTGATATGGACTTGAACAGTTATCTGCCTTTGGTTAAATCTAATGGGGTCTTTTGTTATGTTGGGATTCCTAGCAATGACATTCACTTTAACTTGTTTTCTATCTTTGGAAATCAGGCTAAAGTGACGGCTTCAAACGTTGGTGGTATTCAGATGACACAAGCGATGCTTGATTTTGCGGCTAAGAATGACATCAAACCGCAGATTGAAATGATTGGGATTGATGATGTACCACAAGCTTACCAGAATATTCTGGATAGTAAGGTACATTACCGCTACGTGATCGATATGTCGACCTTAAAGTAACGACAATTGAATGGACCATTTTTGGCGCCATGTTCCTGTGGCGTCTTTTTTTGTCAATTCGAATCGGTGATAGCAGAAAAAAGAGCCTGGATTTAGCCAGACTCTCTCACAGCGAGGTAACACATGGTCAATTAAGTAGTGGCGGTCATCCGGCGCAGTAACCAAGTGGTCCCAGCGCGGAAAATCAAGCCAGCAAAAATAACTAGCAACAGTAGGCGGGGGTAAGTCAGACTAACTAGCAAGTACAAGCCGCTAATAACGACCATCACTTTAGCAGAACGGTATTCTTCGTGATCATGATTAGCTAGCGTTTGATCTGGCCTTAAGTTGGCTCGAATGATCAATTTGAACATCAGCAATTGGCAAAGATCAACCAAGGCAATCACCACGGCAAAGGTTACGGCCGCGTACCGAGACGTTTGACTATTTTTTAGCCAGCCGGTCACGAACGGCAACAAGCACAGTAACGACAAGTACCCCATGTTAAGGAGATACAAAGACGGTGGGACTTGGATACCTGGGCCGAAGAGTTCTTGGTGATATTGCCAATATTGAGCAACTACCGCAAAGCTAATCAGATAGGTGAAGACTTCTTGCAATAAAGTGCGGGTAGCGGTTAGAGAGAGTGCGCCGGTTGGAATCTTGATATCCAAAACCATAATGGTTAACACCACGGCAAAGACCCCATCGGAAATGGCTACTAGCCGGTCTTTTGAATGTTGGAACAGCACCTCATCACCCCACTGCTTAATTGATTACTTTCAGTTTACCGGAAGTCGTCATAAAAAACTGCGAGTGACAGTTGGTAGTGTCGTTGACGTTACTAAAGTAGTATTGAGGTGTTTAGTTGGGTTAAATAACAGAGTTCGATTAAATTGCCACTCTGGTTGGCCCAGAATCGGCTGGAACGTGGTGGCCGCGTTTGTGAGCCAAAGATCGGTCTCACAAGCCGGGCTTTGACTAACCCGGAAAAATCACCGGCTAAGTCAAACGACACCACTGAGCCAATTCTGGGCCGCCCGCCGTTAACTAACGGATATAAAAAGTTAACGATTGATTATTTTCAGTTCAGTCATTTAGCCGAGCGGTCGGTTCCTAAAATACTCAGCCGTGTCGTTGGCCTTAGTGCGAGTGGTCTGCTCGGACTTAGGCCAAGGCCAGTTTTGAAGACTGGCCTTTGGCTTCAAAATGGCCCATGGCGTTCCAGCGTTTTAAGAACCAACTGGCAGGCGTAAACTAGCACCAAGCGTGGCTAAAGATAAATTTAATCAATATTTTAGGCTTTAATTGAGTAAGTAGTAAGTTAATGAAAGCCAATCTTTGACATTACAAAAAGCTCCATGTAAACGACTTTACGAGTCATTGACATGGGGCTTTTAGCTTAATCGGCATTAATTGATTGCAAGAAAACCAATTGGTCGGTTGAAATCTGTTCATAGAGCGCATTGCCTAATTCATGGTTGTACTTCTTAGTCGCTAATTGGGCTTGGATAAAGTTATATTCCCACTGAAAGGCTTCAATTAAGAGCTCATTTTGAGCTTGTTGGAAGTCGCGGGTGCCGGATAAACGCCGATGACGTTCATCATAAGCCCGGCGGACAATGATAACTTCTTGTTGGTTATCTTGGGTGTAACTGTCATTGAGCATCTTAACGACTGCGGCATAGGGTTTTTGTTCGGTATTCCGGATCTCACTCCAGATGGCCTTATTCTTAGCGAGAGCCTGTTCCCGTGTGATTCCGCGACGTCGGAGTGCCTGCATTCTTTTGCGTCGTAAACGCGCCTGCTTACTCATTGACCAGCGTCCTAGCACGACAAATCTAAAGAACAACAGCAGTCGCTGCCAGAAAGAACGTTGATTTTGAAGTTGCGTCTTTTCAGCAATCTGTAAGTAACGATCAGCTAAGTCTGGAGTCAACTCACCACTAGCAACCATTTGGTGAATGGTTTGTTCTTCACAATCGTAAGCTTTGACAAAGAGTTCCGCTAATCGGGCTTTCTTGGGACGGCCATCTACCGCGCGTTGACCTTCTAAGATCATAATCGTTTGGCTGGCATTGGGCGTGTCGCCATAACGGGCATTAAGCATATGAATCGCATCGGTAACCATTTCAGCTTTGGCCTGCGCGATGTCTTCTTCAGCGACTTTATCAACTTGCTTCGGTAAGAATAGCGGTAACAGAATCGTGGGTACTAGTAGACTGACTAAGATGACCACGGCCGCGACAAAGATAATGTCGTTGCGATACGTGAAGGCGTGGTTGCCTAGCGTTAGCGGTAGCGAAAAAGCCATCGCTAATGTAATGGTCCCATGGACGCCGCTGAGTGCTGCCACGAGACTGTTCAAGGCTTTTTCTCGGTTAGTCCAAGCCCGAATGCGAGCGAAACCAAGTTGAATCCACAAGAAGCGGACTAGCGTCATGATTAGGTAGAGCAAGACACCGACACCCACTAAAATCGCGACAGAGCTAGTGTCTCGTTGTTGTAAATGACTGATGACGCCAGGTAGTGAAACTCCTAGCAGGACAAAGACGATCCCGTTTAAAATACTGGCAATGATTGACCAGGTGGTGGACATCACGATTTGCAGGCGCGAGGTCGTTAACCGTAAGCGTTCTTGTTGCAGGCCGTGAATTAAGCCAGTGGCGACGACGGCTAAGATGCCGGAAACGCCGACTGCCTCAGCTAGTAAGTAAACGACGAATGGCGTCAGCAAGGTGTAGGGGACGATGACGGAGGGCGTGTCGACGCGCATATTGATCAGCATGATCCGCACTGCCACGATGATATAGCCCAAAATAGCACCTACAAAAATGCCACCGACAAAGACGTACAAAAAGTTGCCGATTCCACTAACGACTGAAAATTTACCGGTGACTAAGGCCGCAATCGCTAAATTAAATGCGACGATTCCTGATGCGTCATTGAATAAGGATTCATTTTCCAAGGTAGTCATCACATCTTTAGGCACCGAAACCTTGGTAGTAATCGAAGAGACTGCGACGGCATCGGTTGGGGTAATAATCGCTCCTAATGCTAAGGCGAGGGCTAGTGAAAATTGTGGCATGATCAGGTGGGTAACCGTCCCCACAATAAGAATCGTCACAATGGCAAGGACCACGGCTAATGATAACGTTGTTCTGATCTGGTGACTTAGCTTGCGCATACTGGTGTTTTGACCGTCATTAAACATCAATACCGAAATGATGGCGAATAAAAAAACTTCTGGTTCTAGTTCAAAATGGCGATAAAACGGCGTTAAGGCTAAGAGTAACCCGGCCGCAATTTGGAGAAAAGCAACTGGCACTAAACTGAAGCGGGCATAAATGGCATTGGCACCCACGACGGCTGCGACCAGTAATAAGACTAGGAAGACGGTTTGCAAGTCCGTCGCCTCCTTTATTAGTTAATTTGTTTAATTTTAACGCAAAATAAATCATTGCGGTATTAAATCAGTGCTGTAAATTGGATAGCATGTTCAAATTGACCAGTTGGGCAGTCACAATGTTGAACATCCGTACCAACCTAGCCGTTAACCCTGTCAAATGAGAACGGATTCAGTATAATGAAAGCATCAAGTCAGGTTTGGATGGGTGTTAGCCGTCTTCGTTGACCAGGACGGCCGCTGTGGGGCAGACCTGCAGCCAAAGAACGGTCTGCAGGGCGCTTTCAAGCCGTAACCCGCGTCTTAAAAGGCGGCCCAGTCACTAAGACCGGAAAATCACCGGTCAAAGTGACTCGACACGGCGACCATCCTGGTCACTACGACTAGAATTAGCGATGTCAATACAAATTGTGGACCAAAGTCGATCTAAAGGAACCATACACATTAGTTTTTGAAGATTGATTAATCAGCCTATTAGTTGAATTTTAGGGTTAGAGGAACCATTAATTCATTGTACCTGTGAATTAACGCCGGGCGGGCTAGAATTGGCTCAGTGGTGTCGTTTGACTTAGTTGGTGATTTTCCGACTTAGTCAAAGCCCGGCTTTTGAGACCGGTTTGTGGCTCAAAAACGTGGCCACCACGTTCCAGCCAATTCTGGCCCAACCAGAGTGGCAAATTAAGCCCATTATAAATGGAGGAATCAACATGTTAACAATTGCGTATATTGGGAACGGGAAGAGTGCCAATCGGTATCACTTGCCCTTTGCTTTAAAGTTGAAAGATAAGATTAAGGTTAAAACAATTTATTCGCGTTCTGGTCGTCAGAACTGGACGCCAATTGATGGGGTGCATTATACGACTGATATCAATGATATTTACGATGATCCTGAGATTCAGTTGGTTGTCGTCTCAACGCCAGGGTCAACGCATTATCAATTGGCTAAAGACGTGTTGAATCACGGCAAGAACGCACTGGTTGAAAAGCCCTTTACGGAGACTTCGGCACAAGCGCGCGAGCTTTTTGCTTTAGCCAAGGAGAAAGGCTTATTAGTGCAATGCTATCAAAACCGGCGCTATGATTCCGACTTCTTAACCGTGCAAAAGGTGATTGAGAGTGGTAAATTGGGCGATCTATTAGAAGTTGAGATGTCGTTTGATTACTTCCGGCCAGAAGTGCCAACCAATGTGGATCACTTTTCCATTGAGTCTAGCTACCTTTATGGGCACGCCTGCCACACCTTGGACCAAGTCATTTCTTATTTTGGGCGGCCAGATGATGTGCATTATGATGTGCGCCAATTATTAGGAGCAGATCGGATGAATGATTACTTTGATATTGATTTGTATTACGGGACGTTGAAAGTTTCTGTCAAGTCTAGTTACTTCCGGATTAAGCCGCGGCCTAGTTTTGTGGTTTACGGGAAAAAAGGGATGTTCGTTAAAGCCGAAAAAGATCGGCAAGAAGTTGATTTGAAACATTTCTACTTGCCAGATCATCCTGATTTTGGATTAGACCAACCGGAAAATTATGGGACGGAAACCTACATGGATGCGGATAATCAGTATCATGAAGAAAAAGTCGTCTCGGTTCCCGGTGATTATAGTCGGGTCTATGAAGGCTTGTACCAAGCGATTATTAATGGTCAGCCGAAGACGGTTAAAGATGAAGAAACGATTTTACAATTAGAGATGCTCGAAACCGGGATCAAGCAAGTTAAACACTAAACGGAGGTGTGACCGCATGCGCTTAGGAATCTTAGGAACCGGCAAGATTGTGGCTGACTTTTTAACGATGGTTGGCGATTTACCAGATATTGATTTGGCTGGTCTATTGAGTACGCCGCGGAGTCTAACGAAGGCACAGGGCTTGCAGACGAAGTATGGGATTAAAAAGGTCTATACAGATTATGATTTGTTATTGGCTGATCAGAATATTGATACGATTTACGTCGCTTTGCCGAATTCGTTACATTACAGTTACACGAAGCAGGCGTTGGAGCAGGGTAAGAATGTTATTTGTGAAAAGCCGTTTACGTTGAACGCGCATCAATTAACTGAGTTGAAACAGTTGGCGTTAAGTCAGGATTTGGTGTTGGTTGAAGCGATTACCAATCAGTATTTACCGAACTACCAAGCCATTAAGCAAGATTTGCCCGCCCTAGGAGACTTGAAAGTGGTTGAATGTAACTACTCACAATACTCATCGCGTTATGATCAATTTAAAGCGGGGACAGTGTTGCCGACCTTTGATCCTAAGCTGGGCGGCGGTGCCTTGATGGATTTGAATATTTATAATATTCATTTTGTGGTCGGCTTGCTAGGTGCGCCAACTGCGGTCCATTATCTAGCCAATGTTGAACGCCAGATTGATACGTCAGGTGTTTTGATCATGGATTATCCCAATACTAAGGTGGTTTGCATTGGAGCCAAGGATTGCGAAGCACCGGTCAAGTCAACTTTGCAGGGGACGGCGGGGTCAATGGTCGTCAATGGTCCAACGAATACGATTCCCAGCTTCGATGAACAATGTCGCGACGGGATGGCTGAGATGGTCAACCATAATCGGCATCCCCATCGGATGTTTAGTGAATTCGCCATCTTTAATCGGGTGATTACGGAACACGATATGGCTTTTGTGAAGACACAATTACGCCATTCGGAACAAGTTATGGCGGTGGTTGATCAAGCGTTAGCATCGGCACAGTTGAAGTTAGGATAGGGTCTAACGCTAAAAGCAGAGTGGGTCAAAATTTTGTTGTCGCAAGTTTCGGCCATAACCATTCAGAGTACACTTGTTGCTAATTGGCGCAGGGTGCCACGCTGGTTAGGGCAGCATTGGTAGAAACGTGGTGGCCGCATCTAAAAAAGTCTGGGGGATAACTCCAGACTTTTTTAGATGGTTATTTAGTTGTCAGTGGACCATCTTGAATTAACTGCTGTTTTTGTTGCAAGTTACTGAGATGTTGTTGGAAGTGTTGCGCATACATGACTGAGAACAGGGTATCTAATAAGTATTCGAAGGCTGTTTGGGAGGCAAAGGTCCCAATCTTAGCAAAGCCGTTTTCTGATTGTAACGAGATTAGGTGTTGCGAACTCAGTGGAATCAGTGGGGCGTTAGCGTTGCCAGTGATGACAAGGCTCGGAATTTGTTGGTCATGAAAGTACGTCGCGAATTGTTGATGAACCTTGGTGGTGCCAGCGTATGAGATAAATAGGGCACAATCACGCGACGTTAAGCTGGCAGCGTTCCACGCGTCGTCGGCGTATTCTTCTGCAATAATTGCAAATTTGTTGATTTTGATAAGTTTGTTTTGAAAGCTACGGGCGCGTAGCTGGGAATCACCTTGCGAGAAGATAAAAATCCGTTCGGCTTGATCTAGTGTCTGGGCCATCGCAGTTAGCGTTGCGGTATCCAGTTGGTCAAAGGAACGCTGCACAGTCGTAACCGTTAGATCCGCCATTTTCTTTGCAATGGCTTGCGGATCATCTTCAGCGGCAAAAGGAAAGTTGGCGTCAACCTCAGTCACGGTACGGGCTTGTGCCACGGCCGCGGTGGTCAGTGTTTGTTGAAAGTCACGAAACCCGCGATAACCTAACTTTTGGGCCAGTCGAATAATCGCAGAATGCGATGTATAGGTGGCGGTCGCAAGATCTTTTAAGTACATCGCCTTAGCCGTGTCCAAGTGTTGCAATAAATAGTCAGCTATCCGGGTTTCGGTGGCGGTAAAGTCGGCGGTTTGTTTGAGTTGATCTAATATCAGCATAAAGGTCCTCCTTGAAGCAAGTTTAATCTTAGCATAAGTACGTTTGGTGCTAGTTGGTTTAAATTGCCAGATTGGCCCAAAATTGGCTGGAACATGGTGGCCGCGTTTGAAAGCCAAAGTGCGGTTTTCTAAGCCGGAAAATCACCGAATAAGATAAATGATACTACTGAGCCAATTTTGGGTCGCCCGGCGTTAGACAATGGACATTAGGGCTTGTTTTAAAAGTTAAAATGCATATTGCTTCGTTCGCTTTTCTAAACCTGATATATTATTAGAAAAGAA
>NZ_BJDK01000041.1 GCF_005405105.1 Lactiplantibacillus dongliensis
GAGTAAGACGACCGTAGAAAACTATATTGCTAATCAGCGAAAAGCATAATGGTATTCATCCCTTGTTTGAAAGCAAGAAAATTCTGCCAAATTTATATTAAATATAAAAAAAATAATAGTGAGGCCCTCGTCATGATTGAAATCCTGCAACGTCAAATCCAAGATATTCCAATTCTGGAAGTAGTTCCGGATAACTTCCGCCATCAAGCCCTGCCGCTCATCGTCTTTTATCATGGATGGCGGTCTGAAAAAGAGTTGGTACTCACCCAAGCCCGCAAGCTGGCCCAGCACAACTTACGCGTCATTTTACCAGACGCTATGAATCACGGCGCGCGTCAACAACCCGTCAGCAGTCTGCCATCAGTCACGTTTTGGCAAAGTATCCAAGGCAATCTGGCAGAGTTTGAGTTGTTGATTAACTTTTATCAAACCCGCCATTTGATTCTCAACCACCAAATTGGGGTTGGCGGTTATTCCATGGGCGGGATGACGACTGGCGCATTACTCACTCAGCATCCCGAGATCAAAGCTGCTACCATTATTATGGGCACGCCTAATCTAAATGCTTACGCTGAGCTGGTGCGAACAAGCGCTGCCACGCATCACCGTTACTTACCGCATGATATGGCCCAATTAACGAGTTGGCTTGATAATTACGACTTGAATCTGCATCCGGAAACCATTAATCATCGCCCAGTGCTATTCTGGCACGGAACGGACGATGAACGGATTCCATATCATCAGGCCCGTAACTTTTTCGACCGGGTCCATCGACAACCGTATGCCGAACAAGTCGCGTTCATTACCGGCTATCAGGCTAAGCACCTAGTGAAAGTTCCGTTAATGGAAAAAGTGGCGAATTTCTTTGATTATTATCTTAATTAATCAGCTCATTGATAGCTAGTCGTACTAATTGGCCAACTCACGGCAGTCTCCCAAAAATTCAGACCAGCTTCAAAGGCCCGCTCAAGTCATACTGAGTGGGCCTTTTTTAACAAGAAAATAGCTATGTGCCAGCCCCACCAGAGGGCTACCCCATAACTATTACGTTCAACTTTAGTTTTCAGTCCGTGCTGGGCGAATCCGTTTACCCCAATACTGGAAGTAATCGGTCCGTAACGCCCCGTTATACAATTTTCGGCGCTTAGTGGCTTTCTTGCCGAAATAATCTTCAAATTCTAGATCACTCGTCAAGATATATTTACTCCAACTAGGTAACTTCGCGTAAACTTGACCCATTTGCCGATATAAAATCCGCACCGTGTCACGATCACTTAACCGTTCCCCATAAGGTGGGTTGGCAATGATCACGCCATTGATCTTTTCGGTCGTAAAGTCTTTAACGGCTAATTGTTTGAACTGGATATCATGTAAAATACCCGCTTCTTGAGCATTTAACTTGGCAATATCGATCATCTTACCATCGATATCGTAACCACTAATATCTAAGTCCATGTCATAATCTGCTTGACTATCGGCTTCATCACGTAATTCTTGACTCAAGCCTTTCGGAACCCAATCCCACTTTTCACAAGCAAAAGCACGGTTGAACCCTGGCGCAATATTACGTGCTAATAAGGCCGCTTC
The DNA here is from genome assembly GCF_005405105.1 of Lactiplantibacillus dongliensis. Lineage (GTDB taxonomy): Bacteria > Bacillota > Bacilli > Lactobacillales > Lactobacillaceae > Lactiplantibacillus > Lactiplantibacillus dongliensis. The sequence goes on from NZ_BJDK01000041.1 coordinate 1,588, forward strand.
AATCGGGATTGTTCCCGACCCACAAACGGGATCAACAAATGGATTGTCTGGATACCACTTGGCTAACATGACCAAGGCCGCTGCCATGTTTTCCTTCAATGGCGCGCCACCTTTTTCTAACCGGTAGCCCCGTTTGAATAAGCTGGAACCAGTCGTGTCTAAGGTCAATAAGACTTTATCCTTATTGATAGCGACTTCTAATGGGAACAAAGCACCAGTTTCAGGTAAATGCCCATTCCGATGGTAAGTGCTGGCCAATTGGTTCACAATCGCTTTTTTAACGATTGATTGGACATCCGGCACACTGTGTAACTTGGAGTTACGTGATTTCCCTTCAACTGGGAATTCCGCATCCATTGGTAAGAGTTGGTCCCAAGGTAACGCCAAGGTCTTTTCGAAAAGTTCATCAAAGCTGTAAGCGTTAAATTCACCAACAATAATCTTTACCCGATCGGCAGTGCGTAACCATAAGTTGGTCCGTAAAATATCTTTGATGGTCCCGTTAAAACGCACCCGGCCATTTTCAACTTGCGTTTGGTAGCCTAAGTCGCGTAATTCGCGCCCAACCAAGGCTTCAATCCCGCTGGCACATGTTGCTAGTAATCTAAATTCTTCCATAGTTTCCTCCTGCCGTTTTGGCATGATGATTTATTTCTATTTATATGTTAATTCAGTTAACACGTCTTCTACAGTTTAGCATAATTACCTAAGTTAAACGCAGTTCGACTACAATCCACACCGAATTTATTCACTGTGTACGCTTGATACTAGTTGAAATTGCCCCCTGCCGGTTGTTTCTAAAATGTTGGAACGCCATGGGTCATTTTGAAGCCAAAAGTCTGGTCTTCAAAACTGACCTCGGCCTAAATCCGAACAGCCCACTAGTACTAAGCCCAATGACACAGCTAAAAATTTTAGAAAGCACCGGCTCGGCTAAAGCTACCGGTTGAACTGTTCATAAATTAGCAATCAATTAACGCCGGGCGGGTCAGAATTGGCTCAGTGGTGTCATTTGACTTAGCCGGTGATTTTCCGGGTTAGTCAAAGCTCGGCTTATGAGACCGCTCTTCGGCTCATAAACGCGGCCACCACGTTCCAGCCGATACTGACCCAACCAGAGTGGCAATTTCTGCACTAGTACCGAGTGTTTGTTCTAAAAACGTTCGGAAAATTTCCGTATAAAAAAACTGGGACAAAAGCGAACTTTTGTCCCAGCATTCTGTCGACATGTAAATCCCTGTAGGCCACGTTTTGTACCATACTGAAGCACAGACGTCAGTCAGTATGGCGGTAATCATCTATCTCAAGATTATTAATCTCCTCGACCACTTTGTTCAAATTCCAGTGTGATCGACTCCCCTACCGTAAGTTTGGGTTTCCCGCTCGTGGGGTTTACCGCGTTCCAAACTAGCCGTTTCCAACTAGTTATCGTCACTGTGGCACTTTTCAGGCATACTCGGGCATAGCTTACGCCTTAGCCGTTTTTGCCGCCGTAAACGATGATAACATCGCTCCCCCGGTTTATAGCCGAGCACGGACACTACAAGCATCGCAGCTTGTGCGGGCATGGACCTTCCTCAATCAACATAAGTTGACCGCGATTACCCAGGATTTACACTGAATCACGTTTAGAGTCGGTGTGATTCATTTTGATTATTGTCTAATTGAGCACCAAAGACGTGGCGTTCCAAATTAGATAAACGTTTCAGAATATCCATGTTCGTCACCGTACTAGTTGGTTGTGAAGATGGACTGGTTCCGCCCACAGCGACTTGCTTAGTCAGTTCGTCAACTTTTGCGCGTAACCGTTCGTTTTCATCTGAAAGTTGTTGGTTATCTTTATTAAATGACTCATAGTCCTTAATGACATTATCTAAAAAACCATCCACGTCTGCTGGATCATAGCCCCGCATCTTTGGTTTGAATTCTTTTTGCAGGATGTCTTTGGGAGCAAAATTACGTTTAGCCATACTTAAAAACACCTCATTGTTATTCGCGCGACACCAAAATAGGCATCCGCATTACTTAAAACATTGTAGCAGACTTTATTCAAAATTAAAACCATTATTCTGTTTTTCTGCATACTCGGTCGCACTTTCTTGCAACCAATCAAAATCAATCAAGGTCAGCGGATACGGATGATCTTCGCTAAACTTTTGAATCAAATCATAGTCGTACGTAGGCTTACCGGGATTATCTGGATCATACACCAATGTCGCTGCATCGGTATGGGTCACCATGAATTCTTGATAGTTTTTTAATTGTTGAGGATTTTCATAAGATTGCTTACTAACTGCCGCATGGAAGTCCACCCGTGCTAATAATCCTTGTAACTTGGCTTGATTATTCTCATTCCAGCGGCCGCCAAATTCACCATATGGTAGCATCATCGCGACTTTTAATTCAGGATACGTCTGCTTTAGTTCCAGCCCGACTTCGGCGCACCACTGTTCAATTCCCAGCTGACCGCCAGTAATCAACCAATCCACCCCATCTTCAATCTGACTAGTCAGATATTCGGTCAATGCATATTTAATCACTTTTAATTTATCATCTTGTTCTCCAAAGACGTTTAATTCGTAGCTTCGATAGCCACTTAGCCATAATCGACTCACAAAAAAGCCCCTTTCAACTTGACTAACAATTTCCTTAAAGCCTCACAGATATTTCACATTGGCCGCTTTAATGGTAAAATATGACAATATTAGGAGGTTGATAATTTGACGATTCGTTATCCCAACGGCAAGGCTTATCGCCAACCTTCCCCAAGCAACAAACCGCATTCTAAGTTTGCCAACGTTAACTTCGGCGATCGCGGAATGAGTTTGGAAGAAGAACTTAATGCCAGCAATACTTATTATCTGGAAAATGATATCGCAGTTATTCATAAAAAGCCAACGCCCATTCAAATCGTGAAAGTTGACTATCCGAACCGCGCTGCTGCTGTCATTCGTGAGGCGTATTTCCAGCATGCCTCCACGACTGATTACAACGGGGTCTACCGTGGTAAATATTTGGACTTTGAAGCGAAGGAGACCAAGAGTAAAACAGCCTTTCCACTCAAAAACTTTCATGAACATCAGATCGAGCACATGCGCAAATGTTTGCACCAAGGCGGCATTTGCTTTGTTATCATTCGCTTTGCCGTCTTAGAACGGTTATTCCTATTAAAGGCGACTGATCTCAATACTTACTGGGACCATCAAGCGGATGGCGGCCGTAAATCCATCCCACTCGCTGATGTGGAACGCTTGGCTACAGAACTACACTATCAACTTAATCCACTAATTCCATACTTGGATGCCGTGGATACTATCATTAATGTGTCACCATCAAGTCACTAAAGGAGAACATCATGGCAGGTAACAATGATCAAGATTCACGGGTGGCGCGCAAGCGCAACCAACCCCAACCCCCGAAACGGCATTGGTTTCGTCGGATAGTTCTAACATTAATTGCATTATTTGTGGTGGGCGCCCTTGCTGGTATCGGTTTATTTTTCTATTACGCGCAGAGTTCACCAACGATTACCGAAAGCAATCTCAAGAGTGAAAATGCCACCCGGATTTACGATGCCAACAACAAATTAATTGCTAACTTCGGGACTAGTAACCGGGAGTACGTCAAGTCTAATCAGATCCCCGCAACGTTAAAAAGTGCGGTAGTTTCCATTGAAGACCGTCGCTTCTACCAACATAAAGGCGTCGACTACTACCGGATTCTCGGTGCAGCTTTAGGTAACTTAAAAGGCAGTTCACTCGGGATGCAAGGTGGGAGTACCTTGACAATGCAGCTAGTCAAACTCTCCGTCTTTTCAACCAATACTTCGGACCGAAACTTACGGGTTAAAGCTCAAGAAGCTTGGTTAGCTTTAAATGTTGAAAAGCACTTCAGTAAAGCCCAGATTCTGGAATTCTACATTAATAAAGTTTATATGGGTAACGGGATTTACGGGATGGGTACCGCCGCTAAGTATTACTATGGCAAGTCACTCAATAATCTAAATCTGAGTCAACTGGCCCTCTTAGCCGGAATGCCACAATCACCAACTTACTATAATCCATACACGTACCCAAGCTATGCGACGAACCGTCGTAACTTGGTCTTGCAAGCGATGTACGACAGTAAAGCCATCACTAAGCAGCAAGAAACCACAGCCGAAGCGGTGAACGTGAAGACGGGCCTTGCTAAGACCCATGGCAGTATCGTCACCCAACAGAAAAAGCAAAAAGTGATCGATGCCTATCTGACGGAAGTTAGAGCGGACCTTAAGAAAAAGGGGTATGATCCCGCTACCAGCGGTGTTAAAGTCTATACCAACCTGAACATGAACGCCCAACAACGGTTGTATGACATCGCCAATACGTCTAAATATGTGAGCTATCCTGACAAGAACTTCCAATTAGGCGTTTCGGTCGTTGATTCTTACACTGGTAAAGTTTCTGCGATGATTGGTGGTCGGAAGCATACTAACGTCACTTACGGTTTTAATCGAGCGGTACGAACCGATCGTTCCAATGCGTCAACAATGAAACCAATTCTCGACTACGGTCCCGCAATTGAATATGAAAGCTGGCCAACCTACAAAACGGTTGCCGACACGAAATTCAAGTACCCTGGTCACAACACGTCTGTCAATGACTTTGACAATAATACCTTAGGCAATATGACGATGCGTTCAGCCCTCGTTCAATCGCGGAATATTCCCGCCGTGCGGACTTTAGCACAAGTTGGGCGAACCCGAGCAAAGAACTTTGCTAACCAACTCGGTATGAACCTCAAAGGCACTATTCCATATTCAAATGCGATTGGTGCTGAAGTTTCATCCTTACAAGTGGCCGGTGCTTACGCCGCCTTTGCGAATGGTGGGACTTATCACAAGCCATACTACATTAACAAGATTGTGACTCAAGACAACCGCACCGTTAATTACACCAGTAATGGTAAACGTGTCATGAAGCAATCGACGGCCTATATGATTACGGACATGCTTAAAGACGTTATCAATTCCGCTTCCGGGACTGGGACGACTGCCAAAATTAGCGGCGTCTACCAAGCTGGGAAGACCGGGACCGATGATTATCCAGATAACCTTAAAGGAACGGTGCCTTCTGATGCAATGCTTGATTCTTGGATGGCCGGCTATACGAAGAACTATTCCGTTTCAGTCTGGACCGGGTATGATCAAAAGAATCAAGGTTATATCGATAATTCTAACGCCAAGATTTCACAAAATATTTATCGTGAGATGATGACCTACTTGCAACAATATTCACCAAATTCCGATTGGGCCAAACCAAGCTCAGTCGGCACCGTTAAGAAAAACGGGATTGAAGAATTATACGTCGTTGGTCACCTTTTCTCTAATGCTGAAGCCAACTCCGGGACCACCGGCAGTAGCATCAACAATGGGACGACCACCACGCAATCTTCATCGAGTTCGACGGATCATACAATGACCCAAAGCTCATCGAGTTCAGCTAGTTCCAGTGAAGCGGCCTCAAGTTCCAGCGAAGCCGCCAGTTCGAGTGAAAGCTCTAGTGAAGCGGCTAGTTCCAGTGAAGCTAGTTCAAGCTCGCATGAAGCCTCCAGTTCAACCGCTGCTAGCTCCAGTACAGCCGATAACAACCAGCACGCTGGTCAATAGTCAGCCAAGTTAAAAGCACGTCTCAGCAAGCCCTAAACGGCCAATTGAGACGTGCTTTTTTGGTTATAATTGTTTATTCTACACAAGTTAACCATTTTGTTACCAAACTTTTACATCATCATGCTAGTTAACGGGCGCCAAGTTCACTATGCTAAAGAAAAAAGGATGGTGTGCTCCATGCGACTTAAATATCCATGGTTATTAGGGATAGCGGTATTGCAACCCTTGTTAGTCATTTACTACCGACAACGACTCTTAACGGCCTTTTGGTTGCCTTATCGAGGCGTGCCCCAGCTTTTCCAAACCTTTGATCATTGGCGCGCGACCAATCAAGTGACCTTGGCCTTTTTTATCGGGCTGCTTTGCCCACTAGTCGCCTTTTTGGTAGTGAATTTTTATCCAGTTAACCGCCAACAGCGATTTCCAAATTACTATGGCTTACTTAGCGCCCCTGCCATCTTTTTAGAACTAAGCTTTCTGATCGATTTCATCAGTCATTACACACTACTCAACCAGACTGAACTACTATGGATACTAGTTTACACTGGCACGTTAAGCCTAATTGTACTGAGTCATTTAGGCTATCGTTATTATGCATTGCATCACTAAGCAGGCCTCACTGATATACCCAATCAGTGAGGGCCTTTTATTTAATTGTCAGCCACCGGTCCCGCTAAATGACCTTAGCTACGCTTGGTGCTAGTCCAAATTACCGCCTACCGGTTGATTAAAGACAATACATCAATCGCTGATAATTAACGATGGGCGGGCCAGCGTGGCAATTTAAGCCAAGACTATAAAAAAGCCACTAAAAACAGCAACAGCCTGTCTTTAGTGGCCCAGATTAGGGCGTAGTTATTGTTTAACCCATCTCACGATTCTTTTGAGCGGCTGCATGCACCGTATCCATAATCAAGCCTCTAAAACCGCCATCTTCTAAGACACGCACCCCCGTAATGGTCGTTCCAGCTGGGGAACAAACCATATCTTTCAAGTCACTAGGGAGTCGACCCGTTTCAAGAACCATTTTGGCAGCGCCGTATACGGTCTGAGCTGCAAACTTATAGGCATCTTGACGTGGCAATCCTTCGAGAACCGCCCCATCAGCTAACGCTTCAATAAACATGTAGACGTACGCCGGTCCTGATCCAGAAATGCCAACAACAGCATCAATCAAGTGTTCTGGAACTAGTTTTGCCAGTCCAAAGCTATTAAAGATCGCCAAGACGGCTTGTTGATCATCCACAGTTACGACTTCATTTGTCGCAATGGCGGCCATCCCCGCCCCAACCAATGCTGGGGTATTAGGCATAACACGCACCAACTTATTCTTATTAGAGAGGAGCGTCGTTAGATGGGCTAACGTCACCCCCGCGGCAATGGAGACCACCAGCTGATCTTTCGTAATCACCGATTTCAAAGGTGTTAGAAGGTTATCTAACACTTGCGGTTTCACTGAGACGACCACAATCTCCGATGCCTTGACTAATTCATCGGCGGCCGTATAAGGCTGAACATTTAGGTCGGTTTGCAAGCTCGTTAAGGCTGCTTCTGAAATATCAAACACCTTAATTTCATCAGGACGATAAAGGCCAGCTTTGATCAGACCACCCATGATGGCCCGCCCCATATTGCCGCCACCTAAGAATCCAATAGTATGTGTCATCGTTTTTCCTTCTTCCTTATCAGTCGTCTTAAAATAGTAAGAGTGCCATATAGTTAGCAAGTACCCCGGCAGCTAAACCACCAATCAATTGCGCTAGCATTGCAAAGGTCGTTAATTCTCGAACCTTCAAAGCATCGGCAACGGACGCATGTGAGGAGACGAAGCCAGCCCAGCACCAAGCAATCGCAAAGTAGACGGTCATATCATGCATTCCGATAGTCCCAGCATCGGCCATCTGTTTAGCACCAGCTAAACTGGCTCCAGCGGCACCTAATGATGTGAGCGGCAATCCTAGTGATTGTGGATTAACCAGACCAAACATCGGCTTTAAGATAAAGGCCAACTTATCACCCAACATCGTCAACAAGCCGGTCCCTTCATAGGCGACGCCTTGATAGACGGCTTGACCGTCAACCATACTAGGGCCATTAGTCAACATCATCACTAACGTCGTGAATATCAAGACGCCAGGAATCACAGACAGGCCTAACTTAACCCCCGCTTTACCACCATCACAGACAGCATCTAGCGCCCGTTGCATCGGACTTCCACTACGGATCTGCCGATAGCCAGCTGGTACTTTTTTCGTATTAGCATTGAGGTATTTATCTTCAACCCCGGCGGTTGTTCCATACATTCGCTTAGTCTTCCACATCAGCATGCGGGTACTAATAATCCCACCAACAATGGCACACAGCGAGCCAATTCCCACACAGGCCGCGAACTTACCAGACTTAATTCCTAGGACGCCCCCAGCCAGAATAACGCCCATCCCAAAGGTCGTCCCAAAATTTAACATGGTCGTCCATTGGTATTTCTTAAAATACTTAGCAACTGCTGGATCCTGACTCGGAATGGCAATCGCGGCATTATCAGAAAAGTAGGTGGTAATTGCGCCTAAAGCAGCCACCCCTGGTAAGTTAAATAGTGGCTTCATGAGTGGTGCCAATAATTTATTCAGTAATGCCGTCACCCCAAACTCAGTAAACATTGTTGAAACCGCGCCGGCTAAAACCGCCACCCCCATAATATAAAAGCAAGTATTTAACAAAAGATCATGGGCGGTCGACATCACAACACTAAACATGGTCCCAAATCCCATGACACTGGCAAAATACCAGCCTAGTAATAACAAGAAAGCAATACAGAAGAACGTTCCTTTACTGATTTCAGGACGGTATTTCAAAGGATCTGGAATTGTCCGGGTCTCTTCTGACACCGCTTTCATTTCTACAGGTCGCGATGCTGCTTTTCGCATTGCCATCCGTATCCCCCCTCTCAATAACCGAAATCTTGAGATGTTCGGGAAATAATCTCATCTTGCAACGCCCGGTCCAGATTATTAAAGTAGTCACTATAACCGGCCACCCGAACAATCAAATCTTCGTAATCTTCAGGGTGTGCTTGGGCATCTAATAAGGTCTGACTATCAATCACGTTAAACTGTAAGTGATGACCGTCAATTGCAAAGTAACCGCGAATCAGCGTCGCCATATTATTCAGTCCGTCTTCACCGGCAACAACCGCTGGTGTAAATTTCTGATTTAATAATGCCCCGCCAGTCTTCAATTGATCGAGCTTAGCAGCTGACTTGATTACCGCTGTCGGACCATTCCGATCGGCCCCTTTTTCTGGAGAAACCCCGTCTGGCAATGCAATCCCCGCATGCCGACCATTGGGACTCGCTTCCATGACTGAACCAAAGTAAACATGACAAGTTGTCGGCAAGAATTCAACCACGGTCTTGGACCCCTTCGGCGTGTATTTACCAGCAATTTTTTCTTGTAAAGCGTGGCTAACATCCACCAGAATCCGATCGGCATACGCATCATCGTTGCCATATTTCGGTGTTTGATTATAAACAAGATCAAAGATTTCATCATAACCCTTAAAGTCCGCCTTGCAGGCCTTTAAGATATCATCAATACTGAGCCGTTGGTCTTCAAACACTTGTTTCTTGAAAACACTTAACGAATCGGTAATCGTGGCAACGCCCACACACTGAATGTAACTCGTGTTGTAGCGAGCGCCACCAGCGTTATAGTCAACGCCAGCTTTAATGCAATCATCAGTGATGACCGAAAGTAATGGCACCGGCATTTCTTCCATGAATAACCGTTCAATCAAATTATTTCCTGCAATTTTAACCGTCGCCACATAATCCAATTGCTGCTTAAATGCTGCCAAAAGTTCATCGTAAGATTCAAAGTTTCTTGGATCATCAAGATCTAAAGCGACCAACTTGTTAGTGTACGTGTCAAAGCCGCGATTTAAGACTAGTTCCAAGACTTTCGGCACGTTTAAGTAGCCGGTCAAAACATAGGCTTCCTTACCGGCACAACCAGCTTCAACGCAACCACTACAAATGCCTGAATCTCTGGCATCATCGAGCGACTTACCAAGATACATTAGTTCTTGAATGATTGCTTCAGAGTTATAAAATGCCGGTTGTCCCCAGCCTTTACGCGAGATCTTCAAGGCCTCTTTTAAGAAATGTTGCGGTGACTTTTTAGAAATTTGAACGTTAGAACTTGGCTGTAACAACTTCATTTCGTCCATCGTTTCTAAGATCAGATACGACACGTCACTAACTCCGGAGGTCCCGTCAGCCCGTAGCGCCCCCGTATTGATATTACAAAAATCGGTATAAGTCGCACTTTCTTTTAATGTAATCCCAACTTTAGGTGGTGCTGGTTGATTATTGAATTGAATCCAAAGATTTTCTAGCAGTTCTTTTGCTTCATCACGTGTCAAACGTCCGGCAGCGATGTCAGCCTTGTAGAATGGTTCTAAATGTTGATCCAACTTACCGGGTGAATAGGCGTCCCAGTTATTCATTTCGACGGTGACCCCGATATGGGTAAACCAATACATCTGAATGGCCTGACGGAATGTAGTTGGGGCATGGGCTGGAACGACATCACAAACGTCTGCAAGCGTTAACAATTCAGCTCGCCATTGGGGATCCGTTTCATCTGCTGCTAGTTCACGTGCTTGTTGCGCATATCGTTGACCAAAGATAACCATTCCTTCACAAACTAGGCGCATCCCTTTAAGCTCTTCACGACGATTAAAAGCGTCAAGATCCTTTAAAAAGTCAATTTTTTCAATCTCGGCATCAATATCGGCCATAAAATCAAGATAACCTTTTTGGTAAATCTTCCCGTCAGCGACCGTATGACCAGGGCCACGTTGTTGCAGGAACTCAGTATATAAGCCTGCGTTGAATAAATTATGCCATTCTTCAGGTAAGCTCGCATTCATCTTCGTCATCATGGCCCGATCTTTCCAATAAGGGATGATCACTTCTTTTTGAATCCGCCGATCTTCATCACTAACCTTGAAGAAGACGCGTTCACGATCATTCATATTCGAAAAATCTTCCATGGTATGGCAACATAACTCTGGAAAAGTTGGTGCGGCCCATGGGCGATCTCCTTTTTCACCAATGATTAAAGCCCCGCGTTCTAAGTACAAGGTCCGCTTTTCCATAATATGTTTAAAGGCTAACCCTCTGAGTACCGGGGTCGACACGTGGCCTTCCCACTTTTTATAAGCTTCCGTCATTAACACTGCGCGTTCCATCGAGATACTTGGTTGACATTCCTTTTCACTAATTTGGCGTAGCCGTTGAATTCGAGGGGTACTGCCACGTAACGGTTTGGTTTCCATTTTAATCGTCATTATTATTTCCTCCTAAAAATCACCAATAGTTAACCACCAATTTTTACTGGGACACCATAATCTTCCCAAGCTTGCTTAATAACCGCTAACCGGTCATCAGTTGGAACCTTGAAGTTTTGGGTACATTCACGATTTAGCTTCCGATACTTATCACGACCAAAATCATGGTAAGGTAACAGGCTGACCTCTTCAACATGAATGTGATTAGCTTTGATCCAAGCCAATGTCCGCTTTAAAATATCATCGGTATCATTTAAGTCTTTCAGTAGAATAAGTCGTAGTATAATGCGCGCCTGATGATCACTCAAAAATTTTAAGTTATTAAGGACTTTCTCGTTAGTCGCTCCCGTATATTTTTTATGTTGTTGTGAATCAATGAACTTTAAATCGTATAAGTAAAGATCAGCATACGGCAATACCCGTTCCAAGTTGCGTTGCGATACAACGCCACAAGTATCGATTGCCACAGAAATCCCCCGCATTGCCAGTCGTCGGGTCAGCTCCTCAATGAATTCAATCGGTTGGGCCATTACTTCACCACCGGATAAAGTCACACCGCCCCCCGATTGGTCATAAAACAACTCATCTTTAGTCGCAATCTCAACCAGTTCATCGATTTCATACGTTTTTCCTAAAAGCTCAGCCTGACCATCCTTATTTAACATCGGCTCGGGTTTAAAACTTTGACTCTCTGGATTATGGCACCACTGGCACTGAATCGGACATCCTTTAAAAAAGATCGTTGTCCGAATACCCGGGCCATCATGCGTCGAAAACTTTTGAATATTAAAGATAATTGGTTTTCTCACGTCATCCCTCTTTTCATGTAAATGAAAAAAATCCTTAACACCTAATTAATCATTATTAATCTTCTATATAAGAACATTCCTGAATAATAGCACCGTTGCTTTATGACTTGTTACTTTGTTAACAAGCTCATCATAATTCATCTAGGTGAAAATATCAACCATATATTTATTATAAATTCATTTGAAACGTATTTTTACTCTGATTAGCCTAACTGAGCACCGCAAACAATTGCTTTTTGGGGTCGTTAGATTAATAATTAATTTTATACATGAATTAGAGGTGATCCTATTATGAATATTGGTGAAAAGGTCAAAAGCCTACGTTCACAACATAAGATGACGCTCAAAGATTTGGCAACGCAAGCAGATCTTTCAGTCGGCTTTTTATCACAGTTTGAACGTGGTATGACAACCATCGACGTGGCCCATTTACAAACAATTGCTGATATTTTCGGCGTCTCAATCCAAATCTTCTTTGCAACTAAGGAAGTCCAAAAAAGAGACGTCATTCGTAGTTATGAACGAAAAGATCAACGCCGCTTAAATAACGCAATTTATGAATCTTTGAGCGCTGAGAGTGCTGACCTTACGATGCGTCCTGAATTGCTCATCTTGTTACCTGATGAAAAGCAAGAATTACCTGAAGCTTACACGCACGAGGGCGAAGAATTCGTCTATGTCTTAGCAGGTATCTTGACACTGGTCATTAAGGACAAAGTTTATCAACTCTATCCAGGTGATGCGACGCACTTTAATTCAATGCGCTTGCATAATTGGGCGAATCAAGGGCAAAGCTTGGTCAAATTATTAGTCGTCCATAGTGGTAACCTCGGTGGTCATGATCACTACGAAAGTCAGGCAATCGCCCGCTAAATTTGGTTGGTCATTACCGCGGTTACTTAGTCGCATACACATGACTCAAAAAAATAGGGTTTCAGCAAATTAACTTGCTGAAACCCTATTTTGATTGCCTTTTAATGATCACCCAACTTAAATAACGGAATCTTTGGACCAGCATTCTCGCCAGTCTGTCGCTGATTGGCTTTCGGTGCTTGATTCAAGCGTTTATTCAAGCCGCTATTCCGATCTGCTTCGATCTGCGCCGCGGTCGTGAGGTTCTTCTTACTCCAATTGAGTAAGATTCGATCCATATACTTCAAATTATAAACCTGACTCAAAACGGCTTCCCGTAAAGCTAGTTCGATAATTTCTGGTTGGTAATGATCTTCGTCAAACCATTTACTAATAAACTCCATCTCAAATGAGGACAAGGCTCGACCAAATTCACTTTCAATACTGCGAAAGACCTTCTGTCGCTGATTACCATCATCAACCGCGGTTGCCGCCGCTGGTTTGGGCTTGGTTAACGCGACGGCCAATTTGTCATAAATGCCATCAAAATTATACCGATCATGAATCTTTTTATCGGCGGCGGTCACCGATTCAATCGTTAGTAACTTTTTTGATAACAATTCATGCAACCGTTGAAAAACCGTATTAGCAGGTTCACCCATACTTTGGGCAACCAAATTAGCATCTGGAAATTCACTCCCCTGATCCATCAGACGCTTGAATTGTAAATACACGACTAATTCTTCACTGGTCATCCCAATTTCATGATAATGCAGCAATAACACGTTCGGTAACGTGGTCTGCCCATCCTTGATTAGTGCTTGTGCTAGTGGTTCCATGTTAACCCCCTATAATGACAACAAACGGGCTGTTGATTAGTCCATTAACCAACGAGCCCGTTTGTTCAATTAACCGTTACTGTGCTGAATGTTCAGCGATTTTCTTAGTCATAAAGTCTTGCAACCGTTGATAGGCTTTGCGTAACGAAGCCATATCAGTCGCATAGCTTAAGCGGATATGCCCAGGTAATCCAAAGGCTTCGCCAGGAACCAGGCCCACATGTGCATCTTGTAAGACCGCCGTACAGAAGGCTGGAGCATCGGCATACCCCGCTAAACGCAACGCTTCTGTCACGTCAGGGAATAAGTAGAACGCCCCGGCTGGCTTACCAGCTGGTAATTTGAACCCTGGCAAGCTTTTAATCAATGGGTAAAGTTCATTTAACCGTTGTTCAAAGCCTTGCCGCATCGTCTCAACAGAAGTCTGATCACCGCCAAAAGCTTCGATTGCAGCGTATTGTGAGACAGCCGCGGGATTACTAGAAGCATGGCCCAAGACCACCCCCATCTTCGCCATAATAGCTTTCGGCCCGGCCGCATAACCAATTCGCCAGCCCGTCATCGAATAAGCTTTAGAGACGCCGTTAACCAATACCACGTGACTCATATTCTCATCGCCCAGTTCCAACACTGAAGTGAACTGATTGCCATTGTATAAGAGCTTCTCATAGATCTCATCAGCAATCACTAGCACATCATGTTGAACGGCCCAGTTCACAATCGCCGTTAATTCCGCGCGACTAAAGACTAGCCCAGATGGATTTTGTGGCGAATTCAAGACTAAGGCTTTCGTATGTGCCGTTCGCTGGGCTTCCAGGTCAGCGACAGTAAAGCGAAGTTGTCGATCCGTGCCGACTTCCACCGGCGTTCCGTTAGCTAACTTAACTTGTTCTGAATAGCTGACCCAATAAGGAACGGGCAACAAGACTTCATCGCCGGGATTGATAATCACTTGGAACAATGTAAACAAAGCCAACTTAGCGCCATTGGTCACCACAATCTGGCTCGGGTCAAAGTGATAGCCATGGTCCGTTTCAATCCGCTGACTGATGGCTTGCTTTAAAGCTGGTAACCCGGTTGCTGGCGTATAAAAGCTGGCTTGCCCATTTTGAATGCTCTCAATCGCCGCTTGTTTAATATTATCAGGTGTCTGATAATCAGGCTCCCCGATGCCTAAGTTAATGACATCGATGCCATCTGCTAGCATCTGCTTGGCCTGCGAACTAATTTTTAATGTCGCAGACGGTTGAATCTGCATCACTTTTCGCGATAATTCCATAAACGACCGGCTCCCTTTCAAGTTAAATATTAATAATTGATTTTAATTGATTCCCATTAGAATATTGTAAAACTTCGTAACACAAAGCCTTTTTGGCATTCAAATAGGTGACTTCCCAGACAACTTGGCCATTGTACTTACCAATGGTGGCCTTGATCACCTTGCTAGGATTACGTTTGGACCAAACCTTACGTAGCGCTTGTGTCCGGGTGAGTCCAGCCGATTGTTTAACCACCGTTGTTTGATGACTTTTCTTCGTATTAATCACCGCATAGACGGGGACGTTTTTTTGGTTCGTTCCAGTGACCACGTAGTAACTTTGTGTGCCATTATATTGGCTGAACGCGGTCGTGGTTTTCAGCTTACCTTTATTGACGGCGACGCTATATGCCGTTTTTTGAGCAGTATGCATCGGTCGTTGAGCGACCCAGAGTGTACCGTAAATGGCGACGATCACAGCCAAAACGACTAATAAAATAATCATCACTAACCGTTCTGGTCGGCGTCTTCGTTGAACTCTCATATTATCCCTGATCCTTTCAAAAAACAGATAGCTATATTATAGCAAATTCCAACTAACGCGGAACACTTTCACAATTAGTTTTGAAAAAAGTTTGATAATTCGGTCGTGATTTCAGAAACTGACCCTTCAAACGGTGGCAACGCTTTGGGCAACGCCTTTAAAATCGTTTTGCCATACCGTTTAGTGGCGAGCCGATCATCTAAAATAATCGCCGCACCAGTATCTTGTTCCGTCCGAATAAGCCGACCGATCCCTTGCCGTAACTTCAATGCCGCTTTGGGTAAGGCTTCGTTATAGAACGGATTCAGTTGAGCCTGGCGTAATTGCTGATAACGGGCTTTAGTCGTCGTCTGATCCGGTGATTCAAATGGCAATTGGGTCACAATTAAGAGTTCTAGTTGTTCCTGTGGCAGATCTATACCTTCCCAGAAACTGGCCGCCCCTAGTAAGATTGCATTGTTGCCTTGCATAAAGCGCCGCAACAACTTTTCACGACTACCATTGACCCCCTGGGCTAAAATCTCGCGGTCAGCGGACACGTTCGTCTGGTGCAAGCTGTAAAAGACCGCTTCAATCATACTCAACGAATTAAACAAAATTAAAGTTTGCTTGGGCGCAGCGTTCACAATCTCACTGATGGCGTGCGTTAAATAGCTCACACGTTGCTTACCACTCGGCTGTTCCGGACCACGGGCATCAGTGGCAATCATCAGCCGGGCCTGCTTCTGTAAGTCAAACGGCGTCGATAATTGATGGTGCTCGGTCGTCGTTGGATCAAGGTCGAGCTGATCGTACACATATTGTGACTTACCCGTGGCAAACAGCGTTGCGCCGGTAAATAACGGCGCACTGAAGTAAGGATACAGTTGGGCTTTAAAATAACCCTTAGTATCAATCAAACTTCCCGCAATCGTTAAACTGCCGCGATCATGCCATTGATTTAAGCTGACCCAGAAGACGCGTTGTTCCCGGGTTGCCGGAATTAACCAAGTCTGTAACAGGTCATAGGCTTGACGCAAAGTCTGGAGTCGATTATAAAAGTCGTCCAAAACATGCTGCTCGGCTGGTAAGATCTCTGTTTGGTCATGTTGATATTGTTCATTTAACTGTTGGAACTGCAAAAAACAATTCTCAATCGCCGTTTGTAATTGGCGAACTAAGGTATTGTTTTCAGCGAAGAACTGGGTCACCGCTTCGGTCGTAATCGCGTATTCTAACGGTTGACTCCCGCCCTTTTGCTTCGGTACAAACGTCCGCGCCAAGGCCGCCTGCAATTGTTGTAAATGCAGATCGGTATCATTCAACGAATTGTCTAGCAGTTGCAAGCGATAGTCAGCTTGAGGCTGTTCAGCAAATAATGACCGCAGATTCAACCCGTGCTCTTGGTCAATCCGACTCGTCAAGCTGTGGCAAGCTGCCATGTAAAAGTTAAAGTCGAAACGTTGCCGGGATTCCCGTAAGACCCCATCGGCCAAATGTTGTGCTTCATCAAGCACCAGCAATGGCTGTTGCTGCCGACTGCCCAATTGCGCGACATGCCGCATCAAATAGGCATGATTCGTAATGATAAACGTGGCTTGGGCCGTCAATTGATCCCGGAAGCGCAAGAAGTCTTCCTTAAAGAATGGATCATCGGCTTTAAGCGCGGCCACCCCATGATGGGCAATTTCGCTAAAGTACGGCGCTTGATACGTTGATAGATGTAACTCATCTAAATCACCAGTCGTGGTCGTCGTGAGCCAAACTAAAACTCGTAATTTTAATAATTGAGTCTGTTTAGAGTGTTCATGCAACGCCAACCCACGATTGAAACGTTCCAAGTCAATATAATGTTGATTGCCTTTAATAACGACCGCGGTTACTGGCGTCGGCAGCAAAACATTCAGTAACTGCACGCCCTGCGTCAACAATTGATTTTGTAAAACCGTGGTCGCGGTACTGATAATCACTTGGTGTTCATTTTGCGCTAAATACGCTAACGGCAATAAGTAACCAAGCGTTTTTCCAGTTCCCGTTGGGGCTTCAATCATTAGCGGCGTGCTTTGATCCGCCTTCTTGGTGTAATGACGATAGATTTGATTCATCATCCGCGCTTGTTGCGGCCGATACGTCAGATCATCCCCGAATAATTGCAACTTTTGCTTCTTCGTTAACGGATAGCGGGTCTGGCTCCGGCCTTCAGCATGTTGCGGTAGACTCTTTTTACGAAGCGCTAGCCCATTACAGATCATTAAGTCTTTCGGCAACCGGGTCGGATGCTGTTTACCTTGTTGTAACGCCAACGCAAATAACTCACTCGTTTCACGTGGCAACTCCGGTGTTAAGCGCACCATCGCCTGTAAAGTAATCAACGGCAGATGGGCTAAACGTTGTTGTAAGAAAATGAATAAATGAGCCGTGGCAATGGCATCACTGTCAGCAGCGTGAGGATGCTGATGCTTAATATTCAACAAACTACTCAAATCGCGTAGCCGAAAGCTCGGCGCCGTGGGTAGCAGAATCTGGCTTAACGAAACGGTATCGACCGCTTGAATAGGCAATTCTGGGTAGCCCACCCGTTGGAGCTCTGCATTAATAAAAGGTAAATCAAAGTTAACGTTGTGTGCCACAAAGACAGTCCCCTGTAACAAGCTGTAAACCGTCCCAGCTAAGTCATCAAAAGGCGGGGCTTTGCGAACCCGCGCATTACTGATACCCGTCAAGTTCTCGATTACTGGCGGCACCGTGGTTAGTGGATTAACATCGGTCGCAAAGGTATTAATTATTTTATTATTTTTCACAAACGCACAACCGATTTGAATAATTCGGTCGCCGTCTTTAACACTAGTACCAGTCGTTTCAATATCGACGACGGCATAGGTGGTGTTTGGTTTCATAGGTCATTTCCCCAAATCAAAACTTAAGATTAAATTTCATCATAGCATATTATTATTTCAAGCTGTTGTATCAGCATTTCAGCAAAGATGCTCAAAATAAATTATAGCATAGCTAGTAGTAAAAAAATCCCATGATAATCAATTAAGATTGTCATGAGAGTTAATCACGATGCCTTAAGTTGGCCGGTACTTGCAACTGGTTACAACTTTACCGACAGTCATAAAAAGATTAGCGTAATATCAAGTGTTCGCCCCGTTCATTCATTACTAGCTGCCCCAAATATATCATGCCAATCACCAGTACCTCACTTCAATATTCAGTTCCAATCGCGTAGCCATCATCTTCCCAGCTAACTTGACCCGTGGAAAAATCCCGCATAATACGGTATTATTAACCTATTAATAATTCATTTAGAAAGGCAGCGACACGATTGAAAAATCTAGCTACCGGCACTAGTCATGCCAAAATTATTTTGATTGGTGAGCATGGTGTGGTTTACGGACAACCGGCCATTGCGCTACCCATCTCGACGATTCAGATGCAGGCCGTCATTCACCAGCGTGATACGGTCCAAACCGTTAAGAGTCGCTACTTTAATGGGGATTTTCATGCCATGAGTGCGAACTTAGGCGGGATTCAATCCTTAATTCAGACCTTACTTAATCGGTTTGAAGCTCCCGACCAAGGTTTCGATATTCATATTACGAGCGATATTCCATCTGAACGTGGGATGGGCTCCTCCGCCGCGGCGGCAGTGGCGGTCACGCGGGCGTTTTATGATTTCTTCGACCAACCGTTATCACAACAAGTTCTCTTAAAAACCGCCAATATTGCGGAGAGTTATACGCACGGTCAACCCAGTGGCTTAGATGTGGCCACGGCCAGTGCGAAGTCCCCCGTTTGGTTTATTAAGGGACGGGAAAACTACCCAATTCCGGTTAAAATTCCCGGTTATCTGGTTATTGCGGATACTGGTATCAAGAGTCAGACCAAAATTGCCGTGGCGACCGTTAGAAACTTGTTAATGGTTGAAGGTGAGCATATTCAACATCGCATCGACCACTTGGGCTTATTGACACGCCAAACGCGTGACGCGCTTGCTAACGGTGATTTAAGTGCCTTGGCAACTGCGCTTAATGGCGCGCAAGATGATCTGCGCTCGTTAGGCGTCAGTCACCCGGCTCTAGAACAGTTACTCGCCGTCGCCCGACAAAACGGGGCTTTAGCCGCTAAGTTAACGGGGAGCGGTCAAGGCGGCTGTATGATTGCGGTAGCGCCCGAAAAAGCCATTGCCAATACGTTATCTCAAAAATTATCCGCAGCTGGGGCAACCGCAACCTGGGTTGAACCGCTGCTCAATGACGATTAAAGCGGAGGATACTCATGTCGAAACTAGTTACGGCTAAGGCCCATACTAACATTGCGTTAGTCAAATACTGGGGTAAAAAAGATGCCCATTTAATGTTGCCACAAAATGGCAGTATCTCATTAACTTTGGATCACTTTTACACCGAAACCAGTGTGCAGTTCCAACCAGAATTGACAGCGGATCAGGTTTATTTTGACAACCAGTTAATTGCCCCTGCGAAAGCCGCACGAATGACGACTTTTCTAGATCTTATCCGCCAGCGTAGCGGTCAGCCGAACTTTGCCACCGTCCGGACCACTAATCACGTGCCAACTTCGGCTGGTTTAGCTTCGTCAGCTTCCGGCTTTGCTGCGCTGGCCGCAGCCGGCAGTCGCGCGGCTGGCTTAGATTTAACGCCCATCGAACTCAGTCGGTTAGCACGCCGAGGCTCCGGTTCAGCGACCCGCTCGATTTTTGGTGGTTTCGCGGAATGGCATGCCGGTCATGACGATGCCAGTTCTTATGCGGAACCGCTTCAAGATCCAGTTGATTGGGATATTCAAATGATCGCGGTGGTTTTAAAAGCCACGAAAAAGCCCATCAGTTCTACAGCAGGAATGGCCCGCGTCGTCGCGACTTCGCCCTATTATCCGGCTTGGGTCCAGACCGCTAATCACGACCTTGACGAGATGCGCCAAGCCATCCTTAATAAAGATTTAACCAGTGTGGGCGAGATTGCTGAGACCAACGCCATGCGAATGCATGCCTTAAACCTGAGTGCCAAACCAGCGTTCAATTACTTCACGGCTGACACGCTAACGGCGATTAAGGCCGTGCAAGACTTGCGTGCTAGCGGGGTAAACTGTTATTATACTTTGGATGCGGGTCCTAACGTGAAGATCATTTGTGCCGGTCAAGACACACCAGTCATTATGACTGCGCTTCAACGTTATTTTGCGGCAGCACAACTAATTGTTACCAAACCGGGACCCGGAATTTCAATCACGGAACATTAAAAATTTGCTTATTTTAAGTTGATCAGTGGGTTTACTGAAACTTCCCCACCCGATCACGAAAGGACATGATGGTATGATTACGGTGAAAGCACCTGGAAAACTTTACATTGCAGGCGAATATGCAGTGGTTGAAAGTGGCTTTCCAGCGATTATCGTCGCATTGAATCAGTTTGTGACCGCGACGATTTCACCTAGTGATACAGTTGGGAGTATCGTTTCAAAACAATATCAAGAAAACTCGATTTATTGGCGGCGGCAAGGCGATGCGATGGTCTTTGACAACCGTGACAATCCCTTCCACTACATTCTTTCGGCCATTAGTTTGACAGAAAGCTATGCGCGTGAAGCGGGCCGTGAATTGGGCGTCTATCACTTGGGGATTAATAGTGAACTTGATAGTGCTGATGGTAAGAAGTATGGTTTGGGGTCGTCAGCTGCCGTAACGGTGGCAACGATCAAAGCCCTCTGTCAATTTTATAAATTGCCAATGGACAAAAGTAAGCTATTTAAGCTGGCCGCCATTGCGCATCTCTCAGTTCAAGGGAACGGTTCATTAGGTGACATCGCCGCCAGTGTTTACGGTGGTTGGATCGCCTATCATTCCTTCGACCGGCAATGGCTACAAGTCCAGCGCCAAAATTGCTCATTAACGGAGCTACTGGCAATGCCATGGCCCGACTTAAAGATTGAACTCTTAACGCCCCCGGCTGACTTACGCTTGATGATTGGTTGGACCGGTTCACCCGCGTCCACCTCGCATCTGGTTGATAAGGTCGCCATGGTCAAGGCCAAGCAACGGGCCGAATACCAGACCTTCTTACAAGAAAGCAAAGCTTGTCTGAAACGGATGGTCCAAGGCTTTCATGCTGGTGATTTACAGCAGATTCAAGCCGAATTACGACATAATCGCCAGCTATTACAAGACTTGGGCGCTTTTAGCCACGTGACGATTGAGACCCCAATCTTGAAAAAGATGATCACGATTGCGGAAGCTGCCGGAGCGGCGGCCAAGACTTCGGGCGCAGGCGGTGGTGATTGTGGCATCGTCCTCATCGACCAAGCCATTAAACCAACGACAATGCTCAAACAATGGGCGCAAGAAGGCATTGAACGCCTGAACTTGAACGTTCACACGGTTAGTGACCAATCAATTTCAAACGTGTAATTTTTATCCGGGCGACAACCCAGTTTGTCGCCCGTTTTTGACCTAAAACTTTATTTGGAGGTGCAAGGCATGCCCCAAAACCAACAATCACATCGTAAAGATGAACATATTTCACTCGCAGAAAAGTATTACCATGCTGCAGAACCAAACGCCTTTGATCAAGTCCGGCTTCGCCATGATGCCTTGCCTGAAACAGACGTTGCCGCCATTCAAACGACCGCAACCGTCGGCAAGTGGCAGTGGCCTTTCCCGCTATATATCGAAGCCATGACCGGGGGCTCCACGCAAACCGGCGCGCTCAATGCTCGGTTAGGTAAGATTGCGGCCGCGACCCACCTACCTATGGCGACTGGCTCACAAAGTGTCGCGATTAAAGATGCTAGCCTCGCCCCAACTTTTAGTTGTGTGCGTGACAATGATCCACAAGGACTAGTTTTCGGTAATCTTGGTGCGGGCCATTCGTTAACCGCTGCTAAAACGGCTATAAAAATGCTTAACGCGGATGCCTTAGAGCTACACTTAAATGTTGTTCAAGAACTGGTCATGCCGGAAGGTGATCGTCATTTTAAATGGCTAGCCAATATTCAAGCCATCACCACCGCCCTACCGATTCCAGTGATCATTAAAGAAGTGGGCTTTGGCATTTCACGTCCAACAATGACCAAACTCTATCAAGCGGGGGTTCGCTATTTGGATTTAGGTGGACATGGCGGCACCAACTTTGCGGACATTGAAAACCGCCGCCGTCCACAACGAGAAATGAGCTACTTAAGTGACTTTGGCCTGTCAACCGTCGAATCACTGTTAGCCGTTCAAGACCATCCCGCTGACTTAACTATTTTAGCGGCTGGTGGCATTCGAACGCCTTTAGATGCTATTAAGGCGCTGATTCTCGGTGCCGATGCCGTGGGAATGGCTGGCGTCGTCTTGCATAAGTTATTGCATCACACGGACGCTGAAGTCATTCAGTGGTTACAAGACTGGCAAGCCCAGTTTAAATTATTGATGGCGTTGGTTGGCGCGACCACGATTGCTGATCTGCATCAGATGACGGATAAACTTATTTTGTCACCAGATTTACTAGCGTATCAAACAACATTAAAAAAATAACACATGCAAAAGCGGCTTCCATCAACATCAGGAAGCCGCTTTTGCATGTGTTTATTATTTTTATAAATATTAACAGAGTTAAAAATTAAAATCATTTAAATTCGCGATATCCATGCCGAAAGGAACTTCAGTTTTCTCACCACTAGTTAAATTTTCAATAATCAATCGGTAAGTCTTCGTCCTATCGTAATTGTGGTCAGCTAAAACTAGTTGGACTTGCTGCATTCGTTCCTTGACATCTGCCGAACGACTATTAGCATTAACAGTCTGTTGTCCTGAGATTTGTTGGCCTTGTTCATCAACAAAATATAGATTAAACTCAGCTGGAATGACCGTTGAACTAATCGGTAACGACTGCCGCAAAACTAATGGCACCGTTAGTGATGTAATTTGCCGATTCATACTGAAAAGTTCCAACGTTACATCACGAGCAACAGACCGACTTGACGTTGTCTTCACTTCAAGTAATGGCACCAACATTTCCTGTAATGAAGAACCTCCATGAACATAATTGAACGAGCCGGCTGACTTAAAAACATTTGCCGTTTTTGGATAGTAAACATAGCGACTATCATCATTAACTAGAATATCGCCTAAACGTTGACTAGTCACACCCGGTAGAGTGAACTTTCTCGATGTTATCAGATAACGTTGTGATTTAACATCCGTTTCCGTAGTCGCAACATCAATTTTATCCGTTGGTTTCAAATGATCATCGCGATAGATATATCCATGATCAGCCGTTACATAGATATTGGAAATTCCTTGTGTACGTAACCGACTAATCAATTGCTGAATCTCATTAATTGCTTCAGTAGTTGCTTTGAAAACATCATCTTCTGTTTTTTTATTATCACCAATTGCATCTATTTGGTTATGATAAATATAGACAACCTCTTTACCAATAAACTTAGCTCGTATATCTTTTGAAGCGGCACCCTTTAATTCATCTAAGCTGTAAGCCGCGCTTTCTGAATTTCGATTTTGTAAAATCATTTGTCGCTGTTGCCTATTAGCGGTTGGTTGATCATCGACTAATAATTCTTTATTTTCTAAACTCATTTGATGATTAGGTAATAACATGGACATCCCCATATAGGTTACTGATGGTAATCCCGTTACTAGATAGTCCATCGTTAACGAAGTAATCTGATCCTCTCGACTTAATCTTTTTTCTAATTCCTTAGCTGCCTCAAAACGAAAAGCATCAGAGATAATGACAACCACTCGATTCTTTTCTGGCGCTACATGAAATCGATAAAAATCCCGCTGCAAATGATGCGGCTCAATTTTTTTTATATCAAGCTGTTCGTTCCAAGCATAAATAGAGCGATCCAAATAATTGTTGACATAAATAGATTCAATCAGTTCTTTAGCCTGACCAAAATCCTCGGGTAACCCCGCTTGTTGGTAATAATACGTAAACTTTCGATAACTCGTATCCAAACGATAATCCTTGGTCACATAATCATCAATCATTTCCGGAAACTTATTGTTAGCCTGCCAATGCGCATGTCGCACAATGTTCCAAGCATGACGCATCATCCGATATAAACGTGAAAAACGCAGCTGACTACCAAAATGAGTGTTTAAGCGACTACGTGTTATCTCAACAACAGTCAAGTCATTTAATCGACTGTCTACGTCCTCTAACCGTAAACGTTCTTGAATCCATAATAAAATGCGTTGATCGAATCGCGGAAACATGTCAGATTTAGCAATGTCGTCCATTTTTGTATCCCTAAAAAGCCGATCACCGTTAACCTTCTGCCAAACTAACATAGCAATACTATCAAAGTTAGCTTCACTTTTACTCATATTATTACGATTACCAAACTGTTGAATAAAGGTTTGAACATTCGCCGCATGGTCGCTTAAATCATATTGCTTAGCTGCGACTGGAACTGTCTTCTCCATTTGCTGATACGTCATGGTCACATACAAGTCTGCCACTAACTCATCAAGCCGTGGATCTGTTGCTATATATCCAAAGCGATCCGCAACTTCTTGCCAAAATGCCCGTAAAACTCCAAAACGTTCAAACAATGCTAATACTGAATTATCTTGAACACCTTTAAGTAATAACGTCTGTAGTAAGTCAAAGAAGTCAACATTTGGTTGATTTAATGGCACCAAAGCAGCCATAATAGCTAATTCTGGTTTCACCGTATAGCTGGCAACAT
The DNA here is from genome assembly GCF_005405105.1 of Lactiplantibacillus dongliensis. Classification (GTDB taxonomy): domain Bacteria; phylum Bacillota; class Bacilli; order Lactobacillales; family Lactobacillaceae; genus Lactiplantibacillus; species Lactiplantibacillus dongliensis. The sequence continues at coordinate 26,586 of NZ_BJDK01000041.1, forward strand.
TGTAACGCGCAAAGACTTTTCTCCGCTGACTACTAGCAAAAAAGCTAGCATATTGCTTAATAAATGGTTTAAACGTCACTGGTAGTCCCAGGTCTTTTCTTAATATCTCCTTAGAGTCCGCCGTAAACGTTCCAGAATATAAGACAATATTGCGTAAATGATCTTCTTCCAATGTGGGTTCAACTGTTGGTGAATAAACTAACGCCTTCGTCTGTGGCGGCAAACTTAGCAAGTAATGCTTAGTAGCCAGTTGTTGACCAGGTGCCATCACCACAACTTCTGCAATATCAGCTAATGCTGACCTAATCTCCGTAATGCTATCCGTAAAATCACCGGTCTCATCAAACCAGAAAATAAACTGATGCTGTTCAGTAAACCGCTGCTTAAGTGTGGTGATTATTTGTTCGATGTTGACGTCTGCCATGGTGCTACACCCTTTTCATTCCATTTTATGATATAGCTTAATCATAACGTAAACTGTTATCAACTGCAGTAGAATTTGTGAAATTTATCGAACTAACCAAGCGAACTTTGCTAAGATTCCGGGAATACCGATTGCTTATTGGGCTAGTGAAAACTTGCTACATGATTTTGAAGTTGGAACTCGGATAGATGATTTAGTTGACGCCAAAGTAGGGCTACAAACTGGTAATAACAATCAATTCCTGAGATTATGGTATGAAGTTTCAACGAGTAAGGTTAATTTTCATGCAACTTCTATTCCAAATTCTGTTATGTCCCATAAAAAGTGGTTTCCTTGTAATAAAGGTGGCGCTTATCGAAAATGGTATGGTAACTATGATTATGTTGTAAATTGGGAAAATGATGGTCAGGAAATTCGAAACTTTACAGATTCAAAAGGAAAGGTCCGTTCTCGCCCGCAAAATTCCAATTATTACTTTCGTGAAGCGATAACTTGGTCAGATATTACGAGTGGCGGTTTTAGTATGCGTTATCGAAGTTCAGGCAGTATCCACAATAATGTTGGAATGTCTGCGTTTTCGACTTCTCATATTGATTTATTACTGATTCTTGGATTAATGAACTCACCAGTTGGAGATTATTTATTAAAAATGCTTAATCCAACTATCCATTTAGAAATTGGCAATTTCAATGCATTTCCAATCGATATTGATTTATTTAGTAATAAGCATTTAAAAAGAAAAATCGATAGCTGTATTCAATTATCCAGACAAGACTGGGATTCTTTTGAAACTTCTTGGGACTTTATTCGTCACCCACTACTAACTCACATCGCTGACGATAACCTATCATATTGTCGTTCTCCCATTGGCTAATAAGACTATCTGTGACAAACTTGTGCCAACAAATGAATAGTGGAGGAAAAATATTTATGGTTAGTTATCGAAAACGTGGTAATGCTTGGCAATATGAAATTTCTTATAAGGATCGAGACGGTAGATACAGAAAGCTTCGTAAATCAGGATTCCTACTGAAGTCAGAAGCTATTTTAGCAGCTAGTAAGATACAAACTGAACATCCAAATTTGACAACTGTGAAGTCAGGTAATGAGTCTATTGTTTCATATTACAAACGGTGGATTAAAGTATATAAACAAAATGCCGTCACACCAATCACGTATAATAAATATGAGAACACTGCTAAACATGCTGCAGAACTGTTTGGAAATCTTAAACTAAAAGATTTAACAAAGTTTATTTACCAAGAACGATTAAACCAATTCGCGAAAAGCCATGCTAGACGTACAGTTTCCTGTTTTCACAAACAGCTTCGCGCTTGCCTTTTAGAAGCACTTGACGAGAAAATCATCACAACTGATCCTACTCGAAAAGCTGTGATTACCGGAACAGAAAGACCCAAAATCGCAAGAGCCTTAAACTATGCTGACTGGATAAAACTATTGTTAAACTTGGATACTACCCAAATAGGTGAAATGATTATTTACTTGGCCGCAGTTACTGGGATGCGTTACGGCGAGATTGTTGGCCTGACAATCAATGATATTAACTTAGAAATGCACACACTCAATGTCGATAAAGCCTGGGATTACAAGTATAAAACCGGATTCATGAAGACTAAGACACCTTCTTCAGTGCGTGAAATCACGGTTGATAGCCATACTGTCTCAAAATTAAAAAACTTTATTAAAATTCATTCACTAAGTACTAATCAACCACTTTTTATGGATTCTAAAGGCCACGTACTGGTCAGTGCTGAAATCAACAAGATCTTAACTAACAAACTTAACATTCTAAAAATCCCAAGAATAACCTTTCATGGTCTCCGCCATACCCACGCCTCAATTCTTTTATACAAAGGGGTTAGCGTGCTTTCTGTCTCTCGAAGGCTGGGACATAGTAACATCACAACAACGCAATCAACCTATCTGCACATCATCAAAGAACTAGAATCGCAAGACCAAGATAAAATTATTTCCATCTTAGAAAATACATCAAAATAGTTGGCACATCACTTGGCACAAAAAGGCCTCTCAACAATTTGAGAGACCTTTTTATGGCTATTTTAGCTTAGATAAAATTGTTGTACTATCTTGTAATTTATCGTAATTTACAATCACACCATCGTCTAAATCAAGTTCAATTTTTTGGTTAGCAATATGCTGAATCAATGGATCGTATTTTTTAATTTCGGTTAATTGTTGTTCTAAATGTTTAAGTTCCTTTTCATAGCGTTTCTTTTGACTCGTCACGGTCTCATTACTGGCTAATTGTGTCAGTTGGTCAATTCGCAGTTCGTACTTACCTTGTAACGGATGCAAATAATTTGTTCGTACCATCGCAAGCTCATCTGAATTATACCGATGTAAATACATCAGTGCTTTAAATCCATTCTGCTTACCACTATTGAATTCCCAATAAATCGGTCGTTTTTGATAAATCTTCTTATGATCTTTGAAAAAATCTTCAACAAAGTAACGACGAATCGCAGTTTCATCGGAATCAGCCTTTTTGCCAACCACAGAAGCAATGTAACTCAAATTCTCATCAACCGTCTCAGCACCTAAGACAACGGTTAAGAATGCACGTAAACGATTCATAATATCTCGTGAATCCCCAAAATAGTCCGCATCATTAAGAAGAAGCAAGTTGTCCTCGTTTGGCACAAAAGATTCGTAATTTGCATCATTCCATTTACCCCCAGCAAAAGCTAAGCCTCCGACATCTAACGAATATCGACCGAAAACAACTCCTATGAAATATGACAGGAATGATTTAATATCCCGTTCTTCATCTGCCAATCGTACAGAAACGTCTTTATTAGCTACTTCTGGCGTCAATTCAGCGTTTAGGCCATACAAGTCAATAAAAATTCGATTTAGTTCTTCTTCATTAATTTTCAACTGATTAAAACGGTCCTTAGCCTCAGTCTCCCATAATTCAAAAGCATTCTTTAATTTACCGTCGACCATATTTTGCTTATCGTCAGCGATGTGAGTTAGTAGTGGGTGACGAATAAAGTCCCAAGAAGTTTCAAAAGAATTCCAATCTATCTCAGAAATTTTTAAACATTTTTTAGATAAGTGAGTGTTAAGTGTAGATTGTTTTAAAACTGGAAAATTGACAAAGTTTCCGGTTTTTAAATGAATAGTTGGATTTAAGATGTTAAAAATATATCCTGCAACTTTAGAATTTAATATTGAAAGAAGATAATATAAATCTGTATTTTTATAAAATGCTGACATTCCGGTTGTTTCAGGAATTGATCCAGTACTAATCAATCTTGCCCCAAATTCGCCACTCGTAATATCTGACCAAGTTATCGCTTCACGAAAGTAATAATTAGGATTTCTAGAGCCTGTTTTAAAACTAAATATTTTACCGGGTTATATGCATGATCATTCGTATCATGATAAATGCGGTGAAAA
>NZ_BJDK01000042.1 GCF_005405105.1 Lactiplantibacillus dongliensis
GGGCTTTGACTAACCCGGAAAAATCACCGGCTAAGTCAAACGACACCACTGAGCCAATTCTGGCCCGCCCGCCGTTAACTAACAGATATTAAAAAATTAATGATTGATTATTTTCAGTTCAGTCATTTAGCCGAGCCGTTGGGTCTTAAAATGCTCAGCCATGCCATTGGTCTTAGTGCAAGTGGCTTAGGCCAAGGTCAGCAGACCGAGATTTGGCTTCAAAATGATCCATGGCGTGCCAGCGTTTTAGGAATCAACCAGCAGGCGGCAATTTCAACTGGCCCCAAACGTCGTCAATCTTGCATAAGTAAACCAAAAGCGCCTTAGCAAAATCTGCTAAGACGCTTTTAAACTAGATTGTTTTAAAGGGATTGTTCCGTCCGTTCGATAATATCATCTTGGGTTTCTTTCGATAAGCCCACGAAGAAAGCGGAGTAGCCAGCGACTCGAACGATTAAGTCCCGGTGTTTAGCTGGGTGATTCTGGGCATCGACTAAGGTATCACGGGAGACAATGTTGTATTGAACGTGATAACCATGTAGTCGGTTGAAGAAGGTCCGTAAGAGGGCGACTAACTTCATGCAACTTTCATCGTTACGTAAGATTTGGGGCGACATCTTTTGGTTTAAGAGCACACCACCAGTAATATCTTCTGTGTGTAGCTTGGAAACGGATTTGAAGACCGCCGTTGGTCCATCAGCATCCATGGAATGTTCTGGTGAGCAGCCTTCAGCTAGCGGTGTCCGGGCATGCCGGCCATCTGGAGTGGCCAAAGTACTGTGACCTTGACCAACGTTAGCGGAAATTGATGACGTCCCAGCGTAACGCAAGCCACCGATTGGCCCACGACCGTAACGGGTATTCTTGTATTTAGCGATTTCGTCAATGTAGGGCTGATAAGCATCTACGATTAAGTCATCCACATAATCGTCATCGTTCCCATATTTCGGAGCGTCATTGATTAACAGCTGACGAATCTTTTCACCATCTTCACCAGCAAAGTCGGACTTTAAAGCCGCCCATAACTGTTGCGTCGTGAGCTGTTTTTCTTCAAAGACTAACTTCTTAACAGCCGCTAAGGAGTCGGCTAAGTTGGCAATCCCAACTTGTAAGCCACTAATGAAGTCGTAAACGGCGCCGCCTTCTTTAATAGTCTTGCCACGGCCGATGCAGTCATCCGTTAAGACGGAGCAGAGAATATCAGGATAGTTTTGTTCCAAAGCTAGGTCACAGCTGTTTTCAATAATGACACTTTGACGCGTCATTTCGCGTAAAGCTTTGTCCCAAGCAGCCATCAATTGGTCGAATGAGGTCATGTCGGTGAACTTGCCGTAGTCCGGTAATAATCGTTTGCCAGATTCTGGATCAATCCCGCCGTTCATTACGATTAAGAGCACTCGTGGGAAGTTGATAAAGCTCATCCCGGTACAACGATAGCCCCATTTACCAGGAATCGCCGTTTCAACACAGCCAATCGCACTGTAATTATAAGCATCTTCTTTTTTAACGCCACGCCGCATAAAGGATGGAATGATAACTTCGTCGTTGTTGAAGGCGGGCATCCCTAAGCCTTGCTTAATAACTTCGACACATTCCCGCATGAACTTATCGCTTAAGCCTTTATGGTAACGAACGGTTAAGTTAGGTTGTGGCAAGTGGGCTTGTGCGATCGCCCGTAAGATCAAGTAGCTCATTGGATTAACGGCGTCCTTGCCATCAGGGGTTTGACCACCAATGGTAATGTTTTGGTAAAGGGGACTGCCGGCTGAGAATTCCGTATGTTGCCATGACCGAACCTTGTTGATGGTTAAGGTCTTCAGACATAAGTTGGTTAAGAGTTCCGTGGCATGATCAGCATCAATCTCACCAGTCTTTAAGTCATGTTCGTAAAATGGATCCAAGTATTGGTCCAAGCGGCCGTATGAGACGGAGTGACCATTGGATTCAATCTGTAAAGTCAGATGAACTAACCAGACAGCTTGAATGGCTTCATAGAACGTATCGGCTGGTTCATAAGGAACTTTAGTTAAGATTTGAGACATCTTTTCAAGTTGCGCTTTACGAGCTGGATTAGTGGCACTAGCAGCTTGCTTAGCAGCTAATGCGGCATAACGCTTAGCAAAGTTATGAATGGCGTCGATGACAATTAAGCCGGCTTTGTAGAAGTAGTACTTCTTTTGACTAGGAAAGTCGGTTAAGTCTAAGTCAGCTAATGCAGCTTTGATGCGGTCTTCGTACCATTTTAAGCCTTTGTTGACGACGTTCTTGTAGTCAACGGCAATGTGCCCATCACCAGAAGTAATGTTCCCGTCAGCGCCAATTACGCCGAGGTCGTAGAAGATTCGGCTGGCTTCTGGAAATGACTGATAGCCACGATCTTCCAAAGTATTGTGCTTCCAGAATGGCGCAATTTCGCGAAGTTCTTTTTTAGAGTCTTCCGTAATATAGAAGACATCGCCAGGGCGTTTTTCAAAAGTATCGAGTTCGTCGATGACCCAGTTCATTGAATATTCTGGGAAGACAGGGGCCCAGCGGTTTTGCCGCGCCTGGTTCCCGGCTAACAGGGTATCGTCTTCGATAAAGATACTCATCTTGGCGAGGACGTTTTCAAGCATCTTAGCCCGTAAAATATCGACTTGTTCATCTTGATGGGCTTTGTAAGTTTCGGTCGTGAGGATGGCTCGTTCAGGGTCAACGTACGGCTTAGCATCAATAATACTGTCACGGAACCGGTCCATCATTGGGGTTAGTTTGCCAAAGTGATTCTCGGTTTTAGTTGTAGTGGTTTTATTTTGGGTAAGTGTCGCTGTCATAATACGTTCCTCCTGTTGTTCGAAACTAATTTATCTTTCTTACGTAACTAATCATAACATGCCTACCGATGACGTCAAGCGCTTTCAAGTAAAACCAGGATTCTCAAGCAAAGTTCTTTTAAAATGCACGGATGTGCAACTAACTAACAGTGAGAATGCGTGGTGTTAGTTGGATTAAATTGCCACTCTGGTTGGCTCAGAATCGGCTGGAACGTGGTGGCCATGTTTGCGAGCCAAAAATCGGTCTCGCAAGCCGGGCTTTATCTAAGCCGAAAACCACGACTAAGATAAACGACACCACTGAGCCAATTCTGGGCCGCCCGTCGTTAATTAACGGGAATTTAAAAGTTAACGATTGATTATTTTAAGTTCAGTTATTTAGCCGAACCGTTGGATTCTAAAATGCTCAGCCGTGTCGTTGGCCTTAGTGCGAGTGGTTTACTCGGGCTTAGGCCAGTTTTGAAGATCATTGTTTGGCTTCAAAATGACCCACGGCGTTCCAGCATTTTAGAATCCAACCGGCAGGCGGCAATTTCAACTAGCACCAAGCGTATTGAGGAGACTAAAAAACGCCTAGGACGTTAATCCTAAGCGTGGTCGTGATTGGCTAATGCTCATTATGCATATTGATTAATAGCTTGTGCTGTTTAAAACCACGTTGTGTGAGTTGCCAGTCGCTTTCTTTGATCCGTTCCATTAGTTTTGTGTTGGACATGATTGCGAGAGTTTCCATAATTGATTCATAGGTATCTACTGAGAGAACGACAATATTGTTGTTGAATTTGGGCTGGTTACGGTTGGCGGTTTAGGGGTATTGTTTACTTGGTGCATGTAAGACTTAAGATTTTGTCGGAAGTCAGTATAGCTGGTTGTTTGCATATTGGCACATCCTTTCCATCAGTATACCGTTTGCTAAGTAAGCGTTGAATAAAAAACGCTTAGGACGTTAATCCTAAGCGTGGGTCTCGACTAATTGGGTCCGAATATCATGGCTAATTAGTCGTTGTTGTAGGGTGGTCGAAATATCAGTATCGGTAATGACCGTGTTGACCTGATCTAAACTGAGTTGGCGCACGGTACTTTTCGCATCGAATTTGCTCGAATCGGTCAAGATAATCGTGTTGTCAGCGTTGTCCGCCATGGCCTGTACGGTATCGGCCCGCATAATGTCATTACTATAGAAGCCAAAGTGTGCGTCGAAGCCATCCGTCCCGACAAATAGCTTGTCAGTGTGGAAGTTCGCCAGCATGGCTTTGGTCAATGGACCGACCGCCACTTGTGAGTCTGGCTGGTATTCGCCGCCTAAGACGTTGACGCGAATATTGGGGTAGTCGCGCACATAATTTGCAATGAAAAATGAAATGGTGATAATTGTGACGTGTTGGTTGGCTTTCGCGAGTTCTTCGGCCATCAGCGCACAAGTTGAGCCGGATTCAATCATGATGGTTTCGTTATCCTGAACCGTTGCGGCGGCCGCTTGGGCGATTTGGCGTTTGACGTCATAATTCTGGGCTAACCGGAACTTCAAGTCGTTCGGATTATTGATAATGGCAAAGCCGTGTTGCCGTTGTAGTAAACCGCGGTCTTCTAACTGGGTCAAGTCCTTACGAATCGTGACTTTCGAGACTTGCAGTAGATCAGCGAGCTCATTAACTTCGATTTTTTTTCGTTGGTTGACGATTTGGAGGAGTTGTTCGTTACGTTTGTTCATTAGTCTCACCATCCTGTTGCTTTCATTATAGCACGGTTCGTACCGTAAACGAATCATGATTACTTTCTTTCGAAAGAACAACTATTTACGTTTGATAACAAGTGCGTTAGGATAGAGTCAATCAATGACAATAAGGAGTGACCAAAATGGCAACAGTAACCACAACGACGACACCGCTGAAAGGGCTCGTCTTCAATATTCAAAAATTCAGTATCAATGATGGCCCGGGTATTCGAACGGTGGTCTTCTTCAAAGGTTGTCCATTGCGGTGCAAATGGTGCTCGAATCCTGAGTCGCAATCGGGCGTACAAGAATCAATGTATGACGAACAAACGGCTAAAGAAACTATCGTCGGCGACTACATGACGGTGGATGAAATTATGAAAGTGATTTTACAAGATCGCGATTTCTATGAAGAATCTGGTGGCGGGGTGACTTTTTCCGGTGGTGAAGTGTTATTTCAAGCGCCATTTGCCATTGAACTCGCTAAAGCCATTAAAAAAGCTGGCATTCATCTGGCTTGTGAGACGACTGGGTATACCACGCCAAAATTATTTAAAGAATTTATGTCATACATGGACTTTATGTACTATGATTGTAAGCAATGGGACCGCAATCAACACCGGGCGGGGACGGGTGCTGATAACACGGTTATTTTGAAGAATTTAGAAACCGCTGTCAAAGCCCATAAGACAATGATGGTGCGGATTCCGGTCATTCCAGGATTTAACTATACGTTAGCCGACGCGGATCATTTTGGCGAGTTGTTTGTAAAGCTTGGGGTACCGGAAGTTGAATTACTCCCATTTCACCAATTTGGTTTGAAGAAGTATCAAGATTTAGGTCGGAAATATGAACTGGAAGATGTTAAACAGTTACAAGCAGAAGATTTAGTTGATTATAAGCAGCATATTGAGCAACACGGCATTAAAGTTCGAATTAATGGCTGGTAGCCAGGGGAGCGGATACTGATGGAATTTTCATTACGAGCATATTTTAAACACACCATGTTAGCGGATCGGTTAAACATTATTCGGGCCGGTATTTTAGGCGCCAATGATGGTATTATTTCGGTCTCTGGGATTGTATTGGGAGCGATGGGGGCTAACTTTTCGAGTAATTATCTCTTAGTCTCTGGTGTCGCTGGCATGTTAGCTGGTGCTTGTTCAATGGCTGGTGGTGAATATATTTCGGTCAGTGCCCAACACGATATTCAAAAGAATACGGTAAAAAAAGTTTTGAGTGAAACGGCTGCCACGCCCGCAATGTCGCGGCAACATATTGTGACGACTTATTTAAAAAAAGGATTGAGCAAAAAGACTGCTGAAACGGTCGCCGATGAATTAATGGCGCAAGTCAATATTCAAACGCAGGTCAATGACGAGGTCGCCGATACGTATCAGATTAAAGTTGGTCATTATTTAAACCCGTGGCATGCGGCGGCGACATCGTTCTTGTCGTTTATTGCGGGGGCACTGATTCCATTGTTAGCGATGACGTTAATTCCAAATCCATATAAAGAACTAGGCACATTGATTGCGATGGTGATTGCTTTAGCGTTGAACGGGCTAGTCAGCTCACATTCGCAGACAATGTCGACCAAGCAGACGATGTTGCGTAATATTATCGTCGGTTTACTCACAACGGTGGTAACGTTTGCTTTGGGGGCGCTGTTCCATACCACGATTGGTGTTTAGAACTTATGAATTGAAAAATGACGGTCAGGTCGTATACTAAAACAATTAAACCGTAATTTGGAGATGTCATAAACATGCAACCAATTTTGACAGAACGACTAAGTATTCGACCGATACGTCCTAGTGACCATGATGCGTTGCAGGCGATGTTGCTAGACCCGCGAGTTGTTGCGTATTTGCGTTACCGCGCATTAAAGACGCCCGCTGATTTTGACGACAGCTTTAAAACCCACTTCTTGACTGATGTAGCGACGACCTTTGGTATTGAGACTAAAAGCGATCATCAGTTGATTGGCTTCTATGAATTTCACCCGGAAGAAACGACTGGAATTTTAACTTATGCCTTGAGTCCCAGTGCATGGGGCCATGGCTATGTGGCTGAAGCTGGTCGGGCGATGATGGCGTATGGGTTTGAAACGCTGGGCTTTGATGAGCTACAAGCGCACTATGCGGATGCCAATCCTAATTCTGGCCGGGTGATGGCTAAGATGGGCATGCATGATCAAGGTGAGCTTGAGACATTTACCCTGGATAGTGGTGAGACGGTACGCGTGCTGGCTTATCATTTAATGAAGTCGGACTGGCAAGCAAATCGTCAAGCCGATGCTGGGTAAATCATGGTTTTAACTGAAAACCGTCACACTTTTTTCATAACTCGCGCCTATACTATGGTCATTGTCAATTGAGTAACGCTTATTTGGCGATAATGCACCAACCCTAACCTAAATACTTTAAATGTGTGAACCTCAAGAAAATTGGCCACGATGTTTCGGCATGGTGGCTTTTTTTGTGCCGATTTTTCAGAAAATAGCGTGGTGTGATTCCTGAAAATAGTGTAATCTTAGAAGTGCACGAAAAACTTATTCTAAAATAAAAATTAGCGTGAGGAGGGTGTCACTCTGGTTGGGCCAGAATCGGCTGGAACGTGGTGGCCGCGTTTATGAGCCAAAGTGCGGTCTCATAAGCCGGGCTTTATCTAGGTCGGAACCCACGACCAAGATAAACGACACCACTGAGCCAATTCTGGCCCGCCCGGCGTTGATTAACAGGTGTTTATGAATAGTAACCGGTCACTTTAGCTATTTGGTTAGAGTACAAATTAATTTTGACGGGACCAGAAAAATAATGAGTCAGTTATTTAGCGAAGGACGGGCTGGATGATGCTCAGTGGTGTCGTTTGACTAAGGTCGAGTGAACTTCTCGTCCTTAGTCAAAGCCCGGCTTGGAAGACCGACCTTTGGCTTCCAAACGCGGCCACCACGTTCCAGCATCAATTCAGACCAACCGTAGCGGCAATTTAAGTGATACATGAGTGGAAAATACATAGAAAAGTGTAGAGAGGAAGTTAGTGGTGTCGAAAAAAGTTGTGATGATTGTGACAGTTGCGTTGTTGTTATCGAACGCGATGAATGGGCTAGATAGTACGATTATTAGTACCGCGCTACCTGCAATCATTAGTGATCTGCATGGGATTCAATTGATGGGGTGGATCGTGGCCGTCTTCTTATTAGGCGGTGCGGTAACCACGCCGTTATGGAGTAAGTTGGGCGAACGCATTGGCAATAAGCAGGCCTATCAGATTTCGACCACGATTTTTGTGATTGGGGCGTTGCTAGAAGGTCTAGCGCCCAATATTATTTTCTTGATTATTGCCCGGACGGTTATGGGGATCGGGAGTGGCGGAATGACCGCTATTCCATATATTATCTATGCTGAGATCTACCACGATCCGATTAAGCGCGGGAAGGTCTTTGGCTACGTCACCGCTAGTTTTAGTACTGCCGCCATTATTGGTCCGTTAGTCGGCGGCTTTATTGTTGATAATCTTGGCTGGCATTGGGTATTTTATATCAATGTGCCGATTGGCTTGGCGTCGATTGCCATTATTCAAGCGTTATATCAAGCACCTAAAATTACCAAAACAGCGTCAAAAGTGGACTACCTGGGTGCGGCTTTGTTAACGAGCGGGTTGGTCAGTCTGCTAGTCGGCATTGAAATGATTGGTAAGTTACCAATCATTGGGGTAGGGTTGATCTTGGCCTTAGCTTTGGCCTTATTAGCCGGCTTAATGGCCGTTGAGCATCGGGCGGTTGACCCGATTATTCCAAGTCGGTTGTTTAAAAATCGTTATTTAGTGGCGTCATTTGTCATGTTCTTTTTGATTTATGGCTTTTTCGTGGGGTTCAATGTCTATGTGCCAATGTGGGCGCAAGGATTATTGGGAACCACGGCGGTTATTGGTGGTGTCACTCAGATTCCTGGGTCAGTAACGAACTTCTTAGGCGCTCAGTGGAGTTCTAATCACGAGCAAAAATGGTCGACGCGGACGATGGTCATGATTGGTTTCGCCGGCATGTTGATTGCCTGTGGGTTACTGGCAGTCGCCGGCTTACGGACGAGTTATTGGTTCTTATTGTTAGCTGGAGCATTTCAAGGCTGCGGGATTGGGATTTGCTTTACCGTCTTGCAAGTCAGCGTGCAACAACAAGCAGCGCATCGCGATGTGCCGATTGCGACCTCGTTTAGCTTGTTAGTCCGGATGCTCGGTCAGACATTTATGTCTTCAATCTATAGTGTGGTTTTAAACCAATCACTAACGTCCGGCGTGGCCCAATCGCATGGCAAGATTACAATGAATATGTTGAATGAATTGAGTGACGCGAACAGTGCAAAACGGTTGCCAGCGCAGCTTATTCCAGCGATGCGGACAATCTTGCACACTGGCTTGCATCATATTATGGGCTTAGCGTTAGTTTTACTAATCATCGGTTTAGCAGTTAATATCTTCTGGTTCCGCAAACCACACGCGCATCATCACTTTAGTTTGAAAATGTCTAGTTTAAGTCATCATCTTAATTAAATTTAGTTGACCGCTTTAGTTGTTGCTAGGGCGGTCTTTTACTATACTTGACTTTAAACGGAGGCAAATAAGCAATGCGAGCAATAAAAGTGCAACAACCAGGTGGTCCAGCCGTCTTAGCGGTGAGTGACGTACCAACCCCGAGCGTTAAGCCCGGCTGGTCATTATTAAAAGTGCGCGGTTTTGGCATTAATCATTCTGAAATTTTTACGCGTGAAGGCAAATCACCAAGTGTTCAATTTCCACGTATCTTGGGCATTGAAGCCGTGGGTGAGATTGCGGCGACGACCGATGCAACTCGCTTGCCGGTTGGTCAGCAAGCCATGTCAATTATGGGCGAAATGGGTCGAGCATTTGATGGCAGTTATGCGGAATATGCATTGCTACCAAATGATCAACTGTATCCCATTCATAGTGAGCTAAACTGGGCGGATTTAGCAGCCATTCCGGAAACCGGTTATACCGCGTATGGGGCTTTATTAGGGTTACAATTACAGCCACAACAAAAACTCTTGATTCGTGGTGGTACGAGTGGGGTCGGCGTGATGGCCGTCAAGTTAGCCCATGCCATGCAGCCAGATATTCAAGTGTTTGGCAGTACCCGTAATGTGGCTAAACGGTCTGAATTACAGGCAATCGGTTACGATGATGTCATTGGTGATATCGATGGCCAACTGCAGACTGATCAACGGTTTGATCGTATTTTGGATCTGATTGGTCCTGCCACAGTCCCCGATTCATTACAATTTTTGCGTCATTTTGGCATCGTGAGTTCAACTGGCGAATTAGGTGGCGTCTGGACATTAGATCAATTTGATCCGATTATGCAGATTCCAAATGACGGTTACTTAACAGCCTTTTACTCCGGTGAAGTGGTGCAGTCACAGTTAGATGACCTATTGGCGCTAATTGCTGATCGCCATGTTGATGTAACGCCAACTAAAGTTTTTGATTTAGATGGCGTGCAAGCCGCCCATGAATACCTGGAAAGCGGCCATAGCTTGGGCAAAGTGGTGGTCTTGCCATGACGACGGTCAAGATTCGACCCGTCAGGCCAACGGAACTAGATGAACTCTGGCAGATCGGTTTTAGTCATCCTGATGCGGAGTGGCTTAAATGGAACGGGCCTTACTTTCATGACACGTTGCCGAGTCAGATCGTCTTTAACAGTTTAATTGGACCGCATGATTGGCTGACGGATCAGCGTAACTGGGTCATTACCGTGGATGAAGCCATCGTCGGTAGTGTCAATTATCACTTTGTGGATGGGGACTTGGAGCGGTGGCTAGAAGTGGGAATCCTAATTTTTGATAACCAGCGTTGGGGCCAACATATTGGTCGCCAGGCGTTATCGCAATGGTTGGATCATTTATTTAACGACGTGACAGCCTTGCCACATATTGGGTTAACCACTTGGTCGGGCAATCAGCGGATGATGCATCTGGCGACAGCGATTGGTTTGAACTTAGAAGGTCGAATACCGCAAGTCCGTTATTGGCAAGGTCAATATTATGACTCAGTTAAGTATGGTATCTTACGGTCTGACTGGCTTAACCGACGTCAATGAAATTTGACTTCAAAAACGTTTGTTCCCCTGGCCGAAATACGGTATGATAGAGTCACAATCTAAAAAGATGGGGCGGAATGAATTTGATGAAATGGTTACGATCAGCGACCTTAATGGGGATTTTGAGTTTAGCGCTGTTGCTCGGCGGCTGCAGTAGTTTAGACCAATTGACGAGTGATAGTGGTTCGAGTACGACTAGCAGTAGCGACACCACGGCGACTGCTGGGAATGTGAAAGGAACTTATGCGGCGTTAGCTAAGCAGGATTATAAATCTGGCAGTGCGGCTGCAATTAAGGTGAATAGCGGTAAGAGTACGTTGAAGGCGAGTCTATGGAAGCATTCCAAGATCGATTATGGGAATCTTGATAGCTTGAATCGGACGACCACGGACACGGCTTATTTGAGTAAAGCTAATCTAGGGCGTTCAGCTGGCCGAACTGCACAGACTTGGAGTCCGACTGGTTGGCATAATCAACCAATTAAAGTTAACGGTAAGCGGGTCTATCCACAGAACCGCGGACATTTAATTGCGTATACGTTATCGTTTAATTTAACCAACACCGGGGTCTATAAAGCTGGTGAAGATGGTAGCTTGGACAATCCGAAGAACTTAGCCACACAAACCGCTTATTCTAACCAAAAGACGATGCAGATTTATGAAAATCAAGTGCGAACGGCGTTGGAACAAGGTAAAAAGGTCATCTACCGGGTGACAACCGTCTTTCGGGGGAATGAACTAATGCCACGGGGCTATTGGTCACAAGCCGTATCCACCGATGGTAGTGTCAACTTCAATGTTTACATTTGGAACGTTGAACCAGGCGTTAGCTTTGACTATGCTACGGGTCGCGGTAAGGCCGATGCCAGTATGCAAGTCGCTGGAGCGGATAAAGTGACGACTAGCAATAATACGAGTAATCGTTATTCGTCGAAGCGGCCAACTACGACGAAACAAGTTGAAAAAGAACTAGCTAAGTATGGGTATAAGTACGTCAAAAAGGCCTATAATCATGCTAAATAAACAAAGCGTGTCTGACAATTTTGCCAGGCACGTTTTTGGGCTTAATCGTTTTGATGATCAGCGGCGATTGACCAAGGTGACGTATGGAGCATCCAATTCACGCCGAATTTATCGGTGAATTGGCCCATTTTACCACCCCAGAATTGTTCGGCAAATGGCATATTGATCGTCACTTCACCGGAATCAACGAGGTGTTGGTAAAAGTCTTCAGCCGCTTGGTTGCTAGCCTCATCTTCGCTATTAATATCAATCATTAAGGTGATTTGTTCAGATGGTTGCGGGGTGCCCCGAAACGCATCGGCACATTCGACTTTTGTGCCTAAGATAGTAAAGCCGCCGTGCATCGTCATACTGTTCAGGTCAGCGTCGGCCGGCAAGCCAAATTGCTGGGCTTGTTCAGGCTTGGGACTTAGACGGTAGACATCAGTGGCCCCAAAGACCCGTTGATAGTAGTCAATGGCAGCTTTTGCATTTTCAAAAGCAAAGTAAGGATAGAGTTGGGATTGCATGTTGGTCATCTCCAAAGCGTAATTTATGATGCACTCAAATTGTAGCATTAACCGTTTCCAAGCGCGACAATTAGGGAACGCGACAGTTTTAATTTTTTGTCGCATTTTAGGACAAATTAATTTAAGTAGACTGGCAACCGTGGTGAAAGCGGTTATACTTAGGTTCATAGCGTTGCTTAACCGCCGTTAATTGCTATTTTCTCTTAAATTTATTAACAAGTAGCGCTATACCCAAACGAATCGAGTCATCGGTTAATCCTTCCCAGAACGACCTGTGACTTTTCCATAACGGTGATCAGGCTCCCAACTTGATCATTGCGAGTTATCGTTTGAATGCAATTACCCTTTGAGTACCTAGCCATTGGTTGGGTGCTTTTTTTGTAGCGTGAGAGGTACAGCGGGTTGGGGTCGAGCATTGCCTAGCTAAGCCAATGACTCGGTGGTTTGTCCGAGTTTTTGGCTTGGCGTAGCAAGCGGAGTCCCCAGCTGTGCCGAACACGTTTCGGCAAGTCAGTAAAAACCACCAACCAAAAAAATCCCGACCAGCAACGGGGGCAGTCCGTTACCAATCAGGATGCTAAGGCGTTTAGATTAAAAACAACAGCCAACCAGCCAATGCTAAGGTCAGTAAATCAATCAAAATAAAGCAGGCGGCGTTAGTATGGTGGATGGCGCAGTAACTATCGTAACCGGTCACACCAATGATTAAGCTGAGTAATCCAATACTTGAGTACAACATGACGAGATCATTCTGGTGCAAGGCTAACGGCAATAATAAGACTTGAATTAAAATCCAGCAACCAGTTAGTAATAATAATCTAATTAATAAGGACGCTTGACGTAAGGGTTTCATCAGACTGCGCCTCCTTTAACATCTTGATTGTAACCGTTTTCTAATTAAGCCAGAAGCGCAACAAACTGAATGTGTTTTAGAATCAGACAATTTTTAAAAGGTGTTGCAAAAATTTTTTAAATGGTTTACCATTGATTCATTCCAATATTAGAATATAAGAATGAAAGGGGCTAACCAGATGAATCCAAACGAAGCGGCTTTACAAGAGTTCCGGGATACGATTCCGATTTTCGAAGTACTAGCTGATGAACGTCGCCAGCAGATTATGATTGAATTAACCCAGCATGCTAAAGGGTTAACGGTCGGGGAATTAACTAAGATCATGCAAATTTCACAGCCAGCGGTCTCACATCAACTAAAGACTCTAAAGGATCATCATTTTGTGAGTGTTGAACATCAAGGTACTCGTAACTATTATCGGGTGACGTTCGATGGTCCACTAACGAAAGTCGAGCATCTGATCCACACATTACGGGAAGATTTGAAGCTCAAACCATATTTACATTAGGGAACTAAAATCGTTGCCGCGAGAGCAGCGTTGTTTTAGGCCTATTTCATTCTAATATTCGAATGCATGAATAAAAGAGGCCAAAGGGGTGGTTACAATTTCGATTCGCACGGAGCTAGATTTGCAGCGCGCGATGTACCAATTATTGGAACAGCGGTCGATGTCACAAATTACGGTTGAACAGATTTGTGCGCAGGCGCTGATCCATCGCAGTAGCTTTTATCGATATTACACCGATAAATTCGACTTGCTAGCGCAAATGGTGATGCGCGCAATTGAAGAAATGCTGGCGGCTGAACAAACTAATGCCGCTGGCTCGGGAGTGATCGCGCGCTTTATTGGCACGCATACTCAGATTTTACGGCATTTATTGGTAACAAATACTGAAGGCGACAATGATCGCTCGCAACGCGTGATTAATGATTGTTTTTTGACCATTGCACAAGCGGGAGCGAATGATCGGGTCTTCGTGATGATGCGCAATGCGTCGCAACCGGATTTAACGGCTTACTTAGTGAGCGGGGCGATTACGAGTATTGTGCAATGGCTAAGTAGTGAAGGGCTCGACGGTGGGGCGCCGCAGATTCAAGCGGCAATCGAAAAAACGTTAGCGACGTTTTTCTCACTTGAACAGCACACATAATTTATTTTTGGTGAAGGAAGGTTCCATGTTGTGAAGATGATTAGCGGGGAATGGCGAGCAATTCGTCATAGTAAAATACTTTGGATTTCAGTATCAGTCATGATATTGATTCCGTTTTTGTACAGTGTCTTCTTCCTGACTTCGGTCTGGGATCCATATGGAGATACAAAGAACTTACCAGTTGCGGTCGTAAATAATGATAAACCGATTAACTATCAAGGAAAGCGGTTCGCAGTTGGGGAAGAATTAATTAAGAATTTAAAGAAAAATGATCAATTAGGATGGCACTTTGTTTCGGCTGATAAGGCGGAACAAGGCATGGCAACTCACAAATATTATACTGTCGTGACGATTCCAAGCAATTTTTCGCAACACGCAACGACGGTGACGAGCAAAAATCCGCAACGAATGAAGTTACATTATTCAACCAATGCGTCATTGAACTACATCGCTAAGGTCATTAGTGATGCGGGGGCCACGCAGTTGAATCAAAATGTCCGGGCCGCCGTGACTAAAGCCTATGCGGTCACGATGTTCAAGCAAGTTAAGACGGCTGGCGAAGGTTTCAGTAAAGCCGCTAAAGGTGCTAGTCAGTTGAAAGACGGGACGGTCGTTTTACAGTCCGGCTTAAAGACTTACACGACCGGTGTCCATACGTTGAAGAACGGAACGACTGAGCTAAATACCAAGGTTAAACAGATGCCAGCTGGGATGAAGAAGTTGGTTGATGGTAGCAGTGCGTTGAAGACTGGCTTAGATACTTTGAACGGTAGTACTGGGGCGTTGGCGAGCGGTGTTAATAAGTTAGCTGATGGTTCTGGTCAAGTGACGAGTGGTTCTAAGCGAGTTACTGATGGTTTAAGTACTTTGAATGGTAAGACAGGTACTTTGGCAAGTGGTGTCAATAAGCTAGTTAAAGGTTCCGGTCAGGTGACTAATGGTTCTAAAAAAGTTACTAGCGGCTCTAAAAAGGTTACTACTGGGTTAGGAAGCTTAAATAATCAATCAAAAATTTTGTCAAATGGTGTTGTTAAACTAGCAGATGGGTCACAGGCTGTGGCGGTTGGTATTACGACCTATACTGATGGTGTGTATACCTTGTCTACCGGCTTAAAAACTTTAAACAGTAAAACTGGCGAACTTTCCAGCGGTGTTACGCAATTGACGAATGGTTCACGAAGTTTAGCTGATGGTGTTTCACAATATACTAGTGGTGTAGCTACAGCCAATGATGGTGCTAATCAGGTTTATGGTGGACTGTCGAAGTTGCAGAATGAAACTAGTGGCTTAACTACTAGTTCAAAGCAATTGTATGAGGGTTCTAACTCGTTGTTAGGTGGAATTAATCAGGCATTACCAGGAAGTCAATCAGTGGCAAGCGGGACAGCAGCTTTAAGGGCTCAATTACCACTAGCACAAGGAAAAGTGTCTGACTTAAAGAGTAATATGGACAATTTAATTGCCCTATTATCTGCTAATACTCCAGCGAATGCCAATACATCTAAAATTCAACAATTAACTAGTGATATGCAAGCCAAAACCAATCAATTAGCTTCAACCAACGATGCGGCTACAACAATTACTAAAAGTGCAGGCACTAGTGCTGATGAAATCCGGAACAAAATTGCACCTGTAGCTCAAAAGGATGGTTTGACTCAAAAACAAGTTGATGATGTAGTTAATTCTTTAAAAGGTACCAGTCAAGATAGTAGTACCACAACGACAACAACTGATAATACAGCAAATGCGGCTAAGTCACTTCAATCTGATGTTACTGCTTTGAAACAAGCCACAACAAGTATAGCTAGTGGTAAAAGTAATACTTCTGTTGAGGTAGCCAAAGGGATTAATGAGGGTATTCAGCAGTTAAGTGATCAATTAACTGCGTTGGAACCGAATCTACAGGCATTAAGTGATGGATCAGCGCATTTGGAAGATGGATTAGGTAATCTCAAAAGCGGAGCCACCGATTTAAATGCTGGTCTTAAGTTGTTAAATGATCAAACACCAACAATGATTAGCGGTATTTCAGATTTAACTGACGGTTCTAAGAGCTTAGCTAATGGGACATCTCAATTAGTCGGTAAATCGAGTGATTTGAATAGTGGTGCCAGTCAAATGAGTTCCGGCTTGACGTCATTAGATGGACAAGTGCCCACTTTGGTTAGTGCCATTGGTCAATTAACTGCTGGTAGTCAACAATTGACTGGCAATTCAGCCGAATTGAAAGATGGTACTAAGACACTTGCAAATGGTCTTTCAACTATTGGTGAGAATGTACCAAAATTAGTTTCAGGAGTGTCACAATTATTTGCCGGGTCTAGTCAAGTTACGGTTGGTTCTAACAAGATAACCTTGGGATCTGGTCAAGTGACATCTGGGTTAGTTACAATGAACAGCCAAGTACCGACCTTAGTTAGTGGTGTACAAAAGTTGTTTGCTGGTTCAAAACAAGTAACTAATGGTTCCGGTCAAGTCACTAACGGCTTAGTTACTTTAAATGGTCAAGTGCCAACCTTAGTTTCGGGTGTTCAAAAACTCGATTCTGGTGCGGGCCAATTAAACGGTGGGCTGCAAACCTTAAACGGGAGCACTGGTCAATTAGTTTCCGGCGTACAAAAACTGGCCGACGGGGCTGATCAACTGGATGCTAACTCACCAAAACTCTTAAGCGGAACTAAGAAGCTTAAGAATGGGAATGGCACGTTAGCCAAGTCCTTACAAAGTGGGGCTGATACGGTTAACGCCACTCCATTGAAGAATGCGAATGCCCAAATGTTCGCAACGCCTTCAAAATTAACGCATTCCAACTATAGTTATGTACCAAACTATGGGCATGCGTTAGCGCCTTATGTCTTATCGTTAGCGCTCTACGTTGGGGCAATCGTCTTTAACTTCGCTTATCCAATTCGGCGGATGTCAGATGATGATGGAACAGCTACGGAATGGTTCTTAAGCAAGTTAGCAGTTGGGGTACCGGTTGCCATCTTGATGGCCATTATCGAATGTGTTGCCTTATTGATCGTTGGTTTGAAGCCAATCAGCATGGCTGGTTACTTCACCACGGCGATTATGATTGCGCTGGCGTCGATGTTCATTGTCATGTTCTTGTCAATGCTATTGGATAACCCAGGTCGATTCTTGGCCATGGTCTTACTGATGTTGCAATTAGGTGGTTCTGGTGGGACCTTCCCAATGGAAATCACGAACCATTTCTTCAATGTCATTCATCCATACTTGCCATTGACTTACTCCATCTTAGCATTCCGGGAATCATTGACCGGTGGCTGGGGTACCGGGACGTTCGTGTCATCAATCGCGATGTTAGCGTTATTCGCGATTGTCGCATTGGGCTTGCTCTGGGTCTCAATGGTCTTCTTAAAGAAACACAATATGCAAGAACCAGCTGAAGCACCCATTCAGATGAAAGCTGGCAAATAAACGTTAGTTTTTTACACGTCATTCAGACTAAAACTGGATGGCGTGTTTTTTATTCCGCGATAATCAGTCAATTAATTAAATTTACAACTTAGAATGAATCAACGCTGATTTATAAGTATCCAGTAATTAACGGCGGGCGGGCCAGAATTGGCTCAGTGGTGTCGTTTATCTTAGTCGGTGATTTTCCGACTTAGATAAAGCCCGGCTTGGAAGACCGTTCTTTGGCTTCCAAACGCGGCCACCACGTTCCAGCCGATTATGGGCCAACCAGAGTAGCAGTTTTAAGCTAACTAGCAGTGAACGAGCGCTAACAGAACAAAATATCCAGCTTTAAACAAAAAATATGATAAACTTAGTGCTTGTTTAATTAAAATTTAATTAATATTTTGGAGGTGCATCGTGAGTATCTTTTTAAAGCTTGGCTGGTATTTTCGCCGGGAATGGAAATTATATTTAGCTGGGGTGATTGGACTCATTTTAACGGCCATTATTGGAATTGTGCCACCCCGGATTATTGGGAACGTAGTCGATGGCATCGACCAGCACACGTTGACCGCGCGCTCGTTAACGGTGTACTTAGCCATTATTGCGGTCGCAGCGATTGGTCAGTATCTGACCCGCTATTTATGGCGCAATGCCATTTGGGGTGGTGCAGCTGGCTTAGAACGAACACTGCGAGAACGGTTGTTTTGGCATTTTATGAAGATGGATGCGACCTTCTATCAGACGTATCGGACGGGGGACTTAATGGCCCACGCTACGAATGATTTAACAGCTATTGAACGGGTGGCCGGTGGCGGTATTTTACAATTCGCCGATTCAATTATTACGGGTGGCACAACGTTGATTGCGATGATGATGTTGATTGATTGGCGATTAACGATTATCGCGGTGGTACCTTTTCCGCTGTTAGCGGTCGTGTCGTGGTACTTGGGGCAAAAGATTCACGTCGCTTTTCGGGCGTCACAAGCGGCTTTTTCACGGCTGAATAATAAAGCCCAGGAAAGCATTAGTGGGATTAAAGTGATTAAAGCGTTGGGGCAAGAAAAAGCCGACGTCAAAGATTTTAATCAGCAGATTGACCAAACTATTAAGATTAATCGGCGCGTGAATATTCTGGACTCGTTATTTGATCCTGCGATTACATTTATTATTGCGGTCTCATATGCAGCCACAATTGTGTTGGGTGGCTTGTATGTTACCCACCATGTGATTACGATCGGTAATCTGGTGTCATTTATTACGTATTTAGGGATGATGGTCTGGCCGATGTTTGCGGTTGGGATGCTCTTCAATACGATGGAACGAGGCAATGCGTCATATGATCGGGTCATGGATTTATTAACGCAAAAAAGTGCCATTGTTGATCAAAAGCACGGCCTAGCGCAACGTCCAACGGGAGACATCGACTATCAAGTTAAGCAATTTAATTATCCTAATGATGCGGGGACTAGCTTGCGTGATGTCCAGTTTCAATTAAAAGCTGGACAGACGCTCGGCATTGTCGGCCGAGTGGGGGCTGGTAAATCCACCGTAATGAAATTGATTTTGCGAGAATTTGATAACTATGACGGTCAGATTAGTTACGGTGGTCATGATATTAAAGCGTACGCGTTGGATAGCTTCTTGCCGGCCATTGGGTATGTGCCCCAGGATAGTTTCTTATTCTCCAACACGATTCGGGAAAATATTCGTTTCGCCGACCCCACGGTGAGTCAAGCAACTGTCGAAGCTGTCGCGGCTAAAAGTGATTTGAGCGATCAGATTGCGGGAATGACGGCTGGCTATGATACCCAAGTTGGTGAAGAAGGGATCTCCTTATCTGGTGGGCAGCGTCAACGCTTAGCAATTGCGCGGGCGTTGTTGATTAATCCTGAGTTACTGATTTTAGATGATGCGTTGTCTGCCGTCGATGCCGAGACTGAGGCAGAAATCTTGGCTAACTTGAAAGCTGAACGTGCGGATAAGACTACTATCATTGCGGCTCATCGCCTAAGTTCGGTGATGAATGCCGATGAGATCATTGTGTTGGAGGCGGGCCAGATTGTTGAACGGGGAACCCACGCCGAATTGATGCAACAGCACGGTTGGTATGCGCAGATGTTTACCCGGCAACAACTTGAGACTAAAGTGGAAGGGGCGGTGCAATAATGGCTGAACGTCAATCAGTGTGGGCGCGCAGTATGCCCGTTAAAGAGCAATTGACGGTGATTCGTCGGCTCTTGCCATATGCGAAGCCGTTTAAATGGTTCTTTATCACGACTATTGTCATGTCTGGCCTCATTAGTCTGGTCAATATTTATCTGCCAAAAGTCTTACAAACCTTTATCGATCACTACTTACGAACGGGACATGCTACGGTGCCAGTGATGTGGTACTTTGCCGGGTTGTATTTCTTCGGGATGTTGACGCGAGCGTTGATGCAATTCTTCCAGAACTTTACGAGTACGATGGGTGCGGAGTACATGCTTGAAAATGTCCGCCGTCAGATGTTTGGTAAGTTGCACCGGATGGGCATGCGCTACTTTGATCAAGTTCCAGGCGGCTCAATTCTGTCGCGATTAACTAATGATACAATGTCATTTTCGAACTTTTGGGCGTTGTTTAATACGTTATTTACCGCCTTTTTTGCGGTAATTTCGTCATTTTTGGCAATGTACTTTACGGATCATACGATTGCGCTGTGGTTGTTAGTCTTTATGCCGTTTTTAAGCTTAGCAATCTGGTACTATCAGCGTTATAGTTCGCGGGTCTATCGGCGGATGCGGGAACGGCTGAGTGAACTGAATACGAAGTTAAGCGAAGCGATTACTGGCGTCAGCGTGATTCAACAATTCCGGCAGGAACGGCGGATTAATGGTGAATTCGACCAGACTAACGATGCTTACTTTAAGACGCGCCAAGCGATGATTCGGACGAACGCGTTGTTACTGAGTCCGATTATCAACATGTTCTATGCGCTGGGGACGGTGATGATTTTAGGTATCTTTGGGGTGCGCGGGTTAAATGGCTACGTGGCTGCCGGGGTCGTCTATGCGTTTATCACGTATTTGAATAATTTCTACAATCCACTGACCTCAATGATGGATAACTTGTCAGACTTTCAAGATGGGGTCGTTGCTGGTTCACGGGTGTTGCGGGTCATGGATGACACCACCATGGCACCCGCCCAGCATGCCGATCCGAAGGCGACCATTACGCGTGGTAAGATTGAATTCAAGCATGTGACTTTTGCATACGACGGGGTGCATCCGGTGTTAAATGATGTATCCTTTGTGGCTGAACCGGGTCAAACGGTGGCACTAGTTGGTCAGACTGGAAGTGGCAAAACTTCGACGATCAATGTGTTGATGCGCTTCTATGAATTCCAGTCAGGGGAAGTCCTGATTGATGATCGTGATATTCGCGAATATCCGGCGCAAGAATTGCGGCAAAAGCTCGGCTTAGTCTTACAAGAGCCGTTTATGTTCTATGGTGATATCAATTCGAATATCCGGATGTTTAATGATCGGATTTCGGATGAACAGGTTGAAGCGGCCGCCAAGTTCGTGAAGGCGGATGAGTTTATTAATGATTTGCCCCAAAACTATCAATCACGGGTCATTGAACGTGGTGCCAGCTATTCATCTGGGCAACGGCAATTGATTTCATTTGCCCGGACGATTGTGACGGATCCCAAGATCTTGATCTTGGATGAAGCCACGGCAAATGTGGATACCGAAACCGAAGCGATGATTCAAACGGGGCTAGATCGGATTCAACAAAACCGGACCACGATCGCGATTGCTCATCGGTTATCAACGATTCAAAAGGCCGACTTGATCTTAGTCTTACACCAAGGAAAAATCGTTGAACGCGGGACGAATGACGATTTATTAAAGCAACGGGGTTATTATTATGATATGATTCAGTTGCAGAATACGAAGTAAGTCAACAATGAGGTGACAACGAATGCAATCCAAACAATCACGACTGATGCTGATTTTGAGTATCATGAATTTTGGCTATGCAATCTGGCGCTGCTTGCGGATTGTTAACCCCAAGTCGTTAAAAGTTAAATTCAAAGAAAAATAAGTTAAGGAACTATTCGAGTCGACCAACGTGAACGTGACGCTGGTCGACTTTTTTGGTGCGCCCGGCATGGGTGATAACTAGGCGGTGAAAGTCCGCTGTGGGCCGTAATAGTCGGAACCACGAGCTGAGGGCAAGGGTGTCCATCGTGAGGTGGAATCTGAAGGAAGCCTAAAGCAAAGTACTGAACTGATGAATAAGAAGTGGCTATAAGGCTAGAATCATCTGGATGAGGTCGCCAAACATACCGAAGTCCGATACTATTTGAGGATGATTAGAGTAAAGCCAACAGTTGCATGGTACGAAAGCTATCATTCTTACCCGGGGAGGCCTGATTTACAAGTTCCCGACTAGAACGCCGATATGGTGTACAGGAGCAACCTAGCCAGTGATGGTCAGCTGAGTATTTCAGGAGTCAGCCGAGGTCATAGTAGTCCACCGATTGGTGGACGAAGGACCGAACAATAATAATTCTCACTGATATTGGAGGTGTTGGTAATGCGAAGATTGCAGAAAACAGAACAAGCTGACCGCCAAGGGATAGATAGTCTGGAAGACAAAGGGTATCTTGGGGCGCATAGTGTTACCGATGGTGAAAGTACGGTGCAGAATGGTGTTCCATTTGTAGACTTGGTGCTTGCGAGAGGTAACCTTAATCTCGCTTTTAAACGAGTGAGATGTAACAAAGGAGCTGCCGGTATCGATGGTATGACCGTTGACCAGCTATCTGAATACATCTACAAGCACCGAGACGAACTCCTAGAGAGTTTACGTAACGAGACTTACTGCCCGAAACCAGTTAAGCGTGTTGAAATTCCAAAGCCAGATGGGTCAACCAGAAAGCTAGGTGTTCCGACTGTGATTGACAGAATGGTCCAACAGGCGGTAGTCCAAGTTTTGTCACCAATCTATGAGCAAGTATTCTCCGACAATAGCTACGGCTTTAGGCCTGGACGAAGTGCACATGACGCCATCAAAAAGGTCACGAGCCTTTATAATCAGGGCTATCACTACGTGGTAGACCTGGACTTAAAAGCCTACTTTGATACGGTGAATCATGATTTACTAATGAACTTTGTTCAACAGCAAATACATGACCCGTGGCTATTACATCTAGTCCGGCGGTTCCTAACTAGTGGTGTGATGAATGGTCAGTTATTCCAGAAGACAACGAAGGGCACCCCGCAAGGTGGTAACCTATCGCCACTATTAGCCAACATTTATCTGAATGAATTAGATAAATTACTGGTCAGTCGAGGGCACCAATTTGTACGCTATGCGGACGACTGTAACATTTATGTCAAAAGTAAGCGTGCTGGCGAGCGAGTCTTGAGGAATGTTGCCAAATTTCTAGAAAACAGCCTAAAAGTGACAGTCAACCAGAAGAAGACAACGGTTGGGTCACCATTAAGATTAAAATTTCTAGGATTTACACTGGGCGTTGACCGAAATGGGGCGTACCCGCGCCCACACGGGATTGTCAAAGGACGAATTAAGCAGGCACTTAAAGTTATAACAGGTCGAAGCCGTGGAATCAGTTGGCAACAATTGATGAAAGAAATTCGTCAGAAAATGCGAGGCTGGTTACAATATTATGGAATTGGTAAATTAAAGACGTTTATTCAGCAATTAGACCGGTGGCTTAGAAGTCGCATAAGGCAATTGATTTGGAAACGTTGGAAGAAGGTCAAGACCCGATATCGTCAATTAGTAAAAATGGGAATGACCCCAGAACAGGCCAAAACCAATGCCAATACCCGTAAAGGGTATTGGAGGACAGCTCATAGTAAGACAATGAAATATACGTATACAAATGAAAAGCTAGAGCAACTTGGATTGATAAATCTGTCCAAGACGCTCCAGCTTATTCAGAATACTTAAATTATTGAACCGCCGTATACGGATCCGTACGTACGGTGGTGTGAGGGGTCGGTAATTGAAATAATCAATTACCTCCTACTCGATTGCTTTGGGGGTGAAGCTTGTTATAGGGCCACTTAATCCAACTAGCAACAAAAAGTTGTGAATAATTAAAGACAGTTACAAGTGTTTTTAGGATAAATGGCACCTGGTTCAGCCTATCATCAACATAATTCAGAAATTATCATTAAAAGTTAACTAAGCCTAACAATTATTTGCTAGTTTGTTAACAATCCGATAGACTGAGGGAGAACGGCGGGATGCCGTAAATCGAAATCGGAGGTTGATTTTCATGCTTAATGTACGAAACCTAACTGTTGCTTACGATGACACCCCAGTCTTTAAAGCGCTGGCGGTAACCTTTGCCCCGGGTAAGATCACCGGGATTATTGGTCCCAACGGCGCAGGCAAGTCGACCCTAATTAAAGGGATGCTTGGGCTGATTAAGACCCAAGCGGGAACTGCAACTTTTGACCAGCAGCCCCTGAGTCAATTAAAAACCAAGGTGGCTTATGTTGAACAACGCAAGGATCTAGATCTGACGTTTCCAATTAATGTGGCTGAAGTGGTCTTGACCGGGACGTATGGTCGCTTGGGCTTGTTCAAAAGTCCGGGACGCACTGAGCGTCAGGCCAGCGCGGCTGCTTTAGCCCAAGTGAAGCTTACTGATTTGGCCCAACGCCAGATTGGCAATTTGTCCGGTGGTCAGCTACAACGGGTGTTTGTCGCCAGAGCGATTGTTCAAGACGCCGAAATCATTATTTTGGATGAACCGTTTGTCGGGATTGATCTGCAAAGCGAAACTGCCATTATGCAAATCTTGAAGCAGTGGCGGGATGCTGGCAAGACCATTATCGTGGTTCACCATGATTTAAACAAAGTATCGCGGTACTTTGATGATTTGGTCATTTTGAATCATGGCATTGTGGCGGCGGGGCCGGTTGAGTCGGTCTATACGCCAGCCAATATTGCGAAGACGTTTAGTGCCGATTTGTCGCAAGTCTTATTTGCGGCGGGAGGTGGCCAATGAATTCAATCATGAGTTTTATTAGTGCCCTAGGAAAATATGATTTTCTCCAGAGTGCCTTACTAACGGCAACTATGGTCGGCGTGATGTCCGGCTTAATTGGCAGCTTTATTATTTTACGCGGCATGTCGTTGATGGGTGATGCAATTTCACACGCCGTCTTGCCGGGAGTCGCGTTAGCCTATATGTTTGGCTTTAACATTTTAATCGGGGCGTCGGTCTTTGGCATTCTAGCAGCGTTACTAATTGGTTACGTCGCTAGTCATAGTCAGCTGAAGACCGATACGTCGATTGGGATTATCTTTAGTGCCTTTTATGCGTTAGGCTTTATCCTAATTTCGTTAGCGGAAAGTTCGACTAACTTGCATCACATTTTATTCGGGAACATTTTGGCCGTCAGTGATCAAGATATTATGACAACGGCGGTGGTCCTCGGTCTCGTGATCTTGTTTGTTGTTTTCTTCTATAAAGAATTACTGATCAGCTCGTTTGATGCG
The DNA here is from genome assembly GCF_005405105.1 of Lactiplantibacillus dongliensis. Lineage (GTDB taxonomy): Bacteria > Bacillota > Bacilli > Lactobacillales > Lactobacillaceae > Lactiplantibacillus > Lactiplantibacillus dongliensis. The sequence goes on from NZ_BJDK01000042.1 coordinate 25,140, forward strand.
ACTTTTGCCCAAACGTATGGTTTAAAAGTTCAGTTGTTGCATTATGCGTTGATGCTCGTGTTAACGCTGGTAACGGTCTCGGCGTTACAAACCGTCGGGATTATCCTAGTTGTGGCGATGCTGATTACCCCGGCGGCAACGGCCTTTTTATGGACACAGAAGTTATCGCAATTGCTGGTTGTCGCAGCCTTAATGGGTGTCTTGTCTTCAGTCATTGGTTTGTACTTCAGCTATACCTTTAACTGGGCATCTGGTCCAGCGATTGTGTTAGTCGCAGCGATGTTATTCGGTATCTCCTTTGTTGTGGCGCCACGGCAAGCTGGCGGTCAACTCTGGCAAGCCTTAGCGCGGCGACGGCGGGTGCGCGTATGAAAAAACAACTCTTAGCGGTCGTCGCGGTGATTGGGCTGATTACAGGGGTGGCGGGCTTTCTACATCAACGCCAGACACGGCCAGTGCCCCAACCTGCAGCTAATGGTCAATTACAGGTGGTTACGACGAATTCAATCTTAGAAGACATGGTCAAGCAAGTCGGCGGGCGGCACGTGGCGGTCTATAGTATCGTCAAGCGGGGGACCGATCCACATGAATATGAACCACGACCGGCCGACATTGCGGCCACAGCCGAAGCCAAGGTCATCTTTCATAACGGGTTGAATCTGGAAACGGGTGGTAATGGTTGGTTCAATGATTTGATTACGACCACGCACAAACGTGAGAATTTAGAAGTCTTTGCGGCTAGCCGAACAGTGACGCCGAAGCGCTTGACTACCAATGCCGATGAAGTCGACCCGCATGCCTGGTTGGACTTGGCTAATGGGATTAAGTATGTTCAAGAGATTACGCGGGTGCTTAAGCGCCGCGATCCGCAACATGCTGTGGCCTACCAAACCAATGCCGAGGCATATACGCGAAAGTTACGGCAGTTGCATACGCAGTCACAGGCTAAGTTCAAAACGTTACCAGCTAATCAACGGGTCCTAGTGACGTCAGAAGGCGCGTTTAAATATTTTGCGGCTGCGTATCAGGTAACGCCAGCCTATATCTGGGAGATTAATACCGAAGCACAAGGTACGCCTGCGCAGATGCGTGCGGTTATTAAGACGATTCGAGCATCGCAAGTGCAGCGGTTGTTTGTTGAAGCTTCAGTCGCGCCGAAGTCGATGCAAAAAGTTGCTCAAGAAACGGGGTTAAAGATTCAGGCCAAGCTGTTGACCGATTCCTTAGCACCGGCGGGTCAACCGGGATCGACATATTATGAGATGATGCAATGGAATCTGACTAAAATTTATCAAGGCTTGTCGCAATCGTAAGGCTGGTTGCGGGGCTCAGGATAGGACTCAGCCATCTTAACTGATTGCTGAGTCCTAATTTGTATAGCCCAAACGTGACTTAACAGGTTCTTTACTAAAACAGTATCAGCTTAAGCCTAGGAACAATGGTTGTTTGCAGGTTACTGGTTACAACGGAGCTGTCGCTTAGCCTAGGCTAATATTGAGCAGTAAACTTTGAATCAGTTTGACCTTAGTTTAGAATTAAAGTACGTTCGTTGCTAGTTGACTTAAATTGCCACTTTGGTTGGCAGCAATTTCAACTAGCACCAAGCATAAGTAATGTATTAATTGAAAGTGGTGATGTGAATGAACATCGGAATCGTCGGGGCCGGCACGGTTGGCAGTGTGTTGGCACAAACTTTTGCACAAGGTGATCATCAAGTTAAATTGAGTCGGCACAGTGGGGCAACAAGTTTGGCACCGCGCCGCGCCGAATTTAGTCCGCAAGTGAGCTTTGTCGAAGTAGTGGAAGCGCTGCAACAGCCCATCGTGATTATGGCTGTGCCGTTCGAACAAGCACCAGCTGTTTTGAAAACGGTGCCGGACTTTGACCAGCGAATTGTGATTGATGTGACGAATCAGTTCACGGCTGATTTTAAGAAGATTAATACGGCGCCATTAACGGGCAGTGAAGTGATTGCACAAGCAGCGACGAATGCGCGGGTCATCAAGGCCTTCAATACCTTGCCGCCAGACTTTATGACGGGGCAAGTGACTGGTCCCGGTCGGCGGGTGCTTTTCTATGCCGGGGATGATGTTACGGCTAAAAAAACATTCGCGGCGTTGGTCCGCCCATTGAATTTTCGGCCAGTCAACTTGGGTAAACTGCGGCATGGCGGCAGTGTCATGCAAGTTGGTGGCGGTCTGGGTAATACACATTTTGTGCAGATAGATGAATAGGAGGGATTATTTTTGCGAGCATGGCTGGTACCGAATCAAGCGACCTTAGGATTAGAAAATTTAAAAATTGCGGATGTGGCCATCCCGATGCCGGGCGATGATGAACTGCAAGTGAAAGTTCACGCGGTCGGGTTAAATCCGGTCGACTATAAGGTTATCGATGCCGGGGTTGCGGCGTGGGCCACCCCACATATTATTGGCATCGATGTCGCTGGTGAAGTGACCAAAGTCGGCGTCCGTGCTAGTGGTTTTAAAGTGGGTGACCGGGTCTTTTATCACGGTGACCTCAGACGAGATGGCAGCTTGGCAGCGTATACTGTTACTTTGGCAGCGGGGGTTGCCCATCTGCCGGCTGAACTGAGCTATCAACAAGGGGCGGCGATTCTATGCGCCAACTTAACTGCGTATCAAGCGCTGTATCGAAAAGTGAATCTGACGACGGCCCATAGTGTATTGATTCATGCTGGTGGCGGGGCGGTTGGCCTAGCTGCCTTACAATTGGCCCACCAGTTAGGGTTACAAACGATTACAACGACTTCGGAACGAAAGCTAGCTTTGGTTGAAAAAGTCGGCGCGGACACGATTATTGATTATCATCATGAAGATGTGACAAAGGCCGTACTCGCGGCTACGAGTGGTCGGGGTGTGGATATTAGCTTGAATACGATTGGTGGCGCTGAACTGGCTGCTGATACAGCTCGAATGGCTTACAATGGTCAGATTGTTGCCATTGGTGATGGCTATCCCGACCATATTGACTTAGATGGGCGAGCTTTAGCTCTGATTCGATCTGGTCTAGGTGGGGTGTACCGTTCCAATGACGAACTGGCGATTCATGATTTGGCGGTCATGGCAAACGGGGTCGCCCAGTTAGTGGTTGCCGGTAAGCTTGACCCATTGATTGGGGCGGTTGAGCCATTTGAGCAAGCAGCTGTTGCGTTACAAGCTTTAAAGGCTGGGACGACTATTGGTAAAACGATTATCAAAGTGACCCCATAAAGCGATCGAAGTAGCCAGTTAGCGTTAAGTTAATTGGCTTTTTTGTGTCCTTTTGAAATGGATACTAATGAAGCCGTTTTCACAAAGGTTTACCTATGTTAACATTGAGTTTGTAGCGAAACTTATTTTGGAGGGATTATTGATGAAGAGTCGGTTAATCACCATTGCAGCGGGGCTGGCAATGGTTACAGCTAGTTTAAGTGGCTGTGGTAATAGCAACACGAGTAAAAAGAGTAGTGCTAGTCGTTCGACTAAGAAGACGACGCAGGTGACGAGTTCAGCATCGACGGCGAAATACACGCCAGCGAAGGATCTTAAATCAAAATATGATGTGATTATCGTTGGCGCTGGTGGGGCTGGGATGTCCGCGGCCTTGGCAGCTAAGGATAAAGGCTTGAATCCAGTTATTTTGGAAAAGATGCCGATTGCTGGTGGGAATACGTTGAAAGCCTCGTCCGGGATGAATGCTTCCGAAACGAAGATTCAGAAAAAAGATGGGATTAAAGATACCAATCAAAAATTCTATGAAGAAACCTTAAAAGGTGGACATGGGACTAACGATAAAAAGATGCTCCGGTTCTTCGTCAATCATTCAGCGAGTGCCATTGATTGGTTAGATAGTATGGATATTAAACTAAATAACTTGACGATTTCTGGTGGGATGAGTGTCAAACGGACCCATCGTCCTGCTGATGGCTCAGCAGTTGGGGGCTATTTAGTGACGGGGTTATTGCGTAATGTGAAGAAGCAAAATATTCCGGTATTTGTCAATACTGATGTCACTAAGATTAATCAAGCTAATGGCAAAGTTAGTGGCGTTAAAGTTAAAATCAATCAAGACAAGACTAAGACGATTAGTTCAAAAGCCGTGGTCGTGACAACTGGGGGCTATGGCGCTAGCAAAAAGTTAATCAAGAAGTATCGGCCAGATTTAGCTAATTATGTGACCACGAATCAAAAAGGAAGTACTGGTGACGGGATTAAGTTAATCACGGCGATGGGCGGTTACACCGTCGACATGAATAAGATCCAAATTCATCCAACGGTGCATCAAAAGCCAGCTTATTTGATTGGTGAAGCCACACGTGGCGAAGGCGGAATCTTGGTTAATCAAAACGGAAAACGTTTCGTCAATGAATTAAAGACGCGGGATTTAGTTTCAGCCGCCATCAATAAACAACCAAATAAAGATGCTTATGTGGTCTTTGACAGTGGTGTTAAGGCGCGGGTTGGGTCAATTGCCCAGTATCAAAAGTTGGGCTTTGTGAAGTCCGCTGATTCTTGGACTGCTTTGGCGAAGAAGTTGAACGTGCCAAGTAGTACTTTTAAGACGACGGTGACGGATTGGAATCAAGCCGTTAAAAATCAAAAAGATCCGGACTTCAAGCGGACTACTGGGATGGATCATCAACTGAATGGCAAAACCTGCTACGCCATTAAGATTGCGCCCGGAATTCATTACACAATGGGTGGTGTGAAGATCAATCCGCAAACGGAAGTTTTGAAGAAGTCGGGTCAGACTATTCCGGGATTATTCGCAGCTGGTGAAGTTACTGGTGGTTTACATGGTAGCAACCGAATTGGCGGAAACTCAGTTGCTGAGATTATTATCTTCGGTCGCCAGGCCGGGACGGAAGCTGCTAAGTACTTGAAGTAAGTTAAGGGTTATAGGCCAGTTATTTGGCCAATTAAAAGTGAAAATGATCGTTAAAAAGCGAGTGAAGTCTGATAGAAAAGATTTTCACTCGTTTTTTGGCGATCATTTCTTTTCTGAGTATTTTGTGATCACTAGTTGCGATTAAGACTAAGGTCAGGTGATTGTCTGATAGCTTGTGGATTAAAACCTAACTATCAAGTTGGTGTCGAACTTTGAAGATGCTAGTCGGGCTGGCTGCAATGAATTAATGTTAGTTTACGCTTGGTGCTAGTTGATTAGATTTGTACAAAAATAGCCCAACAAGGCTACACTATAGTTACTCTACTAACTA
>NZ_BJDK01000043.1 GCF_005405105.1 Lactiplantibacillus dongliensis
TAGGCACTGTCATGGTAAGACCTCAATTCGTTTTTACCAAGATTATACCTAAAAAAGATGTTTTCAAACAGACCCTAGTCAAAATCCAAAAGTTCATGGATTATCAGAAATGGTTGAAAATCAGCTTTTTAATTGGAATTAGCTTGAAAGCTGGCTAGTAAGACATATTGGTTACGCTTGGTGCTAGTTGGATTAAAATGTTACTCTGGCTGGTCCAAAATCGGCAGGGACGTGGTGTCGTTAATTTAGTAGGAATTAAAAAGTTAACGGTTGATTATTTTCAGTTCCATTATTTAGCCGAGAGGTCGGCTTCTAAAATGCTCGGACTTAGGCCAAGGTCAGTTTTGAAGGTCGTTCTTTGGCTTCAAAATGGCCCATGGTGTTCCAGCATTTTAGAAGCCAACCAGCAGGCGGCAAGTTCAACTAGCACCAAGCGTATTAGTTGGATACAATTCTTAAAGTGATCAAAAAAGTTCAGAATCAATGCTATAAACATTGATCCTGAACTTTTTTACTAAGCTTCAACCTCAAAACCAGCCGTAGTTAAGACTTGATTGACCGCGTCACGAGTTTCGCTATTCACATGTAACTCAATAATACGATCGGTTTGTCGGCGCACGACCATGAGTGTTTGAATACTCAAGTCGTGCGCAGCGAGCACTTGGCCGATTTTAAAAATCACGCCGGTCTGATCATGATGAATCACCACTCGGCTGATTACGCCGGGTTCACCATAACCGGTGATGTTTAGGAACGCGTCTAAAATATCATTATTAGTGATAATGCCAACGACTTGATCATCGGCCGTAACGGGTAGCACGCCAATCTTGTGACGCCGCATTTGGTAAATGGCGTCCTCCAATTGGGCTGTGGCCGCAATCGTCTGCACCGTTTTAGCCATGATACTGGCAACGGTGGTTTTTGTGAGTAAATAATTGGTTTCGTAAACGGATAAGCTAGTCGCTTGCGAGGGCAAGTTACGGGCGATAATACCTTGGGTTACTAAGCCAACCAAGGTGTTGCCATCCATAACCGGCAGCCGATGAATATTGGCCTGTTTCATTAACTCAATGGCGGCACTAACGGTCGTGGTGGGACTGGCGACAATTAATTTTTTGGTCATATAATCTGCAACACTCATATTTTTTACCCTCCTAGATAGGCTTGTTGAACGGCTTGATTGGCTAACAGGTCTTGACCGGTACCGCTGAGCTTGATGTGACCACTAGCTAGGACGTAGCCGCGATCTGCGATGGACAAGGCTTTTTTAGCATTTTGTTCAATTAATAAAACTGTCGTTCCGGCGGCGTTGATTGCCTTAATAATCTCAAAGATTTCGTTGATAAAGATTGGTGCTAACCCCATTGAAGGTTCGTCCAATAGCATTAACTTAGGTGCAGCCATTAGAGCTCGACCCATCGCCAACATCTGTTGTTCTCCACCGGATAAAGTCGCGGCATCTTGATGACGCCGCTGCTTGAGGACAGGAAAATACTGATAAACATCGGCGTAAGCCTGCTTAATGGCTGACCGATCTTTACGAAGAAAGGCCCCCATTTGTAAGTTTTCTTGTACAGATAGGCCCGGAAAAACATGCCTTCCTTCTGGCACTTGGGAGATGCCGGCCTGGACGATTTTCGGTGCTGATGTTTTTTGAATGGGATGTCCCAAATAAGTCATTTGGCCGCTTTTAGGCCGCATGATCCCCGAAATCGTTTGGAGAATCGTTGATTTGCCGGCGCCATTAGCGCCAATCAAGGTGACAATCTCGCCAGTATGAATCTCAAAGCTGACTTGTTTAACGGCTTGAATAGCCCCGTAATTGACGACTAGATCGGTTACGTTTAACATGAGGCTTCATCTCCTAAGTAAGCCTTAATAACGGCTGGATTTTGTTGAATTTCAGTGGGCGTCCCCGTTGCGAGCAAGGCGCCGTGTTCTAGAACATAGAGCCGTTCAACCACATTCATAACTAGTGACATATCATGTTCAATTAAGACGACAGTAATGTGGAAGTCCTGTTGAATCTGGCGAATGAGGCGAGTTAAGTCAGCAGTCTCCTCGGGATTCATCCCAGCAGCGGGCTCGTCTAGAAAGAGTAATTTGGGCTTGGTCGCTAGGGCCCGGACGATTTCCAAGCGGCGTTGAATCCCATAAGGTAAATTTTTGGCCGGTTGGTCCGCTATGGCAGTTAAGTCAAAAATGGCTAATAACTTTTGGGCGGCGACGGTCATGGCGGCTTCGGTACGATAAAAGGCCGGGGTACGAAAGACGCTGCCGAAAAAGGTTTCGTGATAATGATTAGTCATGGCAATCCGAACGTTATCCAGGACGGTTAGGTCTTTAAACAGCCGAATGTTTTGAAACGTTCGGGATAATCCAGCTTGGGCAATTTGGGCGGGACGTTGGCCATTAAGTGTTTGGACGCCTTGGTCGGTTGCTAGGGTAATGGCCCCAGAACTGATCGGGGTTACGCCCGTTAACAAGTTGAACAACGTGGTCTTACCCGCACCGTTTGGCCCAATCAGGCCCACCAACTCATTTTGGTCAAAGTGAACGGACACGTCGGCCACCGCCGTTAAGCCGCCAAAGTTTTTAACAAGATGTTGCGCATCTAATAAGCGATTACTCATGGGCCGATGCCTCCTTGTGATGATTGAGCCGTTTGAATGAAAGTTCCCAGTTGCCTAGAAGGCCAGTGGGTTTGAAGATCATGATCAGAATTAGGGCGAGTGAATAAATAATCATTCGTAACGTCCCGAAGTTTTGCAAGATTGTATCGAGCACTCCCAAGACGATGGCGGCGACAAATGTACCGGTAATACTGCCAACCCCGCCTAGGACGACGATAATCAAAATGGCGATGGAGGCCATAATATTGAAGTCATTGGGCGCAATCGTTTGGATATAAGCAGCGTGCAAGGAGCCACCAATTGCGGCGGTGGCGGCGCCAAAGACGAAAGCAGCTAGCTTCCAACGGGTAGTATTGATTCCCATCGCTTCGGCAGCAATCTCATCTTCGCGGATGGCCATCACCGCGCGCCCGCCACGACTGTGAATGAAGTTGACGGTCACAATCGTGGTGACACACATTAGGGTGTAAACGGTTGTCCAAGAAGCCAAGGCTGGAATATTGAATAGGCCCGCGGCGCCGTTGGTGATTTTTAAATTGTTGATCAAAATCCGAATGATTTCGGCGGCGCCCATGGTGGCAATAGCTAGGTAGTCGCCGCGTAATCGTAGGGTAGGCATACCAACGATTAGCGCGGCGATAATGGCAACGACGATACCAACCATCATCGAGAGATAAAAGCCCAGTGGCGTGGCGATACTTTGGGTGATAATGCCCGTTGCATAGGCGCCAACCGCCATAAAACCCGCGTGACCCAATGAGAACTGACCGGAAAAGCCGATAATCAGATTTAAGCCAGTTGCTAAGATGACATTAATTCCGATGGTGACCAACATATTTTCAATAAAGGGATTGACTACCCCGACTAATTCAGCGGTATCGATGGCGACAAAGCCTAAGATCATCACCCCTAACCAGACGGCATTAGCTTTTAGCGTTGCTTTCATGACGGGTCACCTACACTTTCTCTTTAACATTTTTACCGAAAATCCCAGCTGGTAAGACGAGCAAAATCACAATTAAGACGACATACACGACGGCATCCTTATAAGCGGAGAGGCCGATTGCTTGGACGCCCGTCTCCAAGAGGCCAATGATGAACCCGCCTAAGGACGCACCGGGAACGGAACCAATCCCACCAATGACCGCGGCCACAAAGGCTTTGATCCCGGGTGTCATGCCCATTAGCGGGTCAATCGAGTTGTAGTATAGGCCGATTAAGACCCCCGCGGCCCCCGCCATGGCAGAACCTAAGGCAAAGGTAAACGAAATTGTGTGGTTTAAGTTAATGCCGACCAGTTGTGCGGCGGTCGGGTCAACGGAAACGGCCCGCATCGCTTTGCCCATTTTGGTTCGCTTAATGATCAGCTCCAAGATCAGCATCAATAAGCAAGCTGTCCCTAAAATCAAGACTTGAATGTTAGAGATGTGCATCCCAGCAAAGTGCCAAGTGGTCGTCTTGATGACTTGGGGAAAATTCCGGGTGTTAGCAGTGAATAAATAAGACATTCCATTTTCCAATAGGAAAGAGACTCCGATGGCGGTAATCAAGGCGGTGATGCGCGGCGAGTGGCGTAGGGGGCGGTAAGCGACGGCTTCAATCACCACGCCAACTAAGGCGCAAAACACCATGGCTGAGAGCAGGGCGACAATGAAGTTGACATGCAATACATTGATCACGTAATAGCCCCAAAAGGCGCCGAGCATGTAAATGTCGCCATGCGCGAAATTGATCAGCTTGATAATGCCATAAACCATCGTATAGCCGAGTGCTAATAAGGCGTAGATACTGCCTAATGAAAGGCCATTAATTAATTGTTGTCCGATTGTCTGCATATGAGGGTCACCTTTCTAACGGCTATTGCACGTTGTAAGTTTGTTTAACAATTCCTTGAGTCAACTTTTCAACTACGATCGACTTTTCGGGGTTATGCTTTTGGTTCATCGTGATGGTCCCGGTCACCCCTTGGAAGTTTTTCAGCTTGGCAAGACCGGTAGCGATTTTAACCGAGTTGGCAGATTTTTCGTTTTCAATCGCCGCTTTGATCATGTAGACCGAATCGTAGGCCAACGCGGAGAAGGTTGGTGCGGTGGTGTGATACTTGGCTTTGAAAGCTTTCAAGAAGTTGGCTGCCGTGGTATTCGTCGCCCCGGCCTTCGTGGAAAATGGGGTCGTGTAATAAACGTTAGTTGCATTGTGACTACCAGCAATCTTAGTTAACTTGGCATCAGCCATCCCATCACTGCCGATGATTGGCACATTAATGCCAGCTTGGCGGGCTTGCTTAATAATCAAGCCCAGTTCGGAATAGTAACCAGGTGCGTAAATGGCAGCGATTTTTTTATGCTTCAATGCCGTCAAGATTGCGTTGAAATCTTTGTCGCCTTCTTGGAACGTCTGACTGCTGGCAACGGTACCGGTATAAGCTTGCTTGAAAGCTTTCGCCAAGCCGGTACCGTAATCACTGGAATTGTCGGTCAAGATGGCAACTCGTTTGGCTTTGAGTGTCTTAGTTACGAACTTGGCTGCCGATGAGCCTTGGAAGTTGTTTTGATAACAAGCACGGAAAATGTCAGGTTGGACGGTGCCGCTCTTTTGCAAGGTATAGCCGGGATCGGTCGCCGATGGGCTGACCGATGGGACGGCCGCTTTGGTCATGTTAGGAATTGAGGCAGTCCCGGCATTGGTGGCGGCGGGACCCACGACGGCCACCACTTTGTCGTTATTGACAAGCTGCGCGGCGACCGAAGCGGCAGTGGTATTGGCGGTCTTGTTGTCCCGAATCACGAGTTGAACTTTTTTCTTGGTGTTGCCGACTTTAATACCGCCAGTTTTGTTAATTTGATTAACGGCTAGTTGGATACCTTGCTTTTCTTGGTTACCATATCCAGCGGCGGAACCAGAGAGTTCCATGTTGACGCCGATTTTAATAGTCTTACCCGGATTGTTACCTTGACTGGTGCTGGATTTTGCGGTGCTGCAACCAGCTAGCGTCATGGCGATGGTGGCGAGGGCGGTTAGTTTGACAGTAGTTTGTTCCCATTTTTTCATATGTAATTCCCACTTTCTTATTTTGAGGTGACGATTGTGACGGTGCGCGCGATCCTCCTTTGGACTAACAAAAAGGCCTCATCCACCGTAGTGAATGAGGCCTAAAAAATAGGTGCTGAGCCTCATTACCACAATGGGAAAGAAAGGCTCAGCACTTGAATTTTGAGTTGTTAGCTCATGGTCAAGTGACCGGGTCCTTCTTGAGTAATAATAAGGCTAAATTTTGAACGGCAAGGGGTGCCAAAATGTTGGTTAGGTTAGTGGTTAGTTTCATCATGATGGTCCCTCGCTTTCAAAATTTGATTTGGTTTAGTTGATGTGTCTCAGAATAATTAAAAACAGATTAGATGTCAAGGACTTTTTTAATCTTTTGAGTTTGATAGCTGGTTAGGAAGCTGGAAGGGGCAGGTCATAGGGTGATGTGAAAATTCATTATTTGCGATTATTTTTTTAGTAAAAGACGGTGTTTTGAATTGTCTGCGGCTTGGTCAGCGTGCTAAGCTTAACAAAATTACGCTTGGTGCTAGTTGAAATTGTCGCCTGCCGGTTGGTTCCTAAAACGCTGGGACGCCATGGGCCATTTTGAAGCCAAAGTTCGGTCTTCAAAACTGACCTTGGCCTAAGTCCGAGCAAACCACTCGCACTAAGGCCAACGACACGGCTGAGCATTTTAGGAACCAACCTCTCAGCTAAATTTGTTGATTGAATATTTTATAAATATCGACTAACTAACGGCGGGCGGGCCAGAATTGGCTCAGTGGTGTCGTTTGACTTAGCCGGTGATTTTTCCGGGTTAGTCAAAGCCCGGCTTGTGAGACCGTTCTTCGGCTCACAAACGTGGCCACCACGTTCCAGCCGATTCTGGACCAACCAGAGTGGCAATTTAAACCAACTAGCACCAAGCATACTCAATTAAATTATGGCAGGTGAAACCAATGCAGAAAACCCGGATTATGTTGTATGTCGACAACGTTGTCACCCAAGTTAAATTTTGGCAGGATAATTTTAATGCTAAAATTAATGAAATTAGTCCATTACCCAACGAAAGGCAAAATATCGTTTTAACTATTTCACCAGAAGTGGAATTATCATTTTTTCCGAAGTCATTTATTGCGGAATACTCACCGGAAGTCTTAGGTAACACCCCATCGTTAATGTTTTTTAGCTCGGATTTTAAGGCGCTACATGAACGGCTGACAACGGCCGGCGAGATTGTTGATAACAATGGCACCTTAACGTTTAACTTTGCCGATCCCGAGGGCCATTACTTTGTTGTGGCGGAAGCAAAATAATTTTGTCCCCTAAATACAAGTTAGTCAAAGTGCGTTATAATTGTATTGTAAACGATTACAATATAAAGGGGCGTATTTTTTATGAGTGAAGCAACTTTAGATAAAGCATTAGTGAATAACGATTTTAAGGACATTATGTTTGGCCGGAAGTCAGTCCGGAAATTTGATGCCAACGTTAAGATCTCAGCTGAAGAACTACAAGCGATGATTAGTGAAGCCACCAGCGCACCATCAGCTTGCAACTTACAATCATGGCATTTTGTGGTGGCGAATAGTGATGCTGGTAAAGCTAAGGCGAAGTCAGTCTTAATGCCATTCAACTATCCACAAATCGATTCGTGTTCAGCGATGGTCTTTGTCCTCGGTGACACACAATCCCATAAAGTTTATCGTGATGTTTGGAACAAAGCTTGTGATGAAGGCAAGATTACTCCTGAAAAGCGGGATGAGATTTTCAAGACTTTCCTGCCGATGTATGAAAGCGCTACCCGTGAATTCTTAATCGGCGATGCCACGATTGATAGTAGTATGGCTGCAATGCAACTCTTATTGGTTGCGCGGGCACATGGCTATGAAGCCAACCCAATTGCTGGTTATGCTGCCGACAAAGTGGCTACGACCTTTGGGTTAGATCCGCAACGCTTCGTGCCAGTGATGGCGGTTGCCATTGGTAAAGCCGAAGAGACCCCGATTGACTCTAATCGCTATGATGCGACGAGTTTAACCGAATTTATTTAAGTTAATCATGATGGCGTCAACGTTGACTTGCGTTGGCGTCTTTTTATTAAGTTTCATTGACATTCTCTAATCGAAAACTCATAATTGGACTTATGAGAAAAGTCGTGTGCGTGGGTACTCGTTGCGCAAGAGGAGGATCTATTCTGTGAAATTTGAAGAATCGAAAGTTTTACAACAGTTACCAAAGCAATTTTTTGCTAATTTAGTAAAAAAGGTCAACGCAAAGATTGCGACTGGGGCTGATGTCATTAACTTAGGCCAAGGTAATCCAGATCAACCGACACCGGATTTTGTCGTGAAGGCGATGCAACAAGCGACCGCCGATCCCGCTGACCATAAATACTCGTTGTTTCGGGGATTGCCACGGTTTAAACAAGCCGCCGCTGATTTCTATGAACGAGAATATGGTGTGAAGCTAGACCCTGAGACCGAAATTGCCGTTTTAGGCGGCAGTAAGATCGGGTTGGTAGAGTTACCCTTTGCGTTGTTGAATCCTGGCGATACCATGATCTTGCCGGATCCTGGTTATCCAGATTATTTATCGGGGATTACGCTAGCGCAAGTTAAGCTGGAGTTGTTGCGGTTAAAGGCGAAGAATGACTTCTTACCGGATTATGCCGACCTTGATCCGCAGGTGGCCAAGGCAGCTAAGTTATTGTATCTTAACTATCCGAATAACCCGACTGGGGCAGTTGCCACGCCAGAATTCTTCCAAAAAACGATTGATTTTGCGAACGAAAAGCAAATTGGGATTGTCCATGACTTTGCGTATGGCGCGATTGGTTTTGATGGCAAACGGCCGGTTAGTTTCTTACAAACGCCGGGGGCCAAAGATGTCGGGATTGAGATGTATACCTTGTCGAAATCCTTTAATATGGCTGGTTGGCGGGTCGGCTTTGCGGCCGGTAATGCCGATATGATTGAAGCGTTGAATTTGATTCAAGATCACTTATTCGTGAGTGTCTTCCCTGCGATTCAAGATGCGGCGATTGCAGCCTTGAATAGTGATCAAAGTTCGGTGCAGGCGTTAGTTGCTTTATACGAAAAACGCCGTAACCAATTCTGGTCAGCCGCACGTAAAATCGGTTGGGAACCGTATCAATCAGGCGGCTCATTTTATGCTTGGATGCCCGTTCCAGCTGGGTATACCAGCGAAAGCTTTGCGGACTTACTACTAGACAAAGCGGCCGTTGCGGTAGCGCCAGGAAATGGCTTTGGTGAAGGCGGCGAAGGCTATGTTCGAGTGGGTCTGCTGATCGATGAACCGCGTTTTAGTGAAGCTTGTGAACGGATTGCAAAGCTGCATTTATTTGATAACTAGTGGGTTTGATGAGTTCGGCTGTGATGGTCGGACTTTTTGTTTACTGAAAACCGATTAATTCGTTTTCATAATGTTGGCGATAGCCCAACCTTTACCGCAACAACTTAGGTGGAGTGTCAGTCTAAGGTGCTGGCACTCTTTTTTGTACCCTAGGCATTTTACAAATGCAGGGTATTTATGAACCTTGATTATTTTTCCTTGACCTCGAACGCGTTCGAGACCGTAGACTTAAGTTATCGAACATGTTCGATAATCGTGGACTAGCTGGTATACTCAAGTTAAGTCAAGTTGTTTTGAAGGGGGAATCACGATGACGAATATTCGGGATGTGGCGAGAATTGCGGGTTACTCAGTATCGACGGTCTCGCGCGTCATTAATCAGCAGAATTATGTGTCGGCGGCAACGCGGTCGGCGATTCAAAAAGTCGTTGATGAGTTAGATTATGCACCTAACGATGTGGCACGTGATTTAAGTCGTGGCAAGACATTTAATGTGGGTGTGGTGTTGCCTCACGAGGACCACCCGTACTTTACGCAACTTATTCACGGCATTACGACCGCAGCGTTTGCGGCCAAATACCATGTGGTCTTGTTATCGTCACGCTACGATGCTGACTTGGAGTTGAACTACTTAGAAGGGTTACGGCGCAAAGCTTATGATGCCTTGATCTTCACGTCGCACGGGCTGCCACTAAGCCAGTTAGCGTATTACCAACAATATGGGTCAATCGTTATTTGTGAACATCCCCGCAATAGTGGGCTCCCAGCGGCGTATGCCCACCGGCGCACGACTTATCGCGACGCTTTAGTTTACTTGAAAACGCACGGTTATCAGCGGATTGGCCTCTTAATGAGTCGGCCGATTGCGGTCAGTGCGACGAGTCAAGCAACGGCCGATGCTTATCAGATGGTCTTTGGTCAGCGACCGTCCCCGGAGATTTGTGTGACGGATGTGATTACTTTAGCGGATGGCGAGCGCGCGGCTAAAACGTATTTGCAGCGTGGTCAGCATTTTGATGCCATCTTAGCGAACAGTGATGATATTGCGATTGGTGTTAGTCGCGGCTACCAAGCAGCTGGTGAGCCGGTACCATTTTTAATTGGGCAGGAACATCAATTGTCGGGGGAATTAGCCCATTTACCAACGATTGACCATTATTTTAAAAAAGTGGGTGAACACGCACTCCAATTAGCGATTAGTGGTGAAAAAAAGACGATTGCGATTGATTCAAGGCTAATTACCGAACAATAATTAGGGCAGTAATCTCAATGGTATCAAGGGATTACTGCTTTTTTATTACAAATGGTTAGCAAATTAGTTAGTTTTTGTTGCATCAATCGAACTAATAGACTAATATAATAGTCAATCAAACTACAGGAGGATATTTAAAAATGGCAGATCTTAATCATGAGTTATTTGATAGTTTTGGAAAGTTAATGCAGAATCGGGCTTTTATGATGGCCGTCATGCATCAACGCGATCTCGGCGACCGGCACGGCGGCATGATGGGGGGCGGTCGCGGTCAGATGCGACTCTTACAATTGTTATCACAATCCCCAGCTGGCCTAACGAACGCCGAAATCGCGGAGCTACTGGACATCCGTCCCAGTTCCGTCAGCGCCACCATTAGTCGCTTAGTTGATGCCGGCTTGGTCGAACGGCTCCCTAGTGAGACGGACAAACGGGTCGTCATCGTACGATTGAGTGCCGCTGGTCGGGAAATGTTTGAGCAACACGCTGATCGGGTTGATGACCTAACGACAAAGTTATTCAGCGGGTTGAGTGACGATGAAAAGACGACCTTGGAAAAGCTGTTAGCTAAGTTAAGTACTAGTATGACGGATTTAGATTTACGGGACTTTATGCCGCGTGGTCACGGTCATGGGATGGACTTTCCCCATCAACCGGGCTGGGGTCGGCGCTGGTTCTAAACTTTTAAGAGAGAATGAGGCATTGAGATGGATCATCGAATGGCGGCGCCACATACGGCGGACGCAAAAGCAAGTGGTAAGTTTGATTTTCGTGGATTCTTGCAGTTAATTCGGCAGACGAAACCGCGCTATTGGCAGTTATGGGTCGGGTTGTTGCTCGGCATGTTGGCAACGGGAGCCCAATTAATTGTACCGAAGTTCGCCCAAACGTTGATTAATGGGTTTAGTCACGGCATTAATCGGTCGCTCTTATTAGGCGTAATCGGCTTATTCGTGGTGAGCGCGGTAATTAGTGCGTTTTCGGGCACGTTACTGGGGATTTTCGGTGAGAATGTGGTCGCTAACTTGCGTTCAACGTTATGGCAAAAGTTGGTGCGACTCCGCGTCAGTTATTTTGATGATGTGAAGACGGGTGAGATGACCTCGCGTTTGGTCAACGATACCACGCAAATTAAAGATTTATTGGCTAACGCATTTCCACAGATGGTTACCTCGCTATTACAACTCTTCGGGGCCTTAGTGATTATGTCATTGATGGATTGGAAGATGACGGCCATCATGTTTGTAGCGGTGCCGTTACTGCTATTGATCATGATGCCGATTATGAATTTATCGAGTCGCGTCGGTCGGCAACGCCAAGATGCCTTAGCGACTTTTAGTGGGGCTACGGATGAAACGCTCAGTGAGATCCGCTTGGTCAAGTCGTCTAATGCTGAAGCGTATGAAACGAAAACCGGCTTTGCTCAGATCAAGGATTTGTATCAGATTGGCTTGAAAGAAGCCATTTATGATTCAGTGGCTGGCCCAGTTATGACGGCTGGCATGATGGCATTGTTTGTCGGCGTGTTAGTCTACGCAGCGGCTCGAGTGGCGGCTGGGACGATGACGATGGGGACATTAGTGTCATTCTTAATGTACCTTTTCCAAATTATTGGACCAGCTGGAACACTAGCTCAGTTCTTTAATAAATTGTCGAAAGCGAATGGGTCGACAGAACGTGTACGGGACTTGTTGAAAGAACCTGAAGAAGCGTTGGAGACCGGTGTCGCCAAGTCAGTGACAGATCGAACGCTAGCGATGCAACATGTAGATTTTTCGTATGACGATGATGACCAACCTGTATTGCGTGATGTAAACTTTGAAGCCAAACCAAATACGGTCGTCGCCTTTGCCGGGCCATCTGGTGGAGGTAAATCAACGATTTTCGGTTTACTAGAACGCTATTATCAACCAACCGCGGGTCAAGTCATGATTGGTGATGAGAATGCGGCTGATTTAAATTTAAGCGATTGGCGTTCTCAGATTGGTTATGTGAGTCAAGACTCCGCCATTATGGCCGGCACGATTCGACATAACTTAACGTATGGCTTTGCCCGGGAGTTCACCGATGATGAGTTGTGGCAGGCCTTAAAGTTGGCGTCGGCGGATGGCTTTGTTCATGAGATGTCAGCTGGCCTGGACACACAAGTGGGTGAACGTGGGGTTAAGGTCAGTGGCGGTCAACGCCAACGCTTAGCCATTGCCCGAGCTTTCTTGCGTGATCCGAAAATTCTGATGTTGGATGAAGCGACTGCAAGCTTGGATTCTGAATCGGAAGCCATGGTTCAAAAAGCTTTAGGTGAGTTGATGAAGGGCCGGACAACGTTAGTGATTGCGCATCGCTTGAGTACGATTATTGATGCCGACCAGATTTACTTTATCGAACAAGGCCATGTTAGTGGTCATGGGACGCATCAAGAGTTGATGGAGAGCTTGCCGTTGTATCGGGATTACGTGAAGATTCAGTTTAAAGCTTAGTTGCTTTTTATAGTAGGAAGTTTCTTGCGGATTAATTGTCAGGTGTTATTGATTGAAAATAATTCATGATGAGAAATCGTAGTTAGTTATGAAAAATGTCTTAAGCCAGTTCTTGGTGTAAGGCATTTTTTGTATGGGCGGGAGGATCTTTTGACGTAAAAGAATTTTATTTCCGTTAATAAAGTCATGCAAAAACGCAATATTTACATAAATAATATATTTATTTTCTGAAAATAAACAGAACCTTTACCCAGTACTTTCAGGTTATTTACATTAGTTCAGTAAACTAATTATTGTTGAGAAGACGCTTATGACAATAAAAAATGGAGTGAAGATAATTTGAATCCTCGAGTATTGACGACGATTGCGCTGTGTTCAGCGACTTTAACTTTAATTACAACGGCAGCTCCAGCAGCTGCAGCAGTTACTAATGCTAATCAACCACGAGTTAGTCGGGCTGAAGCCGTGGCAAATCTGCCTAAGTCTGACGTGAATATGGACTTTTCAAAGGGAACACCGACTGATCTTACTGGAACTATTAGTAAGATTAAAACAGTAGGAACGCCTGAAATTACTACTGATAAAAATATGAATGGCAAGGTTGCAGCATTTGATGGAACAAATGCTTACCTATTGCCAATGACACAAAAAAATTATGATGCTATGAAGAACGGTATGGCAATTGAAGCCTTTTTCAAGTATGAGGGTAGCACAAGTGGCGAACATGATATCTTTTCTAATCAGCAAAGTGGTGGTATAGGGTTAGGAATGGTCGATGGGAAATTAAACTTTTTTGCACATGATGGCAGTGGTTACAAGCAACCGAAATCCGATGTAAAGATTGGTAAATGGGTACATGCGGTTGGTGTTATTGATACGGTAGCTAAAAAGACCAAACTATATGTCAATGGTAAAATGGTCAGTCAACTTGATAATAGCGGTAATATTAAGTTTGCTAGTTCTAGTGCCCAAAACTTTGTTATTGGCGGCGATAGTGGTTCAAATGATACTTTACAATTCGGTATGCAAGGTAAGGTAAAAACTGCACGTGTATATGATAAGGCACTAACTGATACTGAAATTCAAAAGTTAAGTGATACTGCAACGAAAGATATTCACGAAAGCGTACCAACTGCACAAGAATTAAAAACGGAATTAGTAGGTCCTTCTGATGTAGTAGCCGGGCATACCTACAACTTAAATGTCCATACCAATGAAGTCGATGAAGGTGATATTGATAAGCTAGAATATGATGTTACCTTTGACCCTGAACGCTTTGAATATGTAAATTCAGATTTCTTGCTTGGTGGAGCTGATCATACTACTGTTACCAAGATAAATGATCATACCTTACATGTGTCGTCTACTGCTGGGTTATCTAAAGCAGATTTTAGAGAATACGGACAGACTCGATTAGCCCGTATTCAGTTGAAGGCTAAGACAGTTGGTAAGCAAAACGTGACGACAAAAGTATCTGTTGGGAATGCTAAAGCTAATATGGGTGGTAAAGCTGTTTCTGGTCTAAAGATGGATATTGTTGGTCAACAGAATATCACTATTCATGCAAAAAATATTAATGACTATAACGGTGACGGCATTGTTGGTGCTGGTGACGTTGCCTTAGCACCGGAAGCTCGTAAAGCTGAAGTTGCTAAAGCTGCTGAAATTCGACCATATAAGCATGTTATTGTGTTGACGACTGATGGTGGTGGTAACCCATGGGACCCAACCGGGATGTACTATACAAATGATAATAGTAAACTCCCGCAATGGACGAGCAGCCCGACACTGTTAGCTAAACGTAAGAATAGCTATGCTATGAACTTGTTTAATAAACAATTTGCAATGAGCACAACTGCTCAAGCGGTACAGCCAACAATTTCGGCACAAAACTATTCGTCCATGCTACATGGATTACCATGGGGTCAAATGGATAAAGAATATCAGATGACTAATAGTACAGCTGGTCAGAAATACTTTGCTGATTTTGGGAAGAAAGATCCGAAGTATCCATCAGTATTTAAAGTTTTACAAAAGAATAATCCAACTCAAGGACTTGCTGCATTCGCTGAATGGCATCAAATCATTAGTGGTATCACTGAACCAGATGCCGCAGTTGAAAAACAACGGTCAAATTCTTGGAAATCATTTGATGATGTCGCAAACTATATTGGAAGTGACAAGTTTAATGATACGTCATTAGTTTATATGCAAAGTGACCAAATGGATGGTCAAGGCCATGGTCATGGTTGGTATAATGATGATTATTGGGCAACGTATTCTAAGTACGATGCGTTATTCAAGGAAGTTATGGATAAGTTGGAAGCAACAGGCCATATTCATGATACGTTAGTTATTGCTAACTCAGATCATGGTGGTAGTGATCACGGTCATGGTGGTTCAGGAACTAAAGATCCGTCAAACTACAATACGTATCTTGCTTTAGGCGGGGAAACGATTGATGCTGGTCGTCGTCTTTCAGGTGGGAGTAACGCTGACGTTTCGGCGTTGATTTTAAAGGCATTACAAGTTGAACAGCCTAAGTCAATGACGGCAAAAGTTTTTGATTCATCAGCTTTCTTAGCTCAGACAGAATTGGGTAAGAAGAATCGTCAAGTTGAATCAATTAATTTAGAAAAAGATCAAAATAAATTTGCTTTGAAGTTCAAAGCACACGAAAATCGTCAAATCCGAACTGTTGACGCGCGTATTGATCTTGGTGGTCGTACCATCGATAAGATTAATGTGCCAGCCGGTGCTAAAGTTATTCGTCAAGACGCTCAAAATGGTATCTTAAAGCTAACGTTAAGCTTTAATAAGCAACCTGGTGACACGATGGCAGTTGTGACAATGAAGCCTGCAACAACTAAAGCAGCCGCTCAAGTTGCCATTAAAGAAGCTATGCTAGGTACTGATAAAGGAAATGAAGTTTTATCTGATTTGAGTACTAAGCAAGTTGATAAGGTTGCTGACTTAAGTGGTGGTACTGTCACTGCACCATCAACTTCTGGCAATAATAGTAGTACAACGACTAAACCAACGAATCCTGCTAAACCAAATCCGGATACAAACGGAACTACATCTGAATCACATAAAGAAAAACCAGCTAAAAAGAACAAACTTAAGGGCAAGATTGTTTATGCTCAAAAGAAGGTTGGCTTCTACAAGAAAGCCAAATTCACTAAGAAGAACCGCTACAAGTTCTTTGCAGCTAAGCCACAAAATAAGTGGGCTCAGTTCAAGATTGTGACGAAGAAGGGTAATCGTTACCAAGTTAAGGACATCAACAAAGGTTCTAAGACGTATGGTAAGACTGGTTATATCACCTCAAGTAGCAAGTATGTAACATCTGCTGATTATACTAAGAAACCAATCAAGGTTAAGGTAATCAATGCTAAGGGCTTGTCAGCTTACAATAGCAAGACACTTAAAGGCAAGCATACGACCTACAAACGTGGGACGATGCTTAAGATTAAGAAACTTGTGAAGAGCAAAGGCAAGTTACGGTTACAATTAAAGAATGGTAAATATATTACCGTTGATAAGCACATGATCCATGCGTACTTTGCAAAATAATAAGCACTAAAGGTATCATCTGAAAAGTCTAATAAAGTCGCCTCGATCCTTTTAAAAAGGGAATAGAGGCGGCTTTTTTATTATGCATTACTAATGTGGTGACGTAAAAGACTTTGCATTCCATCAATAGACTTATGGAATGTTAAAAATTTTACACAAAAAATATAATCATTTTCTGAAAGTAAAGACAACCTTTACGCAATGATTTCATTGCTTTTACATTGGTTCAGTAAACTAAATAATGTTGAGTAAATATATCTAATCAGAAAATGGAGTGAAAATATTTTGAATTCTAAAGCATTGACATCAGTTGCACTATGCTCGGTGGCGTTAACCATATTGACGACAGCCACACCTGCACTTGCGGCTGGAGTGACACATAATGTTGGTATTCAGGTTAAGGCTAATGGTAATCACAATCGGACAGCTGTAACTGAAATACCTAAAACTATGGCAAACTTTGATTTTGATTTCAATAATGGTTCTAAAGGGTTAACAACAGTAGGTAGTCCTAACATTGTTGAGTCAACGGTTTTTGATGGAAAAGAAGCAGTATTGAATGGAAACTCTGGATATAGTTTCAACTTTGATAAGTCAACCCGAGATAAATTCAAAAAGCAGATTTCAATTGAAGCAATGTTCAAATATGAAGGCCCAGCTGTTGGTGAACACGCCATTTTCTCTAATCTTACAGAGGCTGGTGGCTTAGGGCTAAGCCTTAATGGCGCTAATATTGTTTTTACTGCCCATGACGGTACTCAAAATATTGTTACTAAAGGCATCATGAGTGGTAGAAAGTGGATGCATATCGTTGGCGTGGTAGATGCCAATAAAAAAACAACTAGTTTATATGTTAATGGTCAACTAGTTGATGAGCAGAAGAATGACGGTCAATTGAAGTTTAGTGATGATGGCACTAACGATCGTTTTATTGTTGGGGGAAATAGTGCCAAGAATGAGAGCATGGAGAAGGGAATGGTTGGTAGAATTAAAGCAGCCCGTCTCTATGATAGTGCTATCACCAGTGAACAAGCGCAAAGCCTCAGTATCTCAGCACACAAGGGTATGCAGTTGACGTTACAGAAATTCACAACTCAATTAGTTGGGGCGACGGATGCCGTTGATGGTCATATCTATAACTTGAATCTACACACGCATCAGGATAAAGCCGGCGATATTGAACAAATTCAATATGATGTCACTTTTGATGCTAACAAGTTTGATTTTGTGGCTGCTGATCAGACATTAGGCGGTAATGCGACAACTGTTCAAAAAATGAGTAATGCTCAGGATAAAGGCAAGACAACATTGCAGGTTACATCTAAAGCAAGATTTTCAACTAAAGAAATGCGTGATTATCGGGCAACACGACTAGCGCGAATTAAGTTAAGGGCAAAAGCAGTTGACGGTCAAGATACTAAGGCAAAGATAGCTATAACTAATGCGTCAGCTACTTTTGCAAATCAACCAGTTAAAAGTGATTTTGATATCAAGCAAGAACAGAATGTAACTATCAGAGCCAAAGACACGGCTGATTTAAATCGTGATGGACTTATCGGTGTTGGCGATATTTCGTTGGCCTCAGCTGATAAGAAAGCCGCAATTGCTAAAAAATCTGAGATTCATCCGTATAAACATGTGATTGTGCTGACGACGGATGGTGGCGGTAACCCATGGGATCCAAAGGGAATGTACTATGCAAAAGATGAAAATACAGTACCAACTTGGGAAACTAGCCCAGAAATTTTAGCCAAGCGGAAAAATAAGTATACGATTGATTTATTTAATAAGCAGTTTGCGATGAGTACCACGGCTCAAGCTGTTCAACCAACTATTTCTGCACAAAATTATTCATCAATGATTCATGGAATTCCTTGGGGAACTATGGATGAAAGCTATAAAATGACGAACACAAGTGCTAAACAGTATTACTTCGATGACTTTGGTAAAGCACAGGCTAAGTATCCTTCGGTATTTAAAGTTCTTCAAAAGGAAGCACCAACGCGAAACTTAGCTGCTTTTTCTGAATGGGCACCATTCTTAAACGGTATTATGGAACCAGATGCTGCAATTGAAAAGGAAAATCCAGGAGCGTTTAAGTCATTTGATGATGTTGCAGATTATGTAGGTAGTGATCAATTTAAGGATACATCGCTTGTTTACATGCAGAGTGATCAGATGGATATAGAGGGACATGCTCGTGGTTGGTATAATGACAACTATTGGGACCACTATGCACGTTATGACTCATTGTTTAAGACCCTGATGGACAAGTTGGAGGCTACTGGACATATTCATGATACGTTAGTCATTGCTAATGCGGATCATGGTGGGGCTTTACGACGTCATGGCGGGCCTTACACAAAAGACCCATCTAATTATAATATCTTTTTAGCTTTGGGCGGTGAAACGGTTGATGCCGGGAGACGACTTAAGGGTGGTAGTAATACTGATATTAGCTCTCTGATTTTGAATGCTCTTCAAATCAAACAGCCAGCTTCAATGGTCGGAAAAGTATTTGACTCCTCAGCTTTCCTTGACCAAACTGAATTGGTTAAAAAGCATCGTCAAGTTGAATCAATTAATTTAAAAAATAGTCAAAATAAGTTTGATTTACAGTTTAAATCTAGTGGTAACCGTCAGATTCGAACGATCGAGACACGAATTGATTTGGCGGGTCAAGTAATTGATAAAGTGACTGTTCCGGTAGGCGCTAAAGTCTTACGTCAAGATGTTGAAAATGGCATTTTGAAATTAACGCTTAGCTTTGATAAGCAACCAGCTACTGATGTGGCAACTGTCACGCTCAAAGCTGGTAAGGCTAGATCTGCTGCTAAAGTTACCATTAAGCAAGCAATGATTGGGACTGATAAGGGGGCAGAAGTATTGCCTGATATCACAACTGATGCTACTGCCAAGCAACCAGGACCAAGTAAGCCAGCTCCAAAACCGGAACCAGGCAAGCCAGTTCCAAGCATTCCTGGTAATGGAGGTACCGTAATTGCGCCGACAACGCCTGGTAATAGTGCAACGATTAAACCAGCAAAGCCTGCTAAGCCAAACACGGGTACTGGGGCAGCTGAGTCTGAATCTCATAAAAAGAAACCCGCTAAAAAGAACAAGCTTAAGGGCAAGATTGTTTACGCTCAAAAAAAGGTTGGTTTCTACAAGAAAGCCAAATTTACCAAGAAGAACCGTTACAAGTTCTTCGCAGCTAAGTCGCAAAACAAGTGGGCTCAGTTCAAGATTGTGACGAAGAAGGGTAATCGTTACCAAGTTAAGGACATCAACAAGGGTTCTAAGACTTATGGTAAGACGGGTTACATCACTACAAGCCGTAAGTATGTCACGTCAGCAGATTACACCAAGAAGCCAATTAAAGTAAAAGTAATCAATGCCAAAGGTCTGTCAGCTTACAGTCATAAGACACTTAAGGGTAAGCACACCACCTACAAACGTGGGACGATGCTTAAGATAAAGAAACTTGTGAAGAGCAAAGGCAAGTTACGGCTACAATTGAAGAACGGTAAGTATATTACTGTTGATAAACACATGATCCACGCTTATTTTGCAAAGTAAGAAATAACAGTTTTAATTTGTAATTGAGGGAGTCGACAAAATTAGTCGACTCCTTTTAGTATGCAATCATAGGGGTGATGGTGCAAATAGTAATTTATTTACATAAGCTTTATATTTATAGCTGTAAATAACATCTTATGTTTACATTGATTTTTCATAAAATTTACATTGATTCAGTAAAATAATTGTAATAGATGTAAGTCTATAAAAAACTAAATCGGAGTGATTATATTTTGAAGACCCGAGTGTTGACAACCATCGCATTATGTTCAGCAACATTATCGTTGCTGACAACTGCCACACCCGCTTTTGCAACAGCAATACAGTATCAGAGTCATTCGGTAGCGAACCCTAAAACTACGATAAAACCTTTTGTAGATATTGATTTATCGCAAGCTAATCCGATTGATGGGGTAAAGACGATCCCAGAGATTATTGCACTAGGAACACCGCAAGTCGTGACGGATCCAACCATCAAGGGCAAAGTAACAAGTTTTGATGGTAGCTCTGGCTATGTAGTACCATTTACAGAAGGTAATTATACGGAAATAAAAAATGGTGTCACACTCGAAGCCTTCTTCAAATATGAAGGACCAGCTAGTGGTGAAAAAGATATTTTTTCAAACCAAGAAGGCGGTGGTCTAGGGCTTGGAATTCAAAACGGTAAGTTAACATTTTTTGCTCATGATGGTAAAGGTTACAAGACGCCTAATTCTACTTTTAAACAGGGTAAATGGAATCACGCGGTTGGAATTATTGATTTTAAGAATCATAAAACTAAATTATATTTGAATGGTAAGTTAGTAGGCAGTGTGACTAATAGTGGAAACTTCAAACGGGCCAATTCAACTAATCATTTTATGATTGGTGGGGATAGTGGAAAAGATACGAGTTATGTTCAGTCAGCCATGATTGGAGAGGTTAAGACTGCTCGAATTTATAATCATGTTTTATCAGATGCCGAAGTTCAACAGCTAAGTACAGCTGCCCGTGCAGATATAACGAGTGAAAAGGAAGTCATTCAAGCATTTGATACTCAATTGGTTGGGTCAGATGATGTTGTCGCTGGACATAAGTATAGTTTAAATGTGCATACTCGGCAGCAAACGGCCGGTGATATTAATAACCTCGAGTATGACGTTTTATATGATCAAGATAAATTTGATTTTATTTCAGCCGACCAGTTATTAGGATCTAGCAGTACAACCGTGACGCAGACGAGTGCCGGCGTCTTGCATGTCAAAACTAGTGCCGTACTTTCTAAAAGTGAAATGCGGAAATATAGTCAAACAAAGTTGGCTCGCATTAATCTACTGGCTAAAGTGAATGGCCATCAGAATGAAAAAACTGAACTAACTGTGAAGAATGTGTCAGCAAGTGTTGATGGTAAACGTGTTACTGATCCTAAAATGACGATTGCGGGTCAACAAAAGGTAACGATTCATGCTAAAAATATCAACGACTATAATGGCGATGGCATTGTAGGCGCAGGAGACATCGCTTTAGCGCCAGCGGAACGAAAGCAAGCAGTGGCACAAGCAGCTAAGATTCAGCCATATAAACATGTGATTGTCCTGACTACTGATGGTGGTGGGAACCCATGGGATCCTGAGGGAATGTATTATGCTAAAGACGATAAAACAATTCCGACCTGGACTAAAGATAAAGCTATTCTAGCTAAACGAAAAAACACGTATACAATCGACCTTTTCAAAAATAAATTTGCAATGAGTACAGATGCGGAAGCGGTAAGACCAACGATTTCTGCACAAAATTACTCTTCAATGATTCATGGAATTCCTTGGGGTGACATGGATGAAAGCTATAAAATGACAAATACATCGGCCGGTTCAGAGTACTTTAATGACTTTGGTAAGGAACAGGCTAAGTATCCTTCAGTATTTAAAGTGTTACAGAAAGCGGCACCTAATCAAAATATGGCCGCGTTTTCGGAATGGGCACCATTTCTAAATGGCATTATGGAGCCAGATGCTGCCATTGAAAAGCAACATTCAGGGGCTTTCAAATCTTTTGATGATGTCGCTAACTATGTTGGCAGTGATCAATTTAAAGATACATCCGTGGTTTATATGCAAAGTGACCAAATGGATATCGAAGGACATGCTCGTGGTTGGTACAATGACAATTATTGGAAACATTATGCACGGTATGATTCATTATTTAAAACTGTCATGGATAAACTGGAAGCGACTGGACATATTCATGATACGCTAGTGATTGCTAATGCTGATCACGGTGGCGCACTACATCGCCATGGTGGACCTTACTCGAATGACAAGTCAAACTATAATATTTTTCTAGCGCTTGGTGGTGAAACTGTCGATGCAGGCAAACGGATCAAAGGTGGTAGTAACGCAGATATTAGTTCGTTGATTTTAAATGCACTGCAAGTTCCACAACCGGCTTCCATGGTTGGCAAAGTATTTGATCCGTCAGCGTTTCTCGACCAAACTGAGTTGGTAAAAAAGAAACGTCAAGTTGAAGCTATTAATTTAAAGAATGGTCAAGGTAAATTTGATTTACAGTTTAAGGCTAATGGTAACCGTCAAGTTCGAACATTAGATGCACAGATTGACTTGGCAGGCCAAATGATTGATGACGTCAAAGTTTCTAAAGGAACTAAGGTATTACGAAAAGCAGTTGATCATGGTATTTTGAAATTAACACTTAGTTTTGATAAGCAGCCAGCTACTGATTTAGCAACTGTTACACTCAGAGCTGGGAAGACGAGGTCTGCAGCTAAGACCACAATCAAGCAAGCAATGCTAGGAACTGATAAGGGTGCCGAAATTTTACCTGATTTGGTTAATGATACTAAACCAGGTAGTACAACGACACCGAACCCTGGTAAACCAGGAACTGGAAATACAGTACTACCAACGCCAGCACCAGAAAAACCAGGAACTGGAAATACAGTACTACCAACGCCAGCACCAGAAAAACCGGGAACTGGAAATACAACGGCGCCTAAACCGGGTAATAACCAAGGCACTAATAATTCTACTTCATCAAACATAAATACAAATGGAACAACAAATCGACCTAATGGATCTGTAAGTAGTAATTCACAAACGTCGGCAAGTGCTGGCGATGCGGTTTCTGCTAACTCGGAATCTGAATCTCATAAAAAGAAACCCGCTAAGAAGAACAAGCTTAAGGGCAAAATCGTTTACGCTCAAAAGAAGATCGGTTTCTACAAGAAAGCCAAATTTACCAAGAAGAACCGCTACAAGTTCTTTGCAGTTAAGTCACAAAATAAGTGGGCTCAGTTCAAGATTGTAACGAAGAAGGGTAATCGTTACCAAGTCAAGGATATCAACGAGGGGTCTAAGACGTATGGTAAGACTGGTTATATCACTACAAACAGTAAATATATTACTTCTGCTGATTACACCGAGAAACCAAACAAGGTTAAAGTAATCAATGCCAAAGGTTTATCAGCTTACAACAGCAAGACGCTTAAGGGTAAGCATAAGACCTACAAACGTGGGATGATGCTTAAGATTAAGAAACTTGTGAAGAGCAAAGGCAAGTTACGGTTGCAATTAAAGAATGGTAAATATATCACTGTCGATAAGCATAAGATTCATGCTTATTTTTCACACGAGTAACTATTAAAAATAATTAAAGTTAACTTGATCTTTTTCAATGAAAGGGATTGAGTTAACTTTTTTATCTCGTTTAATCTAATTCTACGACGTAAAGCGATTTATATACTGTTAATTAATTTAGGTGTTATAAGAATATTTACAGAAAAAATATAATTGTTTTTTGAAAATAAACATAACTTTTACCTGGTACTTTCAAGTAATTTACATTAGTTCAGTAAACTAGTAACTATCAAAACAACACATATGACAGTAGAAAACGGAGTGAAGATAATTTGAATCCTCGAGTATTAACAACGATTGCACTGTGTTCAGCAACTTTAACTTTAATTACAACTGCAGTTCCAGCGGGAGCTGCAGTTACTAATGCCAACCAACCGAGAGTTAGTCAGGCTGAAAATATGTCTAATGATGTTAAGCCTTTTGTGAGCGTAAATTTGTCACAAGAAGTCCCAGTAGATACTACTAAGAATATTACAAACATTAAGACTATTGGGAAGATAAATCGGCATCCTTCAATGACTGGAGATCGAAATTTAGACGGTAGTTTTGCCTCTTTTGACGGCTCTTCTGCTTATGCACTACCAATTACTAGTGATATGTATAGAAATTTCCAGAACAAAGGTATCACAATTGAAGCTTTCTTTAAATATACTGGGTCATCCAGTGGGGAACATGATGTTTTCTCAAATCAGCAAAGTGGTGGCTTAGGCTTGGGTGTGACAGGCGGTAGATTGACGTTTTTCGCTAATGACGGTGGTGGCGAAAAGCAGTTGAAATCAGATATGGAGATTGGAAGATGGGTACATGCAGTAGGAGTTATCGACCTAGTTGCAAAGAAAACTAGGTTGTATTTAAATGGAAATCTAGTAAAAGAAATTAATAATGACGGTAGTCTAAAACTACCAAGCTCTGCAGCAAACAACTTTGTTATTGGAGGCGATAGCGGGTCTAGAAACTCGCTTCAATACGGTATGTCAGGGAAGATTAAAACGGCTAATATCTATAATGGATCTTTATCGACTGATAGTATTAAGCAATTAAGTGATGCTGCCTTAAAGGATGTGCATGCACCCGCAATCATTACTAAGCAAGCCTTTGATACAGAACTGGTTGGTGCGGCGGATGTGGTGTCAGGACATACTTACACTTTAAATGTGCATACACGTCAAATTAATGATGGCGATATTAATAGACTTCAATATGATGTGACTTTTGACCCAGAAAAGTTTGAGTATACTGGAACTGCTCAAACATTGGGTGGTAGCAAAACTACAGTCGAGAAAATCAATGAGAGTACATTACGTGTCACTTCAAAAACAAAATTATCTAGTGTTGAATTCCGAAAATTTGCTCAAACACGCTTAGCTCAGCTCAAATTTAAGGTTAAAAAGACAAGTGGGCAGAATCTACAAGCCAATTTTAAAGTCACAAATCCGAATGCAAGTATTGATGATAAAGAAGTTACTGATTTAGATATGAAGATTGAAAATCAGCAAAGTGTTACGATACATTCTAAAAATATTAATGATTATAACGGAGATGGGATTGTTGGTGTTGGGGATGTTGCCTTGGCACCAGCTGATCGAAAGGTGGAAGTTGCCAAAGCGGCAGTTATTCGGCCATATAAACATGTTATTGTTTTAACCACTGATGGCGGTGGTAATCCATGGAAAGAAGATGGGATGTACTATACTACAAGTAACCATATCTTACCAAAATGGACTAAGGATAAAAGTATATTAGCTAAGCGTCAAAATACTTACACTATGGATTTGTTTAATAACAAATTTGCAATGAGCACGTCGGCACATTCCGTAAAGCCATCGATTTCTGCCCAAAACTATTCTTCAATGTTACATGGCTTAGCATGGGGGGAAATGGATGCAGAGTATAAGATGACGAATGATACAGCTGGTCAGCAATATTTTGCTGATTTTGGAAAAAATATGGCAAAGTATCCGTCAATCTTTAAAACACTAAGTAAAAATAATCCAACTCAAGGTATGGCGGCCTTTGCTGAGTGGGCACCAATTTTGAATGGTATTACAGAGCCAGACGCACCTGTTGAGACAGCTCCTTCAAAGGCATGGAAATCATTTGATGATGTCGCAACTTATATTGATAGTGACGAATTTAATGATACTTCTTTGGTTTATATGCAAAGTGACCAAATGGATCATCAGGGCCATGGCCATGGTTGGTATAACGATGCATATTGGGCTCAATATAAAAGATATGACGAAGAATTCAAAAAAGTTATGGATAAGTTAGAAAAAACTGGCCATATTCATGACACATTAGTGATTGCTAATGCCGATCATGGTGGTAGTGGTTTGGGTCATGGTTCAATGGATCCGTCTAATATGGATATTTTTATTGCCTTAGGTGGAGAAACAATCGATGCTGGTCGAAAACTTAATGGTGGTAATAATGCTGATATTTCACCATTGATTCTTAAGGCATTACAAGTTGATCAGCCAGGCACAATGACTGGAAAAGTCTTTGATTCTTCAGCATTTTTAGACCAAACTGAATTGGTTAAAAAGCATCGCCAAGTGGAATCAATTAACTTGCAAAATAGTCAAAATAAGTTCGATTTGCAATTTAAGGCTAATGGCAATCGTCAAATTCGGACATTAGATGCGCAAATTGATTTAGCGGGTCAGACAGTCGATAAAGTAACTGTTCCAGTGGGCACTAAAGTTTTACGTCAAACTGTTGAGAATGGTATCTTGAAATTGACCCTTAGTTTTGACAAGCAACCAGTCAATAACGTGGCAAACATTACGCTTAAAGCTGATAAAGCAAAGTCTGCTACTAATGTTGCGATTAAGCAGGCGATGCTTGGTACTGATAAGGGCATGGAAGTATTACCTGACATTACAACTGATGCGATGGCTAAGACTCCTGAACCAAGTAAACCAGCACCAAAGCCGGAACCAAAGCCGGAACCAAAGCCGGAACCAAAGCCGGAACCAAAGCCGGAACCAAAGCCGGAACCAAAGCCGGAACCGAAGCCGGAACCAAAACCGGAACCAAAGCCGGAACCAAAACCGGAACCAAAACCAGTACCCAAGCCGGAGCCAAGTAAACCAGTGCCGGCACCAAGACCAGAACCAAGCAAACCGACACCAGGTGAGCCCGGGACAGGCAGTATAACTGCATCAACACCGAATATAAATACTTCAACAAATCGACCTAATGGATCTGTAAGTGGTAATTCACAAACGTCGGCAAGTGCTGGCGATGCGGTTTCTGCTAACTCGGAATCTGAAGCTCATAAAAAGAAACCCGCTAAAAAGAATAAACTAAAGGGCAAGATTGTCTACGCTCAAAAGAAGATCGGTTTCTACAAGAAAGCTAAATTCACCAAGAAGAACCGCTACAAGTTCTTCGCAGCTAAGTCACAAAATAAGTGGGCCCAGTTCAAGATTGTGACGAAGAAGGGCAATAGTTACCAAGTCAAGGACGTCAATAAGGGTTCTAAGACTTATGGTAAGACTGGATATATTACTGCAAGCAGCAAGTATGTCACGTCAGCAGATTACACCAAGAAGCCAATCAAGGTTAAAGTAATCAATGCGAAAGGCTTGTCAGCGTACAATAGCAAGACGCTTAAAGGTAAGCACACCACCTACAAACGTGGGACGATGCTTAAGATTAAGAAACTTGTGAAGAGCAAAGGCAAGTTACGGTTACAACTGAAGAATGGCAAGTATATCACCGTTGATAAACACATGATCCACGCTTACTTCGCACGTAAATAAGTTTTAGATTAATTGAATAGACCTCTAAAAAGCTAATCGTAATGATTAGCTTTTTTACATCCGAATAATTTTTATTTATGAGTCAATGACGTTCGTAAAGGCAGTCACCGAACGACTTTCAAACCGCTTAAGGCCACCAATCAGCCCTTAACCGGATTTGACGGCCAGTCCGAAGCCATGCTAATCTGTTAAAAACGTTTACAATGATGAAAAGCAATTATTATCATGAGCTAGACGGCTAAAATGGGGGCAATAATATGGAATATCTGAAGCTAATTGGGATCGTCATTATCATCTTGGGCTTTGCGCTCAAGTTTGATACAATCGCGGTCGTGATTATTTCGGCGGTGGCGACCGCCTTAGTGGCTGGTATCTCGGTACCAGATTTATTAACCTTACTAGGTAAAAGCTTTGTGGAGAATCGCGTCGTTTCGCTGTTCTTCTTAACTTTACCGATGATTGGGGTTATTGAACGGCACGGCTTGAAGCAAGCCGCCGTCAATGCTATCAAGAAGTTGAAGAATTTAACGCCGGGTCGTATTTTGAACCTATACTTATTGATTCGTGAAGTTGCCTGTGCCTTTGGGATTACGTTATCGGGGCAAGTCCAGTTTGTCCGGCCATTAATTAGTCCGATGGTCCAAGCCGCAGCTGGGGCGCGGGGAAAGCTGACGCCCAAGCAAATTGACTTGATTAAAGCGCGATCGGCAGCAACCGATAACTTCGGGAACTTTTACGCTCAGAACTTATTTGTGGCGTCCGGGGGCGTGCTACTAATGGCCAGCACGATGAAGTCGTTAGGTCATGCAGTTGAACCAACCAGTATTGTCTTGTACTCGATTCCAATGGCGGTGATCACATTTATCATCACGGCCATCTATAATATGCGTTTTGACCGGCAATTTAATGTTAAACGCAACAAGAAGCAGGAGGACTAGCCATGACCACATTTATTACTAATTTCCTAGAAGTCTTCTATGTCCTGATTGGGTTGATTATGTTATTTGCCGGAATTGAATCATTTCGCGACCAGGAAAACCCCGCACGAATCGGAACCGGATTGTTCTGGGTGATTCTGGCAGTCATCTTCGCCGGCGCTAAGTTCTTACCTTATCTGGTGATTGGTATTTTGATCCTAATCTTGGGTCTGTTATCATTATTCAAACAAATTAAACCCGGCAATATAAAAGGTATCGATGAAAAAGTTGCCGAAAAGTCGGCACAACGACTTGGCGGTTGGATCTTCATGCCGAGTGTAGTTTTAGCGATTCTCTCAATCGTGATTGCGCAGTTCACGCCATTAGGGGGGCAGATTGGGATTGGCATTTCGTCAGTCGTGGCCCTGATTACGGCGGCGGTGATGACCCATGCTAATGCCAATACGACTTATCATGATAGTGAACGAATGGTACGGTCGATGGGAACGGCTGGGATTTTGCCACAGTTATTAGCCATGTTGGGCGCGGTCTTTACGGCTTCTGGCGTAGGTGAGTTAACGGCTAAAGCCATTTCAGGCGTCTTTCCAGTCGGTAATCATTTGTTAGGCGTGGCGTTATATTGTATTGCCATGGCCGTCTTTACGATGATTATGGGTAATGGCTTTGCGGCTTTTGCCGTCATTACGGCGGGGATTGGTATTCCCTTTGTTGTGGCCCAAGGTGGCGCGCCAGTGGTGGTGGCAGCACTGGGGATGACGTCGGGGTATTGTGGTACATTGATGACTCCGATGGCGGCCAACTTTAATTCGCTGCCAGTCGCCCTGATGGAAATGAAGGACAATTTGGGTGTTATTAAGCAGCAGGCACCTGTAGCTACCGTTTTATTAGTGATTCAAATCGGTTTGATGTACGTGTTAGCATTTTAATATTTTGGAGGTTTTTTGATGAAAATTTTAGTAACTGGCTTTGACCCGTTTGGTGACGATCAGATTAATCCGGCCATTGAAACGGTCAAACGTTTGCCTGACCAGATTGCAGGCGCCGAAATCGTTAAGTTAGAGATTCCCACAATTTTTGACCGCTGTGCCGAAGTTGTCCATGCGGCCATCGTAAAAGAACAACCAGATTATGTGTTGGACGTTGGCCAGGCGGGTGGTCGCTATGCGTTGACGCCAGAACGTGTGGCAATTAACTTTGATGATGGGCGGATTGCCGATAACGCTGGTTTCCAACCGTTAAACCGACCGATTCATGCTGACGGCGAAAATGCTTATTTTACGCAATTACCTGTTAAGGCAATGGCTAAAGCGATTCGGGCCGTGGGCTTACCTAGTGTGGTCTCAACGACGGCGGGGACGTATGTCTGCAACCACATTATGTATCAGGTCCAATACATGCGTGATAAGGAATTTCCTAACTTGAAAGCGGGCTTTATCCATATTCCATTCTTGCCGGATCAAGTGACGACTCGACCAAATACACCGGCATTGTCGTTAGCCGACGATGTTCGTGGTCTGACGGCTGCAATTACTGCGATTGTTGATCGCGATGGTCGCGGCGATATTGAGACAATTGAAGGTAGCATTGCTTAAAGCTTGATTTTGCTAGGCCAGTTAAACTTATGGCGTTGCAACTGCCATGGTCGCTAAAAACAGTCTTGCTCAGTGCTTGTACTGTAGCTCGTAAAGCCACATTTCGGCCGATTATGGTCTGACAAGCGTGGCTGGCTAATCTAACTAATACCAAGTGTCCCGTTAGCAACTAATCTGTGTTTAGTTGCTAACGGGGCTTTTTTAATATAAATTTGGCAGAATTCCCTTGCTTTCAAACAAGGGATGAATACCATTATGCTTTTCGCTGATTAGCAA
>NZ_BJDK01000044.1 GCF_005405105.1 Lactiplantibacillus dongliensis
AGGCACTGTCATGGTAAGACCTCAATTCGTTTTTACCAAGATTATACCTAAAAAAGATGTTTTCAAACAGACCCTAAACCAGTGTTAAACGTCTTAAGATCAAGCTCGTTCAATCCCGTACATCCTGCAAACATATAATTCATATTTGTGACATTGTCAGTAATTAACGAAGAAACATCTAACTCCGTCAATCCAGTACAACCACTTAGCATATAGCTCATATTTGTGACATTGTCAGTAATTAACGAAGAAACATCCAACTCCGTCAATCCAGTACAACCACTTAACATATAGCTCATATCTGTCACGTTTCCAGTAGTTATTTGTGATAAGTCAACACTAGTGAGACCTGTGCATCCGTCTAGCAATCCACTCACATTTTCAAGAATGCCATTATTTAATGGCGATAAGTCAACACTGGTTAGCCCTGTACAACCACTCAGTAAATGACTAATATTGGTAATCTTACTATTATCAGTTAAATGCAAATCAATTGAGGTCAACCCACTACAGCCACTGATTAGACCAGAAATACTACTGACTTTTCCGGTCTGTATTGACATTAAATCAACATTTGTCAACCCACTACAACCATTCAGCAAGTTGTCCATACTTGTCAATTGACTAGTATCTAAAACACTCAAGTCGACCGAAGTTAAGCCGCTACAGTCTCGTAATAGTCCTGAGATACTTTCAAGTTTTGCTTCAGAGAACGCACTTAGGTCAATACTTTTTAATCCTGAACAACCGGCAAACATTCCAACCACATACGTTGCATTATGAAGATCTAACGGATTTAAATTAATACGCTCCAGTGAACGACAATTTTTAAATACATCTATAAAGAGATCATTATTCGAAGTATCAAAACTTGATAAATCAATCGTTTGTAACGAGGTACACCCAGAAAACATCTCCATCATCATATCAACTTTCGATTTTTCCTGGTTTATAAATTTTATTTCTTTTAAACTAGTACAATTCTTAAACATTCGTCGATCATCGAAGATAAGAAAATTTTGGGGCTTTTCATTGGTTAAATCTACTGTCAGTGATGTCAAACTTGTACAATCTTCAAATATTCCACGTCGTTCTCCATTAAGATGAAAAACATCAATATCAAACTGAGAAAGCTTGTTACAATGAGCAAACATGCTTGAGGTCTGTTGAACTGTACGTAAGTCTATACCATCAAGCTTAACTGACTCTAATTCATGACAATCTTCAAACATTCCCGGTGTAGATAGCAAAGATTCGGCAGGACTATTTGGTAGAATTGCTGTTTTTAATCCATAACATAAGTAGAACATATTAGTCATATCAATAACATTATTGATATTCCAACGACTAATATCAATCTCTTCTAATACTGTATTCTCATAAAACATACGCGTCATGTTTTTAGTATTACTAGTATCAAGTCTTTCAATATGTTCATAAGATTTAACTTTGAAAAGGGCGCTAAAAAGATTGCCGCAATCTTCAGGTGCCACTATTTCGTCATCAAAGCTTACTTTAGTCACGACGTCATTATATGCTTGCCAATCTTCACTAACGGCCTTCCCTGCAAACAATACGCCACTTGTAAAATGTAAAACACTACTATCGATATACCAAACGTGAGAAATTCCCCAGTGGCCTTGGGCAATTGCCGTCTCAGGAACCGCGACAGCAGCTTCCTTGTTTTCAACATTTAAACGTTGGTCTTGAACTGCTGCTTGCTTTCCATCACTTATTCTGGCAACATTAGTGTCTATCTTACGTTCTTCACTTGAAGAATAACTATCACTTGGCGCTGATGTTCTAAGAGTTGTATCGGAGGCCAGCGTTTTTCGAGAAGTGGTAGCTAGGTCTTCATAATCTGAATCGTCATCACCGTTACCCGTGTCTTCTTTATCGGCATCGATATTATTAGAATCGATATTTTCTTGATATTTCTGAGTGCCTACCGCCTTATCCTCACTCACCGAGTCTTCAACTTGATGGTTGTCCGAATCTTCAGTATTCATTGGCAGCGACTCTTGTTCTTGAACATTATTATCTACTTCTTGATTAGTATCATCCAAATCATTACTAGTGGGTATAATTACTGCCTTATTATTTAATTGCGTATCAGTATTAACTGGCTCATTAGCATCATCACTGGGCGGTTCCACATCCGCTTTAGCTACTTGTTCACTGACTCCCCAACTAACCACTAGCATTCCCGCTATAATCCACGCCCGCCCCTTTTTGTACATTTTATAATGCAATTCATTACTTTTCCCGGTATGCATATTAACTCCTCCAAATCTAAAAGTTAATCTACTGTCAGTCCATATGTGTAAACATTCACAATTACAGTATAGACTATATTTTACCTAACTAATAGTTAGACTTACTAAAGTAATACGCCTTAACAACCGGGAATTGCTAAATATTGTGCAACTATCCTAACAAACTAATTCAATAAAAAACAGTTAACACTAGTTTAATCCCACCATACAGTGTTAACTGCCAATTAAAATAGATAGCCAATATAACTTACCTATTAATTATCTTAATCATCCAAGTTCCGCACACTAACAAGCTCAAACTTTCCATCATCATACAAAAACTTCAACACTGCACAATTATTAACTCGGATTTGACGCCGCTGCATCTCCGTAGCATCAAGCCAGCGTTGCAAAAACATATAACTCGCCCCACCATGGCTAACTGCCAACACCTGCTGATGATCCGGGCGCGCCATAATTTCCGTCAATGTCTGAACCATCCGTTCTTGAACCTGTTTACCCGACTCGCCACCGAACTGCACAAAATAATCGCCATAACCGAGCTGCCCTGGCGAAAACTTCGGATTCAAGACTTCACTCTCACCCTCAAAAACACCAAAATTCCATTTTAAGCGCTGATATGACTGCTTAGTCACTAATTCCAACGTATCAACCGCACGCTCTTGGGTCGATGCATAAGCATGGTCAAATTTAAGGCCTTGTTGCTTAAAATAACGACCAACTGACTGGGCTTCCGTAATCCCTTGCGCCGTCAGCGGTGAATCGCATGCGCCTTGAATACGCTTGAGTTGATTAAACAAAGTTTGCCCATGCCGCATTAAGTATAATGTTTTCGTCAAAATTATCGACCTCCATAAAATGATGCTGTAACCGATAACAATCATAGCGCACTTTTTGAATCAAGACACATAAAAATCCTGAACAACTTATGAGCGTCATTCAGGATTAAGGATAGTACTTATTCAGTTGTCGGCACATCATTGAGTGTCCAATGAATCGTCGTTTGATAATCACCGGGCACCGCACCACTAGAGACATTCAGTAAAACCCCTTGTTTTGGCGCCCACTGTGCGGCGATATGCTGTTCGTCATCATCCGTCGTCGCCTCATGATCCATCACAATTACATTATCACGAATTAACGATTGGTCCTGTAAGCCGTTATTGAAGACGACATCCACATTGAGTGGTCGCTGATGACTGTCCACTGGTTGCGTCGCATGGGCTTGTAACTGCCACCGACTACCAGTTCCACGCTCATCGTCTACCACAACTTGCCAGTCAGCTTGCCGGCCAATATGATGCTGCGGTTGACCATTAACCGCAACCGGCTGAAACGCACTCTGCGTGGCAACTTTGCTCAGCGTTAACGCCCCACGGGGAACCGTCATCGTCACATGGACCTCATTTGAACGTTGCGCTGTTTGGTCAGTCACACTCAAGCTCAGCTGATTGTCACCATTATGCAGATAATGCCACGGCACCACTAAATTGAACTTGCCAGAATTTCCGGTTGCACTATCATCCCAACTCCATTTTAATTGATCCGGTATCGTCAACAACTGGTTATTCAATTTAATTGTGATTTGATCAGCCGCCTTGTTCTCCCATTTACCTAGCCGATAAAAGAGGCGTCCAGTGATTAAAGCGTTATGCCGACGTTCAATGTCTTGATGACTGCTAATTTGATCGCCAGTCAATAATAAGTGAACTAGCCGCTGACCACTAATATGAAAATCCGGTGCATCAACACTAATAATCTGGTTTAGCCCTCGAAAAGCTTGGTTAACTTGTTGCACGGTCACCACCGTATCTGGTTGTGCGTTCTCCGCCACACCGGTTAATGTTAAGGTGGCACGCGTATTGTTAATTGATAAATCATCACTGAATTTAAACTTTAGATGGTTACTTTGGATATCAGCCGCCGTAACTTCTTGCGTGTGACCATCCGCATAGGTGAGGACACCACTTTCAAATTTAAAATGAGCGTCTAAAGGTAAGTCAGCTTGAATCTTTGACCAAGCCTGTTGCCCACTCAAATACTTCAAATCATATTCGTACTGCAACTTGTCACCAGTTGTCACTTGAGCGCCATCTTTGATATCCTGCTTTGTTGTTAAATTTTTCAAATTCAACGTTGCTCGTGCATCGACAACATCAGGGACCCCTTCAAAAATAACGTAAGCTTGTTCATAACTGTCACCTGTCGCACCGGTAAAGCCCCAATAGACCTTATCATCAGCACTGTGGAATTTATCACAATCAATTTTAGCAGTTCGCTGCGGTGCATTAGTCTTGATGCGGCCAGTTTTAGGGTCCTTATCATCAAAGGTATAGGTCATAGAACCCTCACGACTACCGTTTTTAGGGGCTTCCCACTGTAGGGAAAGATGGTGCCACTGACCATTCGCTAAATAAAGGTTCTGAATAGACTGTTTGTGCGTCAAAGAGTAATAATACCTTGTCGTTGGAATAAACCATGGCAAAGGAAAGTCCGTATATCCATGCGGAACATAACTAGCTGAATCTCCAGGATAATTTTCCGCAATATGCATACCGGTTGGACCACGAAAATCATACGCATCATTAAACTTTTGTTCAATATTACCATGTGTATCAAACTCTAATGCCCAACTCTTATCGATTGCAGAATCTGCTACACTTTGTGGGTTAGAATTATCAGTGTCTTTCCCCCAGACACCTAACGCCTCACCATCATTTCCTCGCGCATTAATTCCATCTTTACTATTATGCAAAACAAGTGCCATCCCATCGCCAGCATTGATACCACGATCGCCAAAGTACAGCCACATCGACGCTTTTGCATCTTTTTTTAAATCAAATTTAAAATTAGGCTTCGACCAAATTGCCCCTAATTGATATTGCTTCTGTGTAATATTCACAATATCCGCCTGATCACTGTCCGCTGGCGCCGGGCTCACTTGCGCACTATTACCATCAAAATTAGCTGTTTCAAAAATGTTATGCAACCGAATCCCATGTGGTGCTGAATCACGAATCGCCTGATTGACTTCCGCTGAAGCCGATAATCCCATCGTGCCCAAAAATAATCCACTCAAACCCACTAACAACAGACCCCCAAGTAGTGGTTTCATCTCTAACGCTCCTTCTAGCCTAACTTTTATATTGTAATTTAATTTACGAATATAATTTTATAAATATACCCTTAACTGTTTACACTAGCAGTATATCTACTATTGTTAGGTTTGGCAAGTCTGACCAACAAAAAAAGACCTAACATCGACTTGATATTAGGTCTAACTTTTAAAAATCAGTACTTTCATTACCCTCATTTAACGCATCTAATGCCGCTCGTAAGGTTGCCCCATACGCAATCACGGCACCAGTCGCATGACCAGGTTCACCAGTAACTTCCGCCTCATCATAAATCTGTAACTGATTATATGGAAAGGTATTGGCTTGGACGAAGACTCGCTTCAACTTCGCCAGGTCGGGATAATCATACATCACCTGACTGAGCGGCTCACCCAACTTAACGTGTAACAATAATCGCGTGACACTTGACCCGCTGGCCTTACTAATCAGTGCCATCATCGCCAAGCTCATCGGCTCAATTGTTGCCAAGTGTAGCTCTTCATCAATAATCGTTAACCGCACCGTGTATACGCCCGGCGTTCCATAGCTTAAAACGCGATGCTTAATTTCAATAGATAACGCTTCAATAGCCTTATTTTCAGCTTTGTCTTGAATCGGAAAGACTTCAATAGAACCACGGACATTCGACCGTAAGTTATTGCCGGCAATAATTTCACTAATGCCAAAAATCTGAACATCCTTACCGTCTGTAATCACTTCGACGGCCGGCTGATCATTGGTCTTAATCTGCTCACGTGGCAGACTATTATCAATCTGAATCACATGATAACCAAGATCAGTTAGAATTTGCCCCAAATGTTCATCATGATACGTGGTAAAGATCACTTCCGGCTTTTCAATCGCCAAGACGTTCAAAATATCAGATACCTGCTTGGGTTCAACATACCGCTTAGCCGCTAGTTGTGGCGTCATCGCAACACTATTCGGGTTAGCATTGATCAAAATTGGCTGATAATCAGCTTTTTTTAAGTAGAACAGTAATTGTGACACCAAGTAATCATTCCCATGATTGGTCCCAATTCGGTTCGGGCCACTGCCAATAACTATCGCCCGCTGACCGGCTAACTGCTGACTCTCGTTATCGTACTCGTAAGTCGAATAATAGGTATTCGTTTGTTCAGTGAATTCACCCGCAGTTGGCTCGATTTCCTTAAAGGTCGGATGAATCTCATTTTCAATCGCAAAGTGACTAACCTTGGCCGGTTCCGTTTGCCAAGCCGCGGCTGCATCTTCATCAGTAAAGCCGAAGTATT
This sequence comes from Lactiplantibacillus dongliensis, assembly GCF_005405105.1. GTDB lineage: Bacteria > Bacillota > Bacilli > Lactobacillales > Lactobacillaceae > Lactiplantibacillus > Lactiplantibacillus dongliensis. Next base: position 6,667 of record NZ_BJDK01000044.1, read on the forward strand.
TCGCCCGACCTAAGGCATGCACATCAAACGGATGCTCGCGCAAGGCTTGTTCAATTTCGATAATATGACTGAGCTTATAAAAATAAAACGCATCGATCTTTGTCAATTCAGCTAATTCGTCAATCTGATAGCCCCGATTTAAGGCTTCCAGCAAGACCAACATCCGCCCAGCTTGTGGGTGGATCAATCGTTGAATTAATTCACCTTCCGAATATTGTTGCGGCTGATTGGCAATCACATGGTACCGCGACTCGTCCGTGGCCCGCAACCCTTTTAATAAGGCTTCTTCGGTTGAGCGCCCAACACCAATCACGGACCCGGTGGATTCCATCACGGTATCCAATTGATGACTGACTTTTTTCAACACATTGAACGGCCAGATCGGAATCCGGCAAACAATATGATCTAAGACTGGCTCAATTAACGCCGTCTGCTTACGATACCGTTTCGATAATTTGACCTCTGACAAGCTCACACCAACCATCAAGTTCGCCGCAATCGTCGCTAATGGATAACCCGTCGCTCGGGCGGCCATCGCCATTGCCCGATCAAAGTACGGTGTGACCTTAATCACATAGTATTGCTGCGTCACAGGATCTAACGCAAATTGCATATGACAAGGACCCACGATATGCAACGCTTGCATGATTTCTAACGTAGCTTGCCGAAACTGCTGATACTCTTGATCAGTGATCGTCTGCGTCGGCGCAAAGACAATTGAATCAGCCGAGTGAATCCCAACCGGATCAAAGTTTTCCATGCCAGAGATTAATAACGCCGTCCCTTTAGCATCCCGCATGCCGATAAATTCAATTTCCTTATAGCCAACAATACTTTGTTCAACAATACATTGCTTAGTCGCAGACACTTTAAAGCCCATCGTCAATGCACGGACAAAGTCTTCTTCATCTTCACATAGCTGTCGACTAGCTTCAATCCGCGGAGCCACTGATTTGACGATCACTGGAAAGCCAACGTGTGCCATGACTTCATCGGCCTCAGCTTGACTAGCCACCACTTGTGACGCAATCACCGGTTGACCTAGTGCTTTTAAGCGATTGCTCATTAAAGCGGGGTTAACAATCATATCAATGGTCTCTGCGTCCCATTGCAATAATTGAACGTGATTATTCTTAAGCACATTATTCCGAATCAAGGCTTGAATTAAGCTGACTCGTTGAATACCACCCAATGATGGAATCAAGCCATCCGGTTGTTCAGTCGCGATAATCTTTGTCAACGCGCCCACCGTTAAAGGTTCAATATAGACCTTATCCGCAAAATTATTCTCAGCAGCCACCGAAAACGGGTTGTTGTCAACTAACACGACCGCAATCCCAAGCTTACGAATGGCACTACCAATTTGCGTAATGGCGGCATCGTGCTGACCCTCGCGACCAATATCATTGTGACCAGCACCGATGATTAAAACTTTTTGTAAATTGTTCACCAGACTGGCCCCCTTGCTTGTTGCATCGATTCAACAAATTCATCAAAGACATCTAACGCATCAGTTGGCCCTGGCGCACCGTCTGGGAAGAACTGCACCGAAAAGGCTGGGAAATCCCGATAACGCAGACCTTGAATCGTCCCATCAATTAAGTCCACAAACGTGGTAATTAACTTATTGCGATCAATCGTCGTGGGATCCACGGCAAATCCTTGGCCTTGTGACGCATAAATAATCTGATTGGTAATAACTTCACGAATCGGATGATTAGCGCCATGATGTTCCGGCGATAGCTTCATAATCTGTGCGCCGTTAGCCATGGCAAATAGTTCGTGGCCTAAACCAATGGCAAATAGCGGAATCCGATTTTGAATATTTTGAATCATCGTTAACACACTGTCCGGCAAATCTTGCGGCTTCCCAGGACCGGTTGATAGGATGACCCCATCTGGATCTAAATTAATAATTTCTTCCGTTGTCGCCGTATAAGGCAAAACCGTCACGTTGCAAGCGCGTTTACTGAGTTCGCGCAAGATACCGTGCTTCAGGCCAAAGTCAATGACCACCACATTTAAGCCAGTCCCCGGATTAGGAAATGGCTTAGGCGTGGCGACCGCCGCAACTTGTTGATTGGTTAGCACGGTCGCCCCTAGCTGGTCAAAAGCATGGGCATCGGCGACATCGACGATACTAGCTTTCATTGGCCCGCTGGCACGTAACTGTTTGGCTAAGTGACGCGTATCGATATGGCTAATGCCTGGAATATTTTGTTGCTTCAAGTATTGATCTAGTGACCAGCGCCGTTGTCGATTGGTCGAGATGCTAGCGACATCCCGCACGACCACGCCTTTAACCGTTGGCAAGATCGACTCATAGCTGTCATGATTGATCCCGTAACTGCCAATCGTTGGCTGGGTAAACGCAATAATTTGATTATGATAAATTTGATTTGTAATAATTTCTTGATAGCCCGTCATGCTAGTATTAAACACGATTTCGCCAGTTGAAACCGCTGGTGACCCGAAACCTTCACCCAGGTAGGCACTGCCGTCTTCAAGAATCAAATAGCGGTCTGCCATGTCGATCCCTTCTCACTTTTTGACATAAAAATCCTAATTATCGTTTATAATTTCAATCCCATCATGACCATCAACTTCAGTCACGGAGACTTTGATTCGTTCTTGCAGCGCTGTTGGAATATTCTTGCCAATAAAGTCCGCACGGATTGGGAGTTCTCGATGGCCACGGTCAACGAGCACCGCTAGCGAAATACTTTGTGGCCGGCCGCCACCCATTAATGCGTCTAAAGCGGCACGAATCGTCCGCCCGGTGAATAGCACATCGTCAACGAGAATCACCCGTTTATCAGCCACTGGAAAAGCCAGTTGATATTTACCGGGTGCTAACGCGATATCTAACGGCTGGTCATCACGAAACGGGGTAATATCTAATTCGCCAACCGGCACAGTCGAACTTTCCAACTGCTGCAGCCGTTCCGCAATCCGTTGCGCAACATAGACGCCCCGGGTCTTAATCCCTACTAACACAATATCGCGAATCCCTTTATTTTGCTCGATGATTTCATACGTAATCCGCGTGAGCGCGCGTTTCATCGCCATGGAATCAACCACTTCTTTTTGCATGATCTGCCTCCCAATCTAAATGAATTGACTTTTCAGTCCTAATCACTAGTCAAAAAAGACGACGGTCGGACATTTAACTGTCACGACCGCCGACGAAAGTTGTTGGTTAACGTTGCCTTTCAGTCTCTCTGGGCCGGATTAAAGGACTCTCATTACTGTTAGATTAATGATTCAAGTCAGTTTTGTCAAGCTTCGCCAAAGTTGCTTTAAAAATTGGCGGTAATGGCGCTTCAAACTGTAACATTTCACCAGTCACCGGGTGCTTGAACCCTAATAGCTTGGCATGTAAGAACTGGCCATGCCCCTTAATGGTCTTCTTCGGTCCATATAACGGATCACCTACTAATGGGTGCCCAATTGATTGTAAATGGACACGAATCTGATGCGTCCGCCCAGTTTCGAGCCGACAGCTGATTAAAGTATAGTGCAAATAGCGTTTCAATACTTTAAAGTGGGTGACCGCGGGCCGGCCATCTGCTACGATGGCTTGTTTCTTACGATCCTTGGGTGACCGACCAAGCGGCGCATTGATCGTCCCAGTCTCTTCTTTGATCACTCCATGAACTAACGCAATGTATTCCCGCAAATTAGTCTTCGCCTTGAGCTGAGCCGCTAGCGACCGGTGGGCCCGATCATTTTTGGCGACCATTAATAAGCCCGACGTATCCTTATCAATTCGATGCACGATTCCTGGTCGAAACTCCCCATTAATCGTCGACAACGGACTGTGATACAGTAAGGCATTGACTAACGTTTGATCCGGATGCCCAGGCGCAGGGTGCACGACCATCCCTTGTGGCTTATTAACCACAATCACATCATCATCTTCATAGACAATATCTAATGGGATGTTCTCCGGCACCAATTCAATCGACTTGACCGTTTGTGGCGCGATTTGAATCGCATCGCCAGCTTTAACCTGATACTTACTAGGTTGTAAGACGCCATTGACGGTGACTTGACCATCCTTAATCAGCTTGTCGACTTGCGAGCGTGTCCAGATGGATTGTAAGCCCGCCAAGACCTTGTCTAGTCGACCAGCTTGTTCACTCACCGTAAAGTTTTGTTCGGCGGTTGCTCCTGCCAAAAATCGTCACTCCTTAATTACTTGTCAAACGACTCATCTCGTAAAACGGCGATCAACACTAAAATGACCCCGACCGTTAAACAAGTATCCGCAAAGTTAAAAATTGGAAAATTAATAAAATCTAATTGGAACATATCGACCACATAGCCAATTCGAATCCGATCGATAAAGTTGCCTAAGGTACCGGCAATCATAAAGACAATCCCAGACTCATATAGTCGATGGGTTCGCAACCGCCATAATAAGTACACCATGACCCCCAAAGCCACGATTGAGATGAGATAGAAAAAGCCCATTTTCCCCTGCAAGATGCTCCAAGCAGCCCCATCATTATGCAAATTAGTTAACGATAATAGCCCAGGCACCACCGTTTGGCTAGCCCCAAGTGCGATATGATTTACAATCGCTGATTTGATAACTTGATCAGCAACGACCAAGACGAACATTAAAACCCAATAAATCCACATATTCTGCTCCTCACAATCCGCTAAACTTGTTTAATTATACCAAAAGAAACCCATCCGTGCAGAGGGTCAACGGGAAATAGCCGCTTTTTACCCCCAACCACAAAACTGAGCAGTCAATACCGGGCATTCACCCTAGTATCACTGCTCAGTACCACTTATTTAACGTTAGAATAAACCTGAAATTTTACCATCGTCGCTAATATCCATATCCAAGGCAGCCGGATGTTTTGGTAGACCGGGCATTGTTAAGACGTTTCCAGTCAGAGCCACGATAAAACCGGCCCCCAACTTAGGGACGAATTCACGAACATTGATCGTAAACCCAGTTGGTGCACCAAGTAACTTAGGATTATCACTCAATGAGTATTGCGTCTTAGCCATACAGATTGGCAATTGATCCCAGCCGCGTTTGGCAAATGCCCGTAATTGGCGTTTCGCCTTACCCGAATACTCAACTTGTGCCCCACCGTAGATCTTGGTCACAATCGTTTTAACCTTATCTTCAATACTGTCGTTGGTTGCATACAATGGCGTGAATTTACTTGGTTGATCGGCCAACTTAACAACGGCTGCTGCTAAGTCTGTTGCTCCAGCACCACCTTGACCCCAAACGTCAGCTAGCACGGCTTCAACCCCTTGTTCAGCACAATAAGCTTTAACCGCCTTGATTTCGGCATCAGTATCGGCCGTAAATTCATTAATTGCGACGACTACTGGGACGCCATATTGTTGCATCGCATGAATATGATGACCTAAGTTAGCCGCGCCTTGTTGCAAGGCCGCCACATTTTCTTCGCCCAAATCAGCCAACGCCACACCGCCATGCATCTTCAAAGCGCGAATCGTTGCGACAATCACGACCGCATCGGGGGCTTGGCCCACGGCAGGCACGTTAATGTCCATGAACTTTTCACCGCCGAGGTCGGCACCGAAGCCAGCTTCAGTAACCGTATAATCGGCTAAGTTCAAACCAGCTTGTGTCGCCAACACACTATTACAGCCATGAGCAATATTAGCGAAAGGCCCCCCGTGTACCATCGCTGGTGTATGGGCTAAAGTTTGAACTAAGTTTGGCCGCAATGCATCTTTTAATAGCAACGTAATTGCGCCACCAACTTGTAGATCAGCGACCGTTACCGGTTGGCGATCATGGGTATACCCAATCACAATCCGGTTAATCCGTTGCTTCAAGTCAGCAATATTTTCTGAAAGACACAGAATCGCCATCAACTCACTGGCCACCGTGATATCAAAACCATCTTCCCGGGGCACGCCTGAGGTTGGCCCGCCTAAGCCAATAACAGTATGGCGTAGCGCTCGGTCGTTGATATCCAACGCTCGTTTCCATTGAATCCGACGCTGATCAATACCTAACGCGTTGCCTTGTTGAATATGATTATCAATTAACGCCGCTAACGTGTTGTTAGCCGCCGTTAAGGCATGCATATCACCGGTAAAGTGTAAGTTAATATCTTCCATTGGAATAACTTGCGAATAACCACCACCCGTGGCACCGCCCTTCATGCCCATGACCGGTCCCAATGATGGTTCCCGTAAGGCAATCATGGTCGACTTACCGATCTTAGTCAGCGCATCACCTAACCCAATCGTGACCGTCGACTTGCCTTCACCCGCCGGCGTTGGGTTAATCGACGTCACCAAAATTAATTTACGCTTGGTGTCTTTAACTGGTAACGGCAACTTAAGCTTGGCCTTGGCACTACCATACTGGTCAATCTCAGCCGCGGTTAAGCCCGCCTTGGCCGCAATCTCAGTAATTGGTTTTGGTGTGACCTGTTGTGCGATTTCAATGTCTTTCATTAATCTCTGACGCCCCTTTAGTTATAATAGTTACAGTATACCCGTTCATCAATAAAATATGAACGATTAATTCTCTTATTATCAATAAAGTTCGGTTATTTATCTAACTGAGCCAATTCAATCAACGCTTGGCGACTTTTCTTCGTCATTAGGAACTGATAACGATTGCGATCCACTTGAACGGCCACCCCGCCACGAATAGCCGTGATACTTTCTAGCTGGTCACGTGGAATGACCAGCCAAGAGCGGTTAAAGACGGTACTAAAAATCAACAAATTGCGGTCAATCGACACTCGCCGTAGACTAATCTGAATGGCCACTAACGCTATAAACAAGACCGCGATTAAGACTAATGGCCATTTAAACGTTAAAATTTCGAGCCACCAAATAATGCCGACCATTAACACGAGTAAGGTCCACGACCAGACAATTAGACTAGATAATAGATTTGGTTGATACTTAAAGGTATGCTTAGAGTTACTCATGTGACCAAATTCCTTTCAAATGGAGCGAAACTAAAATGCAATTATATACTGACGCCGCGACGGAACCCGTTACTAAACGGAGCGCCGCGGGTATCTTACTGATTGACCAGGGCCAACAGCACCAATATAAACAGCCGCTACCCCTTGGCGATAATCATACCGCCGAATTTTTAGCGGCCATCGCTGGCTTTAAAACGCTGCTCGATACGTTTGGTCCCGGTCAATCTGTCTTCTTCTTTACTGACAGCCAAGTCGTCGCCGAAAGTGTCAGTAAAGCTTATAGCAAAAATTTCAATGTTGAACTACAAACTCTTTTACACTTGCAAGACCAATGCCAAGTGGTGATTACACAATGGATCCCCGAAAGCGAGAACCACGGCGCTCATCAACTGGCCCAACAGGGGTTGCATCTAAAACCTTAATCCGCATCTTCTAGATACGTCTCAATTGGCAACTGGTATTGATCCCAATCATGGGCACCCGTTAAGACGTAATCTGCTAATAGTTTACCAATGATTGGGCCCGTCGTTAAGCCGGATGACCCTAAGCCACTGGCCATGAGAATGTGCGGATTATCCGGCAACGCCCCGAAAAATGGCGCAAAGTCAGCCGTATAAGCCCGGGTGCCGACCTTAACTTGACTAATTTGAGCTTTCGTTAAGTTTTGGTCAAGCTTGTAGCCACTGGCGAATAAGTCATCTTCAACCAAGTCAGAAACTTGTAAGTCGTAGCCTTGATCATTTTCGTGGGTAGCGCCGACAACCAGCTTGCTGCGGGTAAAGGGAATAAAGTCCCGTTCACCTTCCGGCATTAAGACGGGGACATCATCACCCCAAGTTTCAGGTAATTGTAATTCGATTAACTGACCTTTTTGGGGACGGACTTTGGCGACAATATGCATGGGTAACAACATCGGTTTCAACCAAGCTCCCACGGCCAAAATTAACGTATCGTAATTTTGTTGTCCATGCGGAGTCATTAATTGCCCCTGATCACCAAGCGTGACTTTGCCCTTATGCCGGACAAGGTTGCGCTTTTCAGCATACTTTAATAAGTTATGGGCAAACTTATCGCCATCGACGCGTGCACCGCCACTAATGAACACCCCTGGTTGCGGATTAGTCAATAGTGGAATCCGCTGTTGCACTTCAGCAGCAGTCAGCTTTTCAATCTCACCAATCTGCGGCGCGACTTTACGGCGTTCAATCGCCAAGTCATACAATGCTTGTAAATCAGCCGCATTACTGCGGGTCACAATCGTACCGGCTTGTTGATAGACCGAATACCCCATTTGGGTATCCGCCACAATCTCCGGATACAACGCGGCGCCTGCCTTGGCTAATTGATACCAGCGCTGATTACGGCGCTTCGATAACCAGGGCGAGATAATTCCCGCTGAATTTTTGGTGGCTTGACCAATCCCTTCATCATAAATAGTCACACTTAACGTTGGATCTGCACTTAAATAGTACGCAATGGTTGCCCCGACAATCCCACTACCAATAATCGTTACTTGCTTTTTCATTATGACTCACCTTCCACGACCGTTCTTAACTTCCAACTTCCATTTTAGCATAACCGGGTTAATCACGTGAACGCGCTCATTAAGATGCTCATCTGATTTAAACTGACTGCGCCGGATTGACGCTGGAATATGATTAGTCACTGAACATCATCCAATGCACTCTGCGCTCAGTCATATTTTATTTATTAAGTTCCGCAAGTGTTAATTGCCGTAGTATTAGCACCCTGCTATTAACAAGTATTCACTTTTAAACTGACTTCGACTAACACAGCGCGCTTGATATATTTATTGTTTAGCAAGCTTTATCATTTGGAAAATGATTCCCCGATTACTGACAGTACTTTTAGTCGCAAAAGACCGTTTGATCCTAATTAACTATTATTTGCATATACCAAGGTTTCAATTTAACAGCACTCTAGTAATCCAAACGTATTTGTAGACAATTCACATTTCTAAGATCCCATCACCTATCCCTAATTTATGGGTTCTTGTTATCAGCAACTAATTGTACCGCTACTTTTTCTGCAATTTAGCCATCACCACCAGATCTCAGCTTGCCAATTAACGACCTGTCAGGTTAAACCAACAAACGCGCCTAACAAAAAGACCGATCAACAACTAGGTGACCGACCTTTCAACGTAGCTTATTTAAATTTTACATAGCTATGCAGCGCGGTGATATAATGCCCATCACTGGTTTGATAGTAACGCGAGCCAGTGGACCGTTTACCCACTCCTGTCACAGTTACCGTACTGCCTTTTTTGACTTTGGCAACGCGTTTCGACTTATTGAAAGTCTTAGTCTGATATTTATAGAAGGTCTTGGACGCTTTTAGCGTGTGGCTACTTGGCATCGTTTCATAATAAGCATGATTGGAAATTTCGACTTGCGCCGTAATGTAGCCCCCAGCAACCTTAATTCGATACAGATTGCCGGTCCTAACAACTTTGCCTTTTAACGTCGTGCCCTTTTTATAAGACTTCCCTGTTTTGTGTTTCAAATTTACATCACTGTAAAGATTGGCTTTCTTGCGTAATTTGTATGACCCATGTTGGCCAATCCAATAAGCTGCAATATCTTGTGACTTGACCCACTTATTTAAACCAGCCAAGTAAACCAATTGTTTTGATTGATCGGTTGTCACTGCTTTTTTAGCGGTTATTTTGTAAAGCTGCTGTTTCGCTGAGCTAGGAACCGGCGTCCCGTCATAATAGGTTCCCGCTTTCTTATAGAGATAGGCATGCTGACCAACATTATAACTACTATAAGCATAGCTCGTCCCTAACCACCAGCTCAACGGATGATAGCTGGAAACGGCACTTGAATTATACAATGAGTTATCGACGTACTTACCTAAAGAAGATAAGTAATAACTATCCGTGTATTGCCATAATGAATATGTAATTGTCGGTTTGTATGAATAATTCGCAATCCATTGGGCATCGAACGCTTGCCGCGCACTATTGGCGTAAGTCGTCGCAAAGCTTTGATAAGAGTAGAAGATCAACTTTTTATTCGTCAATGACCGCATCTCGTTATACCACGCTTTAACCGCGGCGTTGGCAGCACTACGCCCCATCGAAGACGTTTCAAAGTCTAAAATATAGAACTTGGACTTCTTATTGGACCGGGCATAAAATTTTTTGGCTTCAGCCTTAGCCGTTGCCGTACTGGTAAATGTGGCATAATCATACGAACCAAACGGAATCCCGTGCTTAACATACAGATTCTCATTATTTGTATGATACAAATCTTCATAACCAGTGCCATATTGCACCCGGTTGATTACAAAGTCGGCTTGCGACTTCAAACTTTTGACTTGGGTATTGGTTAATTTGCCCTGCCATTCTGAGATATCTGGCACGGCGGCATCGGCCTTAGTCGTCACACTAAACAGTAATAAACAGCTCAGTGCAACCAAGGCCCACGCCCACCTTCTCGTTACTTTCACAATCACGTCACCTTTCCCTCAACAACTGAATTATGCTACCCCCTTATCTTAACGGTAACCGATTGCGTTCCTGACACAAGCAGTTATCAATCGCTTTACAACCTTTTTACATCATAAACAGTCTTATTACAAAACAGTTTTATGTCGATTGCTTTGATGATTGAACGCAATAACTACTATCGTAAACTGCCCTTTTGGTGGCCTTATCTGATCAATCGGCCATTCAGCTGTTGTCAGCGGTACCCGGATTAGGTGGGCTATCACGGGAATTGCTTTATTGCTTGGGTATTACAAACACTAAAAAAGCCACCCCATAACTTGGGATGACTCGCGGATAACCTTTATTCGAAAATCTTAAACCGGTCGCTGTCGGCCATAAATTCTTTCGGACCAGCTGGGGCTTCAATCGACCCAAATGGCATCTGTGCCCGTAATTTCCAGTTAGCTGGAATATCAAAAGCCTTGGCAACTTGGTCATCAATCAATGGGTTGTAATGTTGTAAATTGGCGCCAATCTGATTTTCAGCGAGGCTGACCCAAACACTATATTGGGCATTACCTTGCGCTTGTTCAGCCCAGTCGGCGAAGTTAGCAGCATATAGTGGGAAATCAGCTTCATTTTGCTTAACTACTGCAGTGTCAGTAAAGTACAAGATCGTCCCGTAAGCGGCCTTGAAGCCGTTCAACTTCGCAACCGTCTTCTGATAAGCGGCTTCAGTTGGGACTTCTGACTTCAAACGGTCAGCCGTCATCTCCCACAATTGGTCATGATAGTGATTGAATAAGATAACTGCTCGAGTCGTTTGATTGTTGAACGCTGAAGGCGCATTCTTAATGGCCGTCTCAATGATTTGGGTGAGGTCCGTATTACTGGCGGCAACATCCTTGCCTAATGCATAGATGGTCCGGCGGTTAGTTTGTAAAGCAGTAAATTTAGTTTCCATGGGTATCAACTTCCTTACTTTTAGTTTGTAGCATTAGTATAACACTTACTTTTTGTAAGTAAAGTGATTAATCAGCTTAATGATCAACAAAACCCGCTAAACCATGCTGCTGCAACGGCTTAACGGGTTTAAACTTTTTATTGATTGTCACGATTTAAAACTAGTTGTCAATAACAAGGTTCCCCAATACCAAACTTTTTCATGACGCTAACCATTTATTTCGCTGTGCCACTTGAACCGCTTCTAGCCGATTGTGCACCCCCAATTTACTAAAAATCGCCGATAAATAATTACGCACCGTACCGGCTGACAAATACAATTGTGCCGCAATCACCTTAGTTGGCAACCCTTGTGCCGCCGCTTTTAATACTGCAAGTTCGCGCTCTGTTAAAGGATTCTTATCCGCGGATAACATATTAACCACTAACTCTGGTGCATAGATGGTGGCACCGGCCATCACTTGGCGAATTGCCGCAATTAAATCGTCGCTAGGACTGTCCTTTAACAAGTATCCTGCCACTTGTGCGGCCACAGCTCGTTCAAAATAAGCTTTTTGCGCAAAGGTCGTCAAAATAATGACTTTGGTCGGTAGCTTGGCGGCCTGAATCTGATCAGCCACATCTAACCCCGACAGCCCGGGCATTTCAATATCCAGAATCGCGACTTGCGGTTGCAACTGCTGAATTTCGGTCCAAGCAGTTTGGCCATCACCAGCTGAACCGACCACGTGCAGATCATCTTCTAGTTCTAATAATTGCGTCAAAGCAGAGTTCAACATGCTCTGATCTTCAGCCAAATATAACTCAATCACGCTTTTGTCATCTCCTTAGGAATCGTCAAAATGAGTTGTGTGCCCCGACTAGGTGTCCCAATCGTAAACGTCCCATGCGCTTCGAGCATTCGCGCCTGCATGCCCGTGATGCCATTAGCGCCATCACGGGTCAACGGCCCACCTTGACCATCATCTTGGATGACGACCTGATACCCCTGATCTGGCTCACTAAAGGTCACCTCAACTTGATGGGCATGGGCGTGACGAATCACATTTGTTAACGCCTCAGTCATGGTGGCGGCAAACACGCCTTGGATCGTTGTTGGCCATTGAATCGCTAGCTGCTCACCAGTCGTCGCCAACCAAACATTTGCGGCCAACAAGTTCCGATTTTGCGCCAGCAAGACTTCGCTAAGCGACCGCTGATGCAGGTCATTCACAATTGAACGGACCATTTGTAAGTTCTGGCGACTCGTCTGCTCAATATCATCAAGTTCGGCAGCAACTTTATCTGGGGCTTTAACCAACAATTTCTTAGCGAGCTCCGTTTTTAATGTAATCATTGAAAAACTCTGCCCCAGCGTATCATGCAAATCACGCGCGATCCGCTCACGCTCGTCACGTTGCACAATCGTTTGTAAGCGCCGATTAGTCTGGCGTAATTGCCGTTGCCGCACAATTGATCGCGAAAAGGTATACGACAATAGTGGCGAAATCATGGGGAAAATCAGCCCCATAACTTGCCCATTATGCCAGCCAAAAACATCTGGCGCAATCTGAGCAGCGTGCCAGATGCCGGCAATGATAAACGCATAGTAGCCCGTTAAAAACCAATAAAAAACTTTTTTCGGCTGGCGAGCTAAAATAAATGACACTTGCCACCCCGGAAAAATAATCAAATACAAGTTCTCACCTAGCGTGGCAAATAAACCCGTCACGACCAATTCGAGCGGTATTGTCACTGGCCGCCAACTAGCTTTTTCGACGACTAAAACATATAGCACTAAGAAAGCCGCTAATAGACTGAGCCAAAACCAATCGGCGACCGTTCTAGCTGGCACGTACATGGCCACTGAATACGGTAAATATCCCAGCCAAATATAACTGGTCCACTCTAAATTTTTGAACTTGGTGGTCCATCTAGGCTTTGACAACCCCATCACCCCGTTTAAGTAATTGGCGCGTCCCACCGACCACGATGATGGTCAGTAAGCCAATCCACCCGACAACACCAATTACAGTTGTTGCATTAAGTGTAGCATGAGTGGCGACGGCCCCCAACCAATTATTCACGAAATAAGTCGGCATTAACTTACCAATCGGCTGCAGCCAGCTTGGTAGCATCGCCATTGGCCACCACAAGCCACTGATAATCGCCATTGGAAAGGTGATGAGGTTACTAACGACACTTAACGTTTCGGCGCGGTTAATGAATGACACCAATACGCCAATCAGCATTGTCGGTAATTGACCAATCAAGGCGATCCCAACAATCGTCGCCCATTGACCAACCGTTAAGCTAACTTGATTAAAGACCACGGCCAACCCACCTAAAACTACAATCGCCAAGGCATTCATCACCATGCTCCATAAGCCAATCGATAAATAATATGTTTTGACCCCCGTTGGCGTAAGCTGTAGCCATTGTAATAGGCCCTGTTCACGGTCATGCATCAAGATCTGAGGAATCCCGAATAAAGCGTTAATCGTCCCACTATAAACAATCATACTGGCCATATATTGCAAATTGAAACGCATCGGTACCGCCCCCGATACCATGACTTTTGTAAATAATAAATAGAATCCCGCTGGCATTAAGATTGAAAAAAATTGAAACGAAAAGTTCCGTAAAATCAAGCGCCGACCGTCAAATTTTAGTTGTGCCATTAATGTATTCATGCTTTAGCCCCCTTGGTTAATTGAACAAAAATCTCCGACAATGATTCCCGATTGATCGTCACTTGTTGTAACTGCGCCAAATACGGGACGAGTGCTTGCAACGTGGCATCCCTGTCCTCACTACTAATTTTGATAGTCTGATGACGACCAGTCACGGCAGTCACGCCCGCTAAATGGTCAAACGTCGACCCCGGTAAGGCCGTTTGAAAGGTAATCACTACCTGCTGATAACGCTGTTGTAAGGTTGCAAAGGTCCCCTGAAACGCAAATCGACCATCCTGTAACAATAAGATACGATCAGCCACTTGTTCAATCTCCGGTAGATAATGACTGGTAATAATCACGGCTTTGCCTTGCGCTTTTAAGACTTGAATCCGTTGCCAGAACGCCTGTTGGGCATTGGTATCCATCCCGACCGTTGGCTCATCTAAAAACAACAAGTCAGGATTGCTAATTAAGGCTAGGGCAAACGTCACCCGGCGTAACTGCCCACCCGATAAAGCCGTTAACTGCTGCTGCGCAAACGCCGTCAAGTCAAGTGTCGTTATTAATGTCGCTGCGGATAAAGGCGCTGGATAATTTGTTGCCGCCATCGTTAACAGCTCGGTGACAGTCACCCCCCGAATCGCCATATCGCCTTGTAACATGGAGCCAATCTTTTGCTTAGCCAGAGCACTGCCGGGTGTCTGGTCAAATACCGTTAACTCACCGCTATCCGCCGTCCGCACCCCTAATAATAGATTCAGCAAAGTCGTCTTACCAGCACCGTTTTCCCCAATTAACCCGATGATTTCACCCGTCTTAATCGTTAAATCCAACTTATCTAAAACCTGATGTTTCCCATAACTAAAGCTCAGTTGTTTTGCTTGAATGATAGTCGTCACTTTGGTCATCCCCCTTTGAATAACCTTAGTTTAGCAAGCTAGCTAGTTGACGCCTAGTTGGGTTTGTCATGAGTTGTTAGTGACAAATGTCATATTTTAATTAGACTAGTTTACATAACTTTAATTATTTAAAGTAGATTACTGCAAAATAAAAAAGCCAACGCAATCGTTAGCTTTTATCCGTCTGATGACCCCGATAAATCTGATAGCCCCAAAGCGACCCTACGACTAAAAAGGCTAAAATAATCCCATCAATATAAGTAAACCGCGTCCCGATGAGTGGATTATAGAAGAATAAACACCCCACCGCCGGAAGATACGCGAACCGTAGCTTTTGCAATGACTGAACGTGATCCTCATTAGTCACTCGCTTAACTTGCCACCATAACCCCAACGACATTAACCAGGCTAAAACTTCCGCCGTCATCACTAAGACTGGCGCACTCGTCGTTTGCTGAGTGGCCGCATACAGGCCAATAATTAAAACACCATAGACGAACCCTAACAGGCCCTTAGATCGTACTAAACTTGCCAATCTCATCATCCCTTTATTATTTCCTTAAAGTTATCATAACGAACTTAATGGCTAATAACAACTACATTAATGAATCGCTTTTTGGGAAAGTTGCCTAACTGCCGGTTAACTATTCCTAGTCATAATTCCAGCTTAACCACTCGCTTTTACTTCAAATGGCGTGTAACCAATCGTATGCTAAAGCTTATTAAAGGGCAAAGGACTGAGCATTGATGCCTGTAACAAATAATTGGCAACATATTCAACACCAAGTGGTTAAAAGTTTAAAGTCGGCCCGACGACACCTCTGGGGTAACGTTATCGTCTACTTGGGTCTATTTCTAATTGAATATTACTTTGCCCAAGTCGGCCATTCACAGACATTGCGGGCCGATGCCTTCAATAACCTTTCAGGGATTGTTTCAACCGGCCTGCTATTAACCGGCCTATACATCGCCGCCGAAACCCATGATGATGATCTCTTTGGCGCGCCTATCTCAGCAGCTGAACAACAAGCCATTGGTCCTCGCATTCAGCAATCACGCTTTCGCTTTGAGACCATCTACACCCTCATCGCCGGACTTATTATGATGGCGATTGCGCTAGAAATCATCTTTAAAGGCGGGCTAACTTTACTCCATCAAGCCAAAATCAGCGTGCCCTTACCGATTGCCGGCTTTGGGGCTGCCTTTTCCGGACTGACCTTATTGATTCTATGGGGATTCAACCATTATTGGAGTCGTAAACTAAACAATGCCGCCCTGATTGCTGCCAGTCGTGATACTTTCAGTGACGCCTTAACGAGTCTAGTCACCGTATTAACCGTCCTCGGAACGACCTGGCTCAAGTTGCCTTGGCTAGATAGCGTGGCCAGTATCTTACTCGGCATTTACATTTTTCATTCTGGCTTGCATATTTTCCAAGAAAGCAGCTTAAACTTAGTTGACTACTTTGATCCTTATTTAGAAGAGCGCTACCAAACTAAGATTGAAAGTCTGTCCGCGGTTCAACAAGTCACCTTTCTGCGAGCTCATTACGATGGCAATCTCATTATGTTGGATGTGACGATTGCCATTGATCGTCAGTTAACGGTCGACAATATCTACGCATTAACTCAACAGATTAACACGCTGATGTGGGCTAAATTTGGTGTCATGGAGACCAATGTGATGATTGTTCCGGCTGACGAGTAAAAGCCGCCAAAACGAGATACTCGCTTTGACGGCTTGGGTTTAATTTCGATTTTTAACTAACACCTGATAACTGATTAGCATGAGGGCACTCAACCCTAACAAGTATCCGGGTAAAGTCAGGATTGACCCCTGATGCAGCCAACTCATCAGATAAGTTAACCCGCTCACAATAAGGTAATAGCCTAAGCTAAACCAGCCACTCGCACTGCCCATGACCGCTTCATAACCAATTAAAGCCCGGTTTAAGGCATTCGGCAACGTCACGTTTAAGCCTAAAAAGGTCCCGAAAATACCTAGAAGCATCCACCCGGCTTGATTAAACCTAGCTGCCACTAATAAGCCACTGCTAGCAAATATACTCATGAACAATCCCGCCAAAACTAATTGTCCCGGCTGAATCCAAGTCAATAAATAATTGACCAATAAAGCGCCTAACAGACTAGCCGCCGCTAGAATCAACCCTAGTAACCCGTACTGCCAGGCTGAAAAGCCAAAGTGCGTTTCAAAAATAAACGGGGCTTCAGCGTAATAACTAAACAAGCACCCATTAATCCCACCAATTAACAGACCATATCCCCAGACAACCGGATCATGCCATAGTCGCCGTACGACTTGGTGTTGCACTGGTCGCACTTGGCTCATAGCCAATGACCGCGTTTCTGGTAATCGCCAGCCACCATACATCAAGACAAGCACGGCCATGACGATTAAAGTACTAAAAACATGCCGGTACCCTAACCAAGACTGCACAATACCTCCTAATAACGGTCCTAAAGCTGGCGCTAATGCCATCGCCGCACTGGTCTTGGCAAAGACTTGCGCGCCCGTCACCCCGGTAAAGCTTTCACGCATCATCGTTTGGGTGACCACGGAGCCAGCACTGGCCCCGAAAGCCTGCACTAGCCGAGCAATCAATAGCCACCTAAAGTTGGGACTAAGATAAAGTCCGAGGTTGCCCAGCAAGTAAACCGCTACTCCTAGTAGCATCGCGGGCCGGCGACCAACAGCGTCGGCTAGCTGGCCCCAAATGAGGACCCCAATTGCAAACGCAACAAAGTAACTGCTCATGGTCAATTGCACTTGACTAGCGCTGACATGCATCGCCTGGCTTAAAGCTGGTAAAACGGGGGTAAAGATCGATTCACTGATTTGTGGGAACCCCACCAACGTGATCATTAGTGGTAATGATGGTACTTGTTTTTGGACGTTTTTCATTCAAATTTCTCCTAAAATTTAATTTGCGGAAAAACGTCCTAATCCGTCTACGGCGACGCATACCAAAATAAAGGCATAAGTCATGGTAGCTCACCCCATTTCTAATTAAGTCTTTTCAGCTTACGAGAAATGGGGCATCTTGTCAAAAAGAGTCTCATTTTATTTTAATTTTCATGTCAAAAAAACTAGCCGCAAAACGCGAACTAGTCTCAAAGTTACTCATCACTTACGATCATCAAACCGTTTGAAAAGCTTGCATAAACGCTGATTGCGGCAAGGCCGCCTCAAAAGTCGCCCGGTCAACACTCGCTTTAATTTGGTGATCTGCTAACCACAGGACCTGATAGGCTGGAAAGGCAGCTAAATCGCGAACATCATGTGTAATCATTAAATAAGTCCGGTCAGGATGCGCCCGCATCACGGTAAATAAAGTAGCCGCATGTTCGCGGTCAATCATAGCAGTGGGCTCATCCAAGACAACCAGCTCACGGTCAACTTGCAAGAATAATAACAGTTGTACTAGTTTACGCTGACCACCAGATAACTCACGGTAATGCCGCTCCCAGATTGGCGTCAAGAAAGCTAACGTTGGGCCATCCACTAACGACGCCAAATCAGCCAAAGTCAATCGGCGCCGCCCAGTCTCAATGCCAAGTACCAAGACCGCCACATCACAGACCCGAATCGAAGTTAACATCGGTAATTGTTGATTGAGATAAATATTCGTTAACGTCGGCGTGATGTGTCCTTTAAACGGCCGTAATCCCAATAGAATATCAACTAACGTGGTTTTTCCGGCGCCATTTTGACCAATGAGAAAGTTGACTTGATGTTCTGGTAATTGAAAAGATAAGTCTTTGAAGAAAGGCTGTAACGCTTTCGGAAACGTATACGTTAACTGTTCAATATCCATTTATAAGCCCTCCGCTGGTAATAATTGTAAGTGCCGATAACTGAGCCACCCCACTAGTCCTAACCCTAAACAAGCCACTAGGTAGCCTGGTAAAAAGTTGCGCCAATCACCAATAACAAGCACGTTAAAACAATTCATGACTAAGTAGACCGGACTGAGCACGTTCGCAGCAACATTCGTTATCGTCAAGTGTAACGCATGCCCAATCGCGACCGAACCAATCATTACCACCAACGTGACCACATTAATGATCCCGCTGACCGTCTGGTAACGCAGTCGAAAGCTCAGAATTGGCAGGCAGTACCCCCAAATCGGCACACTGACTAATAGTAAAACACTCCATAACCGCCACAAAACGGCTACAAATGCGACCCGAAACAAAAGTGCACTCACGGCCGCAACCAGGCCTAAAATCACCCCAACAAGCATCAGATTAACGACCGCCTTACTGATGATGAAGACACTGGGGTTGACCACTAAGGACGCATACTGCTTTAAATAACCTTGTTCCCGTAACAAGGCAACTTCACTGACCATCACCATCGTATTTGCCACGATAATCCAAGCAATGAACGGCAAGACTAACTTGGTATATTGGGCCAAACTCACCGTTTTAAAGAAATAACTCTTTAGATTCAGACCTAAAAATAAAATTGGTAACCCAACCGTGTAAAGTAACACACTAACGTTGTCTAGCATCACCTTCACAAAATAACGCGTGTAGAGCCAAACCTGAACGTTATACTTTCGCATATTTGCCATGCCCTCTTTATCAAGCTAATCAAAATATTATTTCTATTATTTTTTAACACTATCAGCTTTGATTATTAGTCACAACGCTTTATCGGCCATTCGTCCCAGTTTACGGCTTGAAAGTTCTTTTAAAATGTTTGCAAACCAAACGAAAAAGGACCACACCAAATTTTTATTGATGTGGTCCTTAAATACAACTCAGTTTGTGTAACTAGCTAATGACTAGTCCGCCCACGGAAAAGCCAAACTAATATTTTGATTAAAGGCCTCTTGGCGCTTTAACTTGGCCATGCGTTCAGCCTGCCGCTGTTCATAACCCTGGCAAACATATTGATATTCTGGCTTATCCGGTTCAATTGGCGGCAACGTAATCCCCCGTTCCGCCACCACAAATGATGAGAAACAGGTCAAACCTAAGAAGCGTTCACCAGTCGCCAGATGTTCCCCGATAATCTTCGTAAAGACTTCGATTGAGCGATGGCCAACCCCTGACACATACGACTCTGTACACATCGAATCTTGTAATTGGAACGGCAAGATGAAGTTGACTTGATCGACCGATGCCGTCACTGTTTGCACCCGAGCCACTCGAGACGCTGGAATCGATGAATTATCATCAATGATCGCCAAAATCTTACCGCCAAAAACGGTATCATGTTCATTTAAATCGGACGAAAAGACCCGATGATTGTTGACTGATAATGTTTGCGATACTTTTAAAGCTTCCATAGTCCACCTCGGCAATAAGTTAATTTCCTTTATTATACTAGAAAATGGGGCTCAGTGGCGTGTTATCCGAAAACGCCCTCATGAATGCCGAAACGGATGTCCCTTTACCACATACCGCGCCAACACTCCCCGCAAATCGAATTGGGCAATAACCGTGGCTAAAATAATTAAACTGCCGCCAATGACTAAATGCTGCGTTAATGGTTCCACTTGGAAGACGACCGAAATTAAACTAGCAAATAACGACTCAGTGATGAGGATCAACCCGGCCGTCACGGTATCGGTATACTTTTGACTCGTCACCTGAATCACCTGCGCGGCAAAAGTTGCAATTACGCCAAGATACAAGACCGGACCAGCCGCCGCTAACCAATCAATATGGGCAAGTTGGTGACTATCGATGGTAAACGTATATAAAGTCCCACAGATAGCTTGGATAAAGCCTAACTGAAACGCAATCACTTGTGGCCGCGCATGCTTAGTTGCATAACCATAGTAAGTCATTTGAAAGGCAAAGAAGATGGCGGTCAACATCATCAAAATGTCACCGATATGTAGTTTAAACCCATTCGTTAAGACCCCGGTCAGAATCAACATTCCCGCCATGCATAATCCCATCGCTAGATAAATCTTCAGCGGTGGCACCTTTTTGTAGAACAACCAGGCAATCAGCGGCAATAAAATCACATACGCCGAAGTGATAAATGAACAGTTGCTGGGCGTGGTAAATTCCAAGCCTGTCGATTGTAATTGCACCACGATAAAGTTAAAGATCGCACAAATCGCGCCAATCTTAAACTCCTGCCAAGTCATTGTCTTGACGACCTTATGAAAAAATAAGTAAACTAATGTGGCCGAAATCAGGCCTCGTAACGTATTAATCACGGCTGGTGGCATTTGCGCCGCAATCACCATTTTAATAAAGGTATAACTAGATCCCCACAGTAAAGCCACTAAGACTAAATTTCGATTGGCGTGGGCTGACGTCATAATCCCACCTGGTTTCAACAAGAATGTCTTTAATCATAGGCTTTTCTGAAAAGTCTGACAAGGGTTTTCATGACCTTTTATTAGGTTATTTATTTTCTGTTGTTGCAGTTAAAGTCCTCATTTAACTTTGGTTATTTGACTAATCAAACCAACCGGACTGCTTTTTTCACCAATTAACCGGCCAATTTAAGAATGAATCATTCATTTCAAAAACCGACCGTGCTATGCTGACACGTAGAAATTGAGGTGATCCTATGCAAATCCAATCAAAACTTGAACCCGTTTTAACGAGTGCTAAAGCATTATTTATCGTTCCGGGCTTTGCCGATACCAAGATGATCGACATTGCCCAAGCCGCTGATATCGCGGTCGGCACGTTATATCATTTATTTAGAAGTAAAGAAGACCTATTACAAGCCGTCTTTGCCGTCACGTTAGACCCAGCAGCACTAACTAATGTCACGGTCTTACCGATTACGCCCCAAACCACCACGGCTTTAGTTCAAGCCACTCAACGTCGTTACCAGCAAGCGGCCGCACAACTCGACCAGCTCATGGCGACGAATCAGCAGGCTGGCGCATTTAGCCGCTTGACAAGCTACCTATTCACCACTTTTGATCAGTTTGGTGCTTACTTCCTAATCCTCGAACGCAACGCCCAGCTTAACCCGCAGCTCGTCAAACTATACAAAGATTATCGGCAGGTCCTCTATCAAAACGTGGCCCACTATTTAACCGTCCTCGTTAGCCAAGGCGTCGTGATTCCCCAACTCCAGCCGTACTATGACGCCCATCTGATTATTGATGAAATCTTCTGGTGGTCCGCCCACAAACGCTATGACGCTTTTGAACGCCAAGCTAATAATTTTGATCCGGTATTAATGAAAAAAACAGTCATGACTCAACTGGCACGTAGTTACAGCCTACCAGTTTAACTCGAATTGTCGCGCTTAATAATTTGCGCGCTTGTCGGCTAAAAAATGAATGAATCGTTCATTTTACACTAAGGGGGCGGTTAAGATGTTTTTAACCGAATGGAAACACGTTTTACACACTAAGGGCTTGTTAAAAATCATTTTAGGAATATTGTTGGTCCCGAGCTTTTATGCCGTTATTTTTCTAGCTTCACTGTGGAATCCCTACGCCAATGTTCGCCATTTGCCGGTTGGTGTAGTGAATCAAGATGTCCCAATTACAAAGGCTGACCGCCACTACCAGTTAGGCGCCAAGTTGACCCAGCAACTCGTGCACAACCACAGTGCTGACTTCCACCGGCTCACCACAGCGACTGCGCAACGTCAGCTAAGAACTGGCAAAATCTATATGGTCATTACCATTCCCCGCCAGTTTTCAAGGCAAGCCACCACGCTTGGCAGTGCCCATCCACATGCTATCAACTTACATGACCAAACCAACGCTGGCTTCAGTTTTATTGCAATCATAACCACCCGTAAAACGGGTGGTTTGCTCCAGGGCTATAAGCCCTATGTACTGGCCAGCGTCTCAAGGCGC
>NZ_BJDK01000045.1 GCF_005405105.1 Lactiplantibacillus dongliensis
GGGAAGTATACCTTCAAAGCGCTGATTTCTATTAAGCTTCGCCATCATCCTTCCTTGACTTAATACCACAATGCTTTGTATTTAGGTTGCTTAACCGCGAGCGTCTTTCCATACGGTACTTTTGCAACAAACGCATGGGACTTCCCGTCTTTCCAAATCAACTTTGGAATCTTGACGGTCTTCATCCTTGTCTTCGCTTGCACTGTAACCGGTTGAGCAACTTGTGTTTGCACAATCCCAACTGCCAATCCAGCACCCATCAAAGCAGTCCCAACAGCCAGACTGGTCAACCATTTTTTCGATTTCAACATAATTATTAACTCCTTTTTTAGTCATCTTTTTATGTCGAAATCATCGTAGCATAACACTGCGACGCTATATGTCGTTTTAGCGGCAAATGGGAAAATAATTTTATTTTTTTATAAATCAACCAAATTCCAGCTCAGCCAAAACTTCTAAATTCAAATTAATATGTATTTAATCGTTCTCAAGCAGTCCCTCGACAACTCTCATATGTATCATCTAATCCTAATTTCACTACTAATTTAACGCAGGATGGGCACTATTCACTAACCAAATACTAAAAAAAGTGTACAAAAAAACTCGCCTAAGCGAGTTTTTAAAATCGTATTCAGATGAAAAGTCGCATGCGCCATGGCCGCACTGCGGCTGTTCAGCAACTAAATCAAATTAGTTGTTTACTTTAACGACTTCTTTACCGTTGTAATACCCACAACTTGGGCAAACACGATGTGATACACGTAATTCGCCACAATTTGGGCATGGTGCCAAATTTGGTGTAGCCAATTTAATATGACCACGACGGTTGCGCTTACGCATCTTTGATGTTCTTCTCTTTGGAACAGCCATCAACCTACACCTCCTTAAAAAAATAAGTTTCACTTAACGTGAGTTTATGATAGGTCTAGCTAACTAATCCTTGGCTTCCTGATCAGGGAACAGGTTTTTTAATTTAGCTAAACGCGGATCAACAGTTTTATGTTCTTCAGCTTGTTTGGCTAAGTCATCTTCAGAGATAACTTTCCACCCTTTACCGGCAGGCATGGCTTCACCATTTTGCTCAGCTTCAGAAAGAATCTGCATGGGGATGTGAATTAAAATATTATCCTCCACAGCGACATCAAAATTCAAAATATCGTCCTCAGGCAACATGATCACCGTATCTTCTTTATCGAAGCGTTTCAGATCAGTCCCTTGCGGCACATAATATTCATCCATTTGAAAGGCCAGCGGCACAACCACTGGCGTCAGCGAACGGGTCGATGGCAACGTTAACGATGCTTTGACCTTCGCTGAGATTAGCACGTTACCCTGATCGTAGGACAAGATCCCCTTAACTTGGGTTGCTTGGACATCGATGATTTCTGGATAACGCGTCATCAGGGAGTGTTTTAAATCCAACGCTTCATCAAACTGAAGTGGTTCATCGCGATAGCTTTTGAGCTGACTTAACGACCATTTCATTTAAAAACCTCCTAATGCAACGTGATAAATTATACCTGTGTAAAAATCCTTTGTCAATGTTTTTTCCTTGACAGGCGTAAATGCCCGTCACTGTTCACCACCATAACAAGAAAAGCCGGTATCGTCAACCGATATTATCTCGATTAATTGGATTTAATTAGCGGTCGCCGATACAAATCTTGCGACTGACCATTAATTAATTCATACACCCGGCCGACCCGATAATCCAAGGCCATTTCATGTAGCCGTAACTTTTGATTAATCTTTGTATACAGTGGTAAGCTTAGGTCTTTTTTAACTTGATGCAAATAAGTCTGACCAATCTGATTAAAGCCCAGTACTCGAACATAGTTATGCGCTTGAGCCGTTTGAACCTCAGTAGCCGTTAGCTGCAGCAGCAGCGCCGTTGCGACCCGCTGCAAGCGCGTATACGTATAGCGTTTGGACTTAACCTGTTGCAAGAACGCTGTAAATGACGTCGCCCCTTGCGCCATCTCACGCAACCGATATTCGAGGCCTTCCGCCATCTGGTCAAACTGCCCGCTCCGTTCAACGGTGGTCGTCAACAATTGATAATGCAAGTACGGCCAAAAGTCCGCCCACTGCGTCAAATGTTGAGTCTGTAGCTGCATTAAAGTAGCGGCGGGCACAACGGGTGCTAGTGCGGCCCATTGGTGTTGCAATGCAGCTTGCCGAATCGCCGTGCCACTAGCAAACTGAGCTGCCGACAAACGGTCATCATTATGATCGGCTCCCTGGCGCTTAATGGGCACTAGCTTCAGCTGACCGCCTAAATGCTGATTAGCGACATAGTAGCAAAAGCCCAGCATATCGTTGGCCTTAGTCAGTGCCTGTCCGGTAGCGGTCTTTAAAGCGGCATTAAACAAGGTCGCATACGTTGCATTGTATTGCTTGAAAGCTTCGCGACCATTGGGAAAAGCCGCCATTAGCTGACCGAAATCCAAGTCCGGATGTTCCGCCCCAAAGACTAAGCTGTCACAGCCTAGTGCCGTTAACAGCTCAACCCCGCCACGCGCAAACAAATGCGCGGGCTGCGTCGCATAAAAGACCGGTAACTCAATCACCAAGTCGGCCCCCGCGTCTAACGCCAATTGGGTGCGGGTCCATTTATCTAAAATCGCCGGTTCACCCCGTTGCAACCAGTTACCACTCATCACAACAACGGTACAATCAGCGCCCGTTCGTTGTTTGGCTTGCGTCAGATGGTACAGATGCCCATTATGCAACGGATTATATTCAGTTATTAATCCTACTGCCCGCAACTCGGTCACCTACTTTTGACAGTCGAAGAACCAGCGTGTTGTTTGTGTGTCAGGTTCCTGTTGACCAAAATCAGCCGTAACGTTAACGTGCTTAAATCCAGCAGCCGCTAATGCCCGTTGATAGTCCGCTAACTCGTACGTCCGTTCTTGATGCAATTCACTCACTTCATCAAAGGCCTGCTTTTCATCATTCCAAATGAAGAACGTCAGATCATGTTCCGCACTATGCCCAGTCTCACCGGCATAACTCGTCCACATAAAGGCCCGGTCTTCATCACGATAATTATACATGTATCCCGGATAAACATCGTCAGTCTGATGCGGTGTAATCACATCGAATAAGAACCGACCATCCGCCGTTAAATGCGTGGCAACCTGCGTGAATGCCTGTTGAACTTGCTCGAGATCCGGTAAATAACAAAATGAGTCTGCAAAACAGGTCACCGCAGCAAACTGGCCAATTTCGGATAAATCCAGCATATTTCCGGCTAATAACGGCAATGTCACGCCGGCTTCTTCGGCATGTTGTTGGGCCAAGGCCAGCATGTTTTCTGATAAATCCAGCCCCGTTACGTGGTAGCCGGCTTGGGCCAATAAGACCCCCAGGCGGCCAGTCCCACAAGCCAGTTCCAGAATTTCTCCTGATTGGTCCGGTAATTGACGACGCACAAAATCCAGCCATTGCTGGTACATGGCTGGATCGAAGAGTTCGTCGTATAATTCGGCAAACGTCTGATAAATCATGCGTTTACCCATTGATCAACGTCAACTAGCGGTGCATCGGACCATAACTTTTCCAAGTTATAATGTTGACGCGCGTCTTTTTGGAAGACGTGCACAATCACGTCACCGCAATCGATCAAGATCCATTCACCGGCAGTCCGGCCTTCCACGCTCTTCACGTCAGAACCGGCTTTGCGAATAAAGTCGACGACGTTATCAGCGATGGCTTGAACTTGGCGCTTAGAATCAGCCGATAAGATGACGAAATAATCCGCCATTAAGCTGACTTCAGCGACGTCTAAGGCCACAATGTCTTCTGCCCGCTTGTCGTCCGCGGCTTCGATCGTTAATTGTAATAATGCTTTGCTATCCATATAATCTTCCTTTATTTGTTTAATTTGATGGGACTGTGCCAACACCGCCGACCCAAGCGTTATAAGTCGCTAACGTCCGAGGGTACACCGGTTGGCCCTTTGCAATCAAGTAATTGAGTGTATGTTGAATCTGATACCGAACTCCGGCAGCTAAGGACTTAGCCGTCACTTGCCGCGCTTCATCGACCCCGGGAAAATTCCGGTTAGGTTCAATGAAATCCGCCATAAAGACGATTTGCGCCAACTTAGGCATGTAAGGAGCCCCCACCGTATGCAACCGAACGGCATTTAAAATATCTTCATTATAAATGTGTAGTTCCGTTTTAATCAGTTCGGCACCCACGACCCCATGCCAGACGCCATTACCATAGTTTAAGAGCGCTGGGTCTAACCCCCGCGTCTTAATCAAGTTAATAAACGTCTCATCGGAGCGTTGCTTGGCATAGTCGTGTAATAAGCCCGCAATCGCAGCTAATTCTGGATCAACCCCATTAGCTTGGGCCAACTCACGCGCCGTTTGTTCAACTCGTAAGCAGTGTTGATACCGACTGTCAGTTAACTGGGCCGCCACTTTGGCCATTAATTCAGCATGGGTGTACGGGACTAACTGTTCTTGATACTCAATGACTTTGTTCATATAAATGATGCTCCTTAATATAATCAGCGACGGCATCTGGTACGAGGTACCGTACCGAATGCCCGTGACTGATCTTTTGGCGGATCTGGGTCGAACTGATGTCGACAACCGGCGCATCCACCCAAATAACTGGGTATTTGCTAGTTGTCGGATACTTCGTCCGTTTGATCCCAACAAAGGTCACTAATTTGACTAAATCATCAATCCGATACCACGTATGCAAATAGTCGACCATGTCGCCGCCAATAATAAAGTAATACTGAATTTCAGGATGCTGGGCCTTGAGAGCTTTCATCGTATCATAAGTGTAGCTTTTACCGCCACGTTTAAGCTCCGTTGTTTCCAACTTAAAGCGCGGATTATCCGCAATCGCTCGTTCAACCATATGCTCGCGGTCAATGGCCGCAATCGTCTTCTTCTCATCAACATGCGGTGGTTGGGCATCTGGCATAAAGCGAACTTCATCCAGTCCCAATTGATCACCAACTTGTTCGGCCATGATTAAATGCCCTAAGTGCGGGGGATTAAACGTCCCACCTAAAATACCGACCCGCTTATGCGGCATATCGGTCACCACTTCAGCTAAAACTTTCGTCGCTGTTTGATTAACCGTCTGCAACCTTAATGCCTCCCTAAATCTTGGCGACTTCTAATGAAAGTCGTTGTGATTCAGCGTGAGTTGATGGCATGTATAAGACTAAGACCCGACCAATCGTTTGAACGACTGTAATTGGGGTATTGCCTTCAACTGCTGCTTGGACTTCATCAGTTGTCACATCCGCATTTTGTAAAATGTTGACCTTAATTAATTCACGCTTGTCTAAGGCACTCACTAATTGGCCTAACCATTCGTCAGTTAGTCCATTCTTCCCGACCGCAAAGAGTGGCCGTAAATGTTGTGCCTGACTGCGTAAATAACGTTTTTGTTTACCACGTAAGTTTTCCATTAAACTCTCCTAATTCTTATTAATCATTGCGGGCCGTGTTAAAACATCGACCCCTTTTGGTGCCCAGCCAGCGACGCGCGTCTCCGCGGGAACCGTGACCCAGCCCAAACCTTCAAAAACCACATCACTAATTTCGGTCGTCTTAAATTCATGCCGAACTAATGGTGGGAAGTCCGCGACGGCATCGCCAGTTGGGGGCGTAATCAATTCACCGACATGCTTTGTATAGAAGTTTTCGGCGTTTTCCGTCTTTGTCCGATGCAACGTTAAATTATTGTCCGCGTAGACCACCCCGGCTGGTTTGTGGGTATCCACAATATCTAACCGTGCGACCCCGCCTAAGAATAATGTCTGCCCGTTGCCTAACTGGTAGTTCTTGGGGCGAATTTCTTTTTGTGGAGAAACTAATTTCAAATCATCGCCACTCAAGACATGTGCCATCTGTTCGGGATGAATAATCCCAGGGGTGTCGACCATCTTATGACCGTCATCCAACGGAATTTCAATCTTATCTAACGTCGTTCCAGGGAACCGTGATGTGGTGATCAAGTCTTTTAAGCCGGTATTATTCGCAATAATCCGGTTAATCAAGGTTGACTTACCCACATTGGTGACCCCAACGACGTAGACATCGCGACCGCGCCGATATTTTTCAATTAGTGCTAGCAAATCATCGATGGCGTGACCCTTTTTCGCGCTGGTCAATGCCACGTCAACGGGCTTGATACCTTGGGCCCGCACTTGTTGATTCATCCATTCGCGTAGTTTTGTCCGCCGTAACTGCCGTGGCAAGACGTCTTCCTTATTCCCAACTAATAAGACCGGGTTGTCACCGACAAACCGTTGTAAACCAGGAATAATACTACCATTCAAATCAAAAATATCAACGACATACACAACCAACGCATCCGCTTCACGAATCGTGGCTAATAAATGCCGAAAATCATCGTCGCTCAAGTCGACGGGCACGATTTCATTATAATGCCGTAACCGGAAACAGCGTTGACAATACAAGTCTTGCGCATCTGAAGCCAATGACTTCTTTAAAGCCGATGCCGGGGTATACCCCGCTGCTTTGGGGTCAGTTGTTTGGATGGCTGCCCCACAGCCGATACAAAATAACGTTTCTTGTGCTTCACTCACTATTTAAGTTCCTCCTGAAAATGCATTTCTGGAAAACGATGGGCCAACCGCGCTTTAATAAACCGTTCAAAGAATCGATTGATCCGCGTATTCCACGCATCAGTCTGAACTAACGGCTGCACTAAGACACTAGCCACGCCCGCAGTATGGGCGGCCCACATATCAGTGATATATTGGTCACCAACCATAATCACTTCATTTTGTTTCAAACCTAAGTTATGACGTGCCCGTTGAATCCCGAATGGTAATGGTTTTAAGGCCCGCGAAACAAAGGGTAAATCTAAAGCTTGCAAGGCCTTGGCAATCCGCACATGTGAATTATTCGAGACCACAATCAGCGGAATCCCAGCATCTTGCAACCCATGCAGCCATTTTTTTAGTTCCGGGGTGCCATCCGGATTATCCCAAGCAATCAAAGTATTATCGAGATCAGCAAAGACCGCTTTAATCCCTTTTTCACGCAGTTGCGCCGGTGTAATATTATAGATTGCTGGAATCATCCAAGTTGGTTTAAATTGCTTAATCATTATTTTCCCCTTCACTTCTAATTTCATTCTTAACGGTTAAGGTCATTAGTCATGTCACTGACGACCGCTGTTAGTGGCAAGTTCAGCTAGACACTCACTATCTTATTTTAGCATACTCGGAAGTCACACGGATAGGACAACCGCCACCAATTCACCATTCACCTGTATAATTTGCGTTATCTTTTTATAATAGTGGCTTTCGATTGAATGTGCAACTTTTATTGTTGGTTACCGGCAAATTCAGTGTTAATTAAATTTCTTGCCGCTCTGGACGAACTTAACAATTGTTTAATTAGCGACAATCAAAACTAAGTTGTCTCTAACCAATTGAATGATCCTTGTTAGTATTTCTTTATATAGAAGCAAACTATCTTAAAGTCCACATCGTACAATAATTAGCATCTAACTTAAATTTTAACTGATTGAGTATCGAAACTATCAAAACAGTCATCAATTAAACTTATTCGATAAGTTTAAAAATGCCGTTATACCGGCGTTTAATTAACCAATTTAAAAAATATGTTGGTTTATCATTATGAACATGATATGATATTAATTATCGTAATGATAACTAAAAACAAATCGCGTGAACGGTCAAGGAGGACTTCATTTGGACAAGCAAAAGATGGATAAACAAAAAGTTGTTAAAACATACGTGACCGATAAATTTTTCGGCAAAGGCCATTGGTTCACCAAACTTTGGCAGACCCTCGTCGCCATTTTGTTTTGGCTGGGTGTCGCCATTCCCATTTATTGGACGGTCTCATCCACCCTACTGATTAATAACACGCACTTTCTACACGCTTGGCGTTATCAAGAAGGCCGGACCTTATTTTACTTTTTTGACCGGTTCTTCATCATCGCCTTTATCATCATCGCGCTGGTGGTCGTCATCTCAACGTTGCATAATAACCATCGCGTTAAACAACACATTGAAAAAGACGTTCAATACGATCCTGAACGACTAGCAGAACGCAAACTTAAAATGGAGGCCTTATACGCTGAACGCTTCGGGATGGCCGCCATGCGGACGAATATTCGCCACTACACGGTCACGCCCGAACAAAACTTGAAGGTTAACGAAATTCACGATTTATACAAAACGGAGGACGCCTAATAGATGGAAATCTTATCAACGTTAAACCCATTTGAAAGTATTTGGAACTTTGTCTTACTAATTCTTGTCTCCTACCCAATTTTAGGGGCCTTCGCTTGGTTCATCGGCGTTATTTGCTACCAAACGGTGTATCGCCATCGTCATAAGCAGTTCCAAGATATTGCCCCCGTCGATCAGCCGATGATCACGATCATGATTCCGGCACATAATGAAGAAGTCATGATTGCCCATACCATCGACTATCTAATGAACAATTTAACTTATGAGAACTATGAAGTCTTAGTCACTGACGATGGCTCAACTGATGATACGCCTAAGATTTTAGCGGAACTCCAAACGCAATATTCGAACCTACGCGTCGTCACCATCGAAAAGAATCAAGGTAAAGCGCACGCGTTTAACGTCGGGGTTGGCTTTGCGAAAGGCGAATTTATTTTAAGTAATGACGCTGATTCCATTCCAGAACCCGATGCCTTAAGCAAATACATGAACTACTTCCTAGGTGAAGAACACATGAACGTGGCCGCGGTCACTGCTAACATGGATGTCCAAAATCGCAGCAAGCTAATTGCTAAGTCCCAAACGGTCGAATTCTCGAGCATCGTCGGCGTTATCAAGCGAAGCCAAGTTAGTGCGTTAGGGAATATGTATGCGTACAGTGGTGCCAACACAATGTATCGCCGTGATGCGTTGATTGATGTCGGCCTATTCCGCCAAGACCGCGCAACTGAAGATATTAGTATCGCCTGGGATCATCAATTGAGTGGTTGGACAACCGCCTTTTCACCGGACATTCTCTTCTATATGAACGTCCCGGAATCCTTATCTGCGCTTTACAAGCAACGTAAACGCTGGGCCAAAGGTGGCACGGAAGTCTTATTGACGAACTTCCGCCGCGTATTGAGTCATCCGAAGCGTTACTTCAAGCAAATCGCGTTTCTAACGGACCAAACGTTAAGTATCATCTGGTCACTGTTCTTCTGTATCTCAACGATCCTCTTTATTTACTCACTGGGGACGTTCGCTTTCACCGGAAACTTCGAACGGGTCTACCACATGTTCTGTATGGCCTTCATCTTCGTCACCTTCGAAATGTTCGCCGGCATCCTACAACTACTATCGGCGTTAATTGTCGATGACCGAGGTAAAAAGCTGAAATACTTGCTCTTTATGCCACTGTACATGGTCGTCTATTGGCAAGTTAATGCGCTGGCATTGGTAACAACCTTGATTCCAGCCGTTAAAACCATTCTGGGTTATGGTAGTGGGACTTGGGTCAGTCCAGTTCGTAAAAGTGACGCTGTTAAGGCTTAATTATTGGAATACAAAACGCCCGGCAATTATCTTTGCCGGGCGTTTTGCTGTGCATCTGAAAAATAGACCACTTTTGGTGGTAACCACCACGTTTCAACCACTTCTGGACCAACCAGAATGGCAACCTAATCCAACTAGCATCAAGCGTACTTAGTAAAAATATCGATCCATTCCTGGTTCTTCTCTACCAGGCGCATGTTGGCTTCCGAATTCAATACTTTTATCAACTGCTTCAGCAAATGGGGTCGTCATAATTTCATGATACTGATTGCTGAAAGTTGCTAAATCAATCCAATCACCATTTTCGCCAACCATAATTTTGCCACTAACACGTTCAGCAATATAGGCAACCAAATTGTAAAAACCTTTCTGATTGATTAAAAGTTCTTGTTCAAAGGCGGTCATAATCACAATTTTACTTGGATTGGCTTTTACTTGATTGACCATAACTTCAGTCGCATCCCAACCACCTTTTATTGGTATCCATTTTTTAGTGTAGTCTGATAAAAACAAGGAGAACCCTAAGTAAAATTCATTTTGGGAGTCTAGTCTAGCACCAAAATGATTTACAAATATCGGTGTTTCACTATATTTAAATCCCCAAATTTTTTCTGCTAACTCCATATACCCAATACTAACATTTACATCATTACAATCCATATTAACAAATGCAATCATTCTTCTCTCCTTACTTTAATGACTGTGCTGCACGATAAACAGCTTTTGCCATCTCCTGTAACTTTCCTTGTGTAAGATTTCTTTTAAATCATCTTTAATAGCTTTCACAAAAATACGACTTTTCTGGCAATCACCACTTTAAAACTGGGTAGTTGTCATACCATCAACCACAATTACACCTGATGCCTCCATGATACCAGTTACTATAGCCACCTTACCACTGAAATCCTCAACAGCTCCGCCTACCAGAAAGCTTAATGCATTTAAAATGGACTGTGTTGGCCATAACTTCTTTCACTTGCCGCTTAAACCTAAATTCAATGCGCAACTTGAGTATAACTAACTTAAAAAATGACAAAAAAAGAGACCTCATCCAAATGATGAGATCCCTAATCAACCTTGCCAAAACGGCTTGGAATTTTTTAATTAAGCTGCAAGAGCTTTCTTAGCTTCTTCAACCAACGCCTTGAATGCGTCAGCATCGTTAACAGCTAAGTCAGCCAGCATCTTACGGTTCATGTCGATGTTAGCTAATTTCAAGCCATGCATTAATTGACTGTAGCTAATGTCGCTCATCCGGGCTGCCGCGTTGATCCGGGCAATCCAAAGACGACGGAAGTCACTCTTACGCTTCTTCCGATCGCGGAAGGCGTATTCGTATGACTTCATTACTTGGTCCTTAGCAACCTTAAATTGGATATGCTTAGCACCACGGTAACCTTTAGCTAATTTTAAAATGCGTTTACGACGTTTGCGTGTTACAGTTCCACCTTTTACTCGAGCCATCTTATTTCCTCCTAGATTTAACTAAAACGTGTTAATTATTTTTGTAATAACTTGTGATATGTTTTGACCATTGGCTTTTCGATCACAGCCGTACCACGTAATTGGCGACGTTGTTTCTTAGTCTTACCATGGAAACGATGACTTGTGAAAGCGTTGGCGCTCTTAATGTTACCCTTAGCGGTTACTTTGAAACGCTTAGCTGCAGCGCGGTTTGTCTTTTGTTTTGGCATAATCAATAATCCTCCTAGAAATTAATTCTCAGTTTTTGGTGCTAACACTAAGAACATACTACGACCATCCATCTTAGGATAGGCTTCAACCGTTGAATATTCTTTCGTGGCTTCAATCATTCGATTCAAGACCTGACGACCAATATCCTTATGGGTAATAGCCCGACCTTTAAATCGGATGGAAACCCGAACTTTGTCACCTTTTGACAAGAACTTTTCAGCATGTTTCAGCTTCGTGTTAAAGTCATTGGTGTCAATAACTGGGCTCAAGCGCACTTCTTTAATGCTAACCACTTTTTGCTTTTTACGAGCTTCCCGTTGTTTCTTTTGTTGCTCGAAACGATACTTCCCATAATCCATAATTCTGGCTACGGGTGGTTTCGCTTTCGGTGCAACTAAAACAAGATCTAAGCTTGCATCTTCAGCAATCTGCATTGCTTCTTGTCGTGACTTGACACCTAATTGTTCACCATCACTGGCAATCAAACGTACTTCGCGAGCACGGATGCCGTCATTAACCATCGAATCTTTAGCTATGGTAATTCACCTCCGTAAAATTTCGAGAAATCCACAAAAAAGAGCGGGCGCATAACACGCCCGCTCACTCCCGTTAATGGGAATAAATTCATCGTTCATCTGCCCGATAACTTTTGTTACCAAGGCGAGAAGCGGGTGCTTCTGCTTTTTTTCTCAACTCCAATATAATATCAGAATTGTGATTGAGTGTCAACTGTTATTTGCTGGCTCCACGACTATAGTTCCGAACTTCTTCACTGATGGCCCCAATGAACATGTCGATTGGTTCCGATTCAGTCCGTTCTTCCCCATACTTACGGACAGACACATTACCAGTTGAGATTTCTTGGTCCCCAACAACTAAGATATATGGCACTTTCTTAGTTTGGGCTTCACGAATCTTGTAACCCATCTTTTCATTTCGATCATCAACACTGACCCGAATGTTTGCTTCAGCTAAACGACGACGAACCGTTTCAGCATAAGCACCATGGGCTCCGTTGTTAACTGGGATAACAGTGACTTGCTTAGGTGCCAACCAAGTTGGGAAAGCCCCTTTGTAGATTTCAGTCAAGTAAGCCACGAAACGTTCCATCGTTGACACAAGGCCACGGTGAATCATCACTGGACGATGTTCTTCACCATCAGAACCAACATACTTCAAGTCGAAGCGTTCTGGTAATAAGAAGTCTAATTGAATGGTTGACAAGGTTTCTTCGCCACCAAGCGCCGTCTTCGTCTGAACATCCAACTTAGGACCGTAGAAAGCAGCTTCGCCTTCAGCTTCAAAGTAATCCAAGCCCATGTCATCCATGGCGGACTTCAACATCTTTTGGCTCCGTTCCCACATCGCGTCATCGTCAAAGTACTTGGCCTTGTTTTCAGGGTCGCGGTAACTCAAACGGAAACGATAGTCCGAAATATCGAAGTCTTCGTAGACTTGAACCATCAAGCCCAAGATCTTCTTGAATTCTTCTTCAATCTGATCCAAGGCCACGAACGTATGACCATCGTTCAAGGTCATTTCACGAACCCGTGATAACCCGGTCAAAGCACCAGATTTTTCGTAACGGTGCATCATCCCAAGTTCAGCGATCCGCAATGGCAATTCACGGTATGAGCGAATGTGATGGTTGTAAATCTGGATATGTGATGGGCAGTTCATTGGCCGTAATTCCAATTGTTCGCCGTCACCCATGTCCATTGGTGGGAACATATCTTCACGATAGTGGTCCCAGTGACCAGATTGCTTGTAAACATCCAAGTTAGCTAAAACTGGGGTGTAAACATGTTGGTAACCATTGGCCACTTCTTTATCGATAATGTAACGTTCGATTTGACGCCGAATCGTGGCACCATTAGGCATCCAGTATGGTAACCCGTTCCCAACCTTAGGATCAACGAAGAATAAGTCCAATTCATTCCCGATAACCCGGTGATCACGTTCACGTGCTTCTTGACGCTTCTTCAAATCTGCATCTAAGTCTTTTTGCTTTAAGAAAGCCGTCCCATAAATCCGTTGTAACATTGGATTGCTGGACTTGCCTTGCCAGTATGCACCGGCAACGGACAATAACTTGAAGATCTTGACTTTACCAGTTGAAGCTAATTGGGCCCCGTCAGATAAATCAACAAAATCGCCTTGCTTGTAAACTACGACTTGGCCGTCGTTTGCAGCGGCACGGTCGTTCACTAAGTCTTGTTGGTAAGGATCGTCGCCAACTAAAGCTAACGCATCGTCTTTTGATAAGACTTCGCGTACGATTGGCAAGTTTTCCTTAACGATGGCTTGCATCTTAATGCTGATTGCTTCCAAGTCATCTTCACTCACTTGTTTGCCATCAGCGTCAGGGTTATCAGTATCGAAGAAGAACCCATTTTCGTTACCTTCACCACTCCCAAAATGAACCTTTGGGAAGAGTTGCTTAACAGCGTTAGCTAACACTTGCGCTGCCGTTTGCCGTAAAACAGCCATCCCGTCTTCGCTATCAGCCGCCACGATTTCAATGGACCCATCCGTGGTTAAAGGTTGGCGATAGTCAACGACTTGATCGTTGAACTTACCGGCAACTGACCGTTTTGCGAGCGAAGGACTGATTGACTTTGCAATGTCTTCCGTCGTAACGCCGGCATCGAATTGTTTTTCGGCGCCGTCTGGAAATTTAACGTTAATACTTGCCATAAATTGACACACTCCTTAAAAAATTACCCCTTCACCAAAACGCCGCGCTGGGACGACAAAAAAGTCCCTACTACTAGCCATAGCTAGTAATAGGGACGTGATTGACGTGGTTCCACCCGATTTTTCAGTAACTTAAAGTCACTGACTCATTAGCGCTAATAACGGAAGCGTTCCGGCTCGTTTGAGCATGTTCACAAAAGTGGTATCTCGACTAATCCGGTCCAGACCTTCCAGCTAACGGTCTGATCTCTGCGATCCATGATTAATTGAGCATGTCTTTTGCATCTGTTTTCATTAAACCACTTTTGATTTAAATGTCAACACTAATCAGTCGGATTTAACCGGCGATTTTGACCAATCATTTCGATTTCGGTCGACAAGTACCGCACCCGCTGCATGATCCGTTGGGCTTTGATTGGTTCTTCATCACCCTTTTGCGAGATGGTTAGGTAACCGTCTTGTAATTCCTGCATCGAAAAGTTCGATGAGAAGCACGTTGGCAGTTCTTCCTGCATCCGAAATTCTAAGATGACGCCTAAGACATCGTCACGAATCCAAGTTGATGAGGCGTCCGCACCAATATCATCAATCATTAAGATTGGGGCGCGTTTAATCGCATCGACTTTATCACCGGACGTATTATTACTAATCGAACGTTTCATTTCAACTGCGAAACTTGGAAAATGAATCAACGTCGTTTGAAACCCGCGTGCAGCTAATTCATTAGCCATCGCACCTAACAAGTAAGTCTTGCCGACACCAAACGATCCATATAGATAGAGGCCGCGATGAAAACGTTTTGGCGCTTGAGTATACGCATCAATAAAGTCTAATGCAGACATCAAAGCCGCTGCCCGATCACCATCTTGGTCGTAAGCCTTCAAGTCAGCATTTTGAATATTCTTCGGCATACTGATTGAACGAACCCGTTGTTTTAGCGCCCGTTCCGCCTGTGCTTCTTGTAGTTGTGCCGTTGGCTGATAGGCAATATCGATCAAATGATTACTCATTACAAGTTCTGGCTGATAGCCCGGTGCTTGCGTAGGCTCATGCCGAGCCACTTTACGTTTTTCTTCGCAAAATTCATAGAGTTTCGTAGCACTACGTTCGAGGGCATCCTGCGAAAGTTCCTGTTCATGCGTCTTCAAGAATTCACGCACATCCGGATCTTGATAAACCGTCGTCATTAACTGCTGATACTGTTGATTCAAGTGCCGTTTGTTCATGAGAATCTTAAGCGTTTCAGAAATATTTTCCATAGATTAGCCCTCCTTATCTGATTTTAATTTAGCAACCCGCTCCGCCAGTTTCTGACGCTGGGCCGCTGAGATTGAGCTCTGACCGCTTGCTGGTTTGTCGGTAATTGCCGATGCCGACGCTTGCATCCATTTTGGCACGACTTCCTTACGCACTGGCCGACCATTTTGACGCCGCGGTGCCCGTTTACGAGTCGGCTGGTTCTGGGCTTGTTCTCGTTGCTTTAAATAAGTTAACGCTGCTTCAGGGGTCGTAATCTCGTGCTGGGCCCAATTATCAGCAATCGTCTCCATCAAGTTTTTATTTAAAGTACTGACTTCCCGCTTCTGTAATTGGAGAATGCAATAAGTCAACATATTGATCACGCCATTACTGAAAATCCGACGTTGGACTAGGTCATAGAGCAAGCGTTGCTCACCCGCAGTCACAATGCCGTGCTTTTCTTGCTTCAAAGCGGTTAGAAAGTCACTCGGCGCCGTCGATTTCACCACTGACAACAATTGCTGTTCAGAAGTTGAAAACTGGTTTGTCGTCACCGCAGCTGGACTCGTTGGTGCCGCGGCGGCTGAAGCAGCGGCGGGCGTGGCAACCGGCGTTGTTGGGCGCTGGTAACGCCGCGCAATCAGTAGCTTTAACTGATTCTCATCAAAGTGACCGGTAGTTAAGCTGGCCACTTCACTAATAAGCTTCCCCATCTCGACTTCACTAATGCCATAGACCTGACTTTCCGTCACGATAAGCTCGCGTGACGCCGAAACTTGCTTGAGGTCGACATAATTTTGTTGCAAAATCTGGCCTAACACTTGCCAATCAAAATCCGTTTTGGTCAGATCCGGGCCAGTGGTTGTAGCCTCACTGGCAGGTAATGTTTGGCGGACTTGCTGGACCGTAGCAGGCGGGGTCGTCACCTTTTGCCCGTCCAAATGAAAGACATCCAGTAAACCAGCCGTCACTTCTTGCGCCTGTGATAAGTCCACTACTGCTGGCTTAAAATTCGCAGCAACTTGCTGATAGCGGGTCTCACCGACCATATCCAACAAGAGCACACTTAACAGATCATCTGCAAAGAACTGTTGCGCCGTCATTGGTGGCTGCAGTTGGTAAATATAATAATCGCCAAGTTCATCCGGCTGATAGTACGTCCGTAATAACCCCGTACCTTCAAGCTTCGTGCGGGCCGCTAACACGGTCGGTAGATCAGCATTTAAAATGCCTAATACTTCTGCATGACTATGCCGACCACTGACTTGAGTTGTCGTCGACTGCAAGCTCAATAGCGCGGCATACAGGCCATACGCCAGTGCCCCCGTTAATGGCAGATACAGCTCAGCTAAAACCGTTTGTTGGGTCGCGGATAATACCGGTGCATTGGGGACCAACAAGCCGGTCTTCGGGGTCAGTGCCGGTTCTTCTTTCGGCATGTTTACTCACCATTTTCTCTGGTTATTCTGACTTTGGCTTGGACGCCTTATGCGGCTTAGTCGGCGTCTTGGCCAATTTAACTTTATCGCGTTCCATCATGTCTTGAAGTTCATTCAAGAAGACATGCATATCTTTAAATTGCCGGTAAACACTGGCAAACCGAATATACGAGATTTCATCGATATCGGCTAATTTTTCCATGACATACTCGCCAATAACTTGACTGGAAATTTCATTTTCGCCTAATGAGCGGACTTTATTCTCCACGTCATCAACGATACCGGTCATGGTTTCCATACTAACTGGGCGTTTTTCGGCGGAACGAATAATCCCGCGCAAAATCTTTTCGCGATTAAATTCTTCGCGCGCACCATTCTTTTTAATGACTAATAATGGGGTCGCTTCGACTCGTTCAAAAGTCGTAAAGCGAAAACCGCAGTTCTCGCATTCGCGCCGCCGTCGGATTACCCGACCATCGTCAGTCGGCCGACTATCGACGACCCGCGAGCCATTATGATGACAGTGTGGACATTGCATGGACTTCTCACCTCGTTTGATGTTTTTTATCTTTGTATTTTTACGTTTAGTTCACTAATTTGCCACTCTGGTTGGGCCAACATTGGCTGGAACGTGGTGGCCACGTTTGTGAGCCATAGCCCGGTCTCACAAGCCGGGCTTTGACTAAGCCGGAAAATCACCGACTAAGTCAAACGACACCACTGAGCCAATGTTGGCTCGCCCGACGTTAAATTGTCAAATAATTAATAATTATGTTATTTATTAGATAATTAATATTAAGCGGCATTATTCGTACAAAACGACCGTTATCATGACAATTCGCTGAGTCGTAGTGACCAACTCGCTCGCCACGCAGACCGTTTTTTGGCTGCAGGTCTGCCCTACCGCGAACGGGTTGGTCAACGAAGACGGCTCACACTAATAACTAAAAACTGTCAGCCTAATTATTTCATTTAATAGTTTTCAGCCATTTTAACACGGCAGTTCTTGTTTTATCAACGTTTTGTCCGTTATCAATCACGATATCGGCACGCTGGCACTTCTCCGCTAACGGCATTTGGCTGTCGATTCTAGCTTGTGCGGCAGTAGCCGTTAGGTGATTGCGCGCCATTAACCGTGGCAACACCACCCTAGTTGGCGCATTGACCACGATCACTTGGTCGCAGATATGCTGCCAACCACTTTCAAATAATAAGGGCACATCGAGAATAATCGCGGCTGGTTTTGCTTGTCCAGCGGCCACAATCGCCGTCAGCATGGCGTGTTGAATCGGGCCACTGGTGATGGCATTTAACGCAGCTAGGTCATTCGCATCGCTAAAGACGCGGTGACCTAACCAACGGCGATTTAAATGACCGTCGGGTAAGACTGCTGCTGGGCCAAAATGAGCGGCAATCTTCGCCAAGGTTGGCGTCCCCGGGCCTTCAACCTGCCACGCAATTTTGTCGGCATCGACAATGGGCAACCCCGCGTCCGCCAACATCTTCGAAACCGTCGACTTTCCCGTGGCAATTCCACCAGTTAAGCCAATAATTTGGGTCATCATCATCACCTACAACCGTTGCTCATGCGGACAAAAGTGTGTCCCGCGTTGTGCAACTTTAATCTTTTCAATCAGGGTGCCACAACGTTCACATGGTTCGCCTTCGCGACCGTAAACGTGTAACTGATTTTGAAACTGACCCGCTTCACCAAAGGCGGTTGAGAATGAATGCACCGTGGTGCCGTGCCCTTTAATTGCCATAGCTATTTCATCGATAATATTTTGATGTAACGTTGCAATCTCATCAGCTGTTAGGAGATTAGCGGGTCGCATCGGATGAATCTTACTCATCCACAACACTTCATCAGCGTAAATATTACCGATCCCCGCAATCTTGCTTTGATCTAGCAATAACGGTTTGATCATTTTCTTAGACTTCGCAAAGATTGCCGTCATATAGGCAACTGTCAGTTGGTCGGCAACCGGTTCCGGACCAAGCTTATTCAATCCACCGACTGTTGATTCTTCACCCGTTGGCACTAAGGTCATCCGACCGAACTTACGGGTATCGTTGTACCAGAGATCCCGGTCATCTGTCAGATGGAAGACAACATGCGTATGCTTGGTACGACTGGTATTAGCTGGGACGACGTTGTATTTACCTTCCATTCGTAAATGTGACACCATCGTCAACCCACCGGTAAATCGGAATAATAAATATTTACCGCGGCGATCGATTCTTTCAATCGTTTGGCCGGCTAACCGAGTTTTAAAGCTATCAAGATCATTATTAATAATTTTTGGCCAGTAAACATCGATACTGGCAATCGTCGCGCCTTTAACTAACCGATTTAAGCCGCGGCGAACCGTTTCAACTTCAGGTAATTCTGGCATGGACTCACTTCCTATTTTGCATCGTACCAAGTGTTGCCAAAGTGACTTTCAACTTTCAATGGCACATCCAACTTGACCGCTGAATCCATTACACTTGGCACTAATTTTTCCAAGGTTGGAATTTCACTAGCTGGGGCTTCGAAAATCAATTCATCATGGACTTGTAAAAGCATCGTTGCCTGCAAACCAGCTTCTTTAAGCTTAGCCTGCATCTTGATCATCGCAATCTTAATAATATCCGCGGCACTGCCTTGGATAGGCGTATTCATCGCCGTCCGTTCGGCAAACGACCGTTGGTTGAAGCCCCGCGCGTTGATATCTGGCAAATAACGCCGCCGATGAGCAATCGTTTCAACATAGCCTTGTTCATGCGCCGTTTTCACAATATTATCCATATAAGCTTTCACACCTGGATATTCCGTGAAGTAAGCGTCGATAAATTGCTTAGCTTGCTTGCGTGTGATCCCGATATTTTGGGACAAACCATAGTCACTAATACCATAGACAATCCCAAAGTTGACGGCTTTTGCTTGGCGCCGAATGTTGGGTGTGACGTCTGCCGGTGACTTCAAATTAAAGATCCGCATCGCGGTCGCCGCATGAATATCGTCGCCTTCTTTAAAGGCAGCTTGCATATTTTCATCATGGGTAATATGTGCCAAAACTCGCAATTCAATCTGTGAATAATCAGATGAGAAGATCTGCCAATCTGGATGACCAGGCACAAAGGCTTGGCGAATCTTACGGCCTTCTTCCAAACGCACTGGAATATTTTGCAAGTTCGGGTCCACTGACGACAAGCGTCCCGTTTGCGTCAAGGTCTGCAAATACCGTGTATGCACTTTTTGATCCGTCGAATGAACAGCATCTAATAAACCTTCTACGTAAGTCGACTGAATCTTTGAGATTTGCCGATATTGCAAGATATTAGCAACGATTGGGGCTTCTGGGGCTAGCTTTTCTAAGACATCGACGGCCGTTGAGTAACCCGTCTTCGTCTTTTTAATCACTGGCAATTTCATTTCTTCAAACAAAATAACCCCGAGTTGCTTAGGCGAGTTAATGTTAAATTCATGACCCGCTTCTTGATAAATCGTCTGTTCAATTTCACTAAGGCGCTCTTTGAATTGACTCCCCATCGCTTGCAACCGACTACTGTCAACGGTAATACCAGCCATTTCCATCTGCGCTAAGACTAACGCAATTGGCTTTTCAATATCGTGATATAACGGTGTTTGTTCATTTTCATCAAGTTTCTTTAATAATTCCGTCTTCAAAGCCGCAATCGCCGCTAACTTGCGCGCTAAATGGCTAAAGAACACGGTATCATCATCAGGAATCGCCCGTTTAACCCCTTTGCCATAAACCGTTTCATCAGTCGGCAAGTCCGTGTAGCCATGTTGTTCAGCTAAACTACCGAGGTCATTACTGTTGTCATTAGTATCAAGTAAATATGAGACTAGTAATAAGTCGAAATCGACGGCCTTAAGCGTTAAGCCTAAGCGGTGCAAGCCCACAATCGTCCGTTTCATATCGAACACATTTTTTTGGACCGTTTCGCTGGCTAATAAGTCTTTAACTGTCGGCTGCAACAATAATTCCACGTCGCGACTGACATACCAATGATCCGCATGACCAATCGCAAACCCAGCAAAGGCTGAGGTGTGATAATTAGGGGTTGGCATTTCTAAGTAAAACTCAACATGATCCGTAAATTGCGCTAATTCACCAAGATTATCCTTAGTCAATACAGTGTAATCAATTGGCTTGGCCGGTTCAGCGGGACCAACGTTTAATTTCTTTAAAAATGATTGAAAGTCC
Source organism: Lactiplantibacillus dongliensis (assembly GCF_005405105.1). Taxonomy (GTDB): domain Bacteria; phylum Bacillota; class Bacilli; order Lactobacillales; family Lactobacillaceae; genus Lactiplantibacillus; species Lactiplantibacillus dongliensis. Next base: position 20,838 of record NZ_BJDK01000045.1, read on the forward strand.
ATCGTTTGATAGAATTCCGCTAACTTTTCAACATCTGGACCGTCGTAAGTTAAATCGGCAATGCCAACCGTGATTGGCGCATCACGTTTGATTGTCGCCAAAACTTTCGCCCGCGTGGCTAAATCATGATCTTCAATCAAATGTTCCTTCATCTTCGACTTTTTCATGTCGTCGATGTTTTCGTAGACTCCTTCAATTGAGCCATATTGCTTCAAAAGCTTGAGCGCCGTCTTTTCACCGACCTTAGTGACACCTGGATAATTATCCGAGGTATCGCCGGTCAGGCCCTTCATATCAATAATCTGTAATGGCGTAATGCCTAGCTTTTCTTGCACATGTGCGGGCGTATAACGTTCAACTTCAGAGACCCCTTTGACCGTCACCGCAATGGTCGTGTGATCCGTGGTCAATTGTGTCAAATCCCGATCACCAGTCACAACCGTGGTGGTATAGCCCGCCGCATCTGCTTGACCGGCTAACGTCCCGATAATATCATCGGCTTCATAATCTTTTAATTCGTAATGTTGGATGCCATAAGCATCGAGTAATTGTTTAATATACGGCATTTGTTCCGAGAATTCACCCGGGGTCTTGGCACGACCACCCTTGTAATTATCAAACATTGCCGTCCGAAAAGTCGTTTTACCGGCATCAAATGCCACAAGCATATCAGTCGGATTAACGGCTTTGATCATATGATCCAGCATGGTATTGAAGCCATAAATGGCATTCGTGTGCAACCCGTCAGCGTTCACAAAGCGATCGAGCTGATTATGCAGCGCGAAGAACGCCCGAAACGCGACGCTGTTGCCATCAATCAATAATAATTTTTTTGCCATTAGATTACGCTCCTTTTAGTCGGACTATTTATAGTCTTAATTGTACCAAAAAATGGCGGTTTACGGGCAATCATGGTAAGAAAAAACGAGTTACTGACCAAGTCAGCACTCGTTTTATGCAATCATTTAATTAATCGCGGCTAGAACCACCGAAGATTTGGACAAAGTATAAGAACAAGTTAACGAAGTCCAAGTAAAGTTGTAAGGCCCCCGTAACAGCTAACCCAGTTGAAGAAACTTGGTCACCGTACTTCAGATACATATCACGCATCCGGTTGGCATCCCACATGGATAACCCCGCGAAGATCAACACGCCAATATACGAGAAGACGTAGCTAATCATGGCGCTTTGTAGGAACATGTTTACCACGGAAGCTACTAACAGTCCGATTAAAGCGGCAAATAAATGCGTGCCTAAACGTGACATATCGCGCTTAGTTGTCGTCCCAATCACCGCCATTGTGCCAAAGACCGCCGTGGCCGCAAAGAACGCCCCAACAATTGAAGCCTTCGTATACAAGGACAACGTGATCGACATTTCAGCGCCAAAGACCACGGCAAAGAGCATTAACAAAGTAAAACTCATCGCTGGATTACGGGTGGCATTAACTTGAATCCCACCAATCATCGCAAACATGCTAATGATGAAAATCATCAAAAACATGAGCGGATGTGAGGCAAAGGCGCCGAAAATAACCGGTTTCCAAACCGTCATCGATAAGAATGCCACGACTGCTGAAACCAATACCGCCAATGACATGTACCCATACATTTTAGCTAAAAAGCTACGTAACCCCACTTGGGTATTAATTGTACGGGGGTTTTGTGGTTCTTGTTGAAAGTTGTTCATATAATCCCTCTTTCACCTAATATTTAACTAGTTATCTTTTCAAAATCCGAGTTGCCGTGCTAATTGAGACGTCACTAACGCATAGCTAGTGACGGTCAGTGGCCAATTTGTCAATTGCATGACTGCACCAAATTCGATCAACCATCTCAATCAGTCACCTCAACTTTCTTGATATCTAGTGTATCAGATTAGTCAAAGAAGGTAAAACAGTTTGTATCTGTGATAACTATAAGATTTTATAACGATTTTGGGGTGAACTTGCCGCAAACCTTTTGCCGGATTTTGACTGTCGTTCCACCGAGCGGACAAGGCATCCGGTGGGGACCGGGAATCGCCAAAGTGCGGTCGATCTCCTCGCTTGGAAGCCGAAAACCACGTCTTCAAAGTCGTCCCATGCGCTAAGCCAGCCTAACCCACTGGCTAAGCGCATCGACACGGGATACCATGCCCGCTCGGCTACACTTAACTAGTGTTAGTTAAAAATTAGTGATACCTTGCGATAGCTATACCAACTATCAATTGCCATTATTGGTATCAAAGATGGTCGTCAGCATATGTTTTTCAGGAAACAAAAATGCATCTCAAAAAAATCATCAGCCAATGTCCAACCACTATCCCTATTTGTCACCCACCATAAAAATAACTAACCATTGATTAACGACGGGCGGGTCAGCATGGGCTCAGTGGTGTCATTTGAGACCGCACTATGGCTCAAAAACGTGGCCACCACGTTCCAGCCAAGGCTGACCCAACCAGAGTGACAATCGAAATACAGCCGACAAAAAAGCGACTCAATTCAACATTGAGTCGCTAGTTTCAAGTTCGCTTAACGCGCGTTAACTGCGTCTTCGTAAACTTTTTCATATTTTTGAATATCACCGGCACCCATGAAGACGACCACGGCATCATGATAAGCCGTTAATGCTGCCATGCTGTCCATCGTGATGATTTCGCCGCCATTTGGTAACTTAGCTGCTAAATCTTCCGATGACACATCGCCACTCTTTTCACGTGCTGAACTGAAGATGTTGGTCAAGAAGACATGGTCAGCTTTGCTTAAGCTGGCGGCAAAGCCATCCATCAACGCCTTCGTCCGAGAATACGTATGTGGTTGGAAGACTGCCAAGATTTCCTTATCAGGATACTTTTGACGGGCAGCATCCAAAGTAGCTTTGATTTCTGATGGATGATGCGCATAGTCATCGATCAACATCATATCGCCGACCTTAGTTTCAGAGAAGCGCCGTTTAACGCCACTGAAGCTCAATAATTCGCGACGAATTTCGTCTAAGTCAACTTTTTCAAAGTAAGCAACCGCAATGACAGCCATACTATTCAAGACATTATGTTCACCGAACAATGGAATTTCGAATTCACCTAAGGATTTCCCTTGATACGTCACTTCAAATGAAGAGCCTTTGGTCGTCCGCTTGATATTGACAGCTTGGAAATCATCACGATCCTTCGTCCCGTAATAATAGATCGGCGTCTCAACATCTAAATGCCGTAAACTTTCATCGTCACCCCAAGCAAAGATACCTTTTTTAACTTGGCTACCGAATTGCTTGAAGGCTGACTGTACATCGTTTAGATCCTTGTAATAATCAGGATGATCAAAGTCAACATTGGTCATGATGGCATAGTCAGGATGATAAGCAACGAAATGGCGACGGTATTCATCGGCTTCAAAGACGAAGAAACGAGCGTCTGGCGTCCCTTTCCCAGTCCCATCACCAATCAAATAACTCGTTGGGGCAATGTTACTCAATACATGTGACAACAACCCCGTCGTTGAAGTCTTACCATGCGTCCCAGCAACCCCGATACTCGTGTAGCCTTCCATTAATTTACCTAAAAATTCATGGTAACGGTACACTGGTAAGCCCATTTCACGCGCTTTTTTGATTTCAGGATGTTCGTCGGTAAAGGAATTCCCGGCAATCACCGTTAAGCCATCATGAATATTGGCTGCATCAAAAGGCAACATTTTAATCCCAGCGGCAGCTAAGCCTTTCTGCGTAAAGGTATATTGTTCGATATCGGAACCTTCGACTTTAAACCCCTTATCGTGCAAAATCAAAGCTAATGAGCTCATTCCAGAGCCCTTAATCCCTACAAAATAATAAACCGTTGCTTTATCCATTGTTCTTATAATCTCCCATATTGACAATTCATCATTTGACTGGTGAATCCTTGATTTTTTGTTATGAGTTAGCTTGTAATTTAGTTAAATCGTCCGCCGTGAAATACACATCACGTGGCTTTGATCCTTTAGCTGGTGACACATAGTTGCGGCTTTCGAGATCATCAATAATATTAGCCGCGCGATTGTAGCCGACTGAGAACGTTCGTTGCAACTTAGAAGTAGAAATGGTCTCTTCATCGGCCAAGTAAGCCAAAATTTCTGGCATGAGTTCGTCTTGATTCTTAGCAGCTTCCTCATGCTTCATTAAGTTATCCGGCTGGAACTCATAATGCGGTGCAGCTTGATCACGCACAAATTGCGCAATATCATCAATCTCGCTATCCACATAAGTCCCTTGAATCCGAATCGGCGTACTTTGCCCATTGCCGAGATACAGCATATCCCCGCGGCCCAGCAATCGTTCCGCCCCACTCGCGTCTAAGATGGTCCGCGAATCAATCTGACTCGCCACCATAAAGGCAATTCGCGTTGGAATATTATTCTTAATCAGTCCAGTCACCACATCGACACTTGGCCGCTGAGTGGCAACTAACAAGTGAATCCCGGCAGCCCGTGCCTTTTGGGTAATGCGGGCAATGTAATCTTGCACCTCACTAGAGGCCACCATCATCAAGTCGGCCAATTCGTCAATCACAATCACGATATACGGCATTTTTAAGCCATCCTCATGATGTTCAACGGCCAATTGGTTGAACTGTTCAATGTTACGCGCCCCACCCGCAGCGAGCTTTTCGTAACGATGATCCATCTCATCAACGACCCACTTCAACGCAGCCGAAGCGGCCTTGGGTTCAGAGATTACTGGTGCCAGCAGGTGTGGAACTTTATCGTACGGCGCTAGTTCAACCGCCTTTGGATCAATCAGTAACAGCTTAACTTCTTGGGGATTCGCTTTATAGAGAATCGACACCAAGATACTGTTAATAAAGACTGACTTCCCGGAACCCGTGGCCCCGGCAATCAAGCCATGCGGCATTTTCCGCAGATCGGTGACTTGCGGTTGCCCAAACAAATCGACCCCTAACGCAACGGTCAGTGGCGACTTGCTTTCCTTAAATTTCGTTGAATTTAAAACTTCCGACAACATGACCGGGCGAGACTTCTTATTAGGAATTTCAATTCCGACTGTGTTGCGACCAGGAATCGGCGCCTCAATTCGAATATCTTTGGCCGCTAACGCCAACTTCAGATCATCATTTAAATTGGTAATCTTGCTGACTTTAACCCCGCGGGCCAATTTTACTTGGAACTGAGTGACCGTTGGCCCAACTGTCCAGTCAACGACATTAGCATCAACTCCAAAGGCGTCCAACGACTCATCGAGCGCACTAGCCTTGCTTTCAATCCAATCATCCATTTCGCTTTCATCTGGAATCACGGGATCTTTCAGTAAGGCTAACGGCGGAAAATGATACGCCGCTAATTCTTTATCGGCTAGAACTGGTGCCGCAGAATCACCTGAGTGAACGGCCGAGACTGGTTCGCTGGCCGCACTTGTTACCGGCGCTGGTTCAGCTGAACGTGGCGCTGTTGACTGGACACGCGGTGTCGGTGCTTGCGAAACTGAACGATGCACCCCGACTGGTTGATACAAATCAGCATCATCATCAGCCACTGGCGCATCTTTGAATAACGCCAAATCAGCTTGTGCCTGATCTTCTTCATTCATAATCGCATCTAGTGACAAGCCCAGGCCATGGGTTGGCTTAGCGGCCGCACTTGGGGCTTCACTAGGTACCGCCGTACTTGGGGCCACACTCGCAACTGATTCAACTTGACTGGCAGTGTCATCATTAGCCACCGTAATTGGCGCCGTCGGTTCAAAGACCACCGTTGGCTCAGCACTAATAGGCGCTGGGGCAGCCGATTCAATCGGTTGCGTGGGTTCAAACACGACGGTCGGTTCAGCAGCATCGGCAGATACCGGTGCCAGCGCTGCAACGCTAGCCGCTAAGCTTGGATCAGTTGGCTCAAAGACCACGGTCGGCAACGCGCGCGCGGCCACTGATTGCTCGGCTACAACCACACTGGCTGCCAAGCTGGGTTCAGTCGGCTCAAACACCACGGTTGGTAACGCTGACGTACTAGTCGGTTGAAAGACTTCCGTTGCTGCCTGACTGACCGCCGCAACAGCTTGACTAGCACTCGCCGACTCAACCTTTGCTTGACTAGTTGAATCAGCGTCAATGCTTGCTGACATCGGTTGCGCTGCTTGTAGCTCAACTACTGGGAAAGTTTCATCACCTGCCGTTGCAAACAATAAATAACTGTCGCGTGACTTGTGCAATAATGTTTCAATCGCCAAATAATCCGTGGTATCCGTTGGTGCCAACGGCTGGTGCACTTGCTTGGCACTCGCTAACTGGGCCGGCACCTTGGACGGATGGAACACCCCATGCGTGCCACCACTAAACGGAGCCGCACTAGTTGCCGGCACAACCTTTTTTGGCCGGACTGGTGGTGTAGGCGCCGCCGCAGCGCTTGTTGCTGATTGCGTTGGTTGGTCCGCAGCAGGAGTTGATTGACTGGCCGCCGCGGAACGATTCTTTTTTTGAGGTCGTGCATATTTCCGGAAAAAAGCCGGGCCATCATAATGGTTCATTTTCAATCATCCTAATTTCAGTGTTAATGCGACTTAAGCAGTAAATAAAGTTTGGGCCCGATCAAAGTCAAATGGTTCGCCGACCGCTTGATAATCAGCTGGTAAGATCATGGCACCCGGGTGTTGTGGTGCATGTGGTAACTGTAATTCACGACCAGAAACGATCATGCCGTCACTTTCAACACCGCGTAATTCGCCGGGCCAAATAATCAAGCCATCGGGCATCATTGCCCCAACTTTAGCAACAACCACTAAAATATCTGCTTGCATGTTCGGTGAACCACTGACAATTTGCAAATCCGTATCCGTTCCAACATTGGTCTTGGTAATTTGTAAATGATCGGACTTGGGATGGGCTTCCGCTGAATCCACATGACCCACCACGAATTTAGGCGTCAAATCAACGACCAAGTCAGCGTCAAAATCATTAGCCGTCAACAAGTCGTTTAACTTAGCCACTTGGTCAGCTGTCAATTTGATCTGACCATTAACGTCTAAGGTGCCCAATGTTTTAGAAACGTCGAAAAAGTTGTAACCTAACGTTTCACCGGTAGCAACGTCACTAATTCGGGTGACGTTGGCATGGGTTTCAATTTTTTGTTCAGCCGTATCTGGGCGTAAAATAGCGATTAACGTATCGCCTAGTTGCGTTGGATTATAACTTGTAATTAACATTGGTATCCCCTTTATTTCTTAGCTTATGCGTTCATTTTATTATTATAACTTATTTCAATAGAATCATACTGATTAATTATGACTTTTCTTGGTATTCGCGTCAATCATTGGTATACTATTTCTGAACAAAAAAATATCCGAGTTGGTCGAAAGGAGTACGCAACATGCATAAACAAATTCAATACGGCGGTTTATTGGCAGTTGGAATGGCCGGAGTCGCAGGTGGCTTTTCAATCGGCGGCCTCCTCAAACGGTTGCGCCGACCAACCCCCAATCAAATCTTAAATCAAGTCAAACGCGCCTTCTTAAAAGAAGCTCCAATTGAAGGCTCATGGATTGAAATGAAAAAAGCCCCGCTTCAAAAATTCGCACTACGGACTGATGTCTATTATGGCGGGATCACCCGTTATGAAGACGGTCAATTGGTTCAATACGAGTTCCTAGCAGATGCCAATACCGGCAGTATCTTAGATATTTACCGACTTTAATCAAATAGACACGTTGCTTAAAATGAAAAAATCATTTTAAACAGCGTGTCTATTTTTACAAACGGCGCTAAAAAGATTGCCATCACAATTTTTTATTAATATCTGTTAATAGTTTAAATAGTTTCCAAATTAAATAACCAAAGAATCCAACAACCACTAAATTGATTACAATAAATGTAATATCCATCAGGTTAGCACTCATTTGATCGTCCCCTTATACGAAAATGATTGATCGACTTTTGACACTTACTTACGTTGTAATTCTGTTAAAATCTGTTGCAACGTGCTGACGATTTTTCCTAACATGCTGAACAACTTCCACAATAACCAGCCGACACCCCCGAAGATGGCGATATACACTAATAGTACGACAACTGACATCCACATCATTGATCAACCCCTCCTCAACATTGCTAATTACATTTAGTACGCTTGGTGCTAGTTGATTAGATTTGTACAAAAATAGCCCAACAAGGCTACACTATAGTTACTCTACTAACTAAG
>NZ_BJDK01000046.1 GCF_005405105.1 Lactiplantibacillus dongliensis
CTTAGTTAGTAGAGTAACTATAGTGTAGCCTTGTTGGGCTATTTTTGTACAAATCTAATCAACTAGCACCAAGCGTAGACGTTCATATTAGGATATAAGGCATAATTTTGAAAAACCATTGCGATGTCGCGATCCTTGGGTGCCATGCGGTTCACGACTTGATCACCGACCCGGACATTCCCCTTGGTAATTGACTCCAACCCGGCAATCATGCGTAAAACTGTGGATTTCCCGCAACCAGACGGCCCCACGAATACGATAAATTCATCATCTTGCATATGCAGATTGAAATCCGTTACCGAATATTCCGGGTTGCCGTCATATTTCTTATAAATATGTTCAAGTGCAATTTCAGCCATTTCACTTGCCCCTTTCTAAATAACCCTGATTTTTGTTTTGGTCGTTCATTTAACAAAGCTGATTATAGCTGGTAACCGTTTCCAATCACAAACTTTTTCCGTTATTTGCTAGTGAGCGATTTCGAAGAAAAAAAGTGACGCCCAAGCCTGATTTACCAGGGCTGAACGTCACTTTTAACTTGGTTAATCAAGCCGTTTAACAATTGGCACCTTTAGTTATTTGCTTTAATTTGTGCCTTTTTAGCCTCAAAATCTGGTTAAAACACCATTTTGAGTGCAGTAAAAAAGGCGCTGACATTGGCCAACACCTCTAAGCGAAACTAATCTTTTTCCGTCACCGCGTCAGCTTCACGTTTAACGGTTGCGGCTTGCATCTTTCCTAACACGGCTCGAGCGATTGGCCCGACAATGAGTAGCTGTAATGGTAATGCGACAATTAAGTTAAAGAGCCAAGTATGGCCATAAGTTGCCAAGACATGGGCGCCGCTTAATTCGCCTTCCACCGCAATCCCAAACAGGGACATGCAAGTTACCATGCCAAGTACCATCAAAACTGAGATCGTAATCCCAATTAAAACCGTCCTTTTTCGCATGTAATCATTAATGATATATTTGAAAGCCAAACCTTTGGCAATCGGTCCAACGACCAATAAGTCTAAGATAATCGCCACTAACAACCCTAGCGGATACCCGCCCAAGATTGCCAGAACTAGGCCGTTGCTGAATCCCTGGGCCATCGTGACGTTATACGCCGTCATCACAAACACCATCAACCCCGCCATAATCGCCGTAAACACAACTTCTTCTTTCCAATTACGTGGCATATATGCACACTCCTATTCCTTAGTTACGAGTGATTACTATAGCATGTCGTTGTGGGGCTTCATAAGTAACAATTTGATTACAAATTATGGAGCGGTTACATTTTGAGCTTTTAAAAAACCTTGCTGCTCATTAGAATTGGTCAATCATCCACTTAATCAAATACTGGAACTGTTCATAACTAATCCAGTAGTTAACGAAGTATCAGTTTAATCCAATCAATATCAGATGCACAAAAAAAGAGTCTGAATTAAGCTTCAGACTCAAAACTAATCTTATTCCACGTACTTACCAACCACGGTCAGCTTTTCAAGGACTCGCCGACCATGTGGTGAGACCTCATCGATTACTTTAGTTAATTCTTGACCCGCCAAGTTACCATGATGCTTGCCGCCTGCCCACGCCGCGACACCAGTAACATCGTAAACAACGCCATCAACCGCAACATAAGCCGGTTGGCCAGCTTGACCGTTATATTTCGCTAATTCTGCTTGATTAAAAGTTGCTTCACTCATTCGAATCACTCCTTATCAGTTTAGCTTAATAGTAAACTGACCTACCAAATAAAAGCAAGTAATCCGCTTTCAATTAAGCAGTCGGTAGTGCCGATTTAGCCTGAAAGTGTTGACCTAAACTCAAGACTAACGCCAACCCTAAGGCCACAATCAATGTCCCATAATGTGAGATCAAGTAACCATAAAAGTTCGGTCCAATCCCAACACCAGGCGTAATAAATGCCGGAAAGCCAATCAACGACCCGGACAACGCATAGTTATTCACCCGCAAAAGACCAGCAACTAGCCCGCCAAGCGCACTCGCCAAACTAGCCGCAACGAATAAACGCTTGTATTTCAGATTAAAGCCATATAATGCCGGCTCAGTAATCCCACAAAATGCGGCCACGGCAGCGGCGACTGATAAATGCCGAACCCGTGCTTGTCTAGCGCGCAGACCGACTGCTAAAGCCGCTCCGCCTTGCGCGACCATCGTTAAGGAGATAATCGCATTCAAATAGCTATGCCCATTTGTCGCTAAATCGTTGATCACGACTGGCACCAATCCCCAGTGTAAGCCGAAGATCACTAAGACCTGATAGACCCCACCGATAATCAGTCCTGAAACCGCGGGGCTTAACCGATACAAGGCGACGATACCGTTAGCCAAGCCCTGACTAAGATAAGTCGTCAGGGGCCCAATCCCGATCAAGATCACACCACACAAAAAAATCACTTCTAAAATCGGCAGTAAGACCCCTTGTAAATAGGCTGGTAACCCCCGTTTGAGGCCACGTTCTACGTATTTACCCAACCAAGCGGCCACAATCATCGGAAAAACCGCGGCCGTATAATTCATTAACATCAACGGCAACCCGAAGAAGCTGATCTGCGCGGTACTCGCCTTTTGGGCGGCGTTCACCAACGCTGGATACGTTAACACGGCCCCGACCACTGCTAACGTAACTGGATTTGACCCTAACCGTTTGGCCGCTGTAAAGCCTAACATGACTGGTAAAAAGTAGAATACCGCATCACTAACAGCATTCAAGACCAAATAAGTGCCACTGCTGGTTGCCAATAATTTAAAGCCGACAATCGCTGCCAGCACCCCTTTTAGTAACCCGGCCCCCGCCAAGAGACTAATAATGGGAAACATTGCCGCCGTCATGACACCAATAAATTGACTTAACCGGCGCCAAACTTTGCCGAAGAAAGTTTGGGTCGGCGGTAAGTCGGAACTGTCGGCCACCTTGTCATCTGCCGACACCCCAAGTTGCGGCAACATTGCCGCGTACACCTCAGCCACTGTTGATCCAATGACCACTTGATATTGACCACTCGCTCGCGCAACTTCTAACACACCATCAAGTCGTGCAACTGCCACATCATTCGCTAAACTAGCATCCTTTAAGTAAAATCGCAGCCGCGTCATACAATGAATGACGCTGTCAATATTACTAGGACCACCTACCGCTTGAATAATGGCGTTGGCCAATGTCGCGGTCGATGTCGCTGGCGGCCCAATCGTTCCTACCTCATGATTAGCGGCCAGATTCAGGGTAATCCCAGCAATCACTGTTCCCGCTGGATAAACCTGATTACTAGCAGCCAACAGTAAGGCATGGACCCGTTCGGCAGCGTTAGTAATCGTCAATAACACCGTCGTTTCTTTACCCGCTGCGGCCACCGCCGCCACGTCCATCTGAGCAATCAGCTGACCAGCCGCCACATGGTCGCCCACTTTAACGGTCAACCGAAATGGCGTCCCCGCTAATTCAACGGTATCCAATCCGAGATGCAATAAAAATTCCAACCCATTTTTAGTTTTAAATCCCAGTGCATGCTTAGTCTTGGCAATCATGGTCACTTCACCAGCAACGGGCGCCACGATCTGATCGGTCTGCGGAATAAACCCGCAACCAGCCCCTAAAAGTCCGCGTGAAAAAACCGAATCCGAAACCGTTGCCAAATTAATCATTTGGCCGGTAACGGGGGCGACGACTGGAATAATAGTACTCGTTGTTACTGGCATGCTGCCCACTCCTTATAACTTGACACTGGTTTGTTTGCAAATTTCGCAAATTAACAATCTGAATCACTAGTTGTCTTAATGGTAAACTTTCTAGGATGACTTTACCATATTTTTACCGTCAAGGGCACCCTGCTAAATCAATTTGTGAAGATTTACACTTAATCCCTCTAGTTTGTTAACACAATATACATACAAAGCCTGTTAACTACTAATAACGATTGATTAAACTTGTCACTCTGATTGGGCCGAAATCGGCTGGAACGTGGTGGCCACGTTTGTGAGCCAAAAATCGGTCTCACAAGCCGGGCTTGATCTAAGCCGATGAACACCCCATCGACTAAGATCAACGACACCACTGAGCCAATTTCGGCCCGCCCGGCGTTAACTAACATAATAATATTTTTTACTCTCAACCTAATATTAACCAAACTACCAAGAACAACAACCAAACATGTCTTCGTTCCCACTAAGTAACTCCAATTATTTCGTACAATTAACGTCCATATGCCGAAAACCTACCATTGAACAGAGCTACCTTAAACAAATTAAAGTACATCGATAATTAATAAAAGAACACCAATTTAGCGCGGGCGGGATGATGCTCAGTGGTGTCGTTTCACTTGGACGGGTGCTTTTCCCGTTCTAGTGAAAGCCCGATTTATGAGACCGCCTCACCTTTGGTTCATAAACGTGGCCACCACGTTCCAGCATCAGTCCAGACCAACCAGAGTGGCAATTTCCATCCACATAGTAAGTTAACGCCCTTTACCCCCGACAGCTATTTTTAACGGCAACTCAACGTTAAATCACTTGATTTTGACGGTTTCAGTTTTTAACCCGAGTACAATAAAGCCGATTCAGAAATAAGAAAGGTGGGCTTACCTTGAAGAAACTAACTAGCTCCAACCGGTCGCACAAATTGATCGAATATGCGAACGGTCCCTCACTAGAGGAGATCAATGGTAAGATCGAAGTGCCCAAAAACATCGGCTTCTGGAAAACGCTATTCGCTTACTCGGGGCCTGGTGCACTAGTCGCTGTCGGCTATATGGATCCTGGGAATTGGTCCACGTCGATTACCGGCGGCCAGAATTTCCAATATATGTTAATGTCTGTCATCTTGATTTCAAGTTTGATTGCGATGCTGCTGCAATACATGGCGGCCAAACTTGGCATCGTGAGTCAGATGGATTTGGCCCAAGCAATCCGCGCTCGGACCAGTAAAAGCCTCGGCATTGTCCTTTGGATTTTAACAGAATTTGCCATTATGGCGACTGATATTGCGGAAGTAATTGGCGCGGCGATTGCGCTATATTTGCTCTTTGGCATTCCTTTAATCATTGCGGTCTTCATTACCGTTTTTGATGTTCTGATTTTACTATTATTAACTAAAATTGGTTTCCGTAAGATTGAAGCCATCGTGGTCTGCTTGATCATGGTCATTCTCTTCGTCTTCGTCTACCAGGTCGCCTTATCGGGGCCAAACTGGGGCCAAGTCTTCGCCGGTCTGATTCCAACAACCGCTACAATTTCTAGTTCAAAAACCGTTGCTGGCATGACGCCATTAAGCGGTTCACTTGGCATTATCGGGGCCACCGTCATGCCACATAATTTGTACTTGCACTCGGCGATTTCACAGACTCGTAAGATTAACCATCATGATGAAGATGATGTCGCTCGCACTGTTAAGTTCGCCAGCTTGGATTCCAACATCCAACTGACCGCGGCCTTCTTCGTTAATGCGTTACTCCTAATTATGGGTGTCGCCGTCTTTAAGACTGGGGCCGTTAAAGATCCTTCATTCTTCGGCCTTTACAATGCCTTATCCAACACTTCGACGTTAAGTAACGGCTTACTGATTGGGGTAGCCAAATCCGGCGTCTTGTCGGCACTCTTCGCTGTCGCCTTACTTGCTTCTGGTCAAAACTCCACGATTACCGGGACTTTAACCGGCCAAGTTATCATGGAAGGCTTCGTTCACATGCGGATGCCACTTTGGTTACGCCGCCTCGTCACCCGGCTATTATCTGTAATTCCGGTCTTGATTTGCGTCATGTTAACTAGTGGAAAAAGTGCCATTGCAGAACACGAAGCGTTGAACGACCTAATGAATAATTCGCAAGTCTTTCTCGCCTTCGCGCTGCCATTCTCAATGTTACCGTTACTAATGATGACTGATAGTGCCACTGAAATGGGCAACCGGTTTAAGAACAGTTGGATCATTAAAGGACTCGGTTGGTTGTCCGTCGTTGGCTTGACTGTCCTGAACCTAATCGGCTTACCTGCGCAAGTCGTCGGCTTCTTTGGCGATAATCCTAGCGCCGCTCAGACTGATCTGGCTAATAGCATTGCCATCATCTTAATCATCGCTATCATGGCGTTACTAACGTGGACCACGGTCGAACTCTACCGGGGCAACCGACGTTACGCCGCCAAGCTAGCGGCTAAGGCAGGTGAAGCCGCATGAGGACCACCTATCAACGAATTTTAGTTGGCGTCGATGATTCACCCGATGCCCTGCTCGCCTTTCAATATGCTGTACAACAAGCTAAAAAGGATGCGGCTGAACTCGTGATTGTCTCCGTCTTAGAAGACGATCAAATGAATGTCTACCAAGCTTTGAACAAAGACTACGTTCACGGTGAACGCGACGCCCTGATTCAACACTTGCAGACTTATCAACATCAGGCCCAAGCAGCCGGAGTCGCTGACGTTCAGATCATGACTGCTACCGGCGAACCTGGTGAGACCATTGTCAAGACCGTCATTCCGGACGTTCAACCAGATATCTTGATTATTGGCTCACTAGCCAAGCACGGCATTACCAAGCATTTCGGCAGTCAAGCCGCCTACATGGCGAAGTACGCGCCAATCTCAGTCTTAGTCATTCGTTAACCCGCTGTAAAACAAAAAGGATTGAAGTCGTTGGGCTTCAATCCTTTTATTTTTAACTTTATTCAACCGTAATCTGCATCCGTCCATTCCGCTTTGAATGGTACAAATTATGATCAACCCGATTATAGAAATCAGTTGGTGACGCATCCGCTGCTGCTAAGGTCGAAACCCCCACAGAAATCGAGATTGGAATTTGTTGATCCCCGAAATTCACATCTAAATGATTCAACGCCACAAAAATCTGACGGACAATGGTTTGCGTTGACTCTAAATCATAACCTGGGAACAACACGTTAAATTCTTCACCACCGGTCCGATAGAGCTTGACCTTGGTATCGTTCGCATTAATAACGGTCTGCACCACATCCGCAACATGTTGCAAAACCCGGTCACCCGCCAGATGGCCGTAAGTGTCATTAACATGTTTAAAATGATCAATATCAAACATCATCATCGATAATTTCAAATTATTTTTAACACTATCATCAAACAAGAACTTGATCTCACCCGTGTAAGCAGCAAAGTTCTCCGTTTGCGTTAACGCATCGTGGCTGGCAAATTGTGCCAACCGCAACTTGAACTCACTATCGCGCGTCAACATAGTGACGTAAGCGTATAGCAACATTTCAAAAATAATCAAGTATAACCATTCTTGACCAAAAGTTGACCAAGAAAAGTTAAACTTAAACTTCATCCAAAACCACAATAAGCCACCAAATGGGACGCTGACCGCCATATAAATCAAAGGCGCGCGCTTATGATTTTGAAAATGAATCCGGATCGAATTTAGTACCCAGAAAAAAGTAATTAACGTGATTGCGTGCGCCCATGACTGCCAGTATCCAATCGATTGGTTAAACACCATGTAGATTAAAACGATTGGGAAGAAGAAGTAATAGGGCACATGAATATTCAAAAAGTACGCACAGAATATGATCGCGATAATTTGAAAGTTCATAAATTCCCAGGAATTGGACTGCCCCACAATCGAGGTCTGCATGCTGAAGACAAACACCAACATGTAGATGACCCCATGCCAAGAATTAATCACATCGTCGTCGATGTTAATATGTCGGGCATGGACCCACGAAGTTATCCAATTAAAAAGGACCCAATATAACGTCAGTACTCCTAAAATAAAGAAGATACTGGTGATAAACGGCGGTACCCGCCAGTAAGACCATGTCATAGTTAACCTTCCTTATTAACGCTCGTTGCTTGTTGGTTGCACCTCAGTTGCCGCTGGCTTCACTGCCAGTCGTGGCTTACCATAATAATAACCTTGATGCAATTCAATCCCTAATTGTTGCGCCATCCGTTGATCATGCTCATCTTCGACCCCTTCTAAAATCAAGTCAAGATGATAATCACGCGCAATGGTCTGCCAAAAAGCTAACGCCGTCGGAATTTGATCCGCTTTTCCGCTCATCCGCAAATTCTGCATGGCAAACTTAATCTGATCGACAAACGGCAAGGCATCCTTAATATTGTCAAATGTATTCGAACCCGTCCCAACATCATCGATACTCAACTGAATGCCATATTGATGAAAAAGCATACTATACTTTTGAATTTCTGCTAAAGTCGCACTTTCAGTCAATTCAATCGTTAGTGCTGCTGGATTAAGCCGTTTCTTCAAGTAAATGATGGTCCCGAGCATTAACTCATCCTCCGCTTGTTCGCGATTTAGATTTAATGCTAAGACCTGGTTAGTCGCTTTGGTCGCCAATTGACCAGCTAACTCTTCTAATAAATGCACTTGTTTGTCGAGCGACAATTCCGTAAACTTTGCCGGAACCGCCCAGTGACCATGCTGCTCTTTACGTAATAAAAGTTCGTAGCCAAAAACTACCTGTTGACGTTGATCAACTTGTGGCTGAACAAAAAAGCGATACATCTTATACAAAACCTCATTTCATATGATCCTCGTGTCAAAGTGGATTAACACAATATAAGTATAGACTTTAATATAAAAAATTTCGACTGTTTATCCCGCTTTTTTATTAAAATACGATTAATTTGTTTGCAACCTAACTGTTCGTTACATTTAAAGTTGTCATTTTAATGAATGCGTCGTCATAAACTAGTCTTAGCAGACTGGAACTGGTCAACTGCGATAAAGCGGTCTACACGGCAGTTTGTAGCTAAAGATGACTTGTCAAAAATCAGCTTAATTGGGGAATCTACCAGTTTAAATGGTTTGATACAGCCTTAAGCTTGGACGCTCCGGCTGTTGGTTGGTGATATTGACTGCTTGAGTCTCACTTCTTTTGACTGCTAGACAATCTAACTGCTACCACGTTGAATGCACCAATCATCATGAATTTCTTATCCGTCCAAATCTAGTCAATAGGCTTCAACATTATTTGCAAAAACAGCATTGCCCTCAGGAAAAGCTTCCTGTAGCAATGCTGTTTATTTTCTTTAAATGATGACCTGTGCAAATCAACTAAAGACCTATTTCTTGAGTTTATCCCAAATAACAACGTTCCCGCTAGCCAATGACTTAGGCACATCAATAATTCGTTGATTCGAACTGCCACGGAATTGCAAAGTTAAGTCCATCTTATTCTGCAAGAACCGCCCATCAACCAAAATATCAATCAGCGACAACATCTTCAACTTATCATCCGAGTCTTGTTGTAATTCATCCCAAGTATAGCCTGACCATGACCAGATGTCCTTAGTGTGACCGAACTCGTGCCGCACCCGTTCACAAATTCGGATACCAACTTGCGTATTCAAGAATGGTTCACCGCCCAATAACGTTAGACCTTGAACGTAATCTTGACTTAAATCAGCAATAATTTGATCTTCCAAGTCTTGGGTATACGGTTGCCCATAATGAAAATTTTGTGCGGCCACATTGTAACAGCCCGGGCAATGAAACGGGCAGCCACTCAGATAAAGACTGCAGCGCACTCCTTCACCATCGACAAAGTTGAACGCCTTATAATCAGCGACATATTGTTCACTTAGGTTCTCCGCCAGCCATTCTTTCGGCATCGGATTGTTTGGACCTTTCGTAGCGCGCGGCATGCTTAATCATCTCCGGAGACATATTTTTAGCACGGGACGCGATTTCAATGTGGCGTCCGTGCACCATTGGCCGTTGTTGCGGATTGCCAAGATAGCCACAAGTCCGCTTCACAACATCACAATATTTCGGGTCGTGGTTACCACATTGTGGACACACGAATCCGCGGGCTGTGGCCGTAAATTCACCCTTGAACCCACATTTGAAGCATTGATCGATGGACGTATTCGTCCCTAAATAACCGACATGATCATACGCCCAGTCCCAGACAGCTTCTAAGGCCTTGGGATTTTGACGTAAATTAGGATATTCGCAATAGTGAATAAAGCCACCCGAAGCATACTTAGGAAAGACTTCTTCTAAGGACAACTTTTCAAATGGTGACGGATGCTTACGCACATCATAATGGAAGCTATTCGTATAATATTCTTTATCCGTCACATCTGGAATCCGACCGAACTTTTCAATATCATCACGACAGAAAGTATCGGTCAACGATTCGGCTGGTGTGGAATAAAGACTGTAGTGATAGCCACTTTCAGCTGCCCAAGCGGCACATTTATCACGCAACGCTTTCACAACTTTTTCAGCAAAAGCACGCGCTTGATCATTGTGTTCCCAATTAGGCCCAAAGAACGTGGTGCAGACTTCATAAATCCCAATGTAGCCTAATGAAATCGTGGCCCGCTGGTTTTTAAACAATTCATCAACGGAATCCCCCGCTTGGAGTCGCTTGCCAAAAGCGCCATACATATACAATAGCGGGGCATTTTCGGGCTTGGCTTCCTTAGTCCGTTCGATCCGATAAGCTAAAGCTTGATGGCAAAGCGTCATCCGTTCTTCAAAGATTTCCCAGAACAACTTCGGGTCCCCATGCGCAGATAACGCAATCCGTGGTAAGTTGACCGTGACCACGCCTAGATTCATCCGACCGGAGTTGACTTCAACGCCATTTTCATCGCGCCAGCCTTGTAGGAAGGAACGACAACCCATGGGTGTTTTGAAACTCCCGGTTAATTCTTTGATTTTATCGTACATTAAAAGATCGGGGTACATCCGCTTGGTCGAACACGTAATCGCGAGTTCCTTAATATCATAGTTAGGATCAGTTGGCGCCAAGTTCAAACCGCGCTTTACCGTGAAGATTAACTTAGGGAAAATGGCCGTCCGGTGCTCTTTACCGAGCCCTTTAATCCGGATCTGCAAGATAGACTTTTGAATCTCCCGTTCAATCCAGCTCGTCCCTAAACCAAAGTTAACCGTCGTAAATGGCGTCTGCCCTTGTGATGAATACAAGGTATTGATCTCATATTCCAAAGCTTGCATGGCATCATAGATGTCTTTTTTAGTTTTACTCTTGGCATAGTCATCGCGTTTATCCGCAGTGACCCATTTTTCAGCGTCAGCTAAATGTTTTTGATAGTTAATGGCTGCATACGGGGCTAACAACTGGTCGACCCGATTCGCCGAACAGCCGCCATATTGCAAGGAAGCCACGTTGGCAATAATTTGCGCCATTTGAGCCGTTGCAGTTTGAATTGAGCGCGGTGAAGCGACTTCCGCATTCCCAATCTTATACCCATGCTTAAACATACCGTCAAAATCAATCAGGCAACAGTTCGTTTCTGGCGTCACTGGTGAATAGTCCAAGTCATGCCAATGAATATCGCCACGCAAATGGGCTTTTGCCACTAAATCTGGCAACATCTTTAGCCCCAAAGCCCGACTAGCCGCGCCAGCCTCGAGATCACGTTGGGTATTAAAAACGTTACTATCTTTGTTGGCATTTTCGTGAACGACGCTCGCATCTCGGTTGAATAACTTTTCAATTCGTTCGCGAACATTAGTCGCGGCAGAAAAGCGATGTTGTTCCGCCACAAAGTAATCTTGATACGCCTTAGCCGCCAATGGCAACCCAAGCTGATCAAAAATATGCATTAAGGCTGGCCGTAACTCCCGTGTTTCAATCGTGGTCGCTGCTTGATAATGCGCCACAATCGCTTGCCGAACTGCTTGGCGCTGACCGGCATCCTCAATTAATTGCTGTAACACAAAATCTAGTTTATATGGATGGAATTTGGTCTGGGT
Organism: Lactiplantibacillus dongliensis; assembly: GCF_005405105.1. Lineage (GTDB taxonomy): Bacteria > Bacillota > Bacilli > Lactobacillales > Lactobacillaceae > Lactiplantibacillus > Lactiplantibacillus dongliensis. The sequence continues at coordinate 11,731 of NZ_BJDK01000046.1, forward strand.
CCCATCACGTTTAATGACCGGTAAAGCCCGCAATTGGTCTAGGTCATCGGTTGTTTTTGTCGTTATCATGCTATCCCCACTTTTCAAAATCGTTCGTTTTATCCGACCGTCAAATGATATAGTGCCACAATCAATGGTGGCTTTCGTCGGTTTCGATACTATATATAGTAGCTCATTTTGCTGGAATTGCCTATCGCGGTCGGTCAAATTTACGAACATAAATTCGCACCAGACCCGCGCCCTATCAAGCTTAATTACGACAAAAAAATACTTTTAAATTTTGTTTTATATTACCGAATTGATATATTTGGAATAATTAATTAAGCAACTTGATGACTTCCACAAATACTGTTATACCAAGGCATCAGCCAATTTATGGCCTGGCCAATCCAGCCAGAATTAATGGTACAAAATTGACTATGAAGCAGTCAATTTTAGTCTGATTAGATTGCTGGGCAATCACTCGCCTAATGACCAATCTTAACCGACTCATCGTCAGGCATTGCAGCCAGTCTGATGATTAGCCATGACCAACCAGCCTGACAAGTTAAATGCCCAGACATACCAACGTTTAAAAAAGTCTAATTTTCCTGATAAAGTCAGCCAGAATAGTTTCGCTTCTGGGTCGGTTCCTCTATAATAAGGCGAGAGAGAATGTGCATTGAGTGAGTGTTAGTCAGCGGGGCTAAGACTTCGGAGGAGATTATCTATGAAGAAATTACGGGGAACACTAGCAGTCACGCTGCTGTTAGTGTTGGGGTTAGCTGGCTGCCAGTCAGTCGCTAAGGGCGCTTTTAAACCGGAGCAATCCGTGAAAAGTGTCCAATCGGCCGCACCAAGTGTCACCGCGGTCAATAAAGTTCAAACCAGCGATTATCTAGGGCGTTGGGTCAACCATTCAAAAGAGATCGCCCTCTATTTGAACAAGCAAGAGACCATTGCGCTATTTCAAACGGATCACCAAACAATCCACGGTCAATTCAAGTTAAAACTAGGTGACAATGATCAGGCCACGTTAACCCAAGGGCAGTTGGGGACCGCCCAATTAACGTTAAGTAACGCCACGACCATGACGCTTAAACATGGCAAGACCACCCTTAAATTAATGAAAGACACTGGCTGGAGCCCCCAACACGGGGCAATCCCAACCAGCGCTAAAATAGCGCTGAAAGCATCCACACTAGCAACACCGACACCTTTAAAACCAGCATATTAAGCATTATAAAAAGCAGCTATCCGAATTGGGATAAGCTGCCTTTTTTGTATGCTTAGGTTTCCACTCTGGTTGGCCCAGAATCGGCTGGAACGTGGTGGCCACGTTTTCGAGCCAAAGATCGGTCTCGAAAGCCGGGCTTTATCTAAGCCGGAAAACCACCGACTAAGATAAACGACACCACTGAGCCAATTCTGAGCCGCCCGTCGTTAACTAACGGGCCTTAAGAAATTAACATTTAGTGATTTTCAGTTCAGCTATTTAGCCGCGAAGTTGAACTCTAAAATGTTCAGCCATGGCGTTCCAGCATTTTAAAATCCAACCGGCAGGCGGCAATTTCAACTAGCACCAAGCATGACTGCCCGTTTATTCTTAACAAATTAACTTAGCCTCAAATCACCGGAATTGCCACTAGTTATAGTCGTAGTGACCAGCAGGTTCGCCGTGTCGAATCACTTAGGCCGGTGATTTTCCGGTCTTAGTGATTGGGCCAGCTTGTTAGACGTGAATTTCGGCTAACAAGTGCCCTGCAGACCGTCCTTTGGCTGCAGGTCTGCCCCACCGCGAACCTGCTGGTCAACGGAGACGACCAATCAATTGATACAATAATTTTGAGATAACGAACTCAATCATCAATCAACTATTTAGCGAAGGGCGGGCCGGATGATGCTCAGTGGTGAAATTTTACTTGGTTGAGTGGGTTACTCAGCCTAGTAAAAGCCCGGCTTGCGAGACCGCACTTTGGCTCGCAAACGCGGCCACCACGTTCCAGCATCAATCCGGCCCAACCGGAGCGACAATCTAAGTCCAATCAAAACACTACGCTTGGTTTTGAATCGAAGTGGCTTTGGTTGCGCGTGGTTGCGTTAGGTTGGCTGGTGAAAAGAGTGTTTCGATTAAGGTTGCCGGTAACAATTGTTCTTGCAGTAAGATTTTTTTAACCGATTGATGCTGGCCGACTGCTCGTTTGATTAACTTCATAGTGGTCATATACCCTAAATAAGGGGTCAGCACCGTTGCCGTAATCGCGGATTGTTCCACTGCCGTCGCACAGGCCGTCGTGTTGACCGTCAAATCCCGCAAGCAATTCTTAACTAAGGTGTGCATGGCTTGCTGTAAATAACGTTCATTAGCCAATAAGTCGCGTAACATAATCGGTTCAAACGCATTTAGTTCAAGCTGTCCAGCTTCGGCCGCCATCGTAACAGTCACATCGTTGCCGATTACTTCAAAGCAAACTTGGTTGACTACTTCAGGAATTACCGGATTAACTTTACCGGGCATAATTGACGACCCGGCCTGCTTAGCCGGCAGATTCAATTCGGCTAACCCCGCTTGCGGACCACTCGATAAGAGTCGCAAATCATTGCTGAACTTCGATAAGTTAACCGCTAACGTCTTCATGGCACCTGAGAATTCCACGAACAAATCACAATTTTGCGTCGCATCGATTAAATCTGGCGCCGCTTGCAGGGTCAGCTTCGTATTGCGGTTTAAAATTGTTAAAATGTGTTGCTGATAATAACGGGTAGCATTAATTCCCGTCCCGATAGCAGTTCCGCCTAAGTTAACGGTATTCAAATGATTGCCCGCCGCTTGTAACCGCGCCAAGTCGCGTTTGAATAAATGCGCATACGCTTGAAACGTGCGACCGTACGTGGTTGGGACGGCATCTTGTAATTGGGTTCGACCCACTTTAATGGCAGCCTGGTACGTCTTAGCTTGGACGAGCAAGACCTGAACCAGTTGATCGACTGCTCCTAATAACCCGGGTAATTGTTGTAGTAAGGCCATCTTACCGGCTGTTGGAAAGGTATCATTCGTTGATTGCGATTGATTGACATCATCATTAGGTTGCAGCGTAACGGCTGGATTCAACCGGTGAGCCAAATTAGCCACCACTTCATTGACATTCATATTCGCTGATGTCCCGGCACCACCCTGAATCGCCGGAACAATAAAGCTATCCGCATGCCGACCAATCAACAGTTGATTGCAGGCCGCAACAATTGCTTGCTGCTTAGCTACCGTCAATGTCCCAGCGGCATAGTTCGTTTCCGCTGCCGCCTTTTTGATCTGGATCAAACTTTGAATAATCAATGGATCCAGCGGTTCATGACTAATCGGAAAATTGCGGACCGCCCGTACTGTATGAATCCCGTATAATGCCTGCTCATCAATTGGTAATTTACCGATACAATCCTCTTCAATCCGCATGCCAAAACCTTCTTCATTTTAGTTTCATGTTAGAACTTCTTACATGAATGACTAAAGTTTAGACCATTTCTGGTGAATCACAACTGTTCCTAGCCGGTTACGAAGAATCTTTAGTCTTGCCATACCAAAACCATCCTTTAGTGACTTAGAGTACCTATCAGCTTAAGATTCGCTTGTAAAAAGATAATGAGTTAACTTAGACCAATCCATACAAAAACGGTTACTACCGACCGAATTAATCCAATCAGTAGTAACCGTTCGTTTTATTCTGGCCAACAATCCTTAAGCAGTCAAATAACTAACAAAGAGTTGTTCATAGAGCTTAATGAAGTCTAAATACATCTGCCGATCAACATTTTCGTTAACCTGATGTGGCGTCATATTGCCGGGGCCAAACATGATGAACGGAAAGTCATGCGCTTTATCTTTCAATAAATTCGACGCATCGGTCACTGCGGGAATTGCGACCTTTGGAATCGGTTCCCCAGCATATGGTTCACCGAGCTTGGCCGCTAAATCACTGAGTGGCGACTCTTTGGGTGATTCAACCGGTGATTGTGACATAAAGACGGTCATCGCTAGCTGAGCACCTTGTGCGTTTTGCTGGTCGACCAACTTTTGCAGCCACGCAATCGCCGTGGCATTATCAAATTCTGGAATCGTCCGAATATTGATCTCCGTTTCAGCAGTCGCGGGAATCGAGTTGACCTGATTGCCACCTTGCACAACGGTGTTATTAAAGCCCAGCTTGCCTAATAAGTCACTGTGCCGGTCACTATCCTGAAAGGCGTGTTTCGCTTGATACAACACTTCAATCAGCGGATCCAAGGCATTGTAACCTTGTTCCGGCATCGAACTATGCGCTGCTTGGCCTTGTGACGTAATTCGAATATCAACAGAGCCTTTATGTGCATAAGCAATATTGTAGCCGGACGGTTCGCCGATCAACAGTGCATCCACGTCAGCCATGGTTCCTTGTCGATAGAATGCTTGCGAGCCCATTTCGCCAACTTCTTCGGCAACGGTAGCCATGAGGCGAATACGGCCAGTGGTCAACGTTCCCGCGGCTTGAATTTCAATCATCGCGATCACCATCGCAGCCAAGCCGGATTTCATATCCGTTGCGCCCCGGCCGTATAGTTTCCCGTCGCGTTCAGTCAGCGTAAACGGATCACTATCCCACTTGGTCACATCCCCGGGGGTCACAACATCCATATGACCAGAAATTCCTAAGACCGGTCCGGTTGTACCGATTTCAGCCACTAAATTACTACGCGTGGCACTCAGCGGCATTAACGTCGCCTGAATCCCATGATCAGCAAATAACCGTTGCAAATACTGCGCCACTTCGGTTTCATCATCGTTGACTGATTTGATTTTTATTAAATCTGCTAAAATTTTAACTTTTTCTTGATCACTAAATACTGCCATCAAAATCCCTCCCTATCTTCTCAGTTTAACCCAACTAACCGCTAAACTGGGAGAAAACAGGTTACGGTTGACGCCGCATTCGCCAGACCACAAGTCCTAATCCCGCCAATAAACCAAGACCAAGAACAATCAGCCAACTAGACCGCTGTTCATTAGATTTTGGTAAGTGGCCAGTGCTGGCAGGCGCTTTGAGCACCTGAGCGGCAGCCGGCTTCATCGGCGTGACACTTGTATCTGCCGTGCCCGTGCTAGTCGTGGGCTTCGTTGACGCTCCTGGATTGATTGTATCGCCGGCGGAACCACTACTTTCCCCACCATCTGGATCCGTTGGGGCCGGCGTCTTCACTGCCTGATACCGATAAGTCACCGTTTGAGCAGTCGTTGTAAAAGTCCCTTTGGCCGTTCCAACCACATCATGGAATGTATAGCCTTTGATTTTAGCAGCGGTGGTGGTATACGCCGTCCCGACTGCACCGGCTAATACCGTGGCGGATTGTAACGTTTTACCATTCAAGTCAGTGTAAGTCACAGTCACTTTCCCTTGGTCAGCGGTAACCGCTGATTTAGCATAAACGTAAGTTACCGTCTGAGTAGCACTTGTATATTGACCAGTCGGCGTACCCGTCACTTTTTGATAGGTGTAACCCGCAATGGTCTTTAAGGTCGTTTGATAAGTCGTCCCAATCTTCCCAGTCAAGGTCACGGCAGCCGCGATCGCGTGACCCGTTGTATCCACATAGTGCACCTTAACTTGTCCAGTCGCGACCGGGGCCGTTACTGGTTGGTAAATATAGGTCACCGTTTGTAACGTTTCGGTATAGGTGCCCTTGGTAGGCCCGACCGTCTTGACCAACTCATAATTAGGCATCACTTTAGCAGTAGTCGTGAAGGCCGTCCCGAGCTTTCCGGTTAGCGTTGTCGGGGGTGCCAGCTGCTGCTTGTCTTGATCAACATATTGCACGAGTACCGACCCCTCGGTAGCTGGCGCTGTTGCTTTGGTATAGTGGTAACTAAACTGTTGCGCTGCCTGGGTATACGTGCCGCTAATCGTGGCGGTGTCCGGCTTCAACGTATAGCCCGCAATCGTTAACGGTGCCGATTCAAAGGATTCACCGACCGCCCCCGTTAAGGTCGTCGCTGGGGCAATCGCTTGACCATCGGCATCCAGATAATTAATCGTAACTGAACCGGTCGCCACCGCGATTGGCGTATAGGTATAAGTCACCGTTTGCGGTTGGTCTGTGACCGTGACGATGGGCTCACCGTCAACGGACTTGAAGACATAACCGTCAATAGATTGCGCCTTTGTTTGCAGCTGGTCGCCGATATTTCCTTTTAAGATTTCGTCGGCGGCCAGCTTTTGGCCCGCTTCATCCTGATGGCGTACCGTTACCGGCGCACCAGCAATCGGATCTTTGGCGTACGTGTAGACAACGGTTTGAGCCGCCTCACTTAAGGTCCCGCTCACGGGTCCGGTCACGTTCGCTAACGTATAGCCTTTAAATGACTTGGCCGTCGTCGCATACGGATCACCTACATTTCCAGTCAGCACGTCTGGTTCAGCCAGCGCCGTGCCGGTCTCATCTTGATAATGGACCGTCACCGGCTTGGCCGCGACAACGTCTTTAGTATAAACATACGTCACGGTCTGTTGCTCGGCCGTCAACGTACCTTTCGCATTAACTGGTAACTTCGTTTTATCTAAAGTATACCCAGCGATGGCCAATTGGTAATCATCGGTCGTGGTATCATAAGCATCATCCAAATTACCGGTAATCGTTCGACTATCGACAATTGACTGGCCAGTTTGATCCTCATAATTAACCGTGACCGGGGCCGCAATGTCAGCCGGATTATCCATCACATAGGTTGGCACCGTATTAAACGCCGCCATGGTCAGCCACGTTTGTCCTTGATGTTGTGTTATCATTCGGTCCAAAGCTGGTGCCTGATATTGCACTTTATTAATAGCAACAGTTGCTTCCGGATCCAATGTTGCTAGAGCAGTTAGCGGATAATCAGCACCAATCGCTTGATACGCATTATCTAGCATTGGTTTAATGATATGATCATGGACAAAATCGGAATCGAGAATTTCGATTAAAGTATCCATTTGTGACAATAACCCATCTTCACCGGAAATCATGTTAGTAAATTCATCCATAATCACCGCATATTCACGGTACTTAGCTGCATATTCCGCTTGAACAGCTGCGACTGTTGTCTGCCCCAATTCCAAACGAGCAAAGCGTCCTAGTAACCAAGCTTGAAAACCAGCCATCGTCGTTATGCCTGCCTCAACTTTGTCTGGATCAAGCTTATCAGGATCTTCGACATTGTCTAGATAAGCTTGATAAAGAAACGCGCCATACGTTTGTTGCCCATAAGTTGTTTTGACTAGCTCAATATCTTGCAAGTAGGGTTCGATTAATGCCACAATTTCGTCATCAATCATGACTTCATCATTAACAGTAAAATCCTTCCAAAAATCAGGATCAATCGCCTGGTTCAACGGTATCCACATATGTTGTGGCCAGAAAATATTATGCGGATACGTCACCCCGTTCTTCTGAACTTCCGTCATCATAAACTTCAAACCGGTAAACGCCGTCTGCGCTTGCGGGACTTTTTGTGGTTTTAATTTAAGCGGTTTCAAATTGCGGCTGGCTTTCAAGCGCGTCATCATCGTTGTATAGAGCTGCTTGACCGCAGCGACGTCAGCGGTCGTTGGCGTCTTAGCTGGCAATGTCGGTTGGGCGAATTGATCCGCCAACGTCGATTGGGCTTGCGCTTTAACCGTCATTAATCCCCAACTAGTCAAAAGCAATAGCAACATTAGTAATAGTTTACCCGGCTTATACACGTACGTAAATCGCCGGTGATGTGGTCTTTTTGTCATAGCTTACTCCTTTAATTAAATCGGTTATCTGTCTGAACCTATCAATTGAAGTCTACCATGGTTCATTTACCAGTCATAGTAAAGACACATGCCTAACGATTGCTGCTAATGCAGTTGCCCGCTTGGATACTAAAACACGGCTGCCTCGTTCCAGCCAATGCTGACCCAACTAACACCCAGCATATTGACTTATACTAACGACTAGTACTAACCTGTCCACTTGCAGTCCCGGTTCCATCACCGCTATAATAGACTTAAATTCCAATTAAACGAGGCCAACCTAATGATTAGATCTGTGATTCATGATCCTGCTGCCCTGAGTCAACCGGCTGTCGCGGCTACCGCGGCTGATGCCGGTATTGCCACTGATTTATTAGACACCCTAAAGGCGAACGCTGACCGCTGTGTAGGGATGGGCGCCAACATGATTGGCGCCAATAAAGCGATTATCGTTGTTCAAATGGGGCCATTTGCGATGGTCATGTTTAACCCTAAAATCACCCAGAAAAGTGGCCCTTACCAAACCAGCGAAGGCTGTCTATCACTACCAGGGGAACGGCCAACCACCCGCTACCAGAAAGTCACGGTCACGTTTCAAGACCGCCAGTTCAAGACACAGCAACAGACGTTTACCGACTTTACCGCTCAAATTATTCAACATGAGCTTGATCACTGCCACGGCATTCTGATTTAATCACCCGTTTGGCAACAGCACTATAGAGATAGGACTTGATAACATGACAACTTTAGATGATCACGAGCAACCAGCGATTCCCCAATTGGCGCAACAGCGTCGCCATATGGCTCACTACGGCTTAGGGACCGCCATTGACTTAACCCTTTTCGGTAGCGACACGGGGGACTATCTGACTCAGGCGACACACTTAATCGATCAATACGAAGACCGGTTGACCGTTAATCGCAGCCAGTCAGAAGTCATGGCCATTAACCACGCTGCCGGCCAGCATCCGGTTCAAGTTTCGGCCGCAACTTATTCGTTAGTTAAACAAGCCATCCAACTGAGCCAGCAACACTTTGGCTTCAATACATTAATCGGCCCATTAGTGAAACTTTGGCGTATCGGCTTTGACGACGCACAAGTGCCTACCCAAGCTGAGATTGATGCTCGTTTAAAGCTAGTCGACCCGTTCAGCGTTGAACTAGACGACCAATTATTCAGTGTCTACCTACAACATCCTGGTATGGAACTGGATCTCGGCGGCATCGCTAAAGGTTATATCGCGGATCGAATTCAAGATTACTGGGAAGCCTTTGGACAACGGGCCGGCATGATCAATTTAGGTGGTAACCTATTAATGGTCGGCAACTCCCCACTCCATCCTGATCAAAAATGGCGTGTCGGGATTCAGAATCCCTTATCCCCCCGTGGCAATGCGATTGCCAGCGTCAAGATTGGGCCGTGTTCTGCTGTCACTAGTGGCATCTACGAACGTCACTTGGATATCAATGGTAAATCTTATCATCATATCTTAGATTCCAAAACCGGCTATCCGCGTCAAAATGACTTATTAAGCGTGACAATTCTATCCAAACAATCCATCGATGGCGAAATTGAAACCACACGTCTATTCTTCGCCGGCCAGCCAGAAGCAAACTGGGGCATTGACCGTGATGACTTATACGGTGCAATTTTCGTCACCAAAGAAAAAAAGATTCAACTTGTCGGCTTAGATCGAGCAAACGTCACGCTGTTAGATCCAGACTACGAAATCATCTAACCCCACTAAAAATCCGTTGACTTCTAAATTTTAGAAATCAACGGATTTTTAGTTAGTATCAATTTTTCGCTCCGGTTGGCCTGGATTGATGCTGGAACGTGGTGGCCGCGTTTGCGAGCCAAAAAGCGGTCTCGCAAGCCGGGCTTTCACTAAGCCGGAAAACCATCGGCCAAGTGAAATTTCACCACTGAGCATCATCCAGTCCGCCCTGCGCTAATTAGCTTGATTATTGTTATTGAGACTCAGCCCAAATGGCCAGTTATTAGCCGGCACAAAGCGTTGATATGAGTCGTAGTGACCAGCCGGTTCGCCGTGTCGAGACACTTAGCGGGTGTTTTTGGCCCGGTTAGTGTCTGGGCCGACTTTTAAGACGTGGTCTGCGGCTTAAAAGCGCCCTGCAGACCGCTCTTTGGCTGCAGGTCTGCCCCACCGCGAACCGGCTGGTCAACGAAGACGGCCAATTAACAACCAGTCTAAGACGCTGACCCATGCTGCTCATCCGCGACGGCGGCCTCGTCGACACGTTCCTCGTACCAACCAAATAACCGGCCGACATTAATCATCACACGTTCAAACGAGAACGTTGCTAACAGCAGTAGACAAGGCAAATACTGAATCAGATACCGACTCCGACCGCCTTCAAATAACAACAAGAACATGAACCCGCCGACCATCGATAACCGTAAGATTTGAATCACCAGTCGTTGCGGGCCAAAACCCAGCGCGATAATTCCTAGCAAAACGATCCACCATAATTGGGCCGCAAACCGGAAATCCGCGATATGGCGACCATATAAGTAGATAAAGTTCTTCAGTTTATTACTGAGTCCGTGATTACTTGGCTTTTGGTTTTCACGGAAGAAATGCCCTTCCTTTAACCAACCAAAAGTCCCATCTGCCGTATTATTACGCTGCTTTTTGATCAAGAACATCAAATATCCGCCCGCCCCTAGCTGCTTCAAGCGGCGTTTTAACATCTTGACCGAATAGTCGGTCTTTTGTTGTTTCGTCGGTAAGACCGCCATCTGAATCGCTTGCTTATCACTATAGCCGCCTTCACCATAGACCCCCATCGCCATAAAATGAATGGCCGGGATCGACCGCGACTTATCCAACTTGATATACGTTTGATTTTGAATCTTATCATTCGTGACTTTATACGTCACCCCAGCGCCGTCTACAATCAACATCAACAGGGCGAACACGACAAACAGCGCTCGCTTAGTCACCGCTTGCGGCTGCCGAAAGACCGTTAAGATCTCCATAATCACGATCGCAATCACCGGAATAATGGATGACGGCTTCATAAAGTACGTCAAAGTCACACTAATGCCAAACCCCAGTGCCGCCGTCGCCCGCAACAAGATTGGCCAAGTCGTTTGCCGCATAATCAAGTAACAGAGGATGAAAAACGACACTAACGGTAACCCCCACGCATCGGTATACGGCATAATAATACTTGGAAACACCGCTAGCCAGCCGGCATGAATATACAACGCCGTGCCCAGGGCCAAGGGTTGGGCCACAAAGACACTTAATAAGTTAAAGAAAGCTGATAAATCCACAAAAAATAACGTCACATAATCAAAGAACTGCCATGACGTCTGCCCGGTAAGTTGTGATAACCAGTGCATGAACAGCATAATCGGCATGTTATTTTGATTTAAGCTGTAATACGATGTGACCCCGACTTCCTGCACGTGCTTGGCACTCGTGGCTGCATAATGCAGCATTCCGGCATCAAACCCACTGACCGGGTGCACGTAAGTGACAAAGATGAGTTGCCCAATAATGACAACTAGCAACAACAAACTTCCAGTCGCTAATTGATGGGTCACAAAGACCTTGACCAGCCACTCCCGAAACCAGGGATAGGCATAATTCATTACAGCCACGGCCACTATGCCAATCACAAGACTTGTTGTCAACATCGTCGTACTCGTCCCAAAGGTCGGATTATCACCTAAAATAATATTCGTTGAGGTCAACGCAAAAAAGAACATTAGGAAGAAAAGCACGCGCCAAAAGAAATTAATGACCGTTTGACTGAAATTATAAAATCTACGCATCTTTAGGAGCCTGTGCCGCCGGTTTAACCTGGGCTTCCGCCGCCGTTGGGAATTTTCGTTCCGTCACGTCAATACAAAATGACCGCGTTGGTGAATCACTGACTTCAATCCGCAATAACACCGCGTTATTTTGACGTAAAATACCATCGATCTGGTCAAATAAATACTCAGTCACATTTTCGACAGTGGGGTTAACGGTTTTAAATTCTGGCAGATCATTTAAATACTGACCAGACAGTGCCCCAATTGCTTTATTTAAAGATTTGCCAATATCAAAGAAGGAAACCATCCCTTCGAACACATGCAATTCACACACAATCTCCCAAGTATGGTTATGCTTCTTCCCAGTCCCCGACTCCCATCGAATCGCGTGACTAGCATTAACATATGATTTAATCTTATATGATCGTTGTTTTTGCATGCTCATTTTCCTTTCCTATCTTGACGTCGCTGTTCCTTAACCGTATTAATATCATCCTGCACCACGGCCTTAATCCGATGCAGTTCTTCGGGCAATCCCCGCATCTTCCACGAGGCTTTAGTCGTCATCGCATTAATAATCCCGACCAACCGAATCCATGAACACATAAACATGTAAGTAGGTAAGGTCAACGTCACCCACCAAAGCTTCAAGTAAAAGTGCTGCTCATCCGGATACTGTCGCAATAAAATGCCGACACTGATAAAATTGATTACCGCCACAAAAACATATAAAACATAAATTAACAAATACGACAGTAATAGGATCACCGACGAATATCCAAAGGCAATCAACACAATACTTGCAAACGTCCAAATCATCCGCGGAAATGTAAACGTATGATCAATCATCATCCGTCGTACTAAAAAGTTCTTAAAAAACCGCTTTAGATTCGCCGTTTGTGCCATATAGTTGGACGTAACTTCTAGTTCACCACGCTGCCAACGCTGTCGTTGGGTATAGAGTTCCGAAAAGCCTGAGATGGGCTCCACGTAAAAGATGGCATCGGCACAAATCATGACTTTCTTCCCCAGACGAGTCCGAATCTGAAACGTCATATCCGTATCCTCGCCAATCGTATCAATGTCGTACAAGAACGTATCCATTAAGACTTCCCGCCGAAACGCGGAGAACGCCCCCGACATCGTAAACAATTGATCTCGAAACGACTCCATTGTCCGCCCCGAAAGAAACGCTTGGGCATACTCATAATATTCATTCTTAGCCAGAATCCGATGCCACCAGCCTTTGATGCCACTGACTAGTTGCCGTTTTGGCAAGATGGCCCCGGTCATAGCCGCAATATCGAGATCATTCTCAAACCGTAAGACCATATTTTCGACCGCATGCGGTTCTAGTACCCCATCGCTATCAATATTGATCACATAGGTGCCAATACTTTCATAGATCGCTGTATTGAGGGCTTTAGCTTTACCCTTATCAGTATTAACATAGCGTAAAATCAACTCTGGAAACGTGTTTTGCGCGCGCGCATACGCGCCAAAACTATCATCCGTACTTTGGTTATTCGCTAAGATAATTTGCATCGCATCTTTAGGATAGGTTTGATTATTGATCGATTCAATGCACGCAAACAAGGTATCTTCCGAGTTATAGACCAGCACGATAATCGACACCCACGGCCATTTGCCAGGCGGCGTTAATTTCGGTTGGTGCAGATGCAACCGCATCAACTTAATGGTCGAAATGATGGCTGGGATAATTTCAACCACAATCGGAATTAAAGCCCATGTAATCCAAAAGCCCATTCTGGTCAGGGCTAAATTAAGCCAGTACATCACAGTTTCTCATGCCTCCAATCAACAAACTCGCGATAAATGCCTCGCGCCAATTGAGAATAAGTAAAGACATTGTAGTAGAGCGCAATAATCAGCACATAAAACACGAGACGGCCAATGACCGAATGTGCCAAAAAGAACGTCTGACCGCCGCCAAAGTGGACAATCACGACCACGATGCAGAGTCGTAACACATTAATCGCATAAATATAGATTAAGCCAAAGAGTGCATAGAATACCTTCTCCTTGCGCTCATACGTTGGAAAAAAGCTGACCAACGCCACAAACGCACAAGTTTCAATGATTCCTGAGCATTCATAATCAATTGACATAATAACGGGATTGGCCCCATTTGTAATGTACACCAATCCCGTTTTAAACATAATCGTACTCCAATTCGTAATGTCACTAAATAATGCCACGCCATGAATGACCGCATGGGTAAAGAACCAAACCCAATAGGGGCGGCTCAAAGCACTTAAAATGAAGAAGAGTCCTGCACTGCCCACAATAAAGGTGAACGCTGATAGCCGAGCTCGTTTGAGAACTGAGAGGGCATACAACCATCCGACCGTTCCCAATAGGATATTTACGTCCATGAACATCCGTCCTATTTAATTTCAATTAGCCACTACGCTTGATTGATACTAGTTAGATCAAGTTGCCACTCTGGTTGGCCCAGCGTTAATTATTGTTATTTACGATCTAAAAGCAGCGTCTTCAAAACCGCAACAATTTTAACCAGTACCAAGCGTAACCACTATCGTTACTTAACTAACAATCCAGCTGAATGGCCTATTATTTTCCGCTAATATGATCAGACGGCCGTTTCAAAAGGCCCCGCTTGCGTAAGCGCCAGTAACCAAAACCAACAATCACAACACCGACTCCGGAAATCAACCATGGACCGGTTGACCCACCGGCTACGGTCACTTTTTCATTCCCGATATTGGGGTTATACATCGTAATCGTTTGCCCAGTCATTGAGGACACCTTGAGCTTACCTAAGTTAACTTTAAATTCAGCGATACTATGACTGCCATCTTGGGCGACATAGCCAGTCCCAACGGTACCGTACTGATGGCCTTCGTTGTAGTCCCCACCAGTAAATGAAACGGCTTTGACGTCACCATTGTTTTGGCTGCTTGGAATGTTATCTGACCAAACATAAATCTTTTTACCGCCGATATCGAAGTTGTAATCCCCATAACCAGGCACTTGACCATACTTCATCTTGACATAAACGTAGACGTAATCACCGTCACTGACCATCGCTGTGTAACCGTTATAGCCTTCCGTGAGGGTAACGTGTTCCCAGTCTTTAAACTTGCCATCAATCACAATGTTTAAGTTATCATTCGTATTATTCGCATTAGGATCTTTGGTGGTGCTAGCTTTCGAATTAGAATCAGCCTTGTCACTCACCACACCAGCTGCTTTGTTAGAGCTAGCGGCACTACTGGTGGAACTACTGCTGGCCGCACTACTGGTCGTATCATGATGACCATGCTTGTTACCCATCGACGTCACTTTAGTTGTGGCGGCATCATTGCCAATATTCGGATTCTTCATGGCAACGTTACTACCGACCGTGGTTCCGTTAAGGCCGAGTGCCTTCAGATTGATGGTGAATTCCGCATAATTGTGCTTACCATCGTTAGCCACATAGCCAGTCCCGACTTCACCATATTGATCGCCTTCATTATATTCACCAGCTTTGACAGTAATAGCCTTAGTCTTCCCTGAGCCAACTGCCGTATCGCTTAACCAAACATAGTAGGTCTTGCCATCAATTACAAAGTTATAGTCACCGGTCATCGGAATGTTGCCATTCTTCATCTTGACGTAGGTGGCCACATAGCGACCATTATCCATCAAAGCCGTATAACCGTTGTAACCTTCTGTTAACTTGGCACCAGACCAATCTGAAAACTGACCATCAATTGTAATCGCGGAACTGGTACTATTCGCGTTGGATGACGCAGCTGTAGCCGTGGTTGAACCACTAATTGAGCCTAAACCAGTCAAGCCTAAGACAACCGCACCCAAGAGCATTATCTTTCGTAATCTCATCATGCTAGCTTCCCCTCCAAAATCAAGAAACTTTCTAATACCGAACCTCATCTGACTTCATTATAACGCCATTTTCAACGAATAAATTATATTATGGTTATACTATGCCACGACTAAAATGATTAAACAAGGTAACAATTGACTTGTAAATGCGTGGATTAACCATATGTTTTGAGGGTTGAACGTAATCTAACTTAATAACTAAATTCTCAGAACATAGTTATGCATCAGTACATTCAAAAAAGCTCACTACTACTTTTTGTGTTTAACTATTTTTGGCAACAATTAGATAATCCATGCAATAGAAAATTTTAATTTTAACAATTCCCAAGGGTTTTACTACATATTACTGCCACAATTCACAAAAAAATTAACAGTCTTTCAGTTAAAGACAAATTAGCTACCTTCAAGTTGTCAAACGCTTTCAGTACTTGTACAGTTTTCGAGAATAATCTAGCTTAAATATAGAGCAGTTGAACTATTTTAATAATTCTTATGTTAAAATTATATAATAAAAAAGGAGTGCATGAAGTTATGTTATCAATTATTTTAATCCCTCGATTTAAAATTGAAGTGCAACACCTGCTCTACTAGACCAGTTCTTTATTCAGACTAGTCAAAAAGGCCATGAA
>NZ_BJDK01000047.1 GCF_005405105.1 Lactiplantibacillus dongliensis
ATTGCCTTCCGCCCGCATAGCGGGTGGTTTTTTGTTTCGCACGCTTTGCGAGCTCAACTCGGCCTAAAGGCATAAATCAAGGTTATTATTGTTCATAATAACTAAAATAGTCCTAATTAATGATGAATTTTTCGTTTAAAATAGCTTAAATCAAAAGCTTAGTTGAACAAAATTGCGAATTTAAAGCTTAATATTCGTTATTTGTATCAAAAAAATAACGAATTACCCCGTTTTTTCCAGGATGTTACCGATCGTTTTCTCATCTAATTTTAATTTTAAAAAATTATTTTTTGTGTCCCATTATTAAGCTGTTCCAAACCAATAAGGCATCCCCGCTTTCTTTCAGTTGATACGCTTAGCCTACTGACTGCTGGCACTTAAAAAGTAGTCTAACTAAAAAATTTCCAGCATTTTTTTAGTTTCCGCTAGATTCATCCCGTCAACTAACCCACTGCGAAGTTCTCCGGTATTATTACTGTTAGATAACGGCTGGTTAGTCAATCCAAGCGTTTAGCGGTACACTAGTTTTTGTAACCGATAACAGTAATGGAAGGAATTTTTAATTATGATTAAAACGATTGCTTTTGATTTCAACGGCACCATGTTTTTCGATACGGCACTCCAACGCCAAGCTTGGGGCCAAATGCTCAAACAAACCTTTAACCATCAAATGACGGAGGCGGAATTTTTCAACGACATCGCGGGCCGTAACAATCAATACACGTTTGACTTATTTGTCGACCAACCGCTCCCCGCTGACAAAGTTGCTGCCTTAGCTGACGAAAAAGAAGCTTTATATCGTCAAATCTGTCTAGAACAACCCGAAATTTTTCATTTAGCTCCCGGCTTACCCGCCTTTTTAGATCAGTGTCATGACGCTGGCGTGCAGGTGAATATCGCGACAGCCTCACAACTAAAGAACGTTGAGTTTTTCTTTGAACACTTGAATCTCAGTCACTGGTTCGACTTTGACCAAGTGGTGATTAACGATGACAGCTTACCTGGTAAGCCAGCGCCGGATATGTATTTGCAAGCACTAAAGCACATTGGCGGGGTCCCCGCAACCAGCATGATTCTGGAAGATTCCCCGTCTGGAATTCAAGCCGCTAATAATGCGAAGGCCGCACAGACCGTCTTAGTCCATGCACCCGAAGAGGCGATCCCCGCCATGCCCGCTGGAGTTAAGATTGATCAAACTATTACGGATTATCATCATTTATTTGAAACCCTTTAACCTCAAAAACAGCGCGTTGCCAATCGAAATTGGTAACGCGCTGTTTTGAGGTTTGCTTGCCGCTTCAGTTGGTATACTAACCAGAGCAACAACTAATCTAAATATCCATTTCTAGAAGGCGTGATCAGTTGAACCGCCGTTGATAACCGTTAATACATCGTCCAAGCTAATGTCGACCATGTTCTTAACCGCTAAGTTGGTGTAAAAACCAACGTGTGGTGTGATAATGACATTCGGCATTTGCATCAATTGCGCTACTAAGTCATTTTGCAAAGGTTCACCAGAATGGTCTTGGTTGAATAAGGCCGCTTCGCCTTCGACCGTATCTAGAGCAGCCCCCGCGATTTCACCAGCTTTTAAGGCCGCAACTAATGCTTCCGTCACAATGACAGGACCACGGGACGCATTAATAATGAACGCATCAGACTTCATTAACTTCAAGGCTGGGCCATCGATCAACGCTTGCGATGTCGGGTTCAAGTCAACATGTAAAGTTACGACGTCAGCTTGCCGCAATAGGTCCTCTTTCGTGTCGACATACGTCAAGACATCCTCTAATTCAGGCCGCTTTTTCACATCATAAGCGATCACTTTAGCACCTAAGCCATGGAATAAATGCGCCACGGTACCGCCAATCCGGCCAGCACCAATAATGCCGACAGTTAATGAGCGGATTTCACGCGCTTGTAGACCAGCCCAGCGGAAGTCTTGTTGATTAATCCGCTGGTCAAAAAGCTCCAAGTTTCGAATCAGCCGCATTGTCTGCGTGACAGCCATTTCAGCAACTGAGTTCGGTGAATAGGCTGGCACGTTGGTCACCGTTAACCCCGCCGCTTTGGCAGCAGCTAAGTCAATCGTATCCACCCCCGCGGTCCGACTAGTTAATTGTTTCAGACCATAGTCAGCCAATTGTTGGTAGACCTTGGGATCATCACCAATGGCACTCCGTTGTTGAATGACTAAGCCGTCGTAGCCTTTCGCCAAATGAGCCGTTTCTGGGTGAAACTCTAAATCATTGGTATCAACTTGCACGTCATTTTTAGCAGCCCAATCCGTAATGGCCGCTTCTTCATCATCACGGACACTGAACATTAAAATTTTTGTCATTATTTAACCTCCGCTTTGCTTGCCACGTAAGTTGCAATCCGTTCAACCGCCGTCTTAAGGCTATCCATCGAAGCGGCATAACTAATCCGAACGTAACCTTCACCACCAGGGCCAAATGAGCTGCCGGGAATCAAAGCAACGCGTGCTTCATGGGCCAATTCACGACAGAATGCCATGCTATCTTGTGGCAGGCCAGCTGGAATCTTGCTGAATAAGTAGAAGGCCCCTTCTGGCTTAGCGGATTTGAAGCCAAGCTTATTCAAGGCTTCATATAAGTAGTCACGCCGAGCTTGGTATTCCTGCTTCATCGTTTGGGCATCATCCATCCCCTTGCTCAATGCTTCCGTCGCCGCGGCTTGCGCATTAGCGGTCGTTGTCGTGACCGTAAATTGATGAATCTTACCCAATTGCGCCGTAATTGCTTTGGGGGCACACATGATTCCAATTCTCCAGCCCGTCATCGCGTGGGACTTAGAGACCCCATTCAGTAAAATCGTTTGTTCTGGCAAGTATGAGGCGATTGAAACATGGGTCTCGCCATAAGTCAATTCACTGTAGATTTCATCAGAAAGCACAAAGATGGGTTTGTCAGCCAATACTGCTGCTAGAGCTTTCAGATCCGCCGCCCGGTAAGTCACCCCGGTTGGGTTCGATGGAAAGTTCAAGACTACCGCTTTAGCCTTGGGATGATCGGCCAAAGCTTGCTTTAATTGTTCTGGGGAGAGGACGAACCCATTCGCAGATGTATCCATAAAGACTGGGGTGGCACCGGCTAACTTCGCAATCGCGATGTACAATGGGAAGATTGGTGTTGGAATCAAGACTTCATCGCCAGGATTCAAAATCGAACTCAACGCCGTGTAAATCCCGCCAGTCGCACCAGCCGTAATAATGACTTCATTATCAGGGTCGTAGTTAACACCATACTTTTTGGCCAAGAAGTTCGCTGCCGCTTGCCGTAAAGCGGGGGTCCCGTTTGATGGGGCGTAGTGACTTTCATTGTTGTTAATGCTGTCAATGGCGGCTTGCTTAACATGTTCAGGAGTATTGAAGTCTGGTTCGCCTAATGTTAAACGCACGATTCCAGGAATATTGGCGATTTCAGCATTGAACGCTAAAATATCGGATGGTTGGATTTCACTTAAACGGTCATTCATATGTTGCACTAAAGTTGTACTATCAATTGGCATATTGATTCCTCCAAGTTTTTTTGGTTGGTTTGGGGTTGCGGGCTGTTTTGTAAATGGCTAATAAAAAGCGCACTTCTCAGAAAATTCCAAGAAATGCGCTAGTTGAAAAAAATGCTTCTAATTAGCCACCCTTGGAATTTTCAAAACATCCATGGGCGCCGTTGAATCACAAAAAGCTTTTGGCAAGCCGCATCGATGCAAACATCGGATCCGTGTTTGCACCAAAGTAGCTGGCACAAACACTAGCGAAAATACCAAAAGTAAAAACTAGTTTGAGTTTTTTGATTTAACGGTAATGACATATCATTAGCTCCTCATCAATTGTTAATCCAACTATAACAATTCAAATTCTAGCTGTCAACGCTTAATTTGATATACTAGTCTTACATACTGGAATTGATTGGGTTGTGTTGATTGCCACTCTGGTTGGGCCAGAATCGGCTGGAACGTGGTGGCCGCGTTTGGAAGCCATAGAACGGTCTTCCAAGCCGGGCTTTATCTAAGCCGGAAAATCACCGGCAAAGATAAACGACACCATTGAGCCAATTCTGGCCCGCCCGGCGTTAAACAGGCATTAAAATTGTTGCCTGCTTCTATATTAAATTCAATGTGCTAGAACACACATCTGTCTTAGAACTTACTGGTTAACGAAACCGGACAACAAAGCTACTCAAACACCCCAATCAAGCAACTGATACTTAAGATTTGACCGAAAGGAAGATGACCCATGACTTACCGTGCTTTAATGTTCGATATCGATGGTACTTTGACTAACAGCCAACCAGCGTACGCCCGCGTGATGCGGATTGTTTTAGCCGAATATGGCAAATCATTTACTGACGCTGACGCCCAAACCACTTTTCCAATGGCCGCTGAACAAGCGATGGCCCACTTGGGGATTGCCGCCGACCAATTTGACCACTTTCAGGCTCGTTATGAAGCTGTAATGGCCGACCATTTTTCAGATATTACCCTCTATGACGGTATGACCACAGTCTTTGAACAATTACCAGCTGATCTCAAAGTGGGCATTGTGACCTCACAGCGACGCAACGAGATCGAAGCCGGCATGCGCGACTATCCGATTATGGACCGCATGAATGTGGTGATTGGCGCCGATGATACTGACAAGATTAAGCCCGATCCGCTCCCATTATTAACCGCCTTAGAAAAAGTTGGGGTTCATCCCAGTGAGGCGTTATTCGTTGGCGACTCGCTGAGTGACGAACAAACCGCCGCGGCAGCTGGCGTTGACTTTGGGTTGGCTGTTTGGGGAATGGACCCCAACGCTGACCATCAACAAACCACTTATCGGTTAGCCACACCGCTGGCAATTTTGGATGTCCTTTAGATTTTTAGGGTAAATTAAAGCCCCACTAACCGGAACTCAACAATGAGTTCTGATTAGTGGGGCTTTTTGTTTTATTGATTAGCTGAAACGTGCTCGGTCCGACTGCCCCTTCCGCTTGCTACGCCAGTCGATCATACCGGAAAGTTCACCGGTATCATCGACTAGCTAGGCAATGCTCAGGTGCAACCCGTCGGCCCTCACACTCTATACTCTGTTCTCAAACGCGACTTGTGCCGAAATCTGATAATCTCCCGGCTGTTCAATCGTCGATGTTCGACCTGCGATTTTTTCCATACCACCGGTAACCAACGTTGACGCCAAGTACAACTTATAATCTTCATGCGCATCATGGACATCAGTCAAACCGACACGGGTGATGTGACCGACTGGTAATTGATCAATCTGGTTGATACCAGCGTAAATCACTAGTTTATGGTTTTCTAATTTCAATTGTGAATACGGAATTTGAATCCCCTGTCCAATCGCCTTGACTGGTTCACCAGTGGCGCGAACTTGCGTCATAATCGCCGCATCACTCATCCCACCATAATTCAGCCGCACAATATTAGCGGCTTGCAGTTGGTCGACAATCTGATGGATATTATGTTGTTCCGCATACGACGTCTTCACCGCAGCTGGTAGTAGCTCTTGACCATTAAAGATCCCGTTAGCTGGAATGTAAGGCTGATTCTGGTTTTGACCAACCCGGCTTTGATTCTCAGCTTCGATGGCTTCTTTCGGCTTACCACCTAATAACTTTTCAATTTTGGGTGACAAGTCAAACTTTGCCTGTCGATTGGTGAAATAATAAATAATATTTAAGACTAAAAAGTAAATGATTACTAGGAAAACTAACATATAGATAATTCCGCGCAACCAGCTACCATTTTGCATCAAGCGAATCGCCACATAACCAAGGTAACAGTTACCAGCTGCCCCTAGTAAGGTATAAATCTGATTTTTAATCTTAACATTGACGTTAACATAACCGAGCGCGTGGTTAATCATATCTAGAATACTAAACATTAATCATTCGCCCCACTATCTGTCGTCGTATCGTCCGTTGTGGTATCAGTCGAGCTTTCAGTCGTACTGGAATGTTTCTTAGCGGCAGAAGAAGAGCTTTCATCCGTCGTATCGTCATCATTCGTTTCATCAGCGGTCGAACTGGACGTCTTCTTAGCATTGGATTGTGCTGTCGTACTATTCTTCTTAGCTGATGACGAACTTGCTTCCGTCGTGTCATCACTAGAACTGCTCGTGCTATCATCAGAACTGCTATCTGACGAACTGTCATCACTAGATGAGTCACTACTACTTTTATCTTTACTACTATCCGAACTGCTGCTTTTATCGTCCGGTTTATTTTTGTCACTACTACTCCCACTTGCCGTTGACGGTTGAACCACACTGGAACTAGCTGGCGCGCCATTAACCGTTTTGGTCGTTTTGTTGACCACCACGTTCGTAGCGCCTAGTGCTAATACAATCGATACAATTGCAAATGGTGAAATAAATGGCGGTGTCCGATAAGCCATCGATGTCATTCCCTTCTGAGTCAATTATCCGTTCTGCTTTATCTCGAACTTCTATTTAACCATGGAACCATTAAAAGTGCATTAATTATTCTCGAAATTAATAAACTCTTTACGCTTCACTCAGCTGAGTCAGCCATCACCATTAGACCACGAAAAAAAGCCGACCCGTAGTCAGCTTATTTAGTCGCCAATTGTTGTTTGGCGGTACAGTCGGCACACAAACCGTAAATTTCAATCCGATGACCCGTAATCGTACAACCGGGTAACTGTGCCACGTAGTCATCAAGTGGGCATTCTTGCAATTCCATCACCCGACCACAATTCGAACAAACAAAGTGATGATGGTGCTGATGCTTAAAGTCACATTGATACTTAACTAACGTTTGATTGGCTTCCGCCTTCAACTCTAATAAACCCAGCGTTTCAAATTCTTTAATATTGCGATAAATGGTATTATGACTCATTCCAGCGAACAACGTCCGCATATGGTCATCAACTGCCGAAATAGCCACGTAATGATGTTGATAAGTCACTAAATAGTCTAACAGGGCTTGGCGTTGCTTGGTAATCTTTAATTGGTTACGCCGCAAGACCTTAACCGCCTGTTCCAATGTTGCGTCCATGTTGGTGGGGCCCCCATTCTTAAAATCCAACTTACGCTAATCAACAAGCGTAATCATTACTATTTAGTTTAGCATAATCCACTGATAAAAGATATTACTCGGCTTGATACCGAGCGACCAACGCCTGCAACTCAGTCTTGGTCTGTTCCCAATCATCGTTAACGATCACGTGGGCATGACCAACTAGCCCGGCTGGTAATTGTTGGTCACGTTCATATTCTTTACTGGCCACTCGTTTTTGGATCCGACTAGCCTCATCGCCCCGCTTCGTTAACCGAGCAATCAATGCGTCTTGTTGGGTCACTTCCAGATAGATCACCACCGCTTGGTCGCCCAGTTCTTGCGCATAAGTCACTGCGCCAGCTGTGTCGAGCACAATGCTGATTAATGGGGCTTTCTCCCAAGCCGCCTGCAAGCCTTCCCGTGAAGAACCGTATTGATTGCCACTGTAAGTGACATGTTCCAAATAATGCTTAGTCGCAAAACTCGTCGGCGTTTCAAAATAATAATCGACATTATTAACTTCCCCAGCTCGGGGAGCGCGGGTCGTATGGGTGATCACTTGTGGCATCTTGAACTGGTCTAATAGGTAACGGCAAACCGTCGTCTTCCCACTGCCAGTCGGACCCGTTACTACAAAAACTCTTGGCGTCGTCATCTTAAATTCTCCTAAATTAGCTTAAATTTTCACAAAGTTGTAAGGCTTTTCATTTGCTTTATATCAACGAACAGCGTATAGTAAATGAATTGTAAGGTTCATAGATGATTGTAAGCATCTCGTAGCAAGACCGAACAATTTTCAGAGAGGAGTCTTGTCATATGAAATTTCAAACAACTAACAGCTGGTTCAATATCGTGCTCGACACGAAACGGCAATTATTTGTAGCGACTGACAAACTTCATCCCGAATTGCGCGCTGAAGGCGTCACAATCGAAGATGCAGTCGCAAACTTAAAGACGCAAGCCTAAAAATCGTTACTGTTTACCTAAAAAAATAAGATAATGATTCACTTGGTAGTTTAAAATTACCGGTACCGTTTATGCGACGGGCCGGTAATTTTTTTGCGTTTATGGTGATATTTGCCGAAACGTGCTCGGCCCAACTGCCCCCTCCGTTTGCTACGCACTTAGCACCACTCGGAAGACCACCGAGTAATGCTAAGTACTAGGCAATGCTCAGGCGCAACCCGTTGGGCCTCACACTCTACTTCGTAATATACGCATTAGCCTCATCCAACATCCGCTTCAAATTATCATACGTCAACCGTTCGCGGGCGGCGGCGTAATCAAACCAACCAACGGCACTGATTTCGGCCTTTTGCCGGGTTACGGCCACACCGGTTGGCACTTCACTGACAAATAACGTCACTTGTTTTAGATTGCCATTGGGTAACCCGTACTCCGTATACGTTTTAAAGCTCGTATCGACCTGGACATCGAGTTGGGTTTCTTCTTTGATCTCACGTTTAGCCGTTTCAACTAAAGTTTCGTCGCCTTCCAAATGACCTTTCGGAAATCCCCAGAAATCACTGGTGGCACTTTGTAATAGTAAATAAGCGGGATGGCCGTCTTTTTGTTGGTAAACAACGGCACCGCTGGCTACTTCTGTACTCATGAACAAAATCCTCCCAAATCTGATTAAACTAACATTTAGTATAACATTTCAAGCTTGATCTAACGCTAAAATTTCTCGCAAGAGACCGCTAAGCGCAATCCCTTGCCGTTCACTGGTGCGATGCTGCGCTAAAGTGGCCGCAACTGCTTGATTCAGCATTTGATTGGCTAACCGAATGCTGCGTTCCAGCGGATAACCACGACCTAGCAAACCTACTAGCACCGCAGCTAAGGTATCACCGGTACCATTATAATGACCAGGTAAGCGTCGTTGACCGCTGAACTGGACCTGACCATTTGCCAGCCAAGCACAGCCAATCTGGTCATCCTGGGTGACATCCGTAATAATTGCTTGGGCTCCCGGCTTTAACTGCTGTTGCAATTGTTGCAATAACGTCATCAGTTCCGGTTGTGACTGATAAGGCGTCCCGGTCAATAGACACGCTTCTGTCACGTTAGGCAAAATGACATCGGCCGGTTTAATCAACTGGCGCATAGCGGCCACATAAGCCGCATCAAAACCATCATATAATCGCCCTAAATCCCCTAACACCGGATCGACCACCAAGAGTTCTAATGACTGCTTGGTTAAATAATCCGTTAATAGTTGACACAAGGCCACCGAACCAACGTACCCAATTAACGCCTGCTGAAAGTCCAACTGTGCGGTCGTCCAATGCTTAAACACCTGTGGCAACCATACAGACAAATCTACGATTGCCGGCGTGCCATAGCCACTCGTATGCGTCGACAATAAGCTTGTCGGTAAAGCTGCTACTTGATAGTCCATTGCCGTTAACACCGGTACGGCGGCACTCAACGAAATTCCCCCGACTGCTGATAAATCTTCTGCCACCAACATCGCTGACATCTCGACATTCCCCCTTGATTTTTTAAGGCTACTATGTATAAACTTCAGTACACTTGGTGTGAGTGGTCTGCTCGGACTTAGGCCAAGGTCTGTTTTGAAGACCGCTCACTCTCGGCTTCAAAATGGCCCACAGCGTTCCAGCATTTTAGGCACCAACCGGCAGGCGGCAATCTCAACTAACACCAAGCATAACTCTGATACTGATTCAAACGCCCATCGACTTTAATTAATAATCATCTTATCAGAATTACCCGCACTTGTAACCCCATTGGAACTTGAAATCAAGCGCATAAAATCAACTGAAAAAGCGACTTTTAACAATTATTCTGTGTTTCTCATTGACTTTTAATAATCAGTCACGGTATGATATGGCATATAAGTAAATTTGTCGATTTGTGACAAGTGACTGTTAAAAATAACTAAAAAAGGTGGCTACTATTAATGGGGATTCGTCAACGGATTTTCCAAAAAGAAAATCTAGATCGTTATTTAAAGGCGGACGGACATTTTGAACGGACGTTATCGGCCGTGGACTTAATCGCCCTGGGCATCGGTGCGGTCATTGGGACGGGGATTTTTATTTTACCAGGGACCGTTGCGGCCACGACCGCCGGACCCGGCATTATCTTATCATTCGTGATTGCCGCCGTTGTTTGTGCGGTTGCCGCGATGTGTTACGCCGAATTTCCATCTGTCTTACCAGTCGCCGGCTCGGCTTACTCCTACGGTAACATTGTTTACGGTGAATTGGTCGGTTGGATCACCGGTTGGGCGCTAGTCTTGGAATACGTCTTAGCGGTTGCCACCGTTTCGGTTGGCTGGGCGGCGTACTTCAATTCATTTATTGCTGGCTTTGGCTTAAGATTACCCAAAGCAATTACCGGTTCATTCGATCCCGCCCACGGGACTTATATCAATCTAGTGGCGATTATCATCGTTTGTCTCATCGCTTGGATTATTGATGAAGGGTTAAAAACCTCGATCCGGCTAAATAATATTATTGTGGTCTTGAAATTAGCTATTATTATCATGTTCCTGCTAGTCGGTTCATTTTACGTCAAACCTAGCAACTGGACCCCATTTGCTCCCTTTGGCGTCCACGGTATCTTCAAAGGCGCGGCAGTCGTCTTTTTCGCTTACCTAGGATTCGATGCCGTTTCCAGTTCCGCCGCGGAAGTCAAAAATGCCAAGCGCAATATGCCGATTGGGATTATCGGCACGTTGGTTATTTGTACGATCTTCTATATTATGGTTGCCGCGGTTTTAACTGGGATGACTTCTTACAAATTGTTAAACGTTGATGATGCCGTCACGTTTGCCTTGCAATTAGTTCACCAAAACTTCATCGCGGGGATTGTTTCCATTGGGGCCTTAGCCGGCATGTTCACGATGATGGTCACGACGATTTATAGTAGTTCGCGCTTACTCTACTCCATTGGCCGCGATGGCTTGTTACCGAGCTTCTTAGGTAAAATTGACAAAAACCACACCCCAAAACACGCGATGGTGACGGTCACAATTGTGATTTCGATTCTCGGTGGCTTAATTCCACTTGGGCAACTGGCTAACTTAGTTAATATTGGGACTTTAATCGCCTTTACCTTCGTTTCCTTTGGGATTATCTTATTACGTCGTAACCCTAAGTTAAATCAAATCAAGGGGTTCCGCGTGCCATTTTATCCTTACCTGCCGATCATTTCCGGCTTACTATGTATCTTTATGATGACCCAATTATCTTTAGAAACTTGGGCCACTTCCTTGATTTGGTTCGTTCTAGGACTGATTATTTACTTCAGCTACGGGATTCGCCATAGTAAGATGAATCAACAAAAATAGTTATATTAACGGGTCTAAGACAATGTCTTGGATCCGTTTTTTGATGGCTTGGTTTTAATTGACTTAATATGATCATCAAGTATAATCAGTGTGTAAGGTTGTTTGTGTACAAACACAAAAGAGTTAGCATGATTGGTCTCATGCTAACTCTTGGTTTCAATCAATGCTTGCTACGTGCTTGTATTGGTTGTGACGCGACCTAAGAAGTTTTTGTAGAATGGAACTTTTAAACCACTTAAGCCCGTTGCTGCATACAACGGACTTTTTTGTGGCTGAATCTCTAATTAGTCGCGCCTAGCACGATGACAGTACCGATAATTGCAATGGCGATGACCACGGCAACAATCAATACTAACTGAACGTCATGTGCTAATTTTCGAAATTCTCTCAACGCTTTTGCGACGTTCAGCTTGATGAAGAACAAACTGAAGACCCGTCTCCTAACTAAATTGCCAAGCAAATACTCATCCACTGGCAACACCTCCTATATTTAGGACGCGTCACCAGCAATCGCACACAGAAATTGTTGCCAATTTAATTTTAGCATTGCAATTCATATTAGCCTAACATTTCCGGCTTTAAACATGATCATAATTAATTTTAACCCAGTCCTATCTGATCAACTAAACACATTCAAGGCCACACTAAAAATGACACCGCTTACCAATTAAGGTATGATGAGTACAAACTCATAAGGGACGTGATTAAATGTTACCACCAAAAGCAATCCATCAAGCCATCAATCAACGCCATGCTGAAATGAACGATTTACTTCAAAAAAATCCATGGTTAATTCCAGCAATGCTAGCCTTGAACATCGTTCCCGTAGCTATCTCCGCTCACGGTTTTTGGCAAGCGCGCCAACTACATCTCAAGCTTAAAATCGAACGTGAAAAGACTAAGCAAATTGCCGTTGAACAAGTTGGAGCGGTCAAGGCCAAGATCAAGACTGAACCCGCCCATCATCATTGTCCAGCATTTATCCATCACCATCTTTGCCAACACTTCATGCATCATTAGCCTAAAACGACCAACTGACAAAATGCCAGCTGGTCGTTTTTTTGTCTATTGGTTAACCTATTGAGAGGCAGTAGTGGTAGTTGAATCAAGTTGCCACTCTGGTTGTTTTAGAAAATAACCGGTAGGCGGCAATTTTAACCGTTCCCAAGCACAGCGCTGTTAAGTCAGTTTACAAATGAATCGTCACATTGGCACTACCTGCTAACAATTTAGCAACGGGACACCGGGCCTCCGCTAGCTTCAGCCATGCCACGGCAGTATCTTGGTCAACTTCTGGAATAGTTACGGTTGCGTCAACCAAAAACTGATAGCCTTGCTGGTCACGACTCAGCTTAACGGTTGTCACTACTGTACTCTGATGAGGAACCCGTTGTTCTTTTTCGATCAACTCTAACGTTGCGTTTAAACAAGTACTCAATGCCAAACCAATCAACTGCTCCGGATTGGTTCCAGGTGCTGCACTCAAGGGGCTCGAGACAGGTACCGTTAAGCCGCCCGGAACGTAAGTGTTGCCCTGTAGGCCGTCCGTATTAATTGCTTGTGTCGTATATAAACTAGGATAATCCCCCATGCGCCATCCAACCTTTACTTTAGAATAGTCACATTGTCCCATATTTTGATAGCGCTGTCAGCTTTAGCTATTGGTCTACCAGCTAATAGGCGTATAATATGAATTAAAACTAGATGAATAAAGGACTTTTTTCCTATGAAAAATAATCAATTTGCAATTGTGCCCACCGATTCGGAAGCGGCTATTGCGGAGCTTACTAAGATTCACTTTATTACCGACGACATGACTGCCCTAAAAACAGTGCCCGCTGTCTACCAAGCCTTACTATCAAAGAGTTTCCCCGAAGTTCATTCAGCCGCGGGACTCAAGCATAAATTTGCTAATATCATGGCTACCAGCCAACTCACACTAGCCGATTGGTTAACAACCGCCACAGTGGTCAATAATCAAGTCTTCTATAACGTTGGCCTCCAGTTGCTCGGCTTCTTGCCCGGCCATGACTTTGACCTCGCTGACCCCTTGTTAGCGATGCGAGACATTCAATTACCTATGGTCTCCGACAGTGCCTTTGACCGTGAAGCCCTCTACTATGCGTGGTATTTACTATTGAATACTCGTGGTGTCAAAGGCCAAACGTTAATCGAATTATTGACGACCCGTGGTTATTTTGTGCCGTTTTACCAGTTACCGAACGACCAAAAGCCACTCTTCTTTAATGGTAAAGCGCAAGCAGTCTTCAATACTAATGACTTAATCCGTGATGTGGTCTACGTGGAAGCCCCATTAGATACTGATGCCGATGGTCAACGCGACTTACTTAAAGTTGAAATCTTACGCCCTGCCGAAACCGAAACGGGCTTAAAGGTGCCGGTTCTATACACTGCGAGTCCCTATAATCAAGGTATCGATGACGTTGCCGGTAAAGCCACTATGCACAATGTCGATGTGCCATTAACCGCCAAGACTCCTGATGAAAAAACGTATGCCGATGTTGAAGCCCAACCAAAAGCAACGTCCTTACCCGCGGCACGACCGGTCAACGCGACAACTAAACACGCCGAAGAAAGCTTCGGCCGTGAACAGTCTTACACCCTGAATGACTATTTCTTAGCCCGTGGCTTTGCGGTCGTCTATGCAGCCGGCATCGGGTCAGTCGACTCTGATGGCTTAGCGCCAACTGGGGATGAAGACGAAACCACATCGACCATTGCCATTATTGAATGGCTCACTGGTAAACGACCGGCCTTCACCAATCGTGATGCTGATACAGCCATCGACGCTTGGTGGACCAATGGCGCTGTCGCCATGACTGGTCGCTCATACTTAGGGACTTTAGCTACGGCCGCCGCCACAACTGGGGTTGCCGGTTTAAAGACGATCATTTCGGAAGCTGCCATTTCCAGTTGGTACGATTACTACCGCGACAACGGCTTAGTCGTAGCCCCCGACACCTTTCAAGGTGAAGATACGGATGTTCTAGCCGCCGAAGTCTTTTCACGGAGCCTAAAAGCTGGCGATGCTCATCGGATTCAAGGTAAATTTGATCAAAAGCTGGCCGCCCTCACGACTGGTCAAGACCGCGATACGGGTAGCTACAATCAGTTCTGGGATGAACGGAACTATCTGAAAAATGTTGATAAAATCAAAGCTGATATCGTAATGGTTCACGGCTTAAATGACTGGAATGTCAAGCCACGTAACGTTGCCCATTTATGGGACAAGCTCCAAGACGTCCCCGTCACCAAAAAGCTGATTTTGCATCAAGGCCAACACATTTACATTAATAACTTACAGTCACTCGACTTTACCGACATGATGAACATGTGGCTAAGTCACGAACTCTATGGCTTGAAGAACCATGCCGAAGACTTATTACCTAACGTCTTGGTTCAAGATAACACGACGGCCCAAACGTGGCATGCCCACGACAATTGGTGGCAGGATGCAGATCAAGCTTTAGACTTTAAAGTGCAATATAAAGAACTCGTGCCGGCTGATCATCCCGTAGACCAACGGGCAGCCCACTTTACCGACAAATTGCCTGATAAGTTGTTTGCCCATTATCAACGACATCTGGATGACTGGCAAGCTGACCTATTACGCGAAGACAAGACCGGGCCACTATATGACCATCGCCTCTTATTTAAGAGCTGGCAAGCACCAGCTGACCAGCTCTTAGTCGGCCAACCGCATTTATCCGGTTCCGTTGCGGTCAACCAAAACTTTGGGATGCTCAGCTTCATGCTGATTGATTTCGGTAAGGCCCAACGCTTAACAGTCAGTCCCCAAATGATTGCCAGTAAAGCGCTTGACCTTGGCTACCATTGGCGTGAAGATGACTTGAAAGACTTCAAGTTAGCACCTGCTTCAAATTATAAGATGATTACCAAGGGTCATTTGAACTTACAAAATCGGCACAACCCTTGGCATAACGAAGCTTTGCACGCCAACGAATTCTATGACTTTAACGTTGATCTGCAGCCACTCTTCCATCATTTATTAGCCGGACATCAGATTGGCTTAGTCATCTATGCGACTGATATGAAGATGACGGTCCGTGGCAATCAAGACTTGCAGTATTCTTTACAACTGAACAAACTCGCTCTGCATATTCCAATGAAACCTTTTAAAGCATAATTAAAAATGCGATCCTCAAAATCTGAGGGTCGCATTTTTATGCTTATTACGTTTAATACTAGTTGGATGACGTTGCCACTCTGGTTGATCACTTTATGAACAGTTCAAGCTGCAACTTCAGCAACCAACTGGCAGGTGGCCATTTTAACTAGCACCAAACGTATTTACTTTTTACTTTTTGGCGCATTCACAGTGGCAATCCGATTAGCAATCAAAGCCGTTAAATGCTTGTTACCGGTCGTATTCGGATGCACATTATCATCACCAAACCAGTTGCCTTGCTTTAGGGCCATGCGATACCAATCAACCACATGGACGTTTGAATACTTTTTCGCGGTCTTGTTAATCTGAGTATTCACTTGATTTTGCCAGCTGCGTGTTGGGACGTGTGCCGTCACCCAGAAAATCTGGTGGCCAGGACCAATCGCATGAACCACTTGATCCGCTTGGGCATCAGTAATTGTCCCATTGGTTCCAATGTTCACTAAGACATTGGTTGACAATTGACCTTGTGCCTTCAAGCTGCTAATAATCACTGGCACGTCGGTGACTTGCCGTCCAACTTTACCTTGAATGACAGTCCCAGGGATGACTCGTTGTAAGTCATTGGAAACATCCAACAAGACTGAATCACCAATGGCAGTCAAGTTCGTTTGTCCCATTGCAAGGACCACTTGCGGCTTCAAATTATACGACTTTGCCACCGCTTTTTGTTTTGTATTTAACTTAGCTAACGCTTGCTTTGTCTTTAACTTGTCGGCGGCCACCTGCTTGGAAGAAGCTTTGGCGGCGGCTTGTTGCCGTTTCAAGGCAGCGGCGTTCTGTTTCTTGACTGACTTAGAGTTCTTGGTTAAAGTCTTTTGTAATCCTGTCTTTTGGGCCGTAGAAGCTTTGCTAGGTTGTTGCACAAAGCCAACTGCGGTAACCACGAACAACACGGCAGCCAAGCCGGCAATCGTACCAGTCACTTTGTTAAACTTAGGGGCTCGCATAAACGTCCGCAAGTCACTGAAGACTTGGCTGTAATTGTAGTGCCGCATTGGATTTTCAATGAACCGGTAGCTTAATTCGGTAAACACCATAATCAACGCCACTTCAATCACACTGTTTAGTAAAGGATGATCACCAATATTTTGCACGCGAGATTCATAGAAAATCATAACTGGAAATTGGTACAAATAAATGCCGTAACTCCGTTGGCCAATATAGGTAAAGACTGGATTGGTCAAGAGCCGATTCATATGACTGGCCGGATGTGCGACCGTAGCCACCAACACCCCTGACAATAATGTGAATAAGAACATCCCACCATGATACGTGAAGCTGGATTCACCAGACATCTTGAAAAACATCCAGACTAACCCAATTAACGAGCCGCCGCCAATAAGGTCTAACGTCAACCGATTAACCGGTGCTAACGTATCCGGCAGATGCCGCGATGGCCAGGCAAAGGCCAGCCCAGAACCAATCAAAATCGCAAACATCCGCGTATCGGTCCCATAATAAACCCGGTTCGTATTCGCCGGATCATATAAAAGTGCCATTGCGACGGCCGAAATGACTGCCACCAACATCATTAATAAGAAGATCCGATGCCGATCTTTCAAGATCAGCATTAAACCAATGACGACCAATGGCCAGAATAGGTAATACTGCCCTTCGATCGAGAGTGACCACAGATGGGTAAACGGCGATTCGCCGTTGAACCGATCGAAGTAACTCTGACCGTGCCCAATCTCAAACCAGTTATACACATACAGTAAGTTAGTCACCACTGTGGCCCGAATATTGGTCAATAATGATCGCTGAAACAAGGTAATATATGTGGTGGTGCCTAGTAACATCGTGACTAACGCCGGGTACAACCGCCGCAATCGCCGACCATAGAAATTCCACAGGCGAATCGCCCCGTGACCTTCCCATTCTTGTAATAAAATGTCCGTAATGAGGTATCCCGATACAACGAAGAAAATCGGAACCCCTAAATAACCGCCTTGTAAGGATGCGGGCATTAAATGATAAATAATGACCCCCAAAACCGCTAACGTCCGAATACCATCGAACCCGGTGATATACCGGCGCGGACGCATGCGGTGTCGGTTCATCCGCGACATCGTGCGGCTCATGTTTACGCCCTGTAAATTTTCGTTCATTTTCCCATTACCCCTTGAATTGTTACTTCAGTGATTAGCTATCCATAACTAACGATCTTAATAGTTCTACTATAATATGGCAATCAACGCTTTGACTAGTATTTGTCGAACTTTTTTAGTTATTCTTATTAACCACCAAAGTCCTTAATTTTTAACGACTCGCGACCCGCAACTTTACCGCCACAACCAACGTGATCACCATTTTAAACGGGTAGTATCACTACAACGACTAGGACTACCTTGATGATGACTAAAATCAAGACTGTCACCGCCCGATAGTGATTGTAGTGCACCGTATTGCGTCAATCATTAAACCTAACCAGTACGCACCTGCAAACCGTTGACCAGTCATAACGATCATGTTACTCATAATTAATCCCGCCGTTTGTTTGGTATATTTACGAAACCTCGTAGCTGTCCCACGATAACGCCAGAACAACCCCTATACTCATCCACGGTAACCGCCCGTTAGGAGATTGACCTTGGTAATTTCACCAGAACTTAAATGCTGGACCTCGCCAGTTGGCAATTGCACCACCAACGCGCCGGTGGCATCAATATCATTAACCACTCCGGTAATCGTGGTGGCGCCCGTCTTTAACTCGACTTGTTGCCCAATCACCATCGACAAGCGGCGATAATCAGCCATGAAATCACCAGTTGTATAAGTTTGATAACTGGTAAAGAATTCAGATAACAACGTACTAACTACTTGGTTACGCGTCACTGTTAACTCAGTGGTCACGGCCCCAGCCTTTTGTTTTAAGTCAACGGGAAAGTCACCCGTTGGTAGCGTCAAGTTTATGCCAATCCCGACGATAACCGTCGAAATCTGACCACTTTCTAAATCGGTCGTGGCCTCAGACAAAATGCCAACCACCTTATGATGATTGACTAACACATCATTGACCCATTTAAGTGCCACCGTTACATCGAACAATTGATCCAACGTCTTTGCGACCGCGACCGCTGTCCCCGTCGTTAACAACCCCGGATCGAACGGCGCACCTGCCTTGATTGGCAAGCCGATACTTAAATACACTCCGGTCGAACTGGGTGAATAAAATGGTCGCCCAAAACGACCATAACCACCCGTTTGCGTATCAGCTACCACGACTGTAGGCTCCGTCAGCGGTTCCGTAACGGCCAATCGTTTAAGATAGGCGTTCGTTGAATCAACCTGATCTAACGTAATCAACTTAGGCTGGACCGGACCAGCTAACCCTGCCATGATGACTGGCGCACTTAATTGATTATTGGCCACATAGCGATAACCAAGACCATGCCGGCTTTCAATCGAATAACCAGCCGCCTGTAAACTTTGAATTGCCTTCCAAATGGCGGTGCGACTAACCCCAATCTGCTGGGCTAAATCATCACCAGAATAATAATCCGGTGCCGTCTGCATCAAAAACTTTAAAACTTCTGTCTGGGTTGCCATCGGTCGAATCCACCTAACTTTCAAACTTGTTAACCCATTATTTCATACCGGTTAACCGACCGCAATTGATTCGAGCATTTGTAATATTACATTTTCATAAAAGCCAGTAAAATAATTGTTATATTTATTAATTTAGTATGCTTGCCACTCTGGTTGGCCCAGAATCGGCTGGAACGTGGTGGCCACGTTTTCGATCCTTAATACGGTCTCGAAAGCCGGGCTTTATCTAAGTCGGAAAATCATCGACTAAGATAAACGACACCACTGAGCCAATTCTGGCCCGCCCGTCGCTAACTAACAGGAATTAAAAAATAACGATTTAAATTCAGTTATTTAGCCGAGCGGTTGGTTGCTAAAATGCTCAGCCGTGTCGTTGGCCTTAGTGCGAGTGGTTTGCTCGGACTTAGGCCAAGGTCATTTTTGAAGACTGGGCTTCAAAATGACCCATGGCGTTCCAGCGTTTTAGGAATCAACCAGCAGGCGGTAACTTTAATTAGCACCAAGCGTACATATGCATCTAATTTGAATCGGGCTAGGCCACTAAAGGTAACCAAAACCACGGTTTGTCGGTAATTGCCAAACCATTTTTAACAGTGGTATGATGGTTAGTAAATATAAGAAATTAGGTGATCATTTTGAAACAAGGCACAACGATCATTACGTTGGATAACGGTTACCATTTATGGACCAATACCCAAGGTGAAGGCGACATTCATTTACTCTGTCTCCATGGTGGCCCTGGTGGCAATCATGAATATTGGGAAAATTTCGGCGAGAAGTTAGCTGATTTAGGCGTTCAAGTCACCATGTATGACCAATTAGGCTCATGGTACTCTGATCAACCAGACTATTCTGACCCTGAAATTGCTAAGAAATATCTCACTTACGACTACTTCTTGGATGAAGTTGAAGAAGTCCGTCAAAAGTTAGGCATTGATAAATTCTACTTAATCGGCCAATCATGGGGCGGCGCTTTAATCATGCTCTATGCCTTGAAGTATGGTCAACACTTAAAGGGTGCTATCATTTCCAGCATGGTCGACAATATTGACGAATACGTGGTCAACGTCAACAAATGCCGCGAAGAATGTTTGCCAGCCGATGCCGTTGCTTATATGAAACAAAAAGAAGCTGAAGGCAATTGGGATGATCCTCAATATCAAAAATACGTTGACGTGTTAAACGCTAACTATGTGGACCGCAAACAACCAACGGCCATCTCACATTTGATCAACACCATGGCAACCCCAGTTTACAATGCCTTCCAAGGTGATAATGAATTTGTCATCACTGGTAAGCTCAAGGAATGGGACATCCGGGATCAAATCCACAACATCAAAGTGCCAACACTATTGACCTTTGGTGAACATGAAACCATGCCACTCGATTCTGCTCGGCGCATGGCGCGTGATATTCCAAACTCACGCTTAGTTACCACGCCAAACGGTGGCCATCATCATATGATTGATAATGCCCCGGTTTACTTCGACCACTTGGAACAATTTATCAAGGACGTTGAAGGCGGCAGCTTTAACAAATAATTAGCTCATACCGCTAACCTACTTTTGGTTGGCGGCATTTTTTTGCGATTAAATATTACGACTAAAACATCG
Source organism: Lactiplantibacillus dongliensis (assembly GCF_005405105.1). GTDB lineage: Bacteria > Bacillota > Bacilli > Lactobacillales > Lactobacillaceae > Lactiplantibacillus > Lactiplantibacillus dongliensis. The sequence continues at coordinate 20,740 of NZ_BJDK01000047.1, forward strand.
TTCCGCCAGGTAGTCGCGATAGTCAACTATATCTAATACGTTGGGTATTAGTCGAGATGACCGCTCGGCTAAACAACCGAACTGAAAACAATCAAGTTTTAATTTCTGTCAGTTAACGCCGGGCGGGCCAGAATTGGCTCAGTGGTGTCGTTTATCTTAGTCGGTGATTTTCCGACTTAGATAAAGCCCGGCTTTTGAGACCGCACTATGGCTCAAAAACGCGGCCACCACGTTCCAGCCGATTCTGGACCAACCAGAGTGGCAATTTAAACCAACTAGCACCAAGCATCAATATACCTAATACTAATTGGATTGAACCTGTCATTCTAATCCCCCCTGGAACGGCAATTTAACCTAAAAAAAGCCGCCTCGGCAATTGCCAAAGCGACCCGTTAAGTTTAAGTTAAACGTTTAAGATCCAGAGGAAGATAATAAAGATAAAGAAGAGCACATACATTAATGGATGAACGTCCTTGCCATGCTTAGTGGCTACCATCGTAATCACGTAACTGATAAACCCTAAAGCAATCCCATCTGAGATACTATAAGTCAATGGCATCCCGATGACTGTCAAGAAAGCAGGAACGGCAATTTCAAAACGTTCCCAGTGAATTTGCTTCAAGGATTCCGCCATTAAGACCCCGACAATAATTAAAGCCGGTGCCGTAACTTGGTCAGTGACCACGTTCAGTAATGGTGAGAAGAATAACCCGAAAATGAATAGGATCCCAGTTACCACGGCACTAAAACCGGAGCGACCACCAACAGCAATCCCAGCCGATGATTCAACATACGCGGAAGTTGGTGACGTCCCTAAGACTGAACCTACTAACATTGACGTTGAATCGGCCATTAAGGCTTTCCCAACTCGAGGCATCTTGTTGTCTTTCATAAACCCAGCTTGTTCAGCCAAGCCCACCAACGTCCCCGCAGTATCAAAGAACGTGACCAATAAGAACGTTAAGACGACAATAATTAATTGTAAACTATTAATATCACCAATATGTGATAAAGCGACCCCAAAGGTTGGTTTTAATGAAGGTGCCGCTGACACTACAGTGGTTGGCATCTTAATTAACCCAGTCACTAAACCTAAGATTGACGTTAAGACCATCCCGATGAAAATCCCACCAGGAACTTTACGCGCCATCAAGATTAAAGTGACGATTAACCCAAAAATAGTTAACCAAGTTGTGCCAACGCTTAATGAGCCTAAGCCGACCACCGTTGATTTGTTGGCCACAATCAAGCCACCACCATGCAACCCGATAAAGGCGATAAAGAATCCAATCCCAGCTGAGATGGCCAACTTCATATCACGCGGAATCGCATCGATAATCATTTCACGCAACTTAAAGATCGTGATAATCATGAAAATCACTGAGGCCACAAATACGCCGGCTAAAGCCGTTTCCCACTTCACACCCATTCCAATAACGACGGAATACGTGAAGAAGGCGTTGACCCCTAATCCGGGCGCAATCGCAATCGGATATTTCGCAACTAATCCCATTAACAAACAACCTAATGCGGACGCTAACGCAGTGGCAGTAAAGACGGCCCCTTTACTCATCCCGGAAGCCCCTAACACGCTAGGATTAACAAATAAGATATAGGCCATCGAAACAAACGTGGTGAGTCCGGCCAAACTTTCCGTTCGGACATTGGTCTTGAGTTCTGAAAAATTAAAATATGCCGCTATTTTATTCATGATTTCCTCCAAAAAATTATAATTGCAGAAATTGCACATTTGTAAACGTTCGTGTTTTGCTAGTCTTTAACATTAATTATCTTATCATTGTTCATCATTAAAAACAATATCCGAACACTAATTAATTATCATTAGTTTTATTTTCATTTTTAAATTAGCCAAGCGTGTATTACAATGTAAGTGATTACAAACTAAGTTTAATCATTTTTTTGAGGGAGTGAGTCTAATGGCCAGTTCCAAGTTCAGTGCTATTTTCTTTTTAATTCTATATGCGGTCCTGCTGTTTCTCGTCTTCACGATGCATAATATGGCTGCCATGTATTTGATGGCAATCGGTATGTTTCTTGAAGCTTGTGAGGGCGTCTATTGTAATTTCTTCCATAAAAACTAAAAAAATCAGATGGTGCTGGAAAAATGCTTCCGCCCCATCTGATTTTTTAATGATGATAATGCAATTGACTGGTATCGCTATGCTCCCCGAGCTTTGCGACTTGATTGGTAATCGTCTGCATCATCTCAAGTACTTGATTAATCTGTGGGACACCCAACTGCTTGACCCAGGCATCGAAATGTTCGGTAATTGCTTGGTCGACTTGGGCCTCGACCCGTTGGCCGCCCTCAGTTAGATGTAAATATAACCTGCGTCTATCAGTTGGATCTGGCACTTGAAACACATAGTGCTGTGACAGCAATGCTTTGATTTGCCGTGAAATGGCACTTCGAGTGACTTTACGTTGAACGGCAATATCATTCAGCGTTACTTCGTCAGCCGTTGCAATGCGGCGAAGAATTAAAAATTGTTCAAAAGAAAGCTTATTCTGACTTAACGGCCAGGCCACTAAGTCCGCCATAATTTTCGTTGCATTTTGATAGGCCTCAAAATAGTTATTTAATAAATCCGTTAAATCCGTATCGTTGTTAGTCATTACCATCACCATCGTTCCATCCTCAATATTTGCTATTTTCTAAAATATAACACGCCTTTAACCAATTTGCACAGATTCACCAACACAATTTGTTTAATTCCTCTGGTAAAGCATCCTGCCTAACATTTCAATCCCAAAACGTGTATGATTGAGACATGGATTAAACCGCTTACGAGGAGATGTTTGAATGCCACTAACCCCCTTGCACCAAGTTGAATTGAACTTAATGCAACGCGTTATTAATATTTGTGACGCTGAAAATATCGATTACTTTTTAATCGGCGGCTCGCTACTAGGTGCGATTCGTCATCACGGGTTTATTCCGTGGGATGACGACATCGACATCGGTATGCGTCGCACCGAATACCAACGCTTCATCACCGTTGCCAATCACTATCTTGACCCTAACCAGACCTTTTTACAGACTGGTGCGAGTGACCCAGATTACGGACTCAGTTATATGAAATTGCTGGATGCTACCACGTATATCGAAGAAAAGAATAATGTTAACAATGCTTTCAAAGGCGTCTTTGTTGATATCTTTCCGTTCGATAAAATTCCTGATGATACTGACTTACGCCGGTCACAAATGATGCACTATAAGTTGGAAGACGCGGCTATTTTGTTGCGCCTCAACTATAACTTCGTTAAGACCCCGTTGCGCAACCTCATCACCAAGAAGACACCGCAACAATTGGCGGAAGTTAATGACCACAAACAACAGCGTGAAGATTATATGCGACTATACGAACATTCCGATTCACGGACTTATAAAAACCTCGCGTCGCAATATGATTATGATAAGGAAATTCTCAGCTATACTGAACTAACTGAATTACAGACGGTTCCGTTTGAATCCTTACACGTCAAGATTCCGCAGGCTTATGACGCCATTTTGACCCGGATGTATGGTGATTATATGCAGTTACCACCAGCTGATAAACGCGTTGAAAAACATTTAAACAAACTAATCATTAACAATCGCGAAATCTTGTAATTGCGACTAAGGTAGTTCCGAAACCCGTAACGGCTTCCGAGCTACCTTTTTTAGCAATTTCACATTAGTTGGCTTAAAGCTGGCATTCTGAAAAATGGCTGATTAATCTATTCGGTGCTAGTCAATGTTGCTACCTACTGATGAAAAATTGTCGTTTACGCTTGGTGCTAGTTGAAATTGTCGCCTACCGGTTGGTTCCTAAAACGCTGGCACGCCAACGACACAACTGAGCATTTTAGAAACCAACCGCTTAGCGAAATGATTGAACTGAAAATAATCAATCGTTATTTTTTAATAGCCGTTAGTTAACAACGGGCGGACCAGAATTGGCTCAGTGGTGTCGTTTCATTTAGTCGGTGTTTTCCCGGCTTTCGAGACCGCACTATGGCTCGAAAACGTGGCCACCACGTTCCAGCCGATTCTGGGCCAACCAGTGTGGTAACCTAATCTAACTAGGGTCTGTTTGAAAACATCTTTTTTAGGTATAATCTTGGTAAAAACGAATTGAGGTCTTACCATGACAGTGCC
>NZ_BJDK01000048.1 GCF_005405105.1 Lactiplantibacillus dongliensis
CCGAAATCATGCCGTCAAGAAAATTGCATAACAATTTTAATTATTTGATTGTCTACTTGACACGGAGCCGCGCCGATGGGACCCTTTTAAGTTAGGATTTATTTAGCTGGTTTACCATTCGGATACTTCTGGTTTAACTTGGCAATGTTTTGCTTAGCAACTTCATCGAACGGGATATCCGCCCATTCCGCAACTTGTGACAAATACCATAACACGTCACCCATTTGCTTCGTTAACTGATCCTTGTTTAAACTGTCACCATGAAAGGTGTACTTTTTAACTAAATCCACCACTTGACCGGTCTCTGAAGCCAAGCCTAGCGATAAATTCGTCAAGACTTGCTCATTGCCATAAAGTGTCCGGTTCGCTAAGGATTGATAGTCATTAAATTCCAAGTTACTTGCCCCCTACTGTATGCGCTTCGATCCACTGCCAAACCGCGTCTTTACCATCTTTTGTCTTCGCTGAAAAGGCAATAAAGTCATCGTTAGCTTGGAAATGTAGCGCCTTTTTAATCAAACTCTCTTGTTTGTTCCACTTACCACGCGCAATTTTATCACTCTTAGTGGCAACCACTAACAACGGCATCTTGTAATACCGCATCCAGTCATACATGGCCACATCATCTTGCGTTGGCGCATGCCGTGCATCCACTAAAATAATCACGCCGCGTAACGTTGAGCGGTTCGTCAAATACGTCTCAATCATTTGCCCGAACTTTTCGCGATCCTTTTTGGATACCTTGGCATAGCCATACCCTGGAACATCCACAAAGTATAATTGATCTTCCACCTTGTAAAAGTTCAACGTTTGGGTCTTACCCGGTTGGCTTGACGTCCGCGCATAGCTATTGCGATTGATCAAAACATTGATCAAAGACGACTTACCAACATTCGAGCGACCTGACAACGCAACCTCTGGAAAGCCGGTCGTGGGGTATTGGCTGGGCGCCACCGCGCTCATTACTAGTTCTACGTTATGCACTTCCATCAAAATAGCTCCCTTATCAAATAGTCTTTGTCTATTTTAACACATTTCAACTCCTAAACTCTGGAAATGAATTAGCTAATCTAGAAATCCAACCGTCCCGCATTCAGGCCGCTGATTGGGCTGACCAATCGTGATTATGGCCTAAAAAAAGACATCACGATAACAGTGTCATCGTGATGTCGGCCTCCGTAATTACCGTTAGCAAACTAACTTAATCTTTATGAGGCCTTTTGATCTTCAAGGACTAATTCTGGTTCGGCATGATCTTCGACGGTGGCCTTATTGATAACCACTTTCTTAACATCTTCTCGACTAGGAATGTCGAACATGATGTCCCGCATCGTGTCTTCAATAATGGACCGTAACCCACGCGCCCCTGTATTCCGAGCAAGCGCTTCTTGCGCAATGGCTTCTAGGGATTCATCATCGAATTTTAGTTCAACGCCATCCAAAGATAGTAACCGTTGATACTGCTTAACGAGCGCATTCTTAGGTTCGGTTAAGATGCGAACTAAATCATGTTCTGTTAAACGTTCTAAGGCCGTTAAGATTGGTAACCGCCCGATAAATTCAGGAATTAACCCAAATTGTAATAAGTCTTCCGGCACGACTTGTTGCATCAGGCTCTTGGTGTCGTCTAAGACCGCATTCTTGCCGTCAGTATCGGAACCAAAGCCAATCGTCTTATCACCTAAACGGCGCTTAACGATCTCTTCAATGCCATCAAACGCCCCACCAACGATGAATAAGATGTTGGTCGTGTCGATTTGAATGAATTCTTGTTGTGGATGCTTACGACCACCCTGCGGCGGCACATTCGCAATCGTACCTTCCAAGATCTTCAAGAGTGCTTGTTGAACCCCTTCACCGGATACATCCCGGGTAATGGAGACATTTTCACTCTTCTTAGCAATCTTATCAATTTCGTCGATATAAATAATTCCTTTTTCCGCGCGCTCAACGTCATAATCAGCGTTTTGCAATAACTTCAAAAGAATATTTTCAACGTCTTCCCCAACATAACCGGCTTCAGTCAAGGTCGTCGCATCAGCAATCGCAAATGGCACATCCAAGATCCGCGCTAAGCTTTGCGCCAAGAACGTCTTCCCAGAACCAGTTGGGCCGACTAAACTAATATTACTCTTTTGTAATTCAGGACCATCAGTTGTTTCATCACTATCAGCCATCGCCTTAACCCGCTTGTAGTGGTTATAAACCGCTACTGAAAGCGTCCGTTTAGCTTCATTTTGACCAATAACATATTGATCTAATTCGTCAACAATTTCCTTAGGCGTTGGGATATCTGTTAATTCGTGTGAGCGTTCTTCACTAAACTCTTCATCGATAATTTCCTTGCACAAATCGATACATTCGTTGCAGATATAAACGCCGGGGCCGGCGACAATTTTCTTAACTTGATCCTGTGACTTCCCACAAAATGAGCAGTTAACTGGGCCGTTTGTCTCGGTATTTTCAAACATTCATTCTCACCTCATCGATGTATTTACGTGAATTAATCATAACAGAAAACAAGGGCTAAAACCAGCTATGGCTGGTTAACCTCGACAACTACTATAACATGCAGGTTTGAAAACCTGAAATAATTTGTCTACTTAACTGACTAGCAGGTTTCAAGCTAACCCACTCTAGCGATGCATCAGTGGCGATTCTTTACTTTTAGTTGCCTGTTTCGGCCGCCCCAAGCTGTGTGACCAGAGCATACCAGTAGCCTTATCAAACAACCATCCTAGTAGCAAAGTAAGCCCTAAAACACTGATAAAATAGCTAACCGGCCAATTAACTAATCCCGTTTGTTGTAAGCCCATCATTGGCAGCCGTTGCAAAATATAAATGGCAAACATCGCGGGACCTCCGATATAGGCCAAGATTGGATTATGAAGCTTAAAACGCATTGTGAGCCAAACAAAACAAAAGGCAAACATCACACCTGCAATTTGATAACTAACCAGACGAACTAAGCCACCGTTCCGCGCACAAATCAAATAACTTGCGGCAAAAATAACTAATGTGCTCAGTCCAACTACTAAATAGCGAGACCAATTTTGACAAACGACCCGCTCAATCGTCGCTTTATAGTGTGCATACCCCATCCCCGCAACGTAACAAAAGACCGTATTGGCATAATATTCCGGCAGTAGCCAGTTTGCAATCAGCATGTAAGCCAGACACCCCAAAACGATAAAGCCCACTGCCTGGCGATTATTAGTTGGAAATAACTCCCAGGCGAGATACGTTAACAAATACAAAAACAGAATAATGAAAATATACCAAGCACTATTGCCGATAGTTGCTAGCCCCAAGTAACTCAACAAGACATGTGGTACCGTCAGTGCCCGTCCAGTCATCAAGCCAATCACTAAGTAAAGTGTCACCGCGAGGGCAAACTTCGACCATAAAAATAACAGTCGATGCTTCGGAAACGTTTTTAAATACTGACGCCCGCGTTTTTTTAATTGGACATAGATACCATAGCCCGAAAAGAACAGAAAAGTCGTCACAATTAATTGGCCTTTTACCAGCATCCAAACTTGCGTTAATCTCGCAAAGTGCGCTGGTAACGTGACATAAGTCATAAAGTGACTAAAAACGACTAACAATAAGAACAAGCCATTGATGGTCGTCGTCGTTTGACGGTCTAAATCGGCTGCGTTCGGTCCACTTGGACGGTAACGCAATGACAGCGCAAAGCTTGCGATGATAAGCAGCAATATGAAATCCATTTAACTGAAAACCCCCGTGATTCATTCGTTTAATGCCAAATCTATAAAAAAAGCCCGAGTCCTCAACGAGGACCCGGACTTACCGTGATTAAGGTCAACTAATTATTAAAAATTAGTCTTTATCATCTTTTTTATCGTCAGCTTTAGCATTTTGCTTAGCTGAGTCGGTAATCATATCAACGGCTTGGCGAATAGCGATATCATGTGACAACATATCATCAGTTAAAGCCCCGCGAACGGCACTTTCTTCCATGTTGTATTGACCTGCTAAGTCCTTAACTTCGTTGTCGATTTCTTCCTTAGATGGTTTGATATCTTCGGCTTCAACAATGGCTTCTAAGACCAAGTTAGTCTTAACCCGACGTTCTGCATCAGCAGAGAACTGCTTGTGTAAATCGTCTTCTGAAGTCCCAGTTAACTTGTAGTAAGTCTTAGGATCGATACCTTGTTGTTGCATGTTAGCCAAGTATTGATCCATTTGACGATGAATATCGTCTTCCTTCATGGCATCAGGAACGGCTTCAATTTCAGCATTGTCAACGGCTTGGTTTAAAGCTTCGTCTTCAATGGCATCATGAGCAGCCTTTTCTTTTTGGTCCTTAAGTTCGTCCTTGATCTTAGCTTTTAATTCTTCAAGCGTGTCAACATCTTCGTCAACATCCTTAGCGAATTCGTCATCTAATTCAGGGAGTTCCTTAGTCTTAACTTCATGGACAGTAACCTTGAAAGTGGCTTCCTTGTCTTGTAAGTCTTCAGCTTGGTAATCTTTAGGGAAAGTTACCTTAACTTCTTTGTCTTCGCCAGCCTTAACACCAACTAATTGGTCTTCAAAGCCAGGAATAAAGGAGTTTGAGCCTAATTCAAGGGAGTAGTTTTCTGATTCGCCGCCTTCGAAAGGTTCGCCATCAACGAATCCTTTGAAGTCAATAACAACGGTGTCGCCCTTAGCAGCTGGTTGGTCTTCTTTCAAAACTAATTCAGCTTGCTTTTCACGCCGAGATTCTAATTCAGCGTCAACGTCCTTAGCATATACCCGTGTATTTTGACGAGTAACACTAAGTTCCTTGTAATCGCCTAATTTAACTTCAGGCTTAACGGTGACAACCGCTTTTAAGACCCATGGTTGACCCTTTTCCATGCTATCAACATCGATTTGAGGTTGGTCAACTGGTTCAATTTCAGTATCTTTAATCGCTTCTTCATATGCTTCAGGGAGCACGATGTTCAAAGCATCTTGGTAGAGTGCTTCTTCACCATACATTTGATTGAAGATTTGACGTGGAACCTTACCCTTACGGAAACCAGGGACGTTTAAATTCTTCTTAGTACGTTGGAAGGCCTTATCGATTCCTTCTTGGATCTTGTCAGCACCAATTTCGAATGTTAATTCGCCTTGGTTGCCTTCTTTCTTTTCCCACTTTGCAGCCATTGTATTCCCTCCGAAACATTAATATTTTCTACAATTCAAGTCAATTGCATACTTGATTAGTTTAACCTATCGCTCCAATAAAGTAAACCAGATTGGCTAAAAAAGCGCTAGATACTGCGTTTTATTGTTAGTTTTCTTAAAAAAAAGAGACCTGGAAGAAATCCTCCAAGTCTCTCTTAGATGAATCAATGAAAATCAACTAGAGATTAGTCATCAATTTCAGAAACAACACCGGCACCAACCGTATGGCCACCTTCACGAACAGTGAACTTAGTACCCTTTTCAATAGCGACAGGGGAAATTAATTCAACTGTAAATGTAACGTTGTCTCCAGGCATAACCATTTCAACGCCATCTGGTAATTCAATAACACCAGTAACGTCAGTGGTATGGAAGTAGAATTGTGGACGGTAGTTTGAGAAGAATGGCGTATGACGGCCACCTTCTTCTTTAGTTAAGATATAAACTTCGCCCTTGAAGTTCTTGTGGGTTTGGATCGAACCTGGCTTAGCAAGAACTTGGCCACGAACGACTTGTTCCCGGTTAACACCACGTAACAAGGCACCAACGTTATCGCCGGCTTCACCTAAGTCAAGCGTCTTACGGAACATTTCAAGACCCGTAACAGTTGACTTAAGAACGTCTTCGTGTAAACCAACGATTTCAACTTCATCGCCGACTTTAACAGTCCCACGATCGATACGACCAGATGCAACAGTCCCACGACCAGTGATTGAGAAGACATCTTCAACAGGCATTAAGAAAGGCTTTTCAGTATCACGAACTGGAGTTGGGATGTATTCATCGACAACGTCCATTAAGTGCATGATAACCTTTTCTTGTTCTGGATCGCCTTCAAGAGCCTTCAAAGCTGAACCACGGATAACAGGAATATCGTCACCAGGGAAATCGTATTCTGAAAGTAATTCACGTACTTCCATTTCGACTAAGTCAACTAATTCGTCATCATCAACAAGATCAGTCTTGTTCAAGAAAACAACGATGTAGTCAACACCAACTTGGCGAGCCAAGAGGATGTGTTCACGCGTTTGTGGCATAGGACCATCAGTTGCGGCAACAACTAAGATCGCACCATCCATTTGAGCGGCACCAGTGATCATGTTCTTAACGTAGTCAGCATGTCCTGGGGCATCAATATGCGCGTAGTGACGTTTTTCCGTTTCGTATTCAACGTGCGCGGTGTTGATAGTAATACCACGTTCACGTTCTTCGGGAGCGGCATCAATTGAGGCAAAATCTTGAGCTTCTGCTAAGCCCTTTTCAGATAATACCTTTGTGATTGCAGCTGTCAAAGTAGTCTTCCCATGGTCAACGTGGCCGATAGTACCAATGTTTACATGGGGTTTTGTTCTTTCATAATGTGCTTTTGCCATTAAATGAAACCTCCTGTGATTTTCGCAAGAATAATGTCAGGCCAATTAATGTCCCGACAATTCTTTAGTTAATATTATACTACATCCTAATGAAAAGGCCAAATGTCGCACCCATCACTAGGAATCCTTAAACATTATATATAGTGCCATCTGATTTGTAAACAGATATTATCCAAAAAATTGAATTTTTGTAAGTAAAAGCTTATTGCTTTCAATTATTAAACTAAATTCTCATTAAATTCACGAATTTTCACTTGATTTTCAGCCATTTTCTGGCCTGCAACTGTTAAATGTCGTGGAATTGCCCCTCGTTGGGTCGCAATTAATAAATTTATCCAAATTTTGGCATCTGTCACAATTTTAGCCGGCGTTGGATATAAATACATTAATTGTAATGGCAACTCAGCTTGTAAGCCAGCAGCCAAAGTTGCATCGACCTGACCGGCTTGCTGTTGAATCTCCCGTTGCAATTGTTGACTAATGCGATCACTGCCGATCACTGGGAGTTTGGCCGGTACCACCGTCTGTTCAGTCTGGTCGAACCACAAAAACTGCACCGCATCGGTCGTACCTAAGCCACGCAACGTGTACAACACCTCGACACGTGACAATTGATGTAAGAATGGATCGACTAGTAAAAACTTTGCTGCTGTTAGATATTTAGCATACGTTAAATGTTGGGCCGCCGCCAGCCGTTCAGCCTGCGCGGCAACGGGCTGATCAGATAAGTGATAGAACTGGCGCATCGTTGTTGTCAAGGTCTGCTGCATCGTTTGCTCAGCAACTTGTTCTGCGGTGGCAATCTGTTGATCAGCTTCAGCTAGCCAATTAGCTGACGTCTGCCGACAAGCTTCGGTAATCAAACGGGCCTTGATAAATTGATGACTAGCCAGTAACACGGCCAAGTACAAGTTAAACCGCTCAGCCGTGGCTAAATAGTCGGCTTCAAATTCAGCCGCATACGTACTGGCAAGTGTATACTTCTGATCAGCTTTTAACGCAGTCACTAGTTGCAGGTTCAAGGCTAAGGTTTGCGTCGTCTGATAGACCGTTTCAAATAAACTCGCTGCTAAAGACCATTTACCGGCTTCTAACGCCGCTTGTGCTTGGCTCAGCGTTGTCTTTGCCATGCAGCCGTCCCCCCTTTTAGATTGTAACCAAAAAGCCGGGACAACTGCCCGGCTATCATTGGTTTTAAGCTTCTGTTTCTGCCGTTTCAGGTTCATCGGTCTTAGCTTTTTTATGCCGCCGATGATGCTGATTAACTTCCATAATAACTGGCAAGATCACCGGATGACGTTTCGTCTGATCCCACAAGTAATGATTTAACTTTTCACGCACGGCTTGTTTCAAGTGCCCCCAATCAAACTCTTTATTATCCAAATTTGATTGAACGGTTTCTTTAACCAATTCCGCACTTTCTTGCATTAAATCTTTGCTGGTTTTGACGTAGACAAAGCCACGTGACGTAATCTTGGGCGTCGCAATAATCTTTTTCTTCTTACGATCAATCGTGACTACGGCCACAAAGATGCCGTCTTCCGACAAAATCTTCCGATCGCGTAAGACGATATTTCCAATATCACCGACACCAATCCCGTCGATCATCGTATCACCAATCTCAACCGAACCAGCTAAGTGCATCTCATCACCGTCATATAACAACTGATCACCTTTAGCCGGAATAAAGATATGGTCATCTGGAATCCCCACTTCTTTGGCAAATTCAGCATGGCTATCTAATAACCGGTATTCACCTTGGATAGGAATAAAGTACTTAGGCTTCATCAGATTCATCATCAATTGTAAATCACGCTTCGTCGCATGACCAGACGAGTTCATCTCATCGGCAATGGCCTTGACGTCGGCATCCGCCCGATAAATCATATCGCGCGTCTTGGCCACAACCGTTTCCATTGAGTGCGATGGCGTCGTCGTAATAAAGACGAGATCGCCAGATTCAATGTTCACTTTGCCCTCTTGTTTATTCGACATCCGTTGTAAGGCTTTGATAGGTTCGCCCATCCGACCAGTTTGGAGAATGACCGTCTGCGATGGATCTAACTTACTGATTGAATCAAGCGGCACAACAACATCATCGGGTACGCGTAGTTTACCGAGTTTTAAGGCCGTTTGAATAATGCTTTCAACATCACCAGGCATTAGAGCCACTTTACGACCAGACTTTTCTGCGGCATCCAACACTTGTTGAATCCGTAAGATATTTGACGCCACTGATGCCACAATAATCCGACCTTCATGATATTTAAAGGTCTCATAGACGTATGACGCAATCTCACGCTCACTAACCGGTTGCTCGAAGTTTTCTGCACTAGCTGAATCACTTAATAGGGCTAAGACCCCTTTTGAACCAATCTCAGCTAAACGCGCAAAATCAGTTTGATAACTAGCAATCGCCGTCTGATCAAACTTAAAGTCGCCAGTATAAACGACTTCGCCAACATCCGTTTGCACCACGATTCCCATTGAATCTGGGATCGAATGCGTCGTTTTGAAGAACGAGACCGTCACATTACCAAAATCGATTTCAGTCTTTTCATCGACAATGTGAAAATCATCAAAATTCTTTGCTTGTGGATCTTTCTTTAATTGAATTTTCGCCAATTCAATGGTTAATTCAGACCCAAAGACAGGCACCGTAAATTCATTCAAGAAATATGGCAACGCACCAATGGCATCCGCATGACCGTGGGTTAAGAAAACCCCAACAATTCGATCAGCGTTTTCCCGCAAATAACTGAAGTCAGGAATAACAATATCGATACCAAGCAATTCGTTTTCCGGGTACTTTAACCCGCAATCTAAAATATAGATGTCACCGTCAACTTCAACCGCGTACATATTTTTACCGTTTTCACGGACCCCACCCATAGGGGTAATTTGGACTTTACTACTCAATTATTTCACCTTGATTCATTTAATGTTAAGCGTTTGGAACAGCTTATTTTCTTGGGCAGCGGTCAATGGTAGGATTGGTAATCGCGGATTACCAACTAACTGACCGACATGATTAAGGGCAGCTTTAACTGGTGATGGCGATGGCGCGCTGAATAATGCGGCCATCTTCGGTGTCAAATCACGCTGATACTTCGCTGCCATGGCAATCTCACCATTAGCAACGGCCTGATACATCGCTGACATTTCATCACCATAGATGTGGCTAGCAACCGAAATGACACCAGCGCCACCAATTTCCTTCGCCGCTAAGCTCTGAGAATCTTCACCGGTATAGACCAAAAAGTCTGCTGGCGCTTGTTCTACTAACGCCCCAAATTCTTCCATTGATGCACATTGCTTAATGCCGATAATATTGGGATTCTTAGCCAATTCTAAGACCGTGTCCACATCCATCTTAACGATAACACGACCAGGAATATTATAAATAATTACTGGTAAACCGCCTTGATCAGCAACAGCCGTAAAATGGGCAATCATTCCAGCTTGGTTAGGCTTATTGTAATAAGGCACCACGACTAACGCCGCGGTAATCCCTTCAATCTGACTAACCCGTTTGGTAAATGCAATCGTCGCCGCGGTACTGTTTGAACCAGTCCCGGCAACAATTGGCACCCGCCCAGCAACAATCTTCGCCGTCTTGGTTAACAGGTCGATCTTTTCATCGTCCGTTAACGTTGGGGCCTCGCCAGTGGTTCCGCCGACAATTAAGCCTTGGGTCCCATGAGCCAATAAGTGTTCAATCAAGCTGTGTAGCCGATCATCAGCTAATTTTTGCTGATCGTCAAACGGGGTGACCATGGCAGTCATTAAATCAACATTTTCAAAGTTCATGAATAAAACTCCTTATTAATAAAAATTTACAAGTACCATTGTACTTGCGCCGAATAAGTAACTCACCCCAGTTTACCACATTTCTCAGTAAAGCAATAGCTAGACCACACGCTGGCTAGGCCAGGCTAGCGCACCGTTAACGTTCAGACCACCTCTGCCGATGAAAAAAACGCCACCACATAGTTAGAACGCTCATCGCTAATAATGATAAAACTAGAAAGATTGGCTGATAACCCCAACGAGTTGCGATGACTGCCGCTAATCCAGGACCTAACACGTTGCCACAAGCTTGGGCTGACTGATTAAAGCTAAACACCCGACCAAAAACAGTACGTGGCACCTTTTGGACTGTCAAAACTTGAATCGCTGGCAAAAGCGCCGCATCAGCAACGCCTAAAATAAATCTTAAACCAGCTAACTGCCAAACTTGCGTCACCAAACTAGTTAGTAGCAAATCTAAACCACTAATCGTGAAGAAAACGATCAGACAGCGATCAGCACCAAACTGATCAATTAACCGCCCAATCCGACCAGCTAGTAAAATCGTCGCTAATCCGGGGGCGGCGGCCACCACTCCGGTGATCAAAATCAACCTGGTCATTTGACTCGGTAATAATTCTTGCACCAACAAGCTCAAAATCGGCGTGATTGCGGTTGTCGTGGCCTGGATGACTAACAGTGAGGCTAGCAACGCGATAAAGAAACGATAACCTTGCTTTTGAAGCACCGGCCTTAACGGTGGCAGGGCTGCTCGACTAATCGGCGTCACGGTCTCCTGAACGCCCCATAACGTCAATCCAAAGACCAGTGCCATTGCGCTGCTGGTTACGACAAACGCCCCACGATACCCAACCGTACTGGCTAACACCCCACCGAGCAACGGTCCTAATAACGTTCCACTAATACTTCCGGTAACTAACTTGCTTAAGAGTTGTCCCCGATTTTCAGCTGGCGCACTTAACGAAATCAAGGCATTCGCATTATTGATATACCCGGAAAAAGCCCCCTGCACGGCTCTTAAAATAAGTAGCACTGTAACATTTGGCGCTAAACCCACGCCTAAAGTGGTCATCGTCATCATACCAGCGGCCCGCAAACACATCAGTTTGCGGCCTTTTTGGTCAGCTAGGCGTCCCCAAAATGGCGCGGCAATTGCTTTACACACATACGTAATCGCAAACGCACTCGTCCCTAGAATCGTGACTTGGTTTGTGGTAAATTGGCCCAACGTCTTAATATAGAGCACAATAAACGGCAACGTCATCGCATTACCCAAATCTGTCATTAAGCTCCCAAACCATAAAATATGAAAATTACGCGTCAATCTCGCGGTTACTTGCACTGTTAAACGCCCCATTCATTCAGTTAGTGGTTTAAGCATACCGAACAAACGTTTGAAAACTGTAAATTTTATGTATAGATTTAGTATTATTTACACCACTATGAGGGTATAAAAAAAGCCACCAACTGGCAGCTTTCTCAAAGTCAATATTAACGACGAAGACCCAAAGCTTGGATCAAATCGCGGTAACGGTTAACATCTTCCTTACGTAAGTATGCTAACAAGTTACGACGATGACCAATTTTCTTCATCAACCCACGTTGTGAATGAAAATCCTTCTTGTGAACACGTAAATGTTCGTTTAATTCGTTGATGTCTTCAGTTAAAACTGCAACTTGGACTTCAACTGAACCAGTATCGCCTTCGTGACGAGCATATTTGTTAATAAGCTCCGTCTTCTTTTCGCGTGAAATTGCCATGTGTGTCAACCACCTTTCGTTTAATTGCCCTAAACTGAGTAAATCGTTGGTGGTCCTCGATAAACTAAGTAAAGGGTTGCTGAACACTTGATATAGTCTAGCAAAGTCATCACTAAAAAGCAAGTTAGAATACATATCAAGATAAATTACTTTACACATAACTGTTGCATTCGAGCCGGGGCTTATGTATAATAGCATTTGTTGAAAAAATGATGGAGGTGAATCTGATGCCAATTATCAAATCCGCTATTGAACGCGTGAAAACAAACAATAAAGCTAATGTTCGGAACACTGCACAAATGAGTGCAATGCGGACTGCCGTTAAAAAATTCGAAAATGCTAAAACTGCCGGCGCTGAAAACGTCGATGCTTTATACTTAGCAGCTACTAGTGCTGTTGACAAAGCAGCTTCTAAAGGCCTTATCAAACGTAACAAGGCTGCTCGTGACAAGTCACGAATGGCTGCTCGTTACGCTAAGTAATGTGCATTCCGAACTCTTAAGCCTCGGCTTAGGAGTTTTTTTGTTGTCTTAATTTCAATCGTAAAAAAATAACCGCTCAGAAATTAAATTTCTGAGCGGTTATTTTTTGTCCCCCCACTTAGTTTAAGCCGAGACCCCACGTTGTCGGTCATTTACAAACTGAACCATAAATAATTCAAATAATAATTCCGGATCACGTTGAGTCGTCTTCATTTGAACCTCAGTCTGGAGCAGTCCTAAATAAGCGGCTCGTAAAGCCGGCAGTTTAAACTGCCGTACCGTTTGCATGGCTAGTTTAACGCGGTACGGATGCACTTTGAGAGTGCTAGCCAAGCTGCCTTGACTGTACCCCGCGCGTTCTAAAATTTTGACCTGCAATAATAATCGAAATTGCCCTAGTAAAATGGCATTGATCTTTAATGGTGCTTCTTGAGCCGTCACCAGATCATGATACAGCTCGACGGCCGATTGAGTCTGATATCGTAATACGTCCGTCACCAGGTTAAACACATTTTGCGTCAACGACCGCGTCACCAAAGCATCGACGGCCGGTAAGTCGATACGTTGTGACTGGGCCGCATAAATCATCAACTTCGGTAGTTGGGCCATGATTAAACCTAATTGACCATCCGTCCGGCTCATCAACTCTTGAAACGCATCGGGGGCCATTGTAATTTGTTTAGCTTGCAAGGCTGCTTGCACATAGGCCTGCGTTTCGCGTTCTGAAACTTGATTGACCTCAACCATCGTGGCTTGCTTTTTTAATGTTTTGACCAGTTTCTTACGCGCATCCAATTTCTCGTATGGGGCCATTAAAACTAAAATCGTATCCGGTTCAGGATGCTCAAAATAAGTTTGCAAGGCGTCCAAATCATGATCAAGTTTATTCTTTTTAGTTTCACCCGTTAAAAAATACGGATGGTTGATAAAAACCAAGCGACGTTCACCAAAAAACGGTGCCGACATCGCATCATCTAAAGCAACTGCCACGGGCGTCGATTCCATGTCATAACTGCCGACATTCATCGTCCGTTCTTCGGCTGGAATCACTTGCAGCAATTGCTGTTTTAATTGATCAGCCAAATAGTCAACCGTCCCTAAAATGACATAGATTGACGCTAGCTGTCCGCCTTTAATGGCTTTGAGTGCTGCTTGCGCGTTGATATAAATTACCTTCCTTCAAAAAAGTCGTCCAAGTCGGTGCTGACCAACCACCATAGCGATACGTGATCATCCCTTGTTGCGCCGTTGAATACGCCAAAATTTGCTGTTGCCGCAACGTTGCTAACGTCTCCGCATTAGGATGACCATACCGGTTATGCCGGCCAGCCGAAATAATGCCTCGTCGAACCCCTAGTTGTTGCAGGACTTGCGGGTCCGTGGCTGTCTTACTACCGTGATGTCCTAATTTTAACACATCCACTTTTAACTGCGGATAGCGTTGCACAATCGCCCGCTCACCAGCCCGGTCTAAATCACCCGTGAACATAAAGCGTTGACCACCAAAACGACCAGTCAATACTAAAGAATCTTCATTTTCCGCTTTACCAGCTTGAAAAGGATGGACCGCCGTCAAACCATCTGCAAACGTTTGACCGGCCACTGCCTCAATAATTTGTGGTCGCCAGCGAGCCGGCGCCACTAATTTTTGAAACTTAGGTAACTTAGCCATACCGGCCGGAACCACCAGACGTTTTACTGGCATTAAAGTCAGTAATGTCCCTAAGTCGCCAATGTGATCAACATCTTTATGTGATAAGTAAACCGTATCTAAATGACTAATCCCTAACCGATGTAAATAGGCTACGGTAATCGTGGCCACACGTGGACGTGCGGGTGCTGATTGTGCCCACGCCGGCATAGGAAACTTTAAGCGACCACCAGTATCAATCAAACTGACCTGGCGGTTAAAAGGCTGACGTAACAAAATAGAATCTCCTTGGCCAATATCAATAAACTGCACCGTTCCCGTTAGCGGTAAGCGAATCATGATACCGACAGTCACGTAGGCCAACGCTAAGCGACGACGTAAGCGCTGAGTTGGTCGTCGTAATAACCATAGTGTCATTAAACCCAACCCCCAGCTCAAACTGGCTGGCGGTTGTCCAATCGTCAGTAACCCTGGTAACGTTGCCACCCCATTAATTATTTGCTGAAAGCTAGCCAGTCCCAGTTCACAAAACTGTGCAAGGGGTGCCCAGACCAAACCGAGTGAGGCGCCAATCAATGTTAACGGCAGTAACACCCAGCTAAATAACGGGGCAACCACCAAATTAACCCCTAAAGTCAATAAATGCCATTGCGCGGTGGCCACTAAAATAACCGGTAAACTAACCAGTTGCACCCATAAGCTTAGGCGCCAAGTCGGCCAATTGGGTGCTAGGATTAATAATAGAGCTAAGCCATAGCTAAGTTGACCTCCAAGTTGCAACAGCACTAACGGATTCAGCCAAATGCCAATTAGCAACGCACAACTCCAACCAGCCAACGTCCCTTGGGTCCGACCGGTAATTAAGCGCCACAAAATTGGCAACCAGGCCGTAATCACCGCCCGTTGCAAGCTGTCAGCGCCACCACCTAAAACTAGATAAAGCGGCAATAATCCCAGTAACCAGTAGTCCACCGCACTGGGACTAAAATGGCACCGTAACAGGAACCACCGCAGTAAACCCATCAGTAAAATAACGTGCATCCCCGATAAACTAAACAAATGGAGCAATCCCAATTGCTGAACACCCGTCATTTGCTCGCGAAACGCACTCGGTCGCATCCCAATTAATAAACTGACCGCATACAACTGCACCGTTGGCGGTAATTGCCGGGTTGCAATTTCAAAGGCTCGCCGCCACGCATGTAATTGGTCCAAGCCACCTTGCCAGCCGTTACGAGGTGCCGGTGTCAGCTCAGTCACCGATTGAATCGTTAACTGTCGCCAAATCCCTTGACCCCGATAATAACTCGGTGCATCAAATTGACCAGGATTAGTGGGTGGCGGCACTGGACTCAATTCCCCCGTCACTCGCCACCGCGTTCGTTGCCGTAGCGCCAACAATTGTTGCTGGGCCGCTGGTGAGGTTAGCCGACCATAGGCAATCACAGTTCCCTCACCACTAGTGCCAACGAGTTGATATTGATTGCCTTTGACCTGAATTTGATCTGGTTGAACGGTTACTGCATACGTGCCCGTTTGCGGGGTTGCCTGACGACTCACCTTAAATTGATGATTTTGCCACCCTAACCACAGGGCTGTCACACTGACAATCACGATCATGAGCCAAAAAGCGGGCGGTGCTTTTAAGCGCCACCCACGAATCAGCCATAGTCCCAATAAGCCAGCTGCAACCCATTGTTGACCAACCAGCCAACTACTCAATAATCCGCACGCAATCGCGGCAAAGAATAGGTTCGGCACCTAGTTGCGGTTTAACAGAATTTGATCCAAGCCCAACTTATCCAAATCGGCCTGGTCAAATTCAACTTGTTGTAAAGCGACCTTTTTTCGTTTAATTAAAGCCATCGCATAATCGTCATTATGGTAATTACGCAAATAATGAATCTTGGTAATTCCAGCTTGTAACAACATCTTCGTGCATTGCAGACAAGGAAAATCAGTCACATAGATTTCAGCACCATCCGTGGCAGCACCGAACTTGGCACATTGTAAAATTGCGTTCATTTCCGCGTGAATCGTCCGCATGCAATGCCCATCAACTAAGTAACAACCTTCGTCGATACAGTGCACATCGCCTGAAACGGAGCCATTGTAACCGCCAGCAATAATGCGCTTGTCGCGAACAATCGTCGCCCCCACCGATAATCGTTCACACGTACTGCGAGTCGACAGCAATACCGCCTGCATCATAAAATATTGATCCCATGGAATTCGTTGATCTTTCATTAATTTTGCCTCGCTTTCAATAGCCGTAGTATACCAAATTGCCGTCCATCCGACTAGACCGTCAGTTGATTTCGAAATTTGGCTAACGTTTTATCGCCAATCCCCGAAACTTGCTTTAAATCATCGACCGACTTAAACCCATCGTGCGTTTCACGATACTCAATAATCTTTTCGGCCTTTTTTTGACCCACACCAGCTAACTTTTGTAATTCCGTAACATTGGCCGTATTCAAGTTAATTGGGTCCTCATTGGCTGTCTGACTACTAGTGGAACCAGCCGTGGACTGATTCGTACTGTTAGGTGTAGCGGCCTTGGTCGTCGCCGTCGCTGGACTATCGTGACGACTTATTACCGGAGGCTTTTCCCCTTTCACGGGCACATAGATGACTTGCTGATCCGTGACTTTCTCCGCCAGGTTTAACTGAACGCGATCCGCTTTCGGCCGTAAGCCTTTCGCTAATGCAATCACATCTGCCACGCGCATCCGCTCACTGACTTCATAAACGCCCGGATGATTGACCGCACCTTTAACATCGACATACATCGGACCCTTATTCGCCCGGCTGCTCTTTGAACTGGCAGCCACGCGATTAGTCGTATGTGTCGCCAATTGGCTGCTTGTGTCAATTGTTTGACTACTAGTCAACGCGGGATCAGCGGGGGCCGCCGACCGATGTCCAACCAAGCTTAGCCCCAGCCCTAAACTCAACACACCTAGTAAACTGGCCACCATGATTACGGCTAGGCGCCGATGCTGGGCCACCCAGTTCATCAACAATTTTTCCATCAAAAATAACCTCCCTTATACTTCTAAGTACGCAGGCGGTTATCAAAAGTTGTTATTTATTTGTGAGTTTCTAAGTAATGAACAGCTTGCTTGAATGTGGTCACTGGGACAACTCGCATCGCAGGCGCATATTTTTTAGCCGTCGCTTTGGCCAACTGGTAATTCGTTTGGTGCTGCTCTTCTAATGCCAATAACGCTTTGGTTGGTTTCACATACGGTGCAAAAAAGAGGGTTGCGCCAGCCTTTTTGGCTGCAATAATCTTCTTATCGATGCCACCGATTTCACCGACTGAGCCATCAGCAGCAATCGTGCCGGTACCCGCAATCTTACGACCGTGGCGCAAGTTTTGCGTTGTCAATTGTTGATAAATCTGTAGACTAAACATCAAACCAGCTGATGGGCCACCAATCTCGCCAGGATCAACTTTGACCGGAATTTTAGTTGTCACTTTGACATTATCAGTTAAAGTAATCCCGATCCCAGCGCGGTGCGTACTAAGCTTGATCAGCGGCGCAGTCACTTTCTTAGTTGTGTGATTATGCCGATACGTGACCGTCACTTTTTGACCAATCCCCTGTTTCGCGATATAAGTCTGATACCCAGCAGCATTACTAAAATGGCGACCATTAATTTTCGTAATCGTGTCGCCAACTTTAATTGCTGAGTGAAACTTGGACTGTGACTGAACCGCTAGCACATAAATACCCCGATAGGTCTTATGGTAGGTGGCATTGGCCGCCCGATAAGCAGTCGCAATCGCTTCATTAATCGCACTTTGCATATAAAAGGTCTGCACCTTATTATAAGTCGCATCGTCTTGATTATCCGTCATTTCAGCTGCACGCACCACCGAATAATGTGGATTAAGTTCGGCATACAACCAAGTAATCGGTCGCGCTGGCGCGGTTAGAACTGACGTCAACATAAACTTGCCGCTATGACGATCAGGATGTCCCTTAACCGTGACAAATGACTTTAAATTATTGGCACTCCCTGGACCTTCGATATAGTACGGCAACGGGATCAAAAACAACGCTAACACCAAGACGACCGTTAAGACACCGCCCCAATACCGCCGCCAAAAGACGCGCCACTTACTCATGCGCACTATCCTGCAAGCGTTGATTCAACTTGGCAGCAACAGCATCCGGTACGTATTCGCTCACGTCGGCCCCCATCTTTGCCACTTCTTTAATCAAACTCGAAGAAAAATAAGCATATGGTGGCCGCGCCAACAAGCAAACCGTTTCAATCGAATCATTTAGTGATTGGTTCATCCACGCAATATCACGTTCGTAACCAAAATCTTGTTCATTACGTAGGCCGCGAATTAACACCGTTGCGTGTTCTTGCGTCATAAAATCCACGGTTAATCCAGTCGCCGCTTTAACTTCGACGTTTGTCAGATCCGCAATTTCATGCCGAACTAAGGCTTCTTTTTCGGCCATCGTAAATAACGGGCGTTTATTAGTATTAACCATGACGGCCACAATTAAGTGATCCACTAGCCGACTTGCTCGGCGAATAAGATCCAGATGACCGCGTGTCACGGGGTCAAAACTACCGGGAAAAACTGCAATCGTCATGCTAATGCACCTGCCTCTAATTTCTGATAAATCGTCAAATACGTAATCCCATATGTCTGTCGCCGAATTAATTTAAATCCAGGGATATCATCAGGCAACTGGGCATTGGCATCCGTTTCACAAATCACCCGACAATCAGCATTTAATAGACCTAATTCCTGACACTTTAAAATATCGGCGACAATTTTTTGCTTCGCATAGGGTGGATCTAAAAAGACCACGTCAAAACGTTCTTTTTGTACCGCCAACCGTTCCAACGTCCGCTGAGCATCGCCCTTGATAATCTCAAACCGTTCAGCGGCTTTAGTCACCGCCACGTTGTCTTGAATCGTCTTAATTGCCTGATACTGTCGATCAATCAAAACGGCCCGGTCAATCCCGCGTGAAACCGCTTCGATACTGAGACCGCCGCTTCCCGCAAACATATCCAAAGACTGACCACCATCAAAATAAGGCCCGATAATATTAAATAACGCTTCTTTGACCTTATCCGTGGTCGGCCGCGTTTGCATGCCGGGAACGGCTTTTAACCGTCGACCACCAAAATCACCTGCTACAATTCGCATCCGTTAATCACCAACTTTAATCATCATCCTCGTCATCATCGTTTTGCGGTTTGAAGAATCCGCGGTCAACTCGTTCACCAAAGTTCATATCAACATCCGGCCGATAAGATGGTTCCACTCGCCGGACAAAATTCAACTTTTTTAATTTGGCGGTCGCTGGTTGGACTTGCGTTTCATCCAAATAAAGTACCACATAATGCATTTTACGTGATTGATATTGAATCGTCCCAAAACGCTTTAACTGACGGACTTGTTTCATCGAATGCAAGTACACAATCAGTGCACGGCGGGGCATCACTGTAAATTCCATCGAACTGCCACCTCTTTCTTACCTTGATTAAGTGTCGCTTTACAGCTCACCTATCTTTTAAATGTTAGGCTAGATTGCGACTTTCGTCAACTACCAGTCGGCTAAAGCACTCAAAAAGACCCGCATCCAATGACGCGGGTCTTTAAACACCTTATTGTGGTGCAATTTCAATTAATAAATCATCGGTTTGAATCACGTCACCACCACTAACGTAGATGTGTTCGATCACCCCATCAGTAGGAGCTTGAATCGTCGTCTCCATCTTCATGGCTTCAGTGACAATTAACGGTTGCCCCTTCTTAACCGTATCACCTTTCTTAACTAAGAGCTTCAAGACTGAGCCGCTCATCGTCGCCCCAACTTCGTTTTCGTTCGTTGGTTCGGCTTTGCGCGTGCTGGCAGCGGTCTGATGAACCGCATTATCCTTAACGGTAATTTCTTGACTTTGCCCATTAATACTAAAGTAAAGTGTCCGAATCCCGTCAACATCAGGGTCGCTTAATTGGTTCAACTTAACGATCATTGTCTTCCCTTTGGCAAGTTCAATATTGACCGTTTCACCCAGCCGCATTCCTTGGAAGAACGTTGGCGTATCGAGTAAAGATACATGCGCATAACGTTTGTGTTCAGCTTGATAGTCTAAGAAGACCTTTGGATACAAGATATAACTTAAAATTTCTTGCATATTTGGCTGATGACCGATCTTGGGCGCTAGCTCTGCCGCAACCGCATCAAAGTCCGCTGGTTTCGCCAAACTACCTGGCCGCACCGTTAAGGCTGGATGGTCCTTCAAGATAATCTTTTGCAACTTCTTCGGGAAGCCGCCCACCGGTTGACCGATATTACCAGCAAAGAAATTAATCACTGAGTCAGGGAAGTCAAACTTATCCCCATGATCATAAACATCTTCTGGCGTGAGTTTGTTTTCCATCATGAACAAGGCCATATCACCAACAACCTTGGAACTTGGCGTCACCTTAATGATGTCACCAAACATGTCGTTGACGGTAGCATACATATCCTTAACTTCTTCCCAACGATCGCCTAACCCAACGGCTTTGGCTTGTTGTTGTAAGTTTGAATATTGGCCACCAGGCATCTGGGTTTGATAGATATCAGTCTGGGGACCCGTCATTCCATTTGAGAAATCTTGGTAGTAGGGACGAATTCCTTGCCAGTACCGATTAATCGCCTCAACGTTATTAATATCCACGTTTGGTTGCCGATCATTGTGCGCCAACGCATAATAAAGCGAACTCATCGAAGGCTGACTCGTGGTTCCTGACAAGGCACTTGTTGCCACATCGACCACGTCAACACCAGCAGCCACTGCCCGGGCATACGTAAAGATCCCATTACCCGTCGTATCATGCGTGTGCAAATGAACCGGCACGTCGAGCGCATCTTTCAACGTGGCGACCAATTCATAAGCCCCTTCTGGCTTCAAAACACCGGCCATATCTTTAATCGCAATGATATCAGCACCCGTTGACTGTAAGTCTAAGGCTAATTGCTTGTAGTAAGCCAAATTATACTTTTCACGATTAGGGTCCATAATATCGCCAGTATAACAAATCGTTCCTTCGGCAATCTTACCCGTTTCTTTGACCGCCTGAATACTCTTTTCCATCTGTGGGACCCAGTTCAAACTATCAAAGATCCGGAAGACATCAATCCCACTCTTAGCTGCTTCTAAAATAAACTCACGAATGACATTGTCGGGATAATTCTGATAACCAACCGCATTACTCCCACGGAATAGCATTTGGAATAAAGTCCGTGGCATAGCTTCACGTAATTTTTTCAACCGATTCCAAGGATTTTCGTTCAAGAAGCGGTAGGCCACGTCAAAGGTCGCGCCGCCCCACATTTCATATGAGAACAACTGTGGTAATGCTTTTTGAGACGCCCCAGCAACCGCCAACATATCTTTGGTTCGCATCCGGGTTGCAAACAAGCTTTGGTGCGCATCCCGCATGGTCGTATCCGTTAACAAGACTTCTTTTTGTGCTAGTAACCAGCTTTGTAACCCACTAACACCTTGGCTATCTAGCACGTCCTTAGCCGTGACAATCTGTTTATCGATTGGCTTAAAGTTATCTTGAAACTCAATATCCGGATAATACTTCTTTGAATGTTGCGCCACATCAGCAAACCCATTAACCGTGACGTTCCCGATATACTTCAACATCTTATCTTCTTGTTGCGTATCATCAGGGAAGTGGAATAATTCCGGAGTTTGATCCAAGAAACGGGTCGTCGCTAAACCAGCTTGAAAAGTTGGATGATCAATCACATTCAACATAAACGGAATATTGGTCTTCACACCACGAATATCGAATTCGTTTAAGACCCGCCGCATCTTATGCGCAGCCGCTTTAAAGTTCCGCGCTGCGACACAAGCTTTAACTAACAATGAGTCAAAGTATGGCGTTACGACGGCCCCAGAATACGTATTCCCTGCATCCAACCGTACCCCGTTACCACCAGGAGAACGGTACGTTTCAATCCGGCCAGTATCCGGCATAAAGTTATTGGCCGGATCTTCAGTCGTTACCCGACATTGAATCGCGGCCCCTTTATAAGTTAAGGCATCTTGATGTGGCAAGTGCAAGTCTTCAAATAAGTCGCCACCTTGGGCAATCTTAAGCTGCGCATGCACAATATCGATTTCAGTGATCATTTCAGTCACCGTATGTTCGACTTGAACCCGCGGATTAACTTCCATGAAGTAGAATTGGTCACCTTCGACTAAGAATTCAACCGTCGCGGCATTCAAATAATGAACACTCTTCATCAAGGCAACCGCAGCATCACAAATTTTTTGCCGTAATTCAATTGGTAACGCCACCGCGGGGGCAAATTCAATTACCTTTTGGTTCCGACGTTGCACAGAACAATCCCGTTCAAATAAATGCATCACGTTACCGTGGGCGTCCCCTAAAATTTGAACTTCAATATGCTTAGGGTGCGCAATAAATTTTTCTAAGTAAATTTCGTCATCGCCAAAAGACTGCATGGCTTCTGAACGAGCCCGATCAAACGCTTCCTGTAATTCAGAGGCTTCACGAACAATCCGCATCCCACGACCGCCGCCACCCATGGCAGCTTTGATCATAATTGGGAAACCATACTTTTGGGTAAAGGTCAGCGCTTCATTCAAGCTCTTAACTGGATGCAAGGTACTAGGAATCGTTTGTACCCCAGCATCCTGTGCAACTTGTTTAGCGGTAATCTTATCACCAAACATTTCCAGTTGTTCCGGTGTCGGACCGATGAAGGTGATGCCTTCTTCGGCACAGCGCCGATCAAACGTGGCATTTTCTGATAAGAACCCATAACCAGGATGGATTGCATCCACATGATTTTCTTTAGCAATCCGAATGATATCTTCAATATCTAAGTACGCGGCAATTGGTGCCAGGCCTTCGCCGACCAAGTACGCTTCATCAGCCTTAAAACGGTGAACCGAAAATTCATCCTCTTTCGCATAGATTGCAACAGTTTGTAAGCCTAATTCATGACAGGCTCGGATAACCCGCGTTGCAATTTCACCACGGTTAGCAATTAATACTTTTTTCACCAGAATTCCCTCATTTCCAAATTAGCTAGATTAGCTTTCTTGACGAACCGATATTGCCCGTTGTCGTTTTTCCCGGGCAGCAATATTGAGCACTAACCCAAGTGACAAGGTCAATACCATCATACTGGACCCACCATAGCTCACAAATGGAAAAGTGACCCCAGTAATTGGGATTAGACCAACAATCCCACCAACATTAATAAACGCTTGAATAGTCAGATAAGCGGCTATCCCATAACAAACCAACGTGTTAAACGTATTCGCTGAACGCACCCCGATATAAATGATGCGCCCAACAATGACTGCCAACAGCAGCATAACTAATATCACACCAATCAAGCCAAGCTCTTCAGCGGTAATTGACATGATAAAGTCGGTATTAGGTTCTGGTAAGAAGCCCCGCTTTTGTAAGCTATTTCCAATCCCGACACCCGTTAAACCGCCATTTGAAATCGCGTAATAGGAGTTCACTAACTGCGTCCCAGCTCCTGAAGCCGTTGTAAATGGATTCATGAAACCAAGAAAACGCCGTAATTGATAATACTTACCTAACACTTGCTGTGGCAAATGACTCACAATTGGGACCAATACCCATTCAAAAGCCACTACCGCCGCCGCAAACGATCCGACCCCAATGAAATAGGACATGCCACTTGCAAATAAGATGACCGCCACAATCGCCAAGTTAATCGTGGCACCCCCAATATCTGGTTGAATCACGATCAAGATAATCATCACGGCCATCATCGCTAGCTGCGCGTTGATATCGACCATCTTGACTAAGCCATGTTGCCGTTCACGACGCTCAATCGCGGCTGATAAGTAAACAATCAAATACAACTTACAAAATTCCGCGGGTTGAACAGAGACCGGCCCAAAAACGATCCAGCCGGCCGCCCCATTGATGGATTGACCAAACAACCGCAACCCTATTAAGACACCAACCATGATAAAGCCCATCCAGCTCCACATCGTTAGTTGCTTAAAAACATTCAGGTTGATAGCCAAGACGACCCCAATAAAAACAAACCCGATAACGACCCACATACATTGCCGAATCAAATACCCAGTCGGTGACGACCCGGCACTGGCCGCAACATACGAACTTGCCGAATAAACCATCACGATCCCAATGGCACTTAATATCAAATATGGAATAAAGATTCCATAATCAAGATACGGGATTTGTTGGCGCAAGGCCTTGAACATTCTTGATCCCACCTTAAATAATCTAGCGCTACCATCACTGTTAAATAACAGTTTTCATAAAAGTTTGCTTGCAGTAATTATAGCATAGTCCGAATTACCGTAGCCTGTGAAATGTGTAATTTGTGAGACATTTTTAAAGAATGCTTCGTTGAAACCTTTTAACAGAATTCTTGAACGATTACCCGTTAACGCTTTCAATCCGTTCGTAATCCGGCTGATTGAATGTAAACTCAACTAGGGTCTGTTTGAAAACATCTTTTTTAGGTATAATTTTGGTAAAAACGAATTGAGGTTTTACCATGACAGTGCCTAAACGTTATGAACTTGAAGATGACCAGTGGGAACGCAT
>NZ_BJDK01000049.1 GCF_005405105.1 Lactiplantibacillus dongliensis
CTAGCGCACGTCTTTCTGTCAGCAGTATACGTTGCCTCAATTTGTATTTTACTTAAGTAGTTTTCAAACGGACCCTAATTCTAGTTTAATTAAACTTGCCACTCCAGTTGGGGTCATCATTGATTAGAACGTGGTAGCTGTGCCAGTTAAAATTGCCGCCTGCCGGTTGGTTCCTAAAATTGATTTAGTGGTACCCACCGTATTCCAGCCGACTCTAGGCCAACCAGAATGACGCCTTAATTCAACTGGCACCAAGCACATTCAATCTAAATCCCTGAGCCAATGTGACCTGCCCAGCATCCATTAACAGCGATTTATTTTAACCAACCGCTTTAGGAACACTTGATTTCAACCGCTCAATCATGGCATTCTACTCGGTACACCAGATTTTCAAGCCTAGGTCCGAGCTGGCTTTAAAAAACACAGTATCATTATCAGCCAAATGCTTGGCCACCTATTTAGCGCAGGTTGGGCTGGATGATGCTCAGTGGTGAAATTTGACTTAGCCGAGTGCCTTCGCTCGGGTTAGTCAAAGCCCGGCTTGCAAGACCACCCTATGGCTCGCAAACGTGGCCACCACGTTCCAGCATTACGCCAGCCCAACCGGAGCGACTATCCAAACAGATTCACCCTTCGCGGACCAAATCAAAGTACAAAAAAAGCCCGCCAGCATCGCTGCTAGACGGACTTCTTCGTTATTTGCTAATTATTTGTGCATCTTAAGCTTCTTAGCAACCTTTTCACGGGCACTAGTGTTTAAGACTTGCTTACGTAACCGCACGTGTTCTGGTGTGATTTCGCAATATTCGTCACTGTTCAAGAATTCAAGTGATTCTTCAAGCGTCAAATGCGTAGGCGTCTTGATAGTGGCAGTCAAATCCTTGTTAGATGAACGAACGTTGGTCATGTTCTTACCTTTAGTGATATTAACTGAAATATCATTTTCACGGCTATTTTGACCAACAATCATCCCTTCATAGACATCGGTACCTGGGTCGACAAAGATCGTCCCACGGTCTTCAATCCCCATCGTCGCATACGTAGTGGTCTTACCTTGGTTAATTGAAACTAAGGCACCATTACGACGGCCAGGGTTCCAGTTCTTGATAACTGGCATGTACTTAGCATACGTATGGTTCATGATCCCATAACCACGCGTCAATGATAAGAATTCAGTTGAGTAACCGATCAACCCACGTGAAGGTGCGATAAAGGTCAAACGAGTTTGGCCGTTACCAGTACTTTCCATGTTCTTCATTTCACCTTTACGTTGTGACAAGGTATCGATGATTGAACCGGTATATTCATCAGGTGTATCGATCTGAACAGATTCGAATGGTTCGCTGCGAACGCCATCAACGTCACGATAGATAACTTCTGGACGTGATGCTTGTAATTCATAACCTTCACGCCGTAACGTTTCGATTAAGATTGACAAATGCAATTCCCCACGGCCAGAAACGACCCATGAACCAGGTTCATCAGTATCATCAACACGTAATGACACATCAGTTTCCAATTCAGACTTCAACCGAAGTTCCAATTGACGAGCAGTCACAAATTTACCTTCTTTACCAGCAAATGGTGAAGAGTTGGTCCCAAAGGTCATTTGTAAGGTTGGTTCGTCAATCCGTAAGATTGGTAACGCTTCTGGATTGGCAGAATCAGCGACGGTTTCACCGACGTTAATATCTTCCATCCCAGAAACAGCAACCAAATCACCGGCATGGGCTTCGTTGATTTCCAAACGTTGTAAACCAAAGAACCCAAATAACTTGGTTACCCGGAAATTCTTCTTGCTACCATCAAGCTTCATGACCGTAACACTGTCACCAACTTTGATGGTTCCACGGAAGACCCGACCAATCCCAACACGACCAACATAATCATTGTAGTCAAGTAAGGCAACTTGGAATTGTAATGGTTCGTCAGAGTTATCAATTGGTGATGGAATCGTCTTGATAATCGTATCAAAGACAGGTTTCATCGTATGTTCTTGCTTAGCAGGATCTGAATCATAGCTAGAAGTCCCGTTTAACGCTGAAACGTAAACGACTGGGAAGTCTAATTGTGATTCGTCCGCCCCTAATTCGATG
Organism: Lactiplantibacillus dongliensis; assembly: GCF_005405105.1. GTDB lineage: Bacteria > Bacillota > Bacilli > Lactobacillales > Lactobacillaceae > Lactiplantibacillus > Lactiplantibacillus dongliensis. Next base: position 2,097 of record NZ_BJDK01000049.1, read on the forward strand.
AATAAGTCTAAAACTTCATCCACGACTTCTTCAGGACGGGCACCAGGACGGTCAATCTTGTTGATCACAACGATTGGTGTTAAATGTTGTTCCAAAGCCTTCTTCAAAACGAAGCGGGTTTGGGGCATCGTTCCTTCAAATGCGTCGACAACCAGTAAAACCCCATCAACCATGCGCATGATTCGTTCAACTTCACCACCGAAGTCCGCATGTCCAGGTGTATCCAAAATGTTAATTTGCTTGTCGCCGTAGCGTACGGCCGTGTTCTTTGAAAGGATCGTGATACCGCGTTCCTTTTCAATGGCATTAGTGTCCATCGCCCGATCATCAATCTGGACGTGTTCATCAAGGGTATCCGATTGTTTAAGCATTTCGTTAACCAGCGTTGTTTTACCGTGGTCAACGTGGGCAATAATGGCAATGTTGCGGATATCATCTCTAAATTTCAAAATTGATCTTCCTTTCATCCTTCAAAAGTTCTCACTGTCCAATTGACAGCAGAAATCTTACATATATTAATACAAACTGTCGCTACTATCAAGTTACTAGTGCGCGTTAATCAACTCGTAACGACGTTTTCATTGGCTTTCATGCGTTGGCATAAAAAAACTGTGACGGATGGGTCACAGTCACATCGTTTGGGTGACGATTGCCAAAATCGCACGTTGCGCACGCTTAGTTGCTACTAGTACAGCACCAGATGATAACATATTTACGGGCGTGCCGTCAACTTGGCTAACGACCAGGCCCAAACTTTCAGCTAACACCCGGCCTGCTGCGAAGTCCCACGGCCGTAAATAAGATAGATAACCAACTAATTCACCAGCCAGGACTTGGCTGATTTGAATCCCGGCACTGCCCATAATCCGCGGCCCTAAGCTCGCATCAACGACGGCCTGCATCTGAAACCGATTATGGATCAACAACGGAGCACTCGCCCCAAAAAGGCCGTCACTTAGCGGCAAGTCCGCGGGGGCCGCCAATGGTTGGCCATTAACCGTGACCCCAACTTGCGGCCCGCCAGCATACAACCGGTTGCCCATCACATCATAGATATAGCCTAAGGTCGGTTCACCATCGACATAATAACCCGCCATAATGGCAAAATGATTCCGTTGATGCACAAAATTCATCGTGCCATCAATCGGGTCCACAATCCACACGTGACCGGCTAACGAGGTGACGTGGTCGCCTAAACCCTCTTCCGCTAAAATGTGAGCTTGGGGATCAAGCTGCCGTAACTGTTGTACTAAAAAAAGTTCGTTGCTGCGATCAACATTGGTCACCAAATCTTTGCGACTGGTTTTTTCAGCAACGGTCAGTTTCTCACCCATCTTGGTCAAGACGTGCTGCCGTGCCTGTTGAAAGACGGTCTGAACCGCCTGATTTAACTGTTGTAACGCTTGTTTTTCCATCCTGATCACACCCTAGCTTCGATAGCGAACCCGTTGCTTTGTTGTCTGCTGTGCTGCCTGCATCGTTTTATAAATGCTATAGCCAGACGCCGCTTCAAATTCACGGCCAATTTGTTTTTCAAGTGATTTTGCTGGGACAATTTGCTTAAATGCCTGATAAGCAGTCATTAATTCAGCTTTGGACACGGTACTTTCATTCGCCGCTTCGATCAACCGATAAAAGTTGGTCACTGTAATAATTTCACTGGTCGTCCACGTTTCATCCAATGGATATTGATAATTTTCATTGGTCGCTGTCATTTTGATCAAACTCCCCGGCCGCAATTCGGTCTAAGGATTGGCGCACCTCAGCCGCAATTTCGGCATATTCTTTTTGTTCTTCATCAGATAACACCACATCGGCCAGCCGTTTAATCCCATTAGCACTAATCAGGACTGGCGAGGCCAAGCCAACTGGTTGGCCATCACTACCAGTCTGGACATTGGTAACGGTACCAATAAACGGCTGATGCTCATAAAAAGCGCTGAGAACCTGTACTAATGCTAACACACTCAACGTTTGATTGGTAACAATTGCTGGGTCATCAACTTGATCTTGATCAGCAGCCATCTCGTCGGCACCAAAGCTAGTATCTTGGTTCGCCACATACGTCAGCACTGGCGCTGGACCAATGTAAGACCGACTCCACGAGATCAAATGGGCATTCGTCGTGCCGACGACAAAGGCCCGTACGTCCGCTGCGCCCACACTTAATTGATTCTGCAATAATTGTTCCAACAACCGACTTTGCGGCAAAGTTCCTAGTCCTAAGACCCGTTGATGATCGATACCACTAAAACGGGCAGCTAAGACACTTAAGACGGCATCATTGCTACCGGCTAAGAGTAGTTTGCCGTTAAAGCCTGCCGCCATAGCAGCATTAACAAAGTTACGAAATAATGGCAACGTGGCACGTAAATCAGCATCGGCATCTCGATCAGCCGCTAGCGGCACGAGATTGCCGATAATCAAAGTATCAGCTTGCGAATAATCTGGTTTGGCTTTAGCGAGCAATGAGAATTGCCGGCAAGCCGTACTAGCAGTCATTAAGGACTGATAGCGCGGTGTCTCGTCAGCATCGGTCGCGACGATTAAGGTCAATGGCAAATCTTTCGCCATCGCAATTAAAATGAGTTGTTGTACGAATTCGAATAATCCACGAATAATAACTGTATTGTTCATGAAATCCCTCCCAACTTTCGTTAATAATTGTACCTAAGCTGTCAAGGAATTCAAGTAAATGTTAATAAAAAGCTTAATCTTTTGTAACATAAGCAACGGGTCAGTAGGCGGCACACGGTTTTTAAATTTGGGTAAAGTCTCAGTTAGTTGGGGATCGTCAGCTTAACCATCAAACAACCGCCAATCCTGAGGCAACCCAAAAAGTTGGCACCATCAAACTCGATGCCAACTTTTTGTTTCTAACCTAATCCTGTTTAAGTCCTTAAATATGCGTTGGATAACCTAACGCTTCGTCCGCAGCTTCTTGGACCACTTCACCCAGAGTTGGATGTGGATGAATCGTTAACGCCAAGTCTTCTGCGTTCAAACCGCCATTAACCGCCACGCTTAATTCCGAAATCAAGTCACTTGCCCCGGGACCAGCAATTTGTGCTCCCACGATCGTGCCTTCCGCTTTGGTCGTTACTAAGCGGAAGAACCCATCCATCGAGTTCAAGGAAATCGCCCGCCCGTTACCAGCAAATGGGAACTTCGACGTTTTCACTGCTAAACCGGCTTTCTCAGCTTCCGCCTTGGTCATCCCGACCGTGGCTAACTCGGGATCGGTAAAGCAAACTGCTGGTACGGAAACATAGTCGTTCGCCGTCTTTTTGCCGCTAATGGCACCTGCCGCCACTTTACCTTCTGCAAAGGCTTTATGGGCCAAGGCTGGTCCGGCCACAATATCACCAATCGCAAAAATATCTTCAGCGGCGGTCCGACCTTGCGCATCAACTTCAATCAAGCCACGGTCGCTTAACTTAACGTCCGTGTATTCCAAGCCCATATCATCGGTATTTGGACGCCGACCAACAGTGACCATCACATAGTCAGCCTTGATTGTCTGGGCTTCCCCGTCAACTTCATAGGTAACCGTGACACCGCTATCCGTTTGTTCAGAGTTCTTGGCCATGGCATTAGTCACCACGGTCACCCCTTTAGCCTTAAAGTTCTTCAAGACTAACTGAACCATATCTTTTTCAAAGTTCGGCAGAATCTGTGGCGTCCCTTCGAGAATCGTGACGTGCGCCCCTAAGTTAGCATAGGCACCAGCTAATTCAGACCCAATGTAGCCACCACCGATGACTACTAATTCTTTCGGAACTTCTGGCAAGTTCAAGCCACCGGTCGAATCAACCACCCGACCACTAAACTTAAAGCCAGGAATTTCGACTGGTCGTGAACCAGTTGCCAAAATCAAATGTTTGAATTTATAAGTCTGACCAGTATGATCGCCATTCATGACCCGCAGCGTATGGTTATCATGCATATACGCTTCGCCAGTGACCACTTCTACTTTGTGTTTCTTGAGTAGCATTGACACGCCGCCCGTCAAGCGATCAACAACTTGATGGTCTTTCCAATCTTGGGTTGTCTTAAAATCCAAGACTGGTGCTTGAATATTCTTAATCCCAAAAATCTTACTATCTTTAACTTCTTGTAGCCGATGTCCGGCACTAATCAACGCTTTAGAAGGAATACAGCCAACGTTTAAGCACACCCCGCCGATATATTCTTTTTCGACGATCATGACTTTTTGGCCTAGTTCAGCGGCCCGAATTGCAGCGACGTAGCCACCAGGACCCGCGCCGACAATAATGGTATCGCGTTCTTCAGCAAAATCTCCTACAACCATTCTGACCTCATCCTTCCATCAATAATAATTCTGGATCATGCAACAATTGCTTCAATAAGTTCATGGCTTTTTGAGCGGTCGCCCCATCAATCAAACGATGGTCAAAACTTAAGGACAATTTCTGCATTTTACCGACAACAATTTCACCATCATCGTTGACATAAGGTTCTTTGCCAATCCGGCCGACCCCTAGAATCGCGACTTCTGGTTGATTAATAACTGGGGTAAACCAGCCGCCACCGATTGAGCCAATGTTACTGATTGTAATTGACGCCCCACTCATCTCATTGGCTTTTAACTTGCCGTCATAAGCTTTTTGCGTATTGTCAGTAATTTCCTTGGCAATCGCAAATAGGCCCTTGCCTTCAGCGTGCTTGATGTTTGGTACTAACAAGCCCCGGTCAGTATCGGTAGCCACCCCAATATTGAAGTAGTGCTTGTACACGATTTCTTTATTGGCATCATCAATTGAAGCATTGAATTCTGGGAACTGTTGTAAAACTGCCACTAAGGCCTTCACGATATATGGTAAGAAGGTCAAATGAATATCGCGATCTGCCGCAATCGTCTTGTACTTCTTCCGATGCGCCATCAAGGCACTAACTTCCACTTCATCAAACAAGGTAACGTGTGGTGCCGTATGTTTACTGTTAACCATCGCTTTAGAGATTGCCTTACGAATTGGTGTCATCTTTTCGCGAGTCTCTAATTCTGGCGTATCTGAAACATATGGTTTAACTGGCGTTGGTGCTGGTTCAGCTGCCGCTACCGGGACCGCACTTTCAGGTGTGGCGGCTGGCTTGGTTGTGGCAGGGGCGCCGGTATAATTATCGATATCTTGTTTCGTAATCTGCCCATGCGTCCCGCTTGGCGTCACTAAAGTAATGTCGATATCTTTATTCCGAGCATATTGCCGGACTGATGGCATCGCCAAGATCCGTTTGTTAGGATCAGTTGGCGCCACGGGAGCGGTTTCAGTCGTGGCAGCACTTTCAGCCGGTGCACTTGGTGTGGCTTGCGCTGCTGGTTCTGCCGGTGCGGCAGCAGGCGCAGCGTTATCACCAGAGCCGTCATCAATGGTGACGATCACATCACCAATTTTAGCTGTTTCGCCTTCTGGAATTAAAATTTTAATAATCTTACCATCCACTGGTGATGGTAATTCTTCTACTGATTTATCGTTTTGAATTTCTACTAATGAGTCGTCTTCTTTAACTTCGTCACCAGGTTTAACGAGCCATGATGCGATTTCGCCTTCTTCAAGGCCTTCACCAAGCTCTGGTAGTTTAAACTCGTAAGCCATGCGATAACTTCCTTTCATCACAACCGCGTGCACGGTTGTTACTCAAATGCCGTCAATCTTTAATACGTTAAGATTTCACGGGTCTTAGCTTCGATTTCGTCTTCTGCTGGGAGCCAATCATCTTCTGCTAACCCGAATGGATAAACCGTGTCAGGCGCATAAACACGACCAACTGGTGCACTGAGATAAAGCGCCCCTTTTTCAGCGATCAAAGCCGCCACGTTAGCCGCAATCCCGGCTTGACGTTGGGCTTCTTGAATGGCAACGGCCCGCCCCGTCTTTTCAACGGACTTCAAGATCGTCTCTTCATCCAATGGTGAAAGGGTCCGTAAATCAATGACTTCAGCGGAGATACCTTCTTTAGCCAGCTTTTCAGCGACTTTTAATGATTGGTTGACTTGGGCACTGTAAGCAATCAGTGAAATATCAGTTCCTTCACGAACCACCGCGGCCTTATCTAACGGCACCGTGTAAGCTTCATCCGGGATATCCGCTTTCATTGACCGGTATAACTTCAAGTTTTCAAGGAAGAAAACTGGATCATTATTGCGAATTGATGCAATTAATAAGCCTTTCGCATCGTAAGGATTAGACGGTGTGACTACCCGTAGCCCAGGGATCTGTGCCAGATAACCTTCCAAGGAATCCGCGTGCATTTCCGGCGTATGCGTCCCACCACCATATGGTGACCGAATCGTAATTGGCATATGCCGGGTGCCGCCCATCCGGAAGCGTTCCCGTGACATCTGCCCAGCGATTGAATCTAAGGTCTCAAAGATAAACCCTAAGAATTGAATTTCAGGGATTGGACGGAACCCTTCCAAAGCCAATCCGATTGACAAACCACCAATACCAGATTCAGCCAATGGGGTATCAAAGACCCGGTCTTCACCAAATTCTGCTTGTAAGCCATCGGTTGCCCGGAAGACCCCACCGTTTTTACCAACATCTTCACCAAATAGCAAAGTCCGATCATCTGAGCCGAGCTCCAATCGAAGGGCATCCGTAATTGCTTGAATATACGTTTTCTTTGACATGTTACTTCGACTCCTTTGCTTGATATGCCGTAATTTGTTGTTGAATGTTTTGTGGTTGTTCTTCAAAAACATTGCTCAAAAATTCGGTAATTTTTTGCTTAGGGGCATCATCGGCTTGTTTAACGGCCGCTTTGATGTCAGCTTTAACTTGTTCAACATAGTCGTCTTCTTGTGCTTCTGACCAAGCACCTTGTTCGGTTAAATACTTGCGGTAACGAATCAATGGATCGTTATCAAACCAAGGTTGTTCTTCATCCTTCGTCCGGTAACGTTTAGGATCATCCCCAGCATTCGTATGTGGACCAAACCGGTAAGTCAAGGTTTCAATCATCACAGGACCATTGCCAGCAATAGCATAGTCACGGGCCGCTTTGGTAACTTCATGCACCGCTAAGAAGTCCATCCCATCAACTTGGATACTTGGAATCCCTGCTGCCACAGCTTTTTGCGCCAAGGTCCGGGCATTCGTTTGTTTCCGTCGCGGCACTGAAATCGCGTAGCCGTTGTTTTGAACAATGAAGACTGCTGGTGCTTGGAAAGCGCCGGCAAAGTTCATGCCTTCATAGAAGTCCCCTTGCGACGTCCCACCATCACCGGTGTACGTGTACGCAACCTTATCAGCCGTCTTATTCTTCTTAATCCCTAAAGCGACACCGGCTGCTTGGACATATTGAGCCCCAATAATAATTTGTGGTGGCATGGCATGCAAATCTTCCGGATATTCATTACCTAACACATGACCTCGCGACCAAAGGAAGGCTTTATAAACAGGTAATCCATGTTGAATGAGTTGCGGAATGTCTCGATAAGCGGGCATCAACACATCGGTCGACTTCATCGCTGAATTACTGCCCATTTCGCTAGCTTCTTGCCCTTCAGTTGGGGCATAAAAGCCCAAACGTCCTTGCCGAGTTAAGGCATTTGAGCGCTGATGCAAAGTACGTTCCCAAATCATTAGTTTTAAGAACTCAACTAGTTGATCATTTGTATATTTAGCAACAATTTCTGGTTTAACGACTTTAGCCTGACCATCAATGACTTGCACTGGTTCAAAGTTTTTTCCAAGCGCATCATGGATTGCACTAAAATCGACAATTGGTTGTTCGTTGTCCATAAATGACACATCCCTTTCATGAACGTACATGTACCGCAGTTAGCGATTGCACGTAATCGTTTTCATAATCACAAGTCTAACTTACCATTGCCTTTCAATTTTTGCAAGCCCTTCCAAACCCCAAGATGTCGGCGTTTTTCGTCGCAATGATTGTGAATTTTTTCATAAACTAGCTTTACTAACACAATTAGATTTTCAAGAAACGGACTACATTTTCATTTTTAGATATGATAGACTTATTTAATGGGTGAACTGCGCTGCCAGTTCCAACTTACAGACTAGTTTTTTGGAGGTAATTTGGGTTGATAAAGATGAGAGATATCATTCGCGAAGGTAACGAGACGTTACGCGCGGAAGCCAAACCAGTTAAATTTCCATTGAGTGACCAAGATCAACAATTGGCCAACGACATGATGGCTTACTTAGAAAATAGCCAGGATCCAGAATTGGCTAAAAAATATGGTTTGCGAGCCGGTGTTGGTTTAGCCGCCCCGCAAGTCGATGTGTCCGAACAAATGGCGGCGGTCTTAGTCCCCGGCGAAGGTGAAAACGCCGAACCAGTCTTTAAAGACGTCATTATTAATCCGGTCATCGTTAGCCACTCGGTTCAACCCGGTGCACTAACGGAAGGTGAAGGCTGTTTATCAGTTGATCGTGACATTCCAGGTTACGTCATTCGCCATGATCGCATTACGTTACGCTACTACAATATGGCGGGCGAACAAAAAAAGATTCGTCTAAAGAATTATCCAGCCATCGTGTGCCAACACGAAATTGACCATTTACACGGTATTTTATTCTATGACCATATTGATGGTAATAGTCCATTCAATGCCGATGATGACTTAGTTTTAATTTCCTAAATATTAAAAAAGGTCCGACTTTTAAAAAGTCGGGCCTTTTTTAGTGCTCACGATTCAAACGGCGTAAGTCTTCCAGATATTCAAAGGTGGCTTCATTCATTAAATACGCCACATCTAAATGCAACTGTCCGTCACGCAACCACGTATCTGTCACGCGCAATGCTGGACCAGCATCATGCCAAGCACTCAGCTGTTCATCTTGCGCATAAGCTTGTAAGTGATTATTTAACACTTTTCGAATTTCATGCAAATCAGCCGTCGTCATGCCAGGCGCCTCGATCACATATTCAAACGCCATAACGCCGCGCCCCCACACTGTTGCCACTGGGACTGAGTGCAACTGACCACTCACTTGCTGTGCCGCAGTCCGACTACTCAGTGTCCGCAAGATGGTCGCCATCGCCGTATCCGTGGTCCGCTGACCTTGCAACCGAATCTTAAGTGCCGTGCGTTTCAACACTTGGCGCCGTAAAACTTCATAAACTAACACGGCTAAAATCAAACCGACTAAAATAATGAGCCATTTCTGCACAACGCCACCCCCTCTAATTTTTGTATGACGCTTCACAATATCTTACTTTTATCAACTGGACTTCTCCGAATAGCATAGCATGATTTTAAAAACTTTTTTGCGATGACTCGTTTGTTTTTGAAGAAAGTTAACATTGTATACACCTCTCGCAAATTATGCTAAAATGAAAGATAATTGTTGTGTTTACACAACCAGGTGTACGGATCAAACTTTTATTTTTGCTACTATTTAGAATTCAGGTTCTAAATAAATATTTTTTTATAAGGAGTTTTGTTAATGATTTACAAAGTCTACTACCAAGAAACCAAAAAACGGAACCCACAACGTGAAACTACCCAAGCGCTTTATCTTGAAGCCGATACGGAAGTAGATGCACGCGTGCTGGTCGAAGATAATACCAAGTACAATATTGAATTTATCGAACCGTTAGAAGGTAACTTCTTGGATTACGAACAAAAAAATCCAGAGTTTCAACTAACGGAGTTTAATAAATGAAACGCCTAAACGTTAAAAATAACGAAACCGCTGTTTTTGCAGTCGGCGGTTTGGGAGAAATTGGGAAAAACACTTATGGTGTCCAATTCCAAGATGAGATTATTCTGATCGATGCTGGTATCAAATTCCCGGAAGACGAACTTCTAGGGATTGATTATGTGATCCCAGACTATTCTTACCTAGTTGCAAATCAGCAAAAAATAAAAGCTCTGGTCATTACCCATGGGCATGAAGATCATATTGGTGGGATTCCATTCCTCCTACAACAGATCAACGTGCCAATCTATGCCGGTCCCCTCGCTTTAGCCTTAATCAAGGGTAAGTTGGAAGAACACGGATTACTTAAAACCACTGAGTTGCATGAAATCAACGAAGATAGCGTTTTAAAATTCCGCAAGACGCGGGTCTCCTTCTTTAGAACGACCCACTCGATTCCAGACACGATGGGGATTGCCGTACAGACCCCACCTGGTACGATTGTGGAAACCGGGGATTATAAGTTCGACCTGACACCAATTACGAATCAGCCGCCGAACTTGCAAAAAATGGCTCACTTAGGGGAACGTGGTGTCCTAGCGCTGCTCTCTGATAGTACCAACGCTGAACGCCCAATCTTTACGAAGTCCGAACGCTGGGTTGCCCAATCAATTCGTAAGATTTTTGAACAAGTTGAAGGTCGCATCATCTTCGCCACCTTCGCTTCCAATATCTCACGGATTCAAGAAGCGGCTCAAGTCGCGTTAGAACATCATCGTAAGATTGCCGTCTTCGGTCGTAGTATGGAAGCTGCAATTGTCAATGGTCGTGAATTGGGATACTTAAACATTCCAGATGATGCGATGGTTGATGCGAATGACATTAAATCCTTACCAGCCAACAAAGTCATGATTCTCTGTACGGGTTCACAAGGCGAACCGATGGCAGCCCTTTCACGGATTGCCAATGGGACTCATCGGCAGATTTCAGTCCAGCCTGGTGACACGGTCATCTTCTCAAGTTCCCCAATTCCTGGGAATACATTGAGTGTTAACCATGTGATCAATGAATTGGAAGAAGCCGGTGCCCACGTCATTCATGGCAAGGTCAACAATATTCATACTTCTGGACATGGTGGTCAAGAAGAACAAAAGCTGATGCTCCGTTTGATGAAGCCCAAGTTCTTTATGCCCATCCATGGGGAATATCGGATGTTGAAGATTCATACCGAATTGGCTGAACAATGTGGGGTACCGCTCGATCACAGCTTTATCTTGGAAAATGGTGATGTCCTGGCCTTAACCAAGGATTCAGCGCGAGTCGCTGGCCATTTTGGCGCTGGTGACGTTTACGTTGACGGTTCCGGTATCGGTGATATCGGTAATGTGGTCTTGCGCGATCGGCAAGTACTTTCTGAAGAAGGGCTGGTCGTGGTCGTAGCCACCATCAACTTGCAGAAGAAAGAAATCCAAGCCGGCCCTGACATTTTATCACGCGGTTTCGTCTATATGCGCGAATCTGGTGATTTGATCAACGAAGCCCGCAAACATGTTTTCCGGACCATTCGCCGCAAGATGAAGAGTGACAAAGCTAGTGAAGCCACTATTCGCAATGCCATCATTGATGACCTACAAAGCTTCTTATTCGAGAAGACTGAACGGCATCCAATGATCTTACCAATGCTTATTATGAACTAACAACCTGCCGGAACGTGCCTGTTCCGGCTTTTTGTGGTGTAAGGGTCAGTCTTGAACTGACGTGAACTTTGTGAGGTGTAACTTTGACGACTGAATACTATATCATCATTAACGAATTAGCCGGGTCCGGTCACGGGAAAGCCGTCTGGGAAACGGTTAAACCATTGCTCGAACAACGTCAAGTTCGATTTGAGTATCGCGTTTCAGCGTATGCCGGCCACACCACCTATCTTGCAACGCAATATGCTGCGGCCCACCATCACCGGCAACCTGGGGTGACCCCGGTCTTACTAGTGATTGGCGGTGACGGCACGTTAAACGAGGCCTTAAATGGCTTAATGGCGGCCCACTTAGCTGATCCCGTCCCCTTGGCGTATATTCCAGGCGGTTCTGGCAATGATTTTGCTCGGGGCTTGGGGATGGCTACCGAGCCAGCAACTGCCTTGGCTCAAGTCTTAAACAACATGCGCGCCCGCCCCTTAAACGTGGGTTATTATCATGAAACCTTAAAAAATGAACATCGTTATTTCGTCAACAACGTCGGTTTAGGCTTTGACGCTCAAATTGTTGACGATACCAACCGGAGTCGGCAGAAAGGTCGCTTAGGACGTTGGGCCTATCTCAGCAATACCTTAAAAGCGTTCAATGAACAAGAAGGCTTCCCTCTAGCCGTGCACCTTGATCGGCAACGGGATAGCTATCGGCACGCCTTTTTATGTACCGTCTCTAATCATCCTTACTTTGGCGGTGGCGTCAAAATTTTGCCAGACGCCGACATTTATGACGATCAATTAGAACTGATCGTCATTGAAGAACCTCATTGGTGGACCGTGTTATGGTTATTCGCCCTCTTATTAATGGGTGGCCGCCATTTGAACTCACGCTTCGTGCACCACTACCGTGCCAAACAACTACACCTATTAGTTAACTCGGTTGAAGTCGGTCAAATGGATGGTCAAACCATCGGCAATCGAAATTACGATCTCTACTTCGATACCTTAACCTATCCTTTCTGGATTGACACCAGTGTTCAAGGTCAACATTGAGCCATAAAAAATAGCGCTAAGCTTCCAGCACCCCGTGCTGAGCTTAGCGCTTTATTTTTGAGCCAACATTGCTTAATCTTCCGAAGCGTTAATTGCTTCCAGAAGCATGTCAAGCTGTTCACATTTCTCCGAAAGATGACTGACCCGTTCGCGTAAATGCGGATAAATCGTCACCACTCGTGAGCGATCCTGTTGTCGGACAACTAACCCCTTTAAGTGATCTAGTTCGGAATTAGCCTGTTGGTATTCCTCCAGAATCTCAAATCTGTTACTCACTTTAACACTCCCTTAGAACAATCTAATTCTTGGCCCCGTCGACCAAATTGTAAGATTAATATAACACGTTCACGTCACTTTGTGAACGCTAAATTTCAGCATTCTGAATCGAAGTCCAACTCCGGGGTTCCAGTCTAACCAGCCACGATCAAGCCCTAATCAGGACTTAACACTGCATGATTGTATTTAGGCCCTTAAATTAGCTGTTTAAGCTGGCGCTAGCCCCACCGCTGTCACTACACCATACCACTTGGTTCCTGCCATTAAACGCAAAGAGACAGCCAGCACCTGCTGACTGTCTCTTGACATAATTTCATTGACTAATTTATTTAACTGTCCCAGCAAAACTTGGGGCGAAGTACGAACTAATTGTTTGAACTTCCACGTTTTGGCCTTCAGTTGGGGCGGCCACATACTGATTATTGCCAAGGTAAATCGCATCATGATAAGTCCCACCACGGGAACCCCAGAATAAGATATCACCCGGTTGCGCATCCTTAACTGAATGCACGGAAACATAAGCTTCCTGTGCCGTCGTACTATGTGGCAAGGAAATTCCAGCTGCATGTTGGTAAACGTAGGCAACTAAGCCAGAACAGTCCATCCCAGATAAACTACTGCCACCATAAACGTAAGGAATATTCGCACTAGCTAGCTTCATCGCTAAACCAGTAACGGAACCAGAGCTTAAGTTAGCTGTATTAGCGGTGCGCTTAGCACTGCTACTTTGTGTTTTAGCCACAGTTGTCTGACGCTGAGTCGTTGGCTTAGGCGTGGCAGTGCTGCTTTGACTAGCACTTGATTGAACTGTTGCCGCGCTACTTTGCGTCGTCGTTGAGCTAGCCGTAGTTGCCGCCCGCTTAACGGTTGCTCGGCGGGCAGTCCGCTTAACAGCCGTTTGCGTCGTGCTGGCACTCGTTGGTGTCGCTGCGGCAGTACTCGTCGAACGAGTTGAACTAGCTTGACTCGTGCTGCTAGACTTAGCCGCGGCACTAGTCGTTGATGATTGGGCCGCTTGGCTCGTTGAACTAGCACTGGCTGGTGCTGTGCTTTGAGCTGCCGCGCTAGTAGTTGACGTCGATGATTGGGCCGCCGTACTTGTCGCCGTTGAGCTGCTAGCACTCGTAGTCGTCGTTGAACTGCTACTTGTCGCAGCCGACTTTTGAACACCGACAACAATCCGACTACGTTTAGCGGTCGTTGGTGCCGTTGACTGACTACTTTGACTGGTGCTGGCTTGGCTTACACTAGTCGTTGAGCTGCTTGTGGCCGTTGTTTGAGAGCTAACACTAGCCTTATTGCTAGCTTGGCTCGTTGAACTGGCACTCGTTGCTTGACTAGGAGCCGTCGCACCCGTTGTCCGAGTTGGCTTGGCACTACTAGTTGAAGAAGCTGCCGTCACTGTATTAGCAGCAGCATCCTCAGCAACAACTTTGTTACTAGTGGTACTAGTAGCGGCTTTCGCCGTTGTTGACTTAGCTGGCTTAGCATCACTTGGTAATACTAATTGTTCGCCAGTCACAATAACATCGCCGCTCATGTGGTTAAGCGTTTGCAATGTATGGACAGACGTCCCGTATTCATCAGCTAAATCCCAGAGCGTATCGCCAGCTTTAATGGTATATGTACCCTTTTTTGACTGACTGCTTTTAGAATTCTGACTAACTTGTAACTTTTGACCAACAAAAATTAAATCGGTATTGGTATCTAACGCCTTAACTTTGTTTAACGTTTCGATACTTTTGACTGAAACACCATGTTCTTGAGCGAGGCTCCAAACGGTATCATTTTGTTTAACGGTTACCGTAGCAGCATTGGCAGCTTGAGCTGTAGCAAACAGCAAACCAACGGCACCAACCGTACCGGCTAGGACCTTGCCCGTTGTATGTGCTTGTGACATTAACTCCACTCCTTTGGCATAATAACGCGAATTGATTGCCTGAATGACAATAAAAAATTTATAATTTTTAAGAAAAGCTTAACACCTTTTACAAATTATAACTTTATTGTAGCACACTTTAAAAAAATACAAACTAGATTCACTTATTTTTTTGTAAAACGATTTGTTTATTTGGGTTAACAATTGATTAGATTGTTCGGTCAATAAACGTTGACAGACCAGCCTTTGACCCCCATTAAGCTAAAATAACAGGCTGATCGTTTGTCATCCCAGCTAATGCCCGAAACCGTTACCAAGACAGCCTTTGACCGTTCACAAAAAATTAAGATTTCTTAAACAAAAGACACGCTCACTAGTTGCGTGAGCGCGTCTAATTTTGTAACAATTAGATTCCCGGTGCAAATAAACTGTCGACCGGTTGTTGTTCATGAACTAGCTTGATCGCATCGCCCAGTAATGGGCCGACCGAAAGTTGTTCGAGTTTTTCAAATTGTTTAGCTACTGGAATTAAGATTGTATCGGTCACAATCACTTTTTCCAATGCAGAATTTTGTAATTTGGTTGGTGCATCTTGCGAGAAGATTGCATGGGTAGCACAGCCATAAATCTTAGCAGCCCCGGCTTGCTTCAATGCTGAAGCTGAAACGTCGAAGCGCGTCCCGGTATCGATCATGTCATCGATCACAATTGCAATCCGATCTTTAACGTCCCCAATAATACTGCTAGGTACAACGTCATCGTTATCCGGATGCCGGTTATCGATAATCGCAATCGGCGCCCCTAATAACTCAGCCATCTTCCGGGCCCGTGAGACACCCGCATGATCTGGTGATACCACCACTAAGTTATCGGTAATCCCACGATCTTTAAAGTAGCTAGCCAAGATTGGCGCAGCTTGTAAATGATCCACGGGAATATCGAAGAAGCCTTGGATTTGAGCCGCATGCAAATCAACGGTCAAAATGCGCGTCGCCCGATCTTTTTCTAAGAGGGTCGCGATTAATTTCGCCGTAATTGGTTCCCGTGAGCGAGCCTTGCGATCTTGACGTGAATATCCGTAATAAGGAATCACCACATTAATTTCGCTGGCACTCGCTCGCCGCAACGCATCAATCATAATTAATAATTCTAAGATCGTATCATTGACCGGTTCAGAAATGGATTGAATCACAAAAACTTCCGCTCCCCGAATACTCTCTTCAATATTAATTTGAATTTCACCATCACTAAAGCGTTTCACCGAACTCTTCCCCAACGGAATACCGACCCGTTCAGAAATCTTCTTGGCTAATGGCATGTTAGAATTCAAAGCAAACAATTTAAGTTTGTTAGATGATTCATCTACTGACATAACGACCTCCAAAAATTAATTTCATGACAATTATAGCTTTAATTATAGCAGTATCCGCACTTAAAAGCAGACAAAAACCGGTTAAATTTCAGAAATTCAACCGGTTTTTGTCTGCTTTTAGTGACGCTTGAGCGTCATACTAAAATTTAGCGATACTTATGCTGGCTATCACCTATTCACATTAATCGCTCAAACTAGCTTATTTGTTAATAGCAACTATCTGGATTGTCTGCTAATTGTTATTGACAAGTGTAGTCTACTATGATGATTGCACCATGAAATCAGCTGGTGTCACACCAGCCATACCAATCATCGGATCAATGGCCCCATTTTGAACCAAGGCCGGTGTCAACCGATAATCAGCTGGTTGTGCTGGCGCGTTCTCATTAACTGTCGACTCGGCCGAATCAGCCACAGCTGATTCCGGCGTTGCGCTAGCCGAACTAGCTGGCTCAGTCGTCGTTGCCGCGGTGGGCGCCACTTGATCAGCTTCACCAGCAAAGACTTGCTGGAGCCGTTTCGTCAAAGTCGTTTGCCGATTAACGGACTCATTCGTGACACTCCGTTGAAAGGCTTGCACGTCCCCGATCAAGATCAACATCTGTTCGGCCCGTGTCACCGCCGTATACAACAAGTTACGTTGCAACATCCGTGAGAACTGAGGCACTAATGGCAAGATGACCATCTTGAACTGACTCCCTTGAGCTTTATGGATCGACATGCTGTAAGCTAAAGTCAGTCGATTCCACTCGCTTCGCTGATACGTGACTTCATTTTGTTCAAAGGCAATCGTAATTTGATCTTTTTTTGACTTATTATGCGGATCCTTAGCCAGATCAATGCCGACAATTTTACCAATATCACCATTAAAAACATTGTCTTCCGGTGAGTTGACCAAATGCAACACTTTATCGCCCACCCGAAAGTTTTGCCCATTATAAGTCAATTGCTTCTGTCGGGCAGACTTAACTGGGTTAAAAATACCTTGAACGGTTTCATTCAATTGATTAATCCCAGCAGCCCCCCGATACATCGGTGCTAAAATCTGCACGTCATCGGCTGAGAAGCCCCGCGTCTGCGCTTTAGCCACAATTTGAGCCACGATATGATTGACTTGAAACGCACTGCAGGCAATAAACGAGCGGTCTTTTTGATTGACAGTAAAATCATCTGGTAAGCGACCATCTTTAATCGCATGCGCCAATGGAATAATACTTGAATCATCATCTTGGCGATAAATGGTCGTTAATTCAATTTGCGGCAACATAGGACTGGCTAACAGATCATGAAAGACTTGCCCCGCACCGACTGATGGCAATTGATCCTTATCTCCAACTAAGATGACTTGCATATGGCTAGGGACGGCCTGCAATAATAGTCGGAATAAACTAGTATCAACCATCGACATTTCATCAATGATTAAAATACCACCTTCTAAATCTTTAGTTGGCATTTCTGGTCCGTCTTCACGCCCAGTCAAGCCGAGCAACCGATGAATCGTACTAGCGGGTAAGCCAGTCGTTTCGGACATCCGTTTCGCGGCCCGACCCGTGGGCGCAGCTAATAAGATTGGAAAGGTTTTATCTTTATATTGGTTAATATCTAGGGACACATCATGTAATTCAGCAAATAAGGCGACTAGACCGCGAATAATAGTGGTCTTCCCAGTCCCCGGACCCCCGGTTAATAGGAAAAGATGCGACGTGATTGCCGACTTCAACGCTTGCGTCTGGGACTCATCGTAAGTCAGATTACTAGCCTTCGCTACATGTTCAATGGCCCGGTCAACAGCTTTGCTTGATAAATCACCGTCATTGTCGGCATCGTGCAGTCGCTTTAAATGCTCGGCAATTCCCCATTCAGCTTCATACAAGGCCCGTAAATAAATCCGATTTTCATCACCGACCACTAAATTATCCTTTGCTAACCCCACTAATTGATCAGCCAACTTTTGCGGATCAATCGCAACATTCCGCGAGGTCTCCAGTAATTGTAAGGTCGCACTGAGTAACGGCTTAGCTGTCGTATAAGTATCCCCATTTTGCGCACAAGTCCCATTGATTTCCGTCAATAAGGCTGCTCGCAAGCGGCTATCAGCTTGCGGATCGATTTTTAGCTGAGCCGCAATTTGATCAGCCTTCTTAAAGCCGACCCCTTTGATATCCTCAACTAATTTGTACGGATTTTCTTGGATAACGGTCAAGGTGTCGCCTTGATACTTTGCATAAATCGCGGCCGCTAACCGACTTCCAAACCCATACGCATTTAACCCAATAATGGTTTGTTCGAGTCCGTTATTCACCCGTAACGTATCCAGTAAAGTCTGTTGCACACTCGCTCGTAAGCCGATTGGTTGCAAAACTTTCGGATCGGCTAAAATTTTATCAATCGCATCATTCCCCAGGGTATCGACGATCCGTTCGGCGGTACGTTTCCCAAGACCAGGAAAATCATCCCCCGCCAAATACGCAATCAACCCACTACGTGAAGTTGGTGTTTCATTTTGGTAATTATCGGCTTGAAATTGGGTACCGTACTTAGGATGTCGGACCGGTTTACCCGTAAAACGATACGTCGCCTCTTCTTGAATATCAGCAAAGCTCCCAGTGACCACGATCTCATCTTCGGACCAATCAATATTTTGCTCAGTCACTTTAACTAGCAACACTTTATAAAAACTATCCGCACTACTAAAAAAAACGGCCGCAACCTTGCCGACGACAAAATGTGTCACCGTCTGACCCTCAAAATCAGGCGGGAATAAATTAGGTTCCGCCATCAAGACGCCTCCTCGTATTATATAAATAATCAATCAATTAACAGCTTAGACGTTGCGTGATATTCTCTAATAGTTCATTGGAT
>NZ_BJDK01000050.1 GCF_005405105.1 Lactiplantibacillus dongliensis
CACCGCATTTATCATGATACGAATGATCATGCATATAACCCGGTAAAATATTTAGTTTTAAAACAGGCTCTAGTATCCAATTCATAACCATCAATCGCTAACTGATACTGACTGGTACTAGCATCATAGTGGTCACCGACCTTACCAGTAATCTGTTGGTCAGCATGTAACTGTTTTTGTGCCAAATCGACATACTTAACTGTCACTGGCTGAGCAGTAGCTGGTAACTTTTGATACTGGTAAATGACCGTTTGTTCTTTATCGGTTAACTCACCGGTCATATTAGTTGGTAACTTTTCTTTATCTAACCGGTAGCCCTCAATCGCTAACTGATAATCCGCAGTCGTAACATCAAATGAGTCGCCAATCTTACCGGTGAGATGTTGATCTGCATGCAATGTCTTGCCGTCGAGGTCCTGATAGCTTACCGTAACGCCCGCAGATTCGGCACGCTTATAACTATAGGTAATGGTCTTAGCGGTATCGGACAGCTTGCCAGTCAGATTATCTGGTAGCTGATCTCTATCTAAATCGTAACCGGGAATTTTTAACTGGTAGTCAGCCGTGCTGACATCATAATCGTCATTAATATAACCCGTAATGATTTTTGGATCATGAATAGCATGATTCGAACTATCTTGGTAATTGACTGTAACTGGTTTTGCTGCGGTACGATTATATTTATAGATTACTGTTTGAGGGATATTTAAATTAAATTGGCCTTTAGCATTGGCTGGCAAATTATCCGTATCTAAATCATAACCATCAATGCTTAACTTATAATTTTCAGTAATCGCATCATAGCCATCCTCAGCATAACCAGTAATCGTTTGTGAAGCATGAATTTCATTCCCCAGTTGATTTTCATACTTCACAGTGACGTCTTTACCAGGGTACCCTTCCCAGATGTAAGTATCTGGTTTGGACCCATCGTAGTCAGTCATAAAGGCATCGCTTGACGCATACGTATTTCCTGTGTTCTCACCAATCCAGCGCCCAGTGTACCGACCTGAAGTAGTATCAATATTCGGCACACCAACGTCAAATCTAGTTAATGAACCAGTTTTAATGCTACTCAACGAACGACATCCTTCAAGCATACTGCTATAAAAATTAGTCATAACAAACTGACTTAAATCCAGTTTTTGTAACGACGCACAGTTTTTAAACATCCCACTAAACTCTGATTGCGTTGATGTTTGAAAGCCACTGACATCAACGTTCTCCAATGAAGCACAAGATATGAACATATCCTGAAAAGCTGCAACCGACGACGTATCAAATTTTGATACATCAACAGTTACTAAACTACTGCAATACCCAAACATACTAATCATTGAAGTTACTTTACTCGTATCAAAATTGGCTAATGCTACACTCTTCAGCCCCGAATCCCCCAAAAACATAGAATTCATGTCGGTCACATTAGATGTATCAAATCCACTTAAATCTAAATTTTCTATAGAATCATTATACACAAACATGGCTGTCATATTAGTCACATTTGAAGTATCTATATGTCCAAAATTAATAGATCTAATGCTATTTCCTCCAGCATAATTAAAAAACATATTCGACATATCCCTAACCTTAGAGGTATTCCAATTACTTAAATCAAGGTTAATCTCATTTTTATTATCCGGATCTGTCATACCGGCAAACATATAACTCATATCAGTTACGTTAGAAGTATTCAAATCACTAAATTTAACATTCCTTAAATTTCCACAACCAGCAAACATAAAGCTCATATTGGTGACTTCAGAAGTATCCAAATAACTTAAATTTTCGATTGTTTCTAACCCAGTCATTGCAAAAAGCCTAGTTGAATCTGGATTTGCTTTTACTTTACTCAAAAATTTAACAGTTCTAATTTTAGATCTATCAGGAAAGCTCCTTGTATCTGGCTCCCCCTTTCGCCCCCATCAAAAGTCACCAAGCCATTATTATATTGTATCCAATGACAAGTTCCGAAAACACCTTCGTCACCAATCTTACTATCATCAGAAGTTGAATCAGCATCATTCACAACTACATTAGCAACCAGATTGGGCATCAAATTCTGGTTAGCCCTCAATCGTTGGCTTAACGGCTGACTCAATGTTATTGCATTTGAATTACTAACAACTAGATTTTTCTCCACATTAGCTTGTCCTGAAATTGTTGTGAGACTACAAAGCAATATTGCTGTAACGACTAACCACAATCTCCGAATTAACATATCAATACTCCTCCATATTCAGCATGATGTATGCGCTTTCAAATTCATTTAAAAAATAGAGCACCATTCTTGGCACCCCTATATACTCATTCAATAAACTTAATTATAACATCAAACTTACCAACTTCGGATAACAATCTGATAAGTAAAAAAACTCAGTTATTTAAGGCTACTCACGTCATTTTTATATGCCCATAATCTTCTACTTCTGCCCCATAAACACCGGCACCAAAATCTCATCCACCATCGCCGTCAAACTAGCGGTCGTCAGCGTTCCATGACCCAAGACTTCATTAATCAGTAACACCACCGGTAAGTTCAACGTGCGAGCCGTCTGATCAGCAACGGTCAACTCACCACGCTGCTCCGCTTGCTGCAAGATTTGTGTGATTTTAGGTTCCAACATCGAATGACCATTTGCCAGCGCAAACAACTTATCCACTGGAATCTGCTTCAACCGATCCGCAACTAAGCCTTGCAACTTCTCTGCGCCCAACGCATTAAACGTGACCACCAATTGACCAAACAACCCTAACAAGTCCGCGCGTAAAGACCCGGTATCGGGGACTGGTAAGTCACGCTTGATTTTAGGCCCAAATTTTAAAAAGGCACTCGTCACTAAGCTGGCTTTATCTGGCCAACGCCGATAAAGCACTGGCTTGGTTGCCTGTGCCTTGGCAGCGACCCCCGCCATCGTTAATTTCTCATAACCGACTGTATTAACTAAATCCCAAGCAGCTTTCAAAACCGCGTCTTCTAAGGCTTGGCCGCGTCGGCGTGTCTGACCTTTATCCGTTGTTGCCAAAATAAATCCCTCGTTTCTTGCAATTTTAACTTAATGCGTGTATTGTATGGTTCATCAATAAGATACCGTAGTATCTTATTTAAATAAAATGTGAGGTATTCCAAATGCAAACTACCACCGAAGCTAACCAAAGCAGCTTCATCAAAATCGCGCTCATCCTCGTCATCGGCGCCCTAGCACCAATGCTCGATACGACTATGACTAATGTCGCCATCAATACTATTATGCACGATTTGAACAGTACCGTCGACCATGTTCAATGGGTGACGACTAGTTACATTTTAGCACTTGGCATCGTGGTGCCCATCACCGGCTGGGCCGCGGAGCATTTTAGTGGCAAAGCGCTTTATATTAGTGGCCTTGTTGCCTTTGTGCTCGGATCGATTGTCTCCGGCCTAGCCACTAGTATCAATTTGTTAATTATGGGCCGCATTATCCAAGGCGCGGCCGCGGGCATGATCGTCCCGTTAGTCACCACTTTAATCGTCAAAGCAGCCGGTGGTCATAACTTGGGTAGCTTAATGGCCATCGTCAGCTTACCGGCCGTCTTAGCGCCGATTCTTGGCCCAACTATCGGCGGTTTTATTATCAAGGTACTCGACTGGCACTGGATTTTCTACATCAATATTCCGCTTGGCTTACTTTCTTTAGGCCTATTAATCTGGTTAATGCCACGCTTCACACCCGCACCGTCCAAGAAACCATTAGACATTCCTAGTGTGGGCCTAATTGGTGGGGCCTTCACCGCATTAATTTTAGGAATTACTAAGCTTAGCACTAGCGGCACCTTAACGGCCACAAACGTTTACGTTCCTTTGCTCATCGGCGTGGCTTTACTAGCTGGCTATTGCGTATATGCGTTATTGCGCCCCAATCATGCGCTCGTTAGTCTGAAACTGTTCACCTATCAAAGCTTCTCCGCCTCAAGTATCCTACTCGTTTTATCAGGCCTAATTGTTAACGGTGCAATGTTTCTACTACCGCTTTTCTTACAAAATATCCGCGGTTTAAGTGTCATCTGGTCCGGAATCTACTTGATTGCCCAAGGACTTGGCTTGCTGATCACTCGGAGTCAAATCGGGAAATTAACCGACCGCATCGGCGCACGCTGGGTCGTGTTAGCTGCGATTGCGATTGCGCTAGTCGGAACGTTACCATTTGCCTACTTTAACGCCAGCACGCCCACTTGGTTAATTTTAATCGTCCTCTTCATTCGTGGGATTGCCCAGGGCGGGTTAACGATTCCAATTATGTCGGATGCGTATACTGGGGTACCCGCTAACCTGGTGTCGGAAGCCACGACGGCCTCACGGATGTTGCAAAATATCGGTGGCGCCTTTGGAACCGCACTACTTGCGACGGCCATTCAAAGTCAGCTCAACAATACCACTATGACACTCACTCACCTTAACAGTGCCTATCAAGGGGCCTTTATGTTAACGGTAGTCGTCACCGTGATTGCCGCCATTCCAGCTTGGTTCTTGAGTCATCAAGCCAGTCACTAAAAAAATCGTCCTAGAAACTAATTCAGTTTCTGGGACGATTTTGTTGTACCACTATTAAGCTTGTTTCGTTGGATAAATCGTAAATTCATTAACATTGACGTCTTCTGGCTGATCGACCGCAAAGTTAACCACGTTCGCAACCGCACTGGGACTAATCCCGACTTGCTTGTAGAAGGCATCCATCCCTTGCTTCGTCTCCGTATCGGTAATCGTATGCAACAATTCCGTGTTGATGGCCGCTGGATATAAGCTGGCCGTCCGAATATTGGTTCCTTCTTGGGCGCTTTCCATCCGAATCACTTCCATTAAGTTCCGAACTGCAAACTTGGTCGCACCATAAACCCCGGCGCCAGCAAAACTCTTAATCCCCGCAACTGAAGAAGTGGTAATGATTTGACCATGCTTTTGTGCAGTGAAGATTGGCATCACGGCCGCGACCCCATGTAGAACACCTTTTAAGTTAATATCCACCATAGCGTCCCATTCGTCGGTATGCAGCGCACTAATCGGTGACGATGGCATAATCCCGGCATTATTGAAGATCACATCTAAGCCACCGAATTTCGTTTGGGCTAACCTAACTAACGCCGTGACATCGGCCTGCTTCGTCACATCTGTCACTTGATACGCCGCCGTACCACCCGCCGCTTCGATGTCGGTCACAATTTTAGCTAAGCGGGCTTCACGCCGCGCCCCTAACACCACTTTGGCGCCATGCTTTGCTAATAATTTCGCTGACGCTTCACCAATCCCAGATGAGGCCCCCGTAATCACGATAACTTTATTTTTAACAGTCATTTTAAAAATCTCCTATTATTGTTCGTCGCCAAAGACTTCTTTAGCCAAGCCCATCGCGGACCAGGCTTTAGCCCAGCCAGCATAAAAAGCCAAGTGGGTAATTTCTTCGACAACTTCTGCCTTCGTTAAACCATTTTGTTTTCCCATTTGTAAATGAGCCTTTAATTGGGGAAAGCTGCCACTAGTCATCAAGCTAGCAATCGTGATCATACTACGATCATGCAAGCTTAATTTATCTTCGCGTGACCAAACTTCACCGAATAAAACATCATCATTTAAGGCTGCAAACTTAGGGGCAAACTCACCTAAGTTATCACGCCCAGCCGTTTGTTTTTTAGCCATTTTTTAATCTCCTAACCTAATTTAGCGTAAGCTGCATCGTCAACCGGTTCTAGCCATTCGCTAGTCCCTTTGGTAATCGCCACGTGTGCGAACCAACTGTCATTAGTCGCGCCATGCCAGTGCTTAACGCCTTCATGAATCGTGACACTGTCGCCCGCATGTAATAAGCGCGCTGGTTTGCCCGCTTCTTGGTACCAGCCTTCGCCGCCCGTGACTAACAAGATTTGAAATCCATCATGATGGATATGCCAGTTATTCCGGCAGCCCGGTTCAAACGTCACATTAGCGACACTAACATCAATCTCATCACTGGGCTCTGATAACCCTTGTAAGTAACTTTGGCCGATAAAGTATTGTTGGTACGCCACGTTCTTGTCGCCTAATCCAAAAATGCCGCTTTTATTTTCATTTGTCATATTAAAATGACCTCCTCATTTGCTTGACTCATTTAACGATGGATTCATCATATAACTTCAAGTACACTTTAAGTCAACCATTAAGTTTAAACTTGTTATAATCAATTTTCGTGCTATCATCATTATTAAAGTAACTTGAAGAAGGGATCGTAAACATGTCAACAGTAACTGCAACCCACTATACCATTGGCGCCTTCGCCAAAGCCGTGGGGTTAACCGCCCCAACACTGCGCTATTACGAAACTGAGGGCTTAATTGAACCCCATCGCCTCGCGAACGGCCGCCGCTACTATGAGGAAGCTGATATCGACTGGGTCAAATTCTTATTACACCTTAAAGGCACAGGAATGAGCATCAGCGAACTCAAACAATACGTGCAGTGGCGAGCTCAAGGCGATGCGACGATTCCGCAACGGTTAGCGCTTTTGCAACAAGTTAAAGCTGACTTTTTAGTCCAATTCAACGAAGTTCAACACCATCTTCAGATCTTGAACGACAAGATTAATTGGTACGAAGCAAAAGAAGCCGGCTTAACCGCTGATCAGGAAAGCTTTCGCGCTTATTTACAACGTTTGGAGCATCACGAATAGGTTTTTAATTGCCGCTACGGTTGGTCTGGCCTGACACTGGAACGTGGTGGCCGCGTTTGTGAGCCAAGAGACGGTCTCACAAGCCGGGCTTTGACTAAGAGTGAGAAAATCACTCGTTCTAAGTCAAACGACACCACTGAGTGTCATCCAGCCCGCCCTGCGCTAATTAACACTCCTATATTAAAATGGCCAACCTGAAACGATCTTTGAATCATGATGACCCCAATCAAAAAACAAGTATCAGTACCAAGTTGGCTAACCCAACTAAATACTGATGCTTGTTTTATTTGCTTACTAATGAAAACAATGATCAAAATAACGGCGGGCAACCCAGCATTGGCTCAGTGGTGTCGTTTATCTTAGTCATGGGCTTCGACTTAGATAAATCCCGGCTTGCGAGACCGCACTACGGCTCGCAAACGCGGCCACCACGTTCCAGCCGATGCCGGGCCAACCAGAGTGGCAATTTAAGCCAACTAGCCCAGGCATGCCGAGAAAAAAAGTATCAATATCAAGTTGGTATTAAACCCAACTAAATACTGATACTTTTTATTTTATTGCTAGTAAAACTAACGACTAAAGTGGCATTAACCACTAATTCTTTTTAAAGACTAACCATTTCGACAAGAAGTAATTAGCCACTAACGCAATCCCGTGACCAATCACCTTGGTCATGGTCCCGTTAACTCCCATCAACGAAATCCCCAACCATAAAATGATCGCTTCAATGACGTAAGTCGCCACGCGCGTCCCATAAAAGGTCGTGACTTCTTTGACTAAGCTAACTGTCTTATGCTGAAAGACAAACATTTTATTGACGATAAACGAGAATAAAACGCTAAAGAACCAATCAATCAAGTTGGCGACTTGATATTCGACGCCAAAAGTATGATACAACAAATAAAATAACGCGACGTTGAACACAACCGTAATCACGCCCCACAAGGCGTATAACTGTAATTCATTATTGGCTTTTTTCTCAACCGCTTCAAGCTCGGCTTCTAGTTCGACTTCATTTTTGGGAATTGGATCTAATTCATGCTTCTCCATCTGCTCAATCTGCCCCTATTTCAATAGTTTCGTAAATAACTGTTCATACAACTTAATAAACCGTTGATACATGTCCAAATCCACGTATTCATTGACTTGATGAGCCGTGATGTTCCCGGGTCCAAAGACAATGATTTCCATATCAGGATTCTTAACAATGTAGGACGATGCATCGGTCCCACCCGGCGCGCCAAAGTATGGCAACGCTTGGGTTAAGACCTGTTCACCAATTTGTTTGGCGACTTGAACCAAGTGCGCCGATGCTGGTGTATGAACCGGATAGAAACTATCTTGTACCGTGAGTGTTAATTCGGCACCTTGAGCATTGCAGTCAGCGATGATTTTTTCCAATGCGGCGATGATCTTGTCGTTCCGCAATTCTGGAATCGTTCGAATCTTAACGGACATTTCCGCATTAGCTGGGACCGTGTTGATCTGTTCGCCACCTTTAATCAAAGTAACCACCGGCACCGTGGCCCCAAGTACCGGGTTCTTAACTGCTTTAAAGCTATCGAAATACGCGGTTTGTTGCTGATAGTACGTCATCAAGGCATCAATCGCATTCTTCCCAATAGTCGGCATCGAACTATGCGCCGCAACACCTTTCGACCGTACCGTAAAGGTCAGCGACCCTTTATGGGCTAACTCAATAAAATGTTGTTCAGTCGTTGGATTAGCCGCCATCATCTTACGGGCAGTCGCATCGTCAGCGCCCAACATCGCTTGAATCGAAGGTTGCGTCAACAATCGCTTATCCGCGCCACTCGGTTCACCAACGATCAACGCATCAATATCATCGGCGTAGCCTAAGTCGACTAACTGTTCAGCGCCCAGATGACCGTCTTCTTCGCCGACCGTGGCCATATAACGCAAAGTCCCATGTAACGGCACGTTTTGTTCTTTTAAGTTAATCAATGCGAACAAGCCAGCCAGTAAACCGGACTTCATATCGGTCGCACCGCAGCCGAATAATCGGTTATCTTTTACCACACCAGCTAACGGATCAACGGCCCATTTAGCGGCATCGCCAAACGTTACCGTATCGGCGTGCCCATCGAACCCAACGACTGGACCATTGCCATCCCCAATCTCAGCCACCAGACTCGTGCGTCCAGGGGCATACTCAATCAACTTAGACTCGATACCATGTTGTTTTAATAAGGCTGCCAAATAATCAGCAACGACCGCTTCATGGTCGTTGACCGTGTTCATTTTTACAAGTTCACTTAATGCTTGGACTGTTTCATCCATGCTGCTCCACCTCGTCATTATTGCCAGTGGTTAACTGCCATTGACTAATTAACTCAATTACAGCACTTTTTCACTGGAAATACAATCCGTCAATCAACTGATTTTAAGGC
Source organism: Lactiplantibacillus dongliensis (assembly GCF_005405105.1). Lineage (GTDB taxonomy): Bacteria > Bacillota > Bacilli > Lactobacillales > Lactobacillaceae > Lactiplantibacillus > Lactiplantibacillus dongliensis. The sequence goes on from NZ_BJDK01000050.1 coordinate 9,089, forward strand.
ATCCAACATGTTAACGTGTTTAAGCTTACGATGCATCATCACCATCACGATCAGGCTGAACGCTACGGTTAATAGTGCTGAATAAACATAACTCAGCGGATGGATTCCGGGTGAGAACATCAGCGCATTAGTCTCAGCCGTTTGCAAAATATACGTATGCAGCCAATTACCTAGGAAACAACCTAAAATAACACCTAAACCCGTCAGAATAAAGTTCTCCCGGAAAATATACATTGTCACTTCGCCATCGTAAAAACCGAGCACTTTAATCGTTGACAATTCGCGAATCCGTTCCGAAACGTTGATATTGGTCAGATTATATAAGACGACTAAGGCCAACGCCCCCGCTGAGATCACGAAGATCAAGACGACGAGGTTCATGCTGTCAAACGTCTTAAAATTAGTATTCTTTTCCGTACTCATCAGTGTCACATTCAAGATACCGGCTTGCTTCAATAGGGTATTGGCATAAGCATTTTCTTGGCGTTCATTCGTATGCGTGAACTGCACGAGATTACTATTATAAACCGGTGCTTTGCCAAAGACCTGCCGATAGTAGCTTGGGCTCAAGTACACAAAGTGATTGACGTAGTTTTCCGCAATAGCGGCGATCTTAATCGACTTAGCAGCTTGGCCAGCCAACTTGATTGGTAAATGGTCCCCGACTTTCACTTGATAGAGTTTCGCTAGCTTTTCATCAATGATCGCGCCGTGCTGACGCAAGTGATAGGCCTGACCACTCTCACGATTCCGCAAGGTTACGAAAGTTGCCAACCGACTTGGCCGTTCAGGCACACTCAACGTCGCGGTCTGTTGCGCCACTCCAGCCTGATTAACCGTGACTTGAGCGGACTTCAACGTCAAACTCGCTTGATATAAACGCGGTCGTTTTAAAGTTCGTTTCTCAGCGGCTGTTGGCGCCCCACTGCGCGTCACGATCGCATCATAATGCCAAAGTTCATTAAATTGCTTACTACTAATGTCCCCAATAGAATCTTTCAAGCCAAAACCGGCAATCATCATCGCCATACAACCCGCAATACCCAACACCGTCATCAGTAGACGTTGTTTATACCGAAAGAGGTTACGGAGCGTAATCTTATGGTTAAAACTCAATCGCCGCCAGAAACCAGTCCACCGTTCTAACCATAATGTCTGGCCAGCTTTTGGCGCTTTGGGTTGCAAGAGTTGCGCTGGTAAGCTGCGTAAATCAACTCTTAAAACCACTAGTGCCGTCCCTAACGTGCAGACTAAGGCAATAGCTAACGCGACGACAATATCGACCCAGAGATACTGCACATTAATTGCCGGCAAGTTGTACATACTGCCGTATGCTTGCGCAATGAATTGCGGAAAGAAGTTCACGCCAAATAACACGCCTAGCCCCGTCCCAATCAACGCCGCTAAGCCGCCATAAATCATGAATTCACTGCCAACCGCCGTATTCGAATAACCTAAACCTTTTAACGTCCCCATTTGTAGCCGTAATTCTTCGACCATCCGTGTCATCGTTGTCAGGCAGATCAGTGCCGCAATCGCAATAAAGAATAGTGGAAATACCGTTGATAAGGCGACCACCCGCTGCGTATTTTCATGATATTCAGTATAACCCGGGTTATCAGCGCGCGTGCTATAGAGATAAGTGGGGCGCTTAATCGCATTCACTTGTGCTTGCGCCGCCTTTAGCTGGGCAGTTGCTTTTACTAATACCGGCGTGGTCGCTGGCACTTGTTGCTTCAGCGTCGCGACTTGTTGGGCTAACGGTGCTAGTTTTTTTCGAGCAGTTGCTTGCAAGGACCGTTGTCGTTTAGCGGCTTGCGGCGCCAACCAGCGTTTTAGATCAGCCGTATTCGCGCGATTCAAGCGTTTATACGTCGCGGTATACGGTCGGACTTTAGCGAGATTCTTAAACTGGACATCAATCCGCGTCGCCACGTTTAATTTCAACGTCTGTGGCCGTACGTAGGCTAGATAATCCAGCGTCCCTTTACCGACATTCGTGACGCCGCGACTCACATGTTCAACATAGCGTGGTGAATTCACGAAACCAACAATTTTAAATGTCCGTCGCTTAAACTGCCGATTCAGTGCTTTGGTACTAACAATCCGATATGTCGACCCGAGTTTTAAATGCGGTTGTAACGCTTTAGCTTGCGAATCCAGCACGATTTCGTTAGCGCGCCGCGGTAATCGGCCACTAACGACCCGCAGTCGGTTCAGCTTCTGGTGTTGCGGTAATTCAGCTACCCGAACCACCCGATTATTATTAAGCTGATTCACATCTAAATAGGTCACGCTTTGGAAAGTGAGTCGGTCAGCATGCTGCTTTAATACTTTCGTATCTGCCTTAGTTAACCCCATCGTCGACTGCACACTATTCGTCGCTAACCGCTGCTTAATAAAATAATCATCAGCCGCCTGCAACATATCGGGCCCGGTCGCCCGAATCCCAGTGTAAAAAGCAACCCCTAGGAAAATAATCAATAAAATAGAAAAGAAGCGGGCCTTTGACCGCCAGATTTCACGCATAATTGCTTTAAAGTAAGCTTTTGTCATTAGTCGCACCTACCACTCAATCTCAGCTAGTGGTGTCGGCTGATCATTATGCGTCACCGACTGCACCTGGGCATCATTAATCCGAATCACTTGATCACCCATCTTCGCAATCGCACTATTATGAGTCACGATGATGACCGTTGTTTGGGTCTGCTTGGCAGCGTCTTGAATGACTTGCAGCACTTGCTTGCCTGTCTTGTAGTCAAGTGCACCCGTTGGTTCATCACATAATAGCAACTTCGGATTTTTAGCCACGGCACGCGCAATCGCAACGCGTTGCTGTTCGCCACCGGATAACTGGGCCGGAAAGTTCTTGGCCCGTTCAGTTAACCCCACCAAGGCCAACGTCTCATCAACGTCCCGGGCATCTTTCGTAATTTGTGACGCCAACTCGACATTTTCTCGCGCCGTTAGATTCGGTACCAGGTTATAGAACTGGAACACAAAGCCGACCGCTTGCCGGCGATAAGTCGTCAGTTGTTTCGGCGAGAACTGGGCGATATCAACCCCATCGACCAAGACTTGCCCACTAGTCGGACTATCCATCCCACCTAAAATGTTGAGCAACGTTGACTTACCCGCACCACTAGGTCCTAAAATCGTCACAACTGACCCTTGTGCGACCTCAAAAGACAACGCCCGGTTGGCCACCGTTTCTTGACTACCATTCTTAAAGGTTCGTGTTTCGTTAATCACTTCAATATAAGCCATCCTTAACCCCTCCCAAAAAGCATTCTCCCTTAGTGTATCAGTTAAACCGGCGTTATGAAACCGGTTCATTTAGACAATAAAAAACGGTGACGAACTTGTTAAAAAACAAGTCATCACCGCACCGCTTTAATTAGAACCGCTTAAGCGTCGTTTTGATCGGCAAAATACGCCGCTTTTTGTCGTTGCCAAATAATTTGATCTTCCTCGGTAATCGGCCGTAAGACATGGCAGGGATTCCCCACAGCGACCACATTATCAGGAATATCTTTCGTCACAATTGAACCTGAACCAATCACGACATTATTGCCAATGGTCACACCGGGATTGACGACCACGTTACCTCCCAGCCAGACATCGTTACCAATCGTAATTGGCTTGGCATATTCTAATTGATCACGCCGAACTAGCGCGTCAATCGGGTGGCCCGCTGTATACAGGCCAACGCGTGGCCCCATAAAGACATTATCACCGATCGTAATCTCAGCACAATCCACAAAAATAGCATCATAATTAGCATAAAAATTCTTGCCAATCGTGGTGTTTGTCCCATAGTCTGTATGGAATGGGGGTTCAATATAATGATTTGGACCAACCTGTTTAAACAATTGGTTCAACACTTCGGCGCGAAAATCGCCATCCACTTCGGTTGTTTGGTTAAAGATCCGCGTTAAACGCCGACCGTGGCGCATTTCTTTGGCAAGCTGCCGATCATCGGCAATGTAGAGCTCGCCCGCTAACATGCGCTCCTTTTCAGTTTTCATATCTAATTGGTTCCTCCGTTAAGGTAAAAATATTCACTGATACAGTTAACCATACTGTGTTAGCGATTTCAAGCCAATTTAAGCTTAATTTAAAAATTGGACCGTTCCAGTTAGCATACTGGTTAATGATTAAGTATCCATTTAAACCCCGAACTTTTATGCGATTTAGCACCGCTTTTGTGGTGGCTTCGGTTATAATAAGACTTATACACACAGATTAAAGGGAGTCATGAAAGTGAAAACATTTAAAAATATTATGAGCTGGATCTTACCGATCATCATCGGCTTAGGCTTAGCCATGCTGATCAAGCAATTCTGGTTCACGATGGTCCGCGTTGATGGGACCTCGATGCAACCTAACTTGGAAAACAACGAACGGGTCATGGCCTTTAAAGCCAGCAAGCCGAAAGCTGGTTCCGTCGTCGTCTTCAACGCCTATCACGTAGACCCCGACCAGACCGATCCCAAATCCGTTTACGTCAAGCGGGTCATTGGGATGCCTGGGGATACCGTGAAATACACCAATGCTGGCAAACTTTATGTTAACGGCAAACAAGTTAAACAAAGCTATTTGAAGAACGCCGCTCAACAGACGACTGGGTCGTATATGGCAAATAGCCATAGCAAAGTGACCGGCTGGACCTTAACTAGCTTGGCCCATGACCAAGGTTGGAAAGTCAAACCGGTTAATAACAAAGTGCCACAGGGCTACTACTTTGTTCTCGGTGATCACCGGAGTGTCTCCAATGATGGCCGCTACTGGGGCTTTGTACCAAAGTCGAAGATGATTGGGGTCGTCAAAGCTTGGCCTTGGCAAAACCGTCATCAATATATTAATAGCTTCGAACCTTAAGTTGGAAAAAACATCAAGTACACCTCATTACGATACGTTTTGAGGTGTACTTTTTTCCTTAAAATACGCTTGGTGCTAGTTGGTTTAAATTGCCACTCTGGTTGGGCCAGAATTGGCTGGAACGTGGTGGCCGCGTTTTCGAGCCACAGTACGGTCTCGAAAGCCGGGCTTTATCTAAGTCGCAAAACCACGACTAAGATAAACGACACCACTGAGCCAATTCTGGCCCGCCCGGCGTTAATTAACAGGAATTACCGAGGATCTATTGTCGACCTCAAATTTAGCCGAGCCGTTGATTTCTAAAATGCTCAGCCGTGTCGTTGGCCTTAGTGCGAGTGGTCTGCTCGGACTGAGGCCAAGGTCAGCCTTGAAGCCCGCCCGTTGGCTTCAAAATAGCCCATGGCGTTCCAGCATTTTAGAAACCAACCGGCAGACGGCAATTTTAACTAGCACTTTTAGCCACCAAGTGACCAATTTAACTAGCGAAACTATATAAATAACCGCTAAGCCTCATTTGGCCTAGCGGTTATTCATTTTATCCACAGTGGATAACTTTATTGATGTTTTAACCAGTGGACAACTAAATGATTCAAGTAGCGTCCTGGTCGAACTTGATCGACCAATAATAACGCCACCACTAAACTCACAAATTGCCAGCCTTGATGGCCACGACACCCGGCCATCACGAGTACCGCGACCAACATGACGATTGGTACCAAGACCGCACTAACCTGCCGTTGTCGTTTAATGTTGACCACCCGCTCGTCGATCTCTAAGCCAAAAGTAACCGCAAATTAACGGACTAAAGGGCACAAAAACTAACGAGATGAAAATGTTTTTAAAGAAGTTAATCACATCATCCATAAAGTTACTCTTCTGCTCAACTTGCGGTGTTAACACGGTTGGCACTGGCTTAGGCTTGGTCCGTTTCACATTAATGGACCACGGCCGACCGGAGTCTTGAATAATCTGATCATCATCTGGACGCGGATCACTGGGTGTTTCTTTAGGCTTCGTGTGCCAGATCTGAAAGGCCCGTGCCCACCGATAATGAATAATTGGCAACAGAATTAACGCACAGATAATACTATAAATGACTAACGGATTGAATTCCAACACAATCCGATTCACTTCCTGCCGCGCACTGCCGAACATAATAATAAAGACAGCAATGGCGCCGTAAAACCAACTTGTAATTAAATTTTTAGCTTGCCACACACGCGGCCACCCTTTCATTTATCCACAGCTAATCGTAGCCGTAGCATACTTTTGCACTGAATCCCCGCTTCATAGATTGGTTCTGGATAGTTATCCACAAACCAGTTGACCCAAACGGCGGTAATCTCAAAACCAGCCCGTTGATAAAGCTGTAATTGGCGAATTGAGGAGTTTCCAGTCCCAACTTCTAAGTTATGCACCGTTTGATCCTGTTGACAACTAGTAATCAACTGCGTCAATAAAGCTTTAGCGATTCCCTGATGTTGATAACTTGGCGTAACCGCGAGATTCATCACTTCGTTAGTCCCTGGTTTCGTCTTAGATAAGACGCCAATTCCCACCACTTGTCCACTAATCACCGCACCATAAATCGTGGCGGTCGGCAAATAAGTTTGCACTTGCTGCCAATCGGGGTCAGCTAGCAACAGCAAGTCCCGGGGAACCGCTGCCGCTGATACTTGCTTAATCATTGCGCGCGCCGTTTCGCTGCTCGTCGCTGAAAGCCATTGCCCCAGCAGACATACGGCACAATCACCGCAATAATCGCCAACAGATAATCAGTCACATTCAGGCTCGCGGCATTAATCACCACTTCATAACCTAGAAAAATCGTCCACAAAACAGGTGCGATGCCACCAATCCAGAAATAGCGACTAGCCGAAAAGACAAATTCTTCTAAAACAAATAACACGATTGCAATCAGTCCTAATGTTAATAAGTTCATAGTTGCCCCCTGTTAATAACTATTTTTTTGAATTCAATTGTTTCAACATATCCACAAACCGGCCAATCTGTAAGTTATCCACATCTTCATCTGAATAAAAGATAATCATTTTGGCTTTTTGCGCCGCGGTTAAGTTTGCTTGCGACCCAAAATAGACCAGATAAACATCACTATCACCTTGGGTTAAGCTTTCACCATAATCGGTATCTAAACTGAACGTATAGTCCTGACCCAATTGTTCACTTAACGCATCAATAAACACTTGCACTGCTTTTGTTGCAACGGTCTCTTGACCGGCAACGACACTTGTTACGACTTTTACTTGCATCTCAAAAAAACTCCTATTGTATTAAATTTATGCTCAATGTTTGTTAGGTTGAACTTGCCACTCTGGTTGGTCCAGAATCGGCTGGAACGTGGTGGCCGCGTTTATGAGCCAAAGTTCGGTCTCATAAGCCGGGCTTTGACTAACTCGAGTAAATCACTCGACTAAGTCAAACGACACCACTGAGCCAATTCTGGCCCGCCCGGCGTTAATTAACAGCTATCTACCAATAACCAATTACTTATTTTAATCAATTATTTAGCTGAGAGATTGATTTCTAAAATGTTCAGCCATAGCATTCCAGCATTTTAGAAATCCGGCGACAACCCTAACTAACATCAATCATCTTCAACCTATTTTATTATCGCATTTTTAGTCCACAACGCAACCTACTGAATTTCAGGATTAAAGTACGTGTTGAAGAACGGTTGGGTGCGCCGTAAAATGCTGGCCTGTGAATAACTTTTCCGGCCATCACCCCAGATGGAAATCGCCGAACCGAGATTGTTCGCACTCGTGGTCAAACCCGTATGATTCCAATTATCCCAGACGGTTGAATTCCAGTGCGTCAATAAGTCATTTTGCCAATAGGCCACATTACTAGCTTTGAACATCTTGGCATTCGTAATAATGTACAAATACGAATAGTTAGCATTGATTGTTTGGAATCCCGCCGCGTTTAAAGCTGGCATGCTTGCTCGAATCTGACGATGCTTGGCCGCTAACGCCGCATTGCTCGTCTGACCATCATAGCTCCAGTAAGTCACTAAAATATTATGATCAATTCTAGGTAAATCCTTGGTCATAAAACCATCATTCCACATCGTGGCTTTTAAATGCTTTTTGTTCAAATAACGGTTTAGATAATTGGTATAACTGACCATCGCTGGCTGGGTTGCCGCAGTGGTCCCGCCGTATTCATCGCCGCCAATGCCAATATGTTGCCCCCGATACTGCAACTTAACGTATTCACTCAAAAGACTTTTAACGAACAGTTTCGTTTTAGCATGGTCCATCTTTAATTCGGCATTTTTATAAACGATGGTTTTGGCTAATTTACGGTTAGCCTTACTGGACGTCTTCATCAGTTTCACTAAAGCCTTGCTGTGTCCCGGTGTATCAATCTCGGGAATCACTTCAATGCCACGTTGGTGACCGTATACAATCAATGAGCGTAGCTGCTTTTTGCTTAAGAAGGCCAGCTTGGTCTGACGATTATAGTAGGTGGTGCCAACTTTGCGCGCCTTCTTGACCGTCTGACCGAGCTTGGCACTTTCAACCCCAAACCGCGTGTCATCCGTCAAATGCAGTTGAACAAAGCTCCCACCACCAGCCTGCACCTCATCAATTAGTTGTTTGATCGAGTTCACCGAATAAAATTGCCGGGCATTATCTAAAATTAACCCTTTAACTTTTGGCGTCGTCGCAGCCTGCACTGACGGAAATCCCGCCAACAAGCTGGTCATTAAGATCAAACTAAATAAACACCATTTTAAACTTTTTTTCATCACAATCCCCACTCTCGGCGTTAATTGTCCTGTCAATTGCCCCTGAATAAATTCAGAGGCTTGTCGCTCACGTGTCTGACGCCACCGTAGTCCAACATGCCCGTTAGGCACTCCTACTCGTAGTGGCAACATCATCGGGTAATTGACAGCTACCCGTTTAACT
>NZ_BJDK01000051.1 GCF_005405105.1 Lactiplantibacillus dongliensis
GCGCACGTCTTTCTGTCAGCAGTATACGTTGCCTCAATTTGTATTTTACTTAAGTAGTTTTCAAACGGACCCTAGTACCAAACAGCCACTCATGAAAAACTAATTTATTTTTTTAACAGTAATCACCCTCAATTTGCGTATGTTAAAATTGAAGGTGTAAAGAAACCGATTTAAAGCGCGGTAAATCAACTTTAACCATCAGCCACATCAATTAAACAAATGGGGGATAACCATGGCAGCAAAACTTTTTGGCATTATGATGATCAATGTACAAAGCATCGAGCTTTCCATCGTTAACTTGCGGACTTTAAAGCAAGTCGAACGCGTACACTCGGATGTGTCCCTCGGGGAAGATATCTATGATCAACACACAATTGATTATGATTCGGTCGAACAAGCGACCCAAGCCCTAACCGGCTTTATTCAAATCATTCATGATTATGGCGTTGAAGACTATCATTTATGGGGATCATGGTCACTGTCGACCGCAGATAATGCGGATTATATTCAAGATCAACTACTCGTCCGAACCGGGCTCAAGATTGACTGGTTGTCTAACAGTCAAGAAACTTACTTGCGGTCAGCGGCCGTTGCGGTCAACTTTCCCAAGTTCAAGCAAGTTATTCAACAACCCACTTACTTATTAGGCATTAACTCTGGGAGCGTCGGCATTTCACATTACAATCATGGTAACTTTAGCTTTTCACGTAGCCTGCGCTTAGGCCCCGTCCGCATCGCCGAAGTCTTGGAAGACCTCCAATCGACGGTGCCTAACTACGTTGAAGTCTTAGATGACTACATTTCTAGCGAGATTGCCGACTTTGGCCGTTTTCTACCGGCGACTAACCACCAGCCTAGTAACGTCGTCATGTTGGGGGTCGCGCCATTTTCGAACCTCTTTCAGCAACAAACCACTAAAGCTGGCGTGACCGAAATGACGAAGGCTGACTTTCAAGCCCTTTACAATGATGTCATTAACGCCTCCGACCAGTACTTAATGGATAAGTACGAAGTTGATGAGAACGATGTCCACTTTATTGTGCCCGAACTCTTGTTAATCAACGAACTATTACAATTGACCAATGCCGAAACCATCTGGCTGGGCAACGTCACCGTTTTAGACGGCCTGATCATTCAAGAGGCCGTCAAGCTAGGTTATAAGAAGTATAACTTCAATGATCAGATTGTGACGGCAGCAACCAACTTAGCCAATCGCTATAACGTTGAACCCAAACATCGTGACCTCGTCACTAAGTTCTCGTTGCATCTATTTGATCAACTCAAACCGCTGCATCACTTAGGCAAACGTGACCGACTACTATTACAAGTCGCCGCGATTGTCCACGATGTTGGCAGCTACATTGATCCGCATCAACACTATATGCATTCAGATTATATCTTACGGGCAACGGAAATCACGGGCTTAACAAACGATGAAAAACAAATCATCGCCACGATTGCTCGCTATCATAGTGCGCAGACACCATCTAAAGATATTAAACATTTTGAACATATGACGCTTGAACAACGCCTCGTCATCTCTAAGTTATCCGCCATCTTACGCATTGCGGATGCCTTAGACGATGGCCGCCAACAGAAGATTACGAAGATTTCCGTTTCAATTAAGAATCCAAAAGTCATCATTACTTGTTTCTCACATGATGACCTATTTCTAGAAAACTGGGTGTTCTCGCAAAAGGCCGAATTCTTCAAGGAGGTCTTTGGCCTGACACCTGTAATTAAACGTCGGGGGGTACGTTAATGATGAATTATCATAAGGAAAGTTATTACACCAATCGTGAACTCAGCTGGATGGACTTTAACTATCGTGTCTTAGAAGAGGCTCGCGACAAGGAAAATCCCTTGCTGGAACGCGTTCGCTTTTTGGGTATTACCCAAAGCAACCTCGATGAATTCTTCACCGTCCGGGTTGCTTCACTACGTAAATTAATGTCCGTCAACTATACCAAGCCAGACCCAGCCGGCCTAACACCGAGTGACCAAGTTGCCGCTATCAGTGCCGAAGCGCATGAAATGGTCAAACGCCAGTACAACACCTTGAATCGCTCGCTACTACCGTTACTCGAACAACACGATATTCGCTTATTAACCATGGCGGACTTGACGAGTGAACAATATACGTTCGTTAAAAACTATTTTGACGATGAACTCTATCCGGCCTTAACCCCAATGGCTGATGATTCATCGCGGCCGTTCCCATTTATCGGCAATAATACGTTAAATATCGCGTTACGCATTTATAAAAATGGTAATAAAAAAGACCGCAAATTTGCGACCGTGCAAGTTCCCGATGTTTTCCCCCGGGTCGTCGTCTTACCCGGTGCTGAAAATCGGTTTATCCTAATCGAAGATATCATCAAAGCATTTGTTGGCTCCCTCTTCATTAACTACACCGTTAAGGAGACCAGCGCCTACCGTGTGATTCGTGACCTGGACTTAGACGTGGCCGAAGAAGATACATCTGACTTACTCAAAGAAGTCCAGAAACAACTTAAGATGCGGGAACGTGGGAAAGTCATGCGCCTAGAAGTTGAAAAGAGCATGAGCAAACACCAACGTACCCGGCTATCCAAAGCTTTGGGCAGTACTGAAAGCTCACTCTACGTGGTCAATGGGCCACTAAACTTGACGTTCTTATCCAAGCTTGTCAAGGCAGTGACCGGCCATGATGATTTGAATTATCCGAAATATCATGCTTACTACCCCGCTGTTTATCGGGAAAAGTCAATTTTTGACTTAATCAAAGACCATGATATTCTCATGCAATATCCATACGATGATTTCCAACCCGTTGTGGACTTCATTCACGAAGCCGCTGAAGATAAGAACGTCTTAGCCATTAAGATGACCCTTTACCGCGTTTCTGCCGACTCCCCGATTATTAAATACTTGGGCCAAGCCGCGCAGAATGGAAAACAAGTCACGGTTTTGGTGGAAGTTAAGGCGCGTTTCGATGAAGAAAATAACGTCCATTGGGCTAAAAAGCTGGAAGAAATGGGATGCCACGTCATTTATGGGCTGATTGGCTTGAAGACTCACTGCAAATTGGCCTTAGTCGTTCGGCGCGAAAATGAAGGTATTAAGCGCTACATGCACATGGGTACCGGGAACTACAACGATGTGACCGCCCATTTCTATACCGACCTCGGCCTCTTTACCGCTGATACCGATATGGGGATTGATGCCTCCAATATCTTCAACATGTTGTCCGGTTATTCCGAACCACCTTATTTCCACAAATTGCACATTTCACCGGATGGCATTCGCGACTTCATTAATGAAAAGTTAGATGCAGAGATTGCAATTGCGAAGGCGGGGCGCCCAGCCCTCGTCAAGATGAAGATGAACTCGCTCTCCGATCCACAAATTATTAGCAAACTCTACGAAGCTTCCCATGCTGGCGTCAAGATTCAATTAATCGTACGCGGTATTTGCTGTCTAAAGACTGGCATCAAGGGGATCTCTGATAATATCGAGTTACACTCAATCATTGGGCGTCTATTGGAACACAGTCGGATTTACTACTTTAGTAACGACGGCGAACCGCAGATTTACCTATCGAGTGCTGATATGATGACGCGGAACTTGAATCGCCGGGTTGAACTACTCTTCCCACTCTTGCAACCCGAGATCAGCAAACGGGCCATGGCTATCTTCGAGACGATGTGGCACGATACGGTTAAGACTAGAATTTTACAACCAGACGATACCTTCTTGAAGTGTGATCGGCGCGGCTTGCCAAGCTTGGATTCTCAAGCGACCTTCATCAAGCAGGCCGAAGAGCGGGTGGCGGCTGATCATGCCACCCCGACCCCGACAAGTACCGCGCATCAATTTATTCCAATGATGAGTCCGAAGAATGAACCGGATCCCTTACACGATGATGGAGGCGATCAATAAGTATGGAAAACTTTGCAGTGATTGATCTGGGGTCTAACTCTTGTCGCATGACAGTGACCCAGATTCATGATGATGGCGGTTATACGGTCACTCATCGACTGAAAGAAATGGTACGTTTATCTGAGAATGAAAACGCGACTGAGCTGCCAACCTTGCAGCCAGCGGCAATTGAACGGACCATTGCCGCTTTGAAATCCTTTAAAACCGTCTATGATCAATTGCCTAACCTGACGTTAAAAGCATTAGCGACCGCGGCAACCCGTAAAGCCACTAATCAGAAAAAATTCTTGAAACAAGTCAAGACTGAGCTCGGCTTAGATATCGAAGTGATTCCTGGGACGACTGAAGCCTATTATGACTATTTAGGTGTCGTTAACACTTTACCAACCACCAATTGTGTCATGATGGATACCGGCGGCGGTAGTTGTGAATTAGTTTTAATGGTCAACGGCCAAGCCAAGCACTTAGTCAGCTTACCCATCGGTGCAGTCAGTTTATCAGAGAAGTTTCAATTAGACGGCGCGGTGCCGGCCAATGCGTTGTTCAAAGCCATGACCTTCGTTGATAAATTATTCAACAGCGTTTGGTGGCTTCGCAACGGGCTCAACCTGCCCTTAGTCTGTTTAGGTGGCAGCAATCGGACCTTAGCCAAAATCAACCGGCGACAAAATAATTTTCTCGACTTTGAAGATATTCACGGTTATCGTTTGAAAGATACGGCCATTTACAAGACCTTCGATGCGGTCCTCACCCAAGATGCTGAGGGCCGGGCTAAGATTCCTGGTCTGGCCAAGGATCGTGCCGACATTATTGTCGGTGGGATGGTACCGGCGATTACCTTAATGCGTTATTTAGATTCTGACCGTATGATCTTCTCACAAAATGGCTTACGCGAAGGCGTCCTCTTTGAGCACCTCACTGCGTTAGCAGAACAGAATAGTAAGGTTAGTGAATGATCTGAACTTCATGTCAACAAGTTTGAAGCTAGTTAGCTTGGGTCATCAACTTGGTAGCCGCGTTGATGACCCAATTCTGGCCCCTCCGGCGTTAATCGCCAGGGATTGATAGCGTCCTGATTAATAACTTTTGACTAGTCCTTTATTAGCAAACAAAAAACAGTCGCAAGTGAATACCCCTTAATTGAGGTTTTCACTTGCGACTGTTTTTATCTAACCGGCGCTAGCGCTTATGCTGGTCTTGTTGATCCTGATGCCAACTCGTTGGACTCCACAATTGCCCTTCCATTGCGCCACGCAAACTCTCAATCTCGGCTTGCTGGTCATCAATTGTTTTCATAATCCCTGTAATCACCGCCTGGTTTGCCGGTGTTTGCAGTTTTTTTAACTCCTGGATTGCCCATGCCGCTTGATCAGCTTCACTCATGGTTACCCCGCCCTTCATCTTTGTTTATACCAATTGTACGCAATTTAACGTGGTCTGCCAAATTTTTCGCTTATAACAAAAAAAGGATCATGCCTGGGCACAATCCTCTCGCTCTCGATGCCTACCCAACTGCTTGTTGGTCGTCATCATATAGCTTTTGTTGAATCTCACGTAATTCTGACTTACGCACTGAACGTGGCAAAAATGCCCGAATGTCTTCTTCGTTATAACCGATTTGTAAACGACGTCCATCATAAATGATTGGTCGTTTTAAAAGTTGAGGTTTTTCGACTAATAAATCTAACAGCTGATTGAAGCCTAATTCTGACAAGTCAACGTGCAATGCCTTGAAAGCCTTGGACCGCGTTGAAACAATGTCCTCGAAGCCGTTTTCCGTTAGCCGGAGGATCTGTTTCAATTCATCGCGATCTAGCGGGTTTGCAATAATATCGCGTTCATTGAAGGGAATGCCATTAGCAACCAACCATGCCCGTGCACTACGGCTTGACTTGCTAGATGTTGAATAATATAAGTTTACTGTCACGATGAATTCCTCCTAAGTTTGCAGTAAGTGATTTTAACACTTACTTTTATATAGTAAGTATACGTTGTTAGTCAAGAATAGTCAAGGTTTGTCAGGAAACTTTTTCATATTGATTTAATGAAGAAAGTTTGATGGTTTTGCGAACCACGTCACTGGCCACAAAAGCGGTATCTCAATTGTGAGATACCGCCAAACCAACTAATATTGACTGACTGCCCGGGCTGGGATCGAACCAGCGACCTCTTGATTAACAGTCAATTATTCTACCGCTGAACTACCGGGCAATTTTGCTACTCAATAGTTATAACACATCATGCCATTAAAATACAATCATTTTTTAATTTTTCACTGCTTTTTCTCATTTCTATTACAGCTAGGCTTACAGCATAAGGAACCTAGTGCTAGTTAGTTTAATTTGCCACTCTGGTTGGTCCAGAATCGGCTGGAACGTGGTGGCCGCGTTTTCGAGCCATAGTACGGTCTCGAAAGCCGGGCTTTATCTAAGTCGAAAAACCACGACTAAGATAAACGACACCACTGAGCCAATTCTGGCCCGCCCGACGTTAATTACTGACAAATTATCAATAAATTTTAAATTATTTAACCCATCACTTAGCCGAGAGGTTGGTTCCTAAAATGCTCAGCCGTGTCATTGGCCTTAGTGCGAGTGGTCTGCTCGGACTTAGGCCAAGGTCAGTTTTGAAGACCTCAAGCTTGGCTTCAAAATGGCCCACGGCGTTCCAGCATTTTAGGAACCAACTGGCGGACGGCAATTTCAACTAGCACCAAGCATAAAGACTACTGATAATTGACAATAAGTGCACATCGTTAATCACCAGCTACTTAACCGGCGTTAATAATCCCAACCATGACATCACCGTAAAGTCTTGATAGTGCAATTGTTTTTGCAATTCATTACGGATTTCAATCGGACTTAAGTTCGTGCGCAAATCAAAATAATAATCACCGCGTTGATTATGCATCGTCGGTAGCCACTTGCCTAACTTTGTTAAGCCACTGACATCTGGGGCTTGGGTCTGGTGGTGAAATTGGATATGCAAGGTCGGCTGCCAAGTCGCTTGCCGGTCACCCGTCCGTTGTATCAACTGGCGGACTTGCCGATGATAGCGTAAGGCTAAGTGGCCCCCCATCATCATGCCCACTAACATTAACCCGCCACCAATTCCCAGCGCACCTAATAACAAGTTTGTTAAGACCGCATTGGCGTTACCCTGTGCACTCCCGAAAACGGCGGCACACATTAGTAACCACAACCCAATGACCCACGCGTTCATCGAGTTAATCGCTAAATCACGTGCCCAGCGCGTGACTTTTAAGCGTTCTTTGTCATCAGCCGTGACGACTCGTCGACCAATAACCGGTTGCCCAGTATACACGACACCAACTTCCAGCCGTTCATAGGTATAGCTCGCTAACGGCTTAAATTGCGCTGCTAATGGTTTTAATGCGTCAACTGGTACATATTCAGTCATCACCGTTACAACGTGCTCAGCGGGCTTAAACTGATAATGACAGCCCCTGACAGCTGTCAACTGCCAGCCATGGTGGGCCTGACGATTCAACCAACGACTTTCGGCTAATGACCCCTTCAAAAAGAAACGTCTTTTTTGCATGCGCGTCGCCTCCATTATGTGACCTGAAACCTATCCAACAATTAGTTAAGGCCTTATTATATTCATATTGGTCTATTTTTCAATTATTTGTTCACGCGCTGGTTATTCCAGCAAGCAGCCTGATAATCACCAAAGTGTCTTCTATTGACACTGACAACCCTGCCCTAAAGGTTTAATTGGTCTAGCTTGTCGACTGACCAATGTCCCACTAATTGTCAGGTAATTGACGTTAGTGCTTATTTATTAAATTCCTTATATTTATTCACAAATCTAACAAATCATGCTAATCTTAAGCATAAATAGCGTTCAATTAAAAGCGCTTTCAATACGACTAAAATAACTCATGAAATGAAGGGAATACTATGCCTGCAGAATACATCATGGCGATTGACGAAGGGACAACTAGTACCCGGGCGATCATCTTCGACCATGCGGGTAAACAAGTCGCTGATTCGCAACGTGAATTTCCACAATACTTTCCCCAACCTGGTTGGGTTGAACATAATGCCAACGAGATTTGGAACGCAGTCTTATCAACGATTGCTAACGTCTTTATCGACTCTGGGATTCGTCCTGACCAGATCAAAGGAATTGGGATTACTAACCAACGCGAAACCACCATTGTGTGGGACAAAAAGACCGGCTTACCGATTTACAATGCCATCGTCTGGCAATCACGCCAAACCGCGCCGTTAGCGGATCAATTAATTGCTGATGGGGCCGGTGACATGATTCACGAACACACCGGGCTGATTACCGACGCCTACTTCTCCGCCACGAAGATTCGCTGGATCTTAGATCATGTTCCTGGCGCCCAAGCCCGGGCTGAAAAAGGTGACCTCTTATTTGGGACGATTGACACGTGGATTGTCTGGAAGTTAACCGGTGGCCAAGTTCATGTGACGGACTACTCCAATGCCAGTCGGACCATGTTATTTAACATTCACAACTTAACTTGGGACGACCAGATTTTGGAACTCTTGAACATCCCACGCAAGATGCTGCCGGACGTCCGGTCTAATTCCGAAGTTTATGGCTCCACCAAGGACTATAACTTCTATGGTAGCGAAGTGCCTATCAGCGGAATGGCTGGTGACCAGCAAGCTGCCCTCTTTGGTCAGATGGCCTTTGAACCCGGGATGGTCAAAAATACGTATGGGACTGGGGCGTTCACCGTTATGAATATCGGTGAAAAGCCACAATTGTCCGATCATAATTTACTGACCACGATTGCGTATGGCCTCAATGGCAAAGTGACTTACGCATTGGAAGGCTCGATCTTCGTGGCCGGTTCCGCGATTCAATGGTTACGTGATGGGATGCGCTTAGTCGAAACCGCCCCCGAATCTGAAGAAATGGCCCGGGCTTCGCATAATCATAATGAAATCTATGTCGTGCCCGCCTTTACCGGTCTCGGTGCGCCTTACTGGGATTCCAATGCCCGCGGTTCGGTCTTTGGTCTAACTCGCGGCTCGACGCGTGAAGATTTCGTCAAAGCAACCTTACAATCATTGGCCTATCAATCTCGCGACGTCATCGACACGATGCAAAAAGACGCTGATATGACAATTCCAACGCTAAAAGTTGACGGTGGGGCCGCGCGCAATGATCTGTTGATGCAATTCCAAGCAGATATCTCCAATGTTGAGATTCAACGCGCTGCTGACTTAGAGACTACTGCGCTAGGGGCCGCTTTCTTAGCCGGACTCGCAGTTGGTTACTGGTCTGACTTAGATGAGATCAAAGCCTCACATAAAGATGGTGACCACTTCTCACCACAGATGAGTGCTGCTGAACGGAATAACTTGTACGCCGGCTGGCAAACGGCCGTTAAAGCGGCACAAATGTTCAAACACACCCCTTATCAAGCTGATTAAATCAAAAAAGACCTAATAATGTGGACTTTCTAAGTTCATGTTATTAGGCCTTTATATTTATAAATTTTTGGAGGGAAAATACGATTACCAGTAAAAGTAAATGAACCCTAAACAAATTAACAAGATAAAAATCAGTACAACCACAATAAATAGTCGCTTAATAAATTTATCCATCTAAAACTTCCTTAATTTTATTATTAATCAAGCAGCCCTCCAAATAGATAGTACAATACAATTGTGCGTAATTAAACTAGATGCATTTATCATTTTTAACGGGCCAGCCACCAAGCCTTAATGCCTGAAATCACTAGTACTGGCACTGCCGGTAATAAGATTACCATTGCGTACACGCCATTGCTCAACCGGGCGGTGCCCATCACGTCATTGAAGAATGGCGACATCGTTACCAATAACGAACTTACAGCTGAAAATGCCACAGCCATAACCAGTTTAGAATTGCTAAACGGATTGCGATGGAACAATGTTTTGGAGCTCCGGGCATCGAACACGTGCCAGAGCTGGCCAAAGACCAGGGTTAAAAAGGCCACCGTTTGCGACGCTTCTACCGACAGACCACTATTGGCCGACCAGATAAAGGCAACAAAGACAACGGCTCCCATCACGGTTCCCCGTAATAAGACACGGCCCAATAGGCCATCAGCCAAGATTGAGGCTTGACTATCCCGGGGTGGCACTTGCATCAGATCCCCTTCCGGCACGTCATACCCCAAGGCAAACGACGGTAAGGCATCGCTGACCATATTGACCCACAGGACCATCAACGCCGTCAACGTCGGTGTATTACTGCTGACCTGACCGATATCATGGGTAATCAACAATAACCCGAGTAACAGCGACAAGACTTCGGCCACATTGGTCGTTAATTCGTGACGCATAAAGTTTTTGATATTGGTGAAAATCGTCCGGCCGGCTTCAACGGAATGTTCAATCGTGGTGAATTTATCATCCATCAAAATTAGATCCGCCGATTCTTTGGTTACGTCCGTTCCGTTTATGCCCATCGCCACACCAATATCCGCTACTCGTAACGCTGGGGCATCGTTCACACCATCCCCGGTCATCGCCACCACTTCACCTTGGCGTTGCAGCTGTCGCACAATTCGTTGCTTGTGTGCTGGTGAAACCCGCGCATAGACGCGGACATCAGGGACCCGTGCAAACAACTCATCATCACTCAATTGGTCAATTTCACGACCTTCTAACACTTGGGCAGCCGGAGCTGTTTGGTCCAGCATCCCTAGTTTAGCCGCAATCGCTTGGGCCGTTTTAGCATGATCTCCAGTGATCATCACCACCTTAATCGCTGCTGCTTGCAAGGTCGCCACTGAATGGCGGACTTCTTCGCGCGGCGGATCGATAATCCCAGCCAAGCCTAGTAACGTCAGATGTTGCTCCAAGTCAGCCATCGGTAAATGTAGCGCCTCATCAGCAGTAATGATCCGTTCACTCACTGCCAACGTCCGTAACGCTTCAGCTGCAAAGGCTTCAATCTTCGACACAAAGGTCGCGCGCCCAGTTGCGATGGGGACTAACTGATCGGCCATTGCTAAATAGTCGGCGTGTTGTAACAAGACATCGGGCGCCCCTTTAGTGATAACCTTGTACTGGTCACCCTGCTTAATGACAACACTCATCATCTTTCGCGTACTATCAAACGGAAACAGCCGCAAAATATCAACATCATTTGCCCCAGACTGATCGAGCAAGGCCGCCCGTTCGAAGCCTGCTTTTTGTCCTAACACCACTAAGGCAACATCAGTCGGATTACCAAAGGGCACATAACTCCCCTGCTCATTCTTAGCTACCGTTGCTTCATTATCTAAAATACTTGCCGTTATAAACGCTTGCGCCGCACCTAGTTGGTCCGCCGGGGCAATCTCACCCAATGGTTCATAACCACGACCCTCAACTTCAAAGTCTTGTCCATTAGCAAAAAAGCGGGTCACGGTCATTTCATTCTTAGTTAACGTTCCGGTCTTATCCGAGGCAATAAGCGTCGTCGCCCCCAAAGTTTCAACGCTATTCAACGACTTAATCAAACCGTTGCTCTTTGACAAAACAGTCGCACCAATCGTTAGAACGATCGAGAGAACTGCTGGCAAAGCATCAGGAATTGCGGCCACCGCTAAGGCAATTGCGGTCGACAATAAAGCCGCGAAGCTCGCAAACGAGAAGCTCCCGGTCGTCAACCAAGTCTTCACGGTTCCGGCCAGCAATGTGAACAAGACAATGCCGCCTGCTACCAACATCAACTTGCGCGTCAATCCATTGACAGTCTTTTCGATGGGTGTTAATTGGGTTGGGGTGTCTTTTAATAAGCCGGCTATTTTGCCCAGCTCCGTTTGTCCCCCGGTCGCCACAACGACAGCATAGCCATTACCGTTCGTCACAGTTGACCCCGAGTAGCCCATATTCTTACGATCACCCAAATCCGTATCCGCTGACACTGGCTCGACCTGTTTGTCAATCGGCAACGACTCCCCGGTTAAATGGGCTTCCAAAACGGCTAACTCTGAGACTTTAAGCCAGCGTACATCGGCTTCAATAAAATCTCCCGTCTTCACGCTGATAATATCGCCGGGTACTAATAAATTCGCCGCGACTTTATCCCAATTGTCATCCCGTAAGACTGCAACTTGATGATTGTTCATCGCTTTTAAACTCGCTAACGATTTGCGAGCATTTGCTGTCTGCCAGACTGATAAACCACTATTGATTAAGATCAAAATCATAATTGCAATCGCTTCATAGAAGGACGACCAAGCATGTTGCACATCACCAGTCTGAACTAAGTCATAACCGCCACTGACTAATGACAGTGTGACCGCTAATAGTAAGATAATCACGAGCGGTTCTTTAAAGCTGCGCAAAAAAACGAGCCAAATCGGGGTCGGCGGCACGACTGGCAATTCATTCTTGCCAGTTGTCGTCAGCCGTTGTTGCGCGTTCATACTCGTTAAGCCGGTCTGCCGGTTGGTCTTTAAGTCCGCCAAGACAGCTGCTTTAGATTGGTCATAAAACATAAGTGGTCCTCCTTTGTTAAGCTTCAGTAACAAGCTAAGCTTAACAAATCGTTTAATTTATGCCAACTATAAGCCACTTATACTAATATTGTTTATTACTTAGGGGTCATTGCCTGAATCAACTT
Organism: Lactiplantibacillus dongliensis; assembly: GCF_005405105.1. Lineage (GTDB taxonomy): Bacteria > Bacillota > Bacilli > Lactobacillales > Lactobacillaceae > Lactiplantibacillus > Lactiplantibacillus dongliensis. The sequence continues at coordinate 12,529 of NZ_BJDK01000051.1, forward strand.
AATATGAAGGAATTCACACTAAACGATCAACGAAGCTCTCATCATTTTTTAATTTTTAGCCAACTATCCACCGTAAACCAGCCAAAAAAACTCACTGAAAATTGATTCAGTGAGCACAGGCTTAACTTTATCTAATCAACACACTGGCAACTAATCTCCAATTTCCGGTAAGAAGCCTTGTCGTTGCGCAATCTTTAAGAAGTCACGTCGTTTAGCCGCGGTACCTAAAGCTGCCCGTGTCATCTCAGCTAGATGTTCCTCACGAGCACCACTACTGCGGTGCTCGTAATAAGCATGTAGCGTTTGGTCAAACTTAGTCAACTCAGCTTGATAACTTGCCGGCTGCGCATAGTGATCCTTAAATAAGATGGCATCCAACCCTAGCCGGGGTTTCTTTTCTGGCTGCGTCGCTGGATAGCCAATTTGAAAGCCAAAGACAGGCAACGTTAAAGCTGGTAACTGTAATAAGTCAATCACGGCTTGCGTATCATTATTGATTGAGCCTAAAACAACACTCCCTAGCCCCAAACTTTCAGTAACCATCACCATCGCTTCAGTCATCAGCGTCGCATCTTCCACACTGCCCATAAACCGGTCTAATTCGGTTAAGGCGCGCTTAGCCGCCGGGGTAGCGGCTAACTGGACGTTGCGTTGTTGATCCGCTAAGACCACCAATAAACGGCCTTGCGTGGCGACCGTCGACCGGGTCGTAATCGTCGCCAACTGCTGCCGGACATGGGGATTGGTCACTTCAATTAAGCTATACGCTTGTAAATACTGACTCGTTGGGGCTTGTTGGGCACTGGTGATAATCTGGGCTAAGGTGGCATCGCTGACCGACTGATCAGTAAAGTTCCGCTGGGTACGATGCTGGTTTAACAACTCAATAATGGCATTACTCAAAATAAAGGCTCCTATCCTTGGACTAATTCGGTTGACCATACGTTTAATTGGGGCAACACGTCAACACTTAAATTAAACACGATCCGTTCACAGACTTGGTCAATCTGAATACTGTGAAACAACGGGTAGCGAACCCGCCCCACTGACTGTTGAACGATGACACTCAAGGTACTCAAATTATCGAGCGCCGTTTCTAACAGCGTCATCGACCGCTGCGGGAAGTATTCCCGTTGCAACACTGGATCATCCAATGTTTGACCAACCATCGCTTCAACATCGTGTTTTGTTAGTAACAGACTTTCGGGATGTTCATTAATCAGCCGCAGTAAAATCTTTAAGGTTAACACGGTTTCAAACTCATTCCGGAACCGAAACTTCGTTTGAAATCGCGTCTGGATAAATTGTAACAATTCTTTTCTCACTAGCTTGGTCCTCTCTTCAAGAAACTTGGTCTACATTACCATATTTCGTTGAATTTGTACGGCTACGACCCCAGCTATCCAGAAAAAAACGTCATCCCAATAGGATAACGTCCAACCACCTTTAACCAATATGATTTTCCTTTAAAACAGTATCAACTTCGGTCTGCATCTCCGGCGTCTTCGTCCATTCTTCCCAATGATCCATCGCTTCAGTTGGAATTTCAAAATTCTCGTTAATGTATTGTTGATAAGCGGCGACATGCACAGAATGTGGAATATTCAACTGCAAGATCCGCACTTGCTTGATGAAGCCACGTTCAGCCGCCAGCTCAGCGCGGCCATTCATCAGCATATTACCGAGCTCCATATAAGTTGTCCCGTCATTGCGGGTAATTTCTTGAATCAAATCTAACGTTTCATGATTTTTCAAATTAATCCCTCACTTCAAGTTTTAGTATAGCGGGCAATATTTGACGTGTCAAAAAAGTCACGGTCCTTAAGTGTCGGTCGATAACTCAGGCGTTTCGACCATTATATTGCCAAGATTGTCGCAAATTAATTGCACGCAAGTTTCATTTATCATACAATAAGGTTAAATAAATTAACGAACCTGGAAACAGCATTAAACAGGCGTTAGGAGGAGAGCATTATTTTTAAATTCTTTGTGCAACCACAAATTGATGTCCAAAAGCATCAGGTTTATGGTTACGAAACCTTATTACGTAAATCTGAATCCGAGGGCTGGCGGGTGCCAACTAATTTTCTAGCGCTATCCATCGCTGAACAAGCCCAACTCATTGAACAGGCTGTTCACGAATTAGGCGCCAATCTATCACATCAATTTCTCGCCTTTAACCTTAATCGCGCGCAATTTGAACAAGCTGATACTTTGGACACCCTCATTAAGCTAAAGTCGCGGATCGAACCAGTCCGTTTAGCCATTGAATTGACGGAAGCCCCAACGTTGGCACAAATGCGCCACTATAGCCAGGTCCTCCATCAGCACGATATGAAACTTGATCTCGATGATGTCGGCACCGGCTCTAACACCTATGCTAATATCAAAGACTTTCTACCATACGCTGATAAAATCAAGTTTGCGATGCAAAATCTACGAATGAGCGGGATTCCTGAAAAAATTCCGGCACAGTTAGACTTTTGGGCTAAGCAAGCCCATCAACATCACTTAACCATGATTTTAGAAGGTATCGAAGACGAGCAAGATCAAGCACTAGCCGCCAAATACGGGGTACATATTCATCAAGGTTACTTTTACAGTAAACCGGTGATGCCCACTGAACTTACCGCAAGCTTAACCCTTTAATAACAAAACGATTGTTGCTACAGCTGGCGCAACCGTTTTTTTGTTGCACAAAAAAACCACTATCCAAAGATAGTGGTCGGCATAAGAGAGAAAGAGAATTGATTAGAAGGTAACTAAATACCTTACATGCTTAGAATAAGCGATATTGAAAGCGTTGTCAATGGTTAGTGAAAATAAATAGAAAAATTATCAAAAATTGATAGATAAATTGATATTTAAGCACGGTTAATCAATTCATCGCCTCTATGAAAGCGATTCATCAGCGGTGTTAACTGGATTCGCGGTTAATCCGTTAAATTAGTTCAACTAATAAATCATGATAACTATTTTAATACCACAGTAACAAAAAATCTCGACTACCATCGTAATCGAGATCCATTCAACTCGCTATTTAATTGACTTCGTTACCCCCGGACCAACTAAGGTCGTGGTGGGGTGTAAGATCGATGACGGATTAGCCACCACGCTCTTAAGCGAATGACCAGAAACATTAACCAACATCAAGAAGATCAAAACGATTAACAGCGCCCATGAAAAGACTTTCGTTGGCATTGGCATTGTTTCAGAAATGACACTGTTATAAAAGTCACGTTGCACATCGCGCGCCACATGCTGATTATCTGGTTCGGCTTGTTGCCGTTCCGCTGTAATCTTTTCTTGATAGGCCTTGATATCAAAGTTCTTTTGCTTCTCTTTAGCATCCCGTTGATACTTGCGCTTGTCTTTCTTCGATAGCGCTTTGAACATCTTAATGAACTTCCGATATTCCTTAACGACTGGTTCAGTCGCCCCAATCTGCTTCAAGTCGCCATACTGAATCCAAGCAACCCGATCACAGATCATTTCAATTTGCTTTAAAGAATGACTGACGAAGATAATCGTCTTGCCTTCGTCTTTAAATTCCTTGATCTTTTCCACACACTTTTGATAGAACGTATCATCACCAACGGATAACGCTTCATCAATAATCAAAATATCCGGATTAATGTGGACGGCAATTGCGAACCCCAACCGTGATTTCATCCCAGATGAATAACTTTTAACGGGTTGGTACAAGAAATCACCGATATCCGCAAAAGCCACGATGTCATCAAGCATCTCATCGATTTCTTGGTTCGTGAGTCCCATCATCAAAGCTTTCAATCGAATATTTTCAAGCCCCGTTAATTGACCACGTAATCCAGACTTAATGGCAACGATCGAGGTATCCCCACGAACATCGACAATCCCGGTCGTTTGTGGGATTACGCCTGAAATAATATTCGATAACGTTGACTTACCGGAACCATTGACCCCAATTAAGCCAAGAGTTTCACCCGCTTGCACTTCTAGTGAGATCCCTTTCAGCGCCCAAAATTCTGGAATCTTTTGGTTGGAAAGCGAAAAGAACGCCTTTAATTGATCAGAACGCGTTTTAAATAAGTCGAATTCCTTCGTCACATTTTGCACTTTAATTTTGTAATCAGTTGTCATTTTAAATACTTCCTAATTATAAGCGATTCACGACACGCTATTTCTTTCGATATTACTAACTGCTTCATGTTACTAGAGAACCCGATTAGCGTCAAGCATCCACCTGAAGCTTAAAACTAAATTAACCGCCAAGTAGGTCGTCGTCTCCGATTACCGCTGATGCCGACCGTTTCCCGTCTGAAAAACGGTCTGAGGCTCATTAGCAACCGATTAAAGCACTCATAACCCACAATAAAAGCCTGGCTTTTACACCAGACTTACTTGTTTAATCTTCAGTTTCAGTAGTCTCACTGGCAGTCGTCGCAGTACTTGATGCTGCCGTTTGGCTACTGCTCGTTGAACTGCTGTCAGTTTTACTGGTTTCTTTAGTACGACTCTCATCGCTGCTAGCCTGACTGCTCGTCGCTGCTTGACTCGTCGCAACAGCGTTGGTCGTACTGCTACTACTGCTGTCTGCTGTCTTCGCTTGCGTTCTCACTGCTGGCTTGAACAACTTATTATGTGCCGCAATAACATTAGCTTTGAGCGGACTCGTATGCATTACCGCACCCTTAGTCATCCAGCCCTTCTTCGTACCAGCTTTAACTCGATACCAAGTCTTGGCGCCAGATGTCTTGGTCCCCTTCATATCAATCGACACGATTTGGTCAGCATACGTCTTACTCGAGCGCGAGGTAATTCCGCCACGAGTGTTAACAATATGTGAATAAATCTTATGGTTCGACGACTTCATAATGGTGTAGGCTTTGTAAGGCGTATAAGTTGCTGCGGCATATTTCTTATCGAAACGTTTATGCAGATTCCAAGTGGCAATAATTCGGTCCAATTGTTGACCATACGCTGAATTCGTGGAGTAACGTGATGACAAAGCGGCGGTTGCTTTTTGATACGTCTTCGCATTTGCGCGCCACGTACCGGCATAATAATTAGCATCCCAAGCCGTACCATGACGCAAGGTCTTGGCGTTATCAGTCATTGATGCTTTAATGGAAGGGTACTTTCGGAACTTAGCGTTAGTGTCTAAAGGTTGAAAGTACAAAAACAGACCACACACCTTGATACAAAAGGTCTGTGGGGTCGGATATTAGTATTTTCAG
>NZ_BJDK01000052.1 GCF_005405105.1 Lactiplantibacillus dongliensis
GATTCATGTCTATTTTTATACAGTAAAGTCCCGGCAAGCCGGGGCTTTACTGTACATTATTAACTTTCAACCTTTAGATATAACGACAAACGTTCCGCTCGATACGACCAATCACCAGCCGCAAAGTTCGTGCGGTTCACATCAAAGATGACTTGATTCGTTTGCCGATTCACTTCGACGAACTCACTTCGCTTACCACTGTCAGCATAGCCAAAACCAATCAAAGTATTGCCCTGGCCGACATTGTAGCTACTGCCAACAATATTAGTGAAGTTGGCTTGACCACGCGACTGACCATACGACCAAAGTGACTGCACAGTTTTTTCTTGCTGATTCAAGCTGACTTCGGTCCCGAATGAATATTTTTTCGAGGTCTTCAAATCACCACGAGTTACCGCCACGTTATTATCATAATACTCTAGGTGCAAGACATTGCCGCCATCCGATTCGCCTAAAATATTAATGGCATGTTGACCGCCATTATATTGGAATTTGGTGCCTTTAGCCGGCTTAATTAAGTATTTTTTATAAGCGGCCGGAATTTTCTGATCCGCTCCTAAGATCCACTTCAACTTGCCAGTCTGATAATTCAATCCCAAGATCATCGATTGATTCCGACCTGAGACAATCAACAGATTATGCTTTTGATCATAGACCATTGAATTTTGATGGAACCAATCTTTCTTGCCATCCGAACGATGCGTGGCCTTATATTTCGTATACGCTGATTTGAATAATACTCGTTTCAAATCAATGATCTTTTTAATCTTCCCCCTTTGACGGTCAATTTGAATCATGGTGTCTTCCACGTATTTCGCACTACCATCATCGACCGTCAACAAGAAGTCGCCATTCGGCAGTTCAATCGCATCGTGATGAATCACAGTATTAACAGCCAGCTTGTTCGGATCGGCTTTCGTCGGGAACATTCCGCTAAAGTTATACTGTTTATAAATACGTCCATAATAATCTGTAATCCGCAACGCATTATACTTTGAATCACTCGTTTTTTTCTTCGTTAACACTAATAAACGACCATTTTTTAATGGTTTAAAAACGTGTGAAATCTTATTAGTTGCGTACCAGCGAACCTGACCTTGCGCATCTAAGCCATAGGTCAAGCCTTGACTACTGACCGCAAACGTCAACTTTGCATTGCCAGTTCCCAACGCCATCTTGCTAGGGGTACTGGTCTTAAGCGTATTCGTACCGATATCACGCGGTAGCTTGCTTATCTTAACGGCATATGTCTGAACCGTTTTAGCACCAGCCTTAGTGGTATAAGTGACTTTAATTTGATTGGTCCGGTTCGCATATAACCCGAGCACGCCAATCTGATGACTGGTTCGATACCCTTTAATCGTATGCGTTATCGTGGTCGCTGGGCTATCACCAACGACTTCGGTGGTCACTTGCGTTGCCGCTTTCGTCTTCACTAGAATCAAGGCCGACAGCGGACTCGTACGATACGGATTCGTGATCACCTTGCCAGCTGAGCCGGCCTTTAACGGTTTTAACTGCTTCGCATAAGTCGCCGATAATCGCCGCGTCTGGGTGACTCCCGTCGTGCTTAACGTGGGTTGCAAGCGTTGCTTAATCGTGGCCGTCGCCAAGCCACCGGTATGTTCAACCTGCTTGGCATGCCGCGCGACATCTTTAACTGGCGCAGTACGTGACTGTTGCCAATAAACACCGCCGCCCGCTAAAGCTAACCCAATAATTATCAAGCCACCAACTAGCCATGGCCGGTGCCGTGATCCTGACTTCATCTTAAATCACCATTTCCTTTTTTGATTGCACGTCTATATTAGCCAATTGTTTCACTATGCTTGGTGCTAGTTGAAATTGCCGCCTGCCGGTTGGTTCCTAAAACGCTGGAACGCCATGGGCCATTTTAAAGCCAAAGTGCGGTCTTCAAAACTGGCCTTGGCCTAAGTCCGAGCAGACCACTCGCACTAAGGCCAACGACATGGCTGAGCATTTTAGGAACCAACCTCTCGGCTAAATTTATGGCCGACAATAAATAGTCATTAATTCCCGTTAGTTAACGCCGGGCGGGCCAGAATTGGCTCAGTGGTGTCGTTTGTCTTGGTCGGTGATTTTCCGACTTAGATAACCCCCGGCTTGTGGGAGACCACCCTTGGCTTCCAAACGCGGCCACCACGTTCCAGCCAATTCTGGCCCAACCAGAGTGACAGTTTAAGCCAACTAGTACCAAACGTAATTGTTTCACTATATAAATATAATCATATCAAAAAAGAGGCGGCGCTGGCAATTAATTCAAGGCAGCTAAGATGCCCGTTAAGAAGTCATCAACATTACCAACAAAGGCATGCTGTGCCACTTTAAAGATTGGCGCCGTCTCATCTTGGTTAACCGCCACGATATGTTTAGCCCCAACCATGCCAATAACGAATTGATCCGCGCCCGAGATACCTAACGTGATAATCACTTCTGGATTGACGGTCGCACCACCGAGACCAATCTGTTGATCGACACTGAACTGTTCCAACGTGGTCAGTGGTCGGGTGACAGCAATCGTCGCGCCAATCCACTTGGCTAATTGTTGCGCTTTTAACACTACTGCTGGGTCCAACGCCCCGCGACCAAGCGCAATAATCCGCTTGGCGGTGCTAACATTACCAACATTAACCGGCACGTCTTCCGTCAAGCGCAACTTTTTAACGACCCGATGTAAGTCCGCCACTTGAATACGTTTCGCTGTTGGCACGGGTTGCTGGTTCAAGGTATTTTGCTGTTCCATCACGCCGAGTTCGATCGCACCCAAGTCCTGACTAATCCATTCGGACGACCCTTCCGCTAAATCCAAAGCACGAACATCGCGCAATAGTTGTTCTAATGGGAACTCATGCGTATACGCAACCCCACCAACGACCTGAATCGCTTCATTAGTCACCTTGAACCCTTGATGACCACCATACAACTTAGCCATCGCCGCAGCCGCTTCAAAGTCAACATTCGCATCAACTTGCTGGGCCGCATCTAAAGCCAACAATTCGGCCGCGCGCTTTTGCATCGTCATATTGGCAACCTTTGTCTGGACGGCCGGAATCGTATTCAACGTGCCATCCACAACTTCGCGTTTTTCGGCATAGCTTTTAACACAATCCAAGGCGTGTTCCATAATACCAGCCGCAATCGCGCCCATCATGATTCTAGCAATCGCCTGATTTCGACGGGCAATCTCTAGACCCTGACCGGGACGGCCCAAGATGTTTTCAGCCGTGACTTTAACGTTGTGTAAATGTAGCCCCGCCACGGAAACCCCGCGCAAGCCCATCGTAGTTTGCTTGTCAGCAGTCGTGACCCCGGGCATACTCGTATCAATAATAAAGGTCGCAAATTCACCCTGGTCAGTCCGCGCTAAAATCACATAGGTCGTGGCCTGGCCGCCATTGGTGATAAAAGCTTTCTCACCATTAATTAGCCATCCATCTGCGGTTTTAGTCGCCATCGTCTTGACCCCAAGTAGACTACCGCCGCTGGGTTCCGTAATCGCGAAGCCCATCAAATGGTCGACAGCCGGCGCTAAATACTTATCCTTTTGTGCCGTAGTCCCATAATGATCAATCTGTTCGGCCGCTTTCCATAAGCCTTCTAACATAACTGCCAGACTGGCCGAGCCACGAGCAATAATCGACAATACTAACGCACGCGATTGCATCCCTAGCCCTGCCCCGTAAGGCTTCGCTAGTCCTAATTGTGGTACCTTTTGTTGAATCAGCAAGTCATACGCGGCTTTTGGAAATTCCCCCGTTTGATCAATCTGGTGATCCAATGGTGCCAGATGCTGTTTGGTAAACGTCACTAGTTGCCGCTGCATGGCGGCCTGATCAGCCGTTAAATTCAATCCCATCGCAATGCCCTCTTCATTTCCTGAAAATTTAAGTTAAGTCTAATTTACCACAGTTTCCACGGAATAAAACGACTAAAAAAGCCGGACTGCCGCCCGACCTTTAAATTCAGTCATTTTTAAATATTGAAACGCCGATTCCGGACCATTAAAACAATCACAATCACTAGACTAATCAAGGTAACCGCGGTGTCGATTTGGAATACATGCAAGACACTAACGGCCGTTTCATTAATAATGAAGCTTGACACTAGCGGGCCAACAAAGAACGTTAACGCCGTTGCAAAACTATAGTAGCCGGTCACTTTTCCTTTTTTCGCTGGGAAATACTGACTCAATAACGTCAGCCCTAACTGCCAGATACCACCAGCCGCAAAGAAACCGATCACGATGGCCGTCAACCGCGCACCGTCAGCACTGGGAATCATGACCATTTGTAACAAGGCTAAAAATGAGACTAAGGTATACACAAAAATTAATTTAATTGGTTTTACTTTCGTCACTAATGATGACGTGATAAAGACTGAGACTAATGAAGCACTGGCATACCATGAGATTAACGACTTCGCCGTATTGGCACCCAGCTTCAAGACGGAACTGCCAAAGTTAGGAGCGTATTGTGAGAAGGTGTAGAACGTAAATGACAAGGTAAAGCCGATAATGATTAAAAGGCTGCCATCAATCAACATCGATGGCTTAGGACCTGCTGGCTGTTCAACTTCCGCCACTGGTTGTTTAGTCGTGGTTTTTGAAATCACGGGTTGCGGTGCAAAGGCGGCCATCGCAATCAAGCCAATGTCTAGCACCATGATAACGACCATCGCGATTAACGTCATCTTGGAATTCGGTTCTGCAGCCACAATGAAAGGTAGGACAAACTGCGCTAACGACATCGCTGCTTTGACGAGTGAATTCATGCTGGCAGCTTGATCTTGAAAGGCATCGGTCAAAGCTGGATAACTGGCCGTATCACCAAAGGAGTTCGTAACCCCCATGAATAACGCGGCCACACAGGCACTGATCAAGTTCGTACTGAATAATAAGCCAACTAAGAAGACGATTTGTGCGACCATCCCAATCAACATCGTTCGCTTCCGACCAAGGCGATCAGATAAATAGCCAGCCACTAGGATCGTCAACAATCGCCCGACCCCAATCATCGCAATAACCGTAGAAATCCCTTTTAGATTCGTGTGCCATAAGGCTTGAAATTGGGTGCCGTATTGCGACACAATAATCGTTGCCATTCCCAAAATAGCATAATTGATATAGATTCCTAAGGCTAATGGTAAATATTGTTTGCGTTTCATGGTTACGACCTGCTTTTCTTTAATTTCCATCCCTGTCACCCACCAAGTTTGTTTTTAAGTGATTAGCGTCACAGAATTACTTATTTAACCGCTTACAATTATGTTTTTAAATAAACTATATCTCGTGGTTATCATTTAAAATACACTATCACGCGATATGGAGCGTTAATCAAGTTGATTTGATATAACTTTCACAATCATCTTTACAACCTTGATTTTAGCACTGGCATAGCGGCTGTCTAATGGCGACTAGTAATCAGACCGATAGCTTGTGGCTATAGATGGATAGCAAAAAGGCTTGGGCATCACCTCCCAAGTCCCTTAGTTTACTTGATTGCAATTAGATTACGCTTGGTGCTAGTCAAAATTACTGCTTGCCGATTATTTTGAAGCTTATCGTGTGACTAAAATAAGCGATTAACAACAAAACCATCATTTATAACGACCACAATTAACGGCGAGCGGACTAGCATTGGCAATTTAAACCAACAACACCTAATATGTTTAGCTTACAAGGCGCGGCCTAACTTTTGGTTTAACCAAGTGATGACCCGATTAATAATCTCTGGTTGATACCATTCCCAGGTCCCATGACCGGCTTGATCAATCGTGACTTGTTGCACATCAGCCTGGTGGGCTTTGAGTGCCGTCACCATTTCACTAGCTTGGGCTGGTGACACGATTCGGTCAGCATTCCCATGCATGATCAAGAATGGTGGTACTTGGGCCGTCACATAGCTGACTGGACTAGCGGCTTGGGCCTTGGGTTTATCGGCCGTAATCGAGTTCGCGGTATCACTCATGAACGATGGGCCATTGACTAGCAAGGCTTCCGTTGATGTCGTCGATTCATGGAATGGCTCATTTAAGCCGGATCCAATGGTTAATAGGTCACAGAACCCATACATCGAAACCACCGCTTTGACTTGTGTCTGTGCCTTGGTGACATCTGTTGGTAAGAAGTGGGCCGTTTGACTCGTCGTGCCGAGGAACTGCGCTAAGTAACCGCCCGCCGAATCCCCGATTACCGCAATACGATTTGTATCAATATGATAAGTATCGGCGTGTTGATACAAATAGCTTAAAGCATGCTTGCCATCGGTCACAATCTTGGGAAATTTGTCCGGCACAACCCGATATTCAGCCGCTGCGACCACGTAGCCCGCTTGCGCTAACGCGGTCCGCATCTGAATATACTTGTTGTGATTAGCTGCCGTAAAACCGCCACCCGGTAAGTACAGTACCGCTGGCTTTAAATCGACCGTCCGTGGCACTAACATCGATAAGGTCAATTCGACCGCATGATCGCCTTCAATCGTCTGGTAATAAACCAGATTAGGCATCTCATCGACTGTTGGTACCGTTTGTTTAACTTGAATTAATTCACTCATTATTTTTACACCTCAATATCTTATTTCGCCGCGGCTGGTTGATAGTAGCCAGTAAACGTAAAGTAAAAATCAACTAATGTCATCAAAACCATTCCGGCACCGCCTAACATTAACACGGTACTTGGTGACCCATTGCCGAATAATTGAGCTAGTGGATTCATCAGAATCGGCGATAAGAATGAGCCGAGACTCCCACTAACTAAAATCATTGATGCTGATAAATGTTTGGCATCTTTTGAGGCCACTTTATCGATCCGCATGAAACACCGTGGTAACACCCAACCGAAGAAGAGTCCGACTAAGAAGACACCCACAAAGACTAACACCATATTTTTAGCTGTCGCAATTAGAAACATCCCTAAGGCCATTCCTAGTAATGACGTTGGCATAATATAATCACCTAAACGCTTGTTAACTTGGCTAAAGAAGCCACTTGCAACCATCGAGAATACGCCCATTAAGGATAGCGCCACTGCCGCAGCAGATGGCGTCCCAATCTTTTCAGTCGTGACTAAACTAGCTAACTTGATAATCACTGCCATAAAGGCGCAGAAGGTTAAAAAGACTAGCAAGGTTAATAACCAGATCTTATGATTGGCCTTACCACTTTCCTTCACATCAACTTTAGCTGGCTGTTCAGGTACTTTTATGAATAGCCCAAATAAAACCAATGGAATGAGTACTATTAGATAAGATAAGAAGGCTAATTTCCAACTAAACGCTAATAATGCGGCAATCAATAAGCCAATCCCAGCAGCGCCGAGATTTTGTGCGGAACTTTGATAACCTAACATCGCGGATAGCTCATCATCTTGATAGAAGCTGTACATCAGACTAACCGAGAATGGGTTAAAGAGGCCGACCCCACAGCCCATTAAGAACCGCGTCACCATAATAACCGTATAGTTGTTCGTTAAAGCCGGCGTAATGCCACCAATCAAGAAGAGCACTAACCCTAACATAATCGTGCGTTTGATACCTAACTTTTTACCGATAATTCCTGAAAACATAATCAATAACAATGACCCAAAATTGGGCATCGTAATAATACTTTCAATCTGAGATAATGATTGGCCGTGTAACGACCGTTGCATCAATGGAACGGCGGCTGAAATTGACGACGTCGTCATTGCTAAAATCGAAATTGACAATAAAGCCAATTTAAAAGCCCAGCTATGTTCATTTTTCATGATATCACCTTCCGAATGCCTGTCTCATAACTATCTATTTGGCCGCAGCTGGTTGATAGTAGCCAGTAAACGAACAATAGAAATCAATTAACGTCATGAAGACTAATCCCGACCCAGCTAACATTAAAACAGTGGCTGGCAACCCATTACCTACTAGGTTAGCCATCCCATTCATAATGGCTGGTGATAAAAATGACCCGAGACTTTCGCCCACTAAAACCATCGACGTTGAGATATGCTTGGCATTTGGAGAAGCAACTTTGCCAACGCGTAAGAAACTCTGTGGTAGTACCCAGCCAAAGAAGACCCCGACTAAGAAGACCCCAGCAAAAACCAACACGATATTAGTCGCACTAGCAATCAAGAACATACCTAGTGCCATGCCTAACAGGGAAGCTGGCATCACAAAATCACCTAAGCGTTTACTAATTTGACTGAAGAAACCACTTGAAACCATTGAAACAACGCCCATCAAGGACAACGCAATCGCGGCGACAGAAGGACTGGCTAACTTTTCAGTAGTAACCAGGCTACCTAACTTAACCACAACTGACATAAAACCACAGAACGTGATAAACATTAAACCGGTTAAAATCCAAATTTTATGATTAATATGCCCATTTTCTTTTGCATGCATTTCCGTATGCTGATCTGGGACTTTGATAAATAGACCGAATAGAACCAATGGAATCAGCACAATCAGATATGAGAGAAAGGCTAACTTCCAACTAAAGGCTAACAGGGCAGCAATCAATAAGCCAATCCCCGCGGCACCTAAATTCTTCGCTGAGTTCTGATAACCCAGCATCGCTGATAATTCATCATCTTGATAAAAGCTGTACATTAAACTAACTGAGAATGGGTTAAATAACCCGACCCCACAGCCCATTAAGAAACGGGTAATCATGATAATAGCATAATTACTGGTTAAAGCTGGGGTAATTCCGCCGATTAAAAACAGGCCTAACCCCAACATAATCGTTCGTTTGATTCCTAATTTTTTACCGATAATTCCCGAAAACATGATCAACAACAAGAATCCAAAATTGGGCATGGTGATGATACTTTCAATCTGCGACAGCGATTGTCCTCGCATTGAATGTTGCATCAAAGGGACCGCCGCTGAAATTGAAGAGGTCGTCATCGCCAAGATTGAGACTGACAACAAGGACAGCTTAAACGCCCAGCTATGTTGATTTTTCATGGTATTCACCTTCCGATTGCCGTGAAACGACAATCCTTTCATTGAGAAAGTGACTTCATACACAAGCGAAACTAGCTTTTAGCTGTAACGCGATTCAATTTTAAGTTCGATAATTTCTAAAATACTAGTTCCACCCATATGAAGCGCTTTCAATTTAGTTAAAAGCAACAACAGGTTTTCGAGAAAAAACTCACAAATCATTCACACCTTTAGTCTAACATCTCCGCTTGGCCTGTCTAATCACCCCTAAGCATAGTATCCATAGTCTAGGGCTATGAATCCATAGCAAAAGGCCCAGGCAATACCTGCCCAGGCCTTTGCTTTTTAATTATGTCAATGGTGTCACAAAACCAAATTGTAAGATCTGCATATAATCCTTCGCCCGATCCACAATCCATTGCGCATCGGTCATCGTTTTAATATCTGGTGACTGTTGCATATGCTGCTGAAACTCTGTAAAAATTTGATTATAAAGGCCCATAATGAGACTGATTAACGTCTCCCGGTTAATCTCCGGGCGCACCGCCATCTGATCCAGTACGTCACCAATCAACCCTTGCATCGTGTGCATATTTTGTTGATACAACTGGTTTAGTTGGGCCCGTACCTTAGCGGGTAATTTATCAACCATCCCATAAGCATCAATCATAATCCGCATTTCATCGGGATGTGTCTGGCCGAACTCAGCTTTGTAACGCGCCCCTCGAACGACTAAAGTCACCAAATCTGTCGTCACTTCATACGCTTTAAGATTAATCGTGTCCAGAATAGTCTGTGTCGCTGCTTGAACGGTCTCAAAGTATAACGCTTGTTTACTCCCATAATAGTGGAAGATCAACCCTTTTGAAACCTGTGCCTTCGCGGCAATCTGTTCGGTTTTAGCCCCAGTATAACCGTGACTGGCAAATTCATGGGTGGCCGTTTGCATAATTCGGGCCACCTTTGCGGGATCTTTTGGCACTACTGTCATCCTGAGACTTCCTTTCTTAAATCGGTTAAACTGCTACTCTGGTTGGTCCAGAATCGGCTGGAACGTGGTGGCCGCGTTTGTGAGCCAAAGAACGGTCTCACAAGCCGGGCTTTGACTAAGGCTGGGGAAAACCACCCAACCTAAGTCAAACGACACCACTGAGCCAATTCTGGCCCGCCCGACGTTAAATAACTGTGTTTGTTTGATTACTAGTTAGCCATATTAAAACTCAAGTTCAAAAAAATTCTTTTTAGTTGAAGATTATTAACACTGGAACCAGCTGTGGAAGTGGTATTAGGCCAGTGATTTTATCCGATCTTATATCACAGACAATCCTGGTCATTTGCGAATCTGGCAACAGACCCAGTCGAAGTTTCAGACCGTTTTTCGACTACAGATCTGCTCCATCGAGAACATGCTGGCCAACGAAGACTAATTCACCCAACCTATTGCGCTAAGTCGCGGCGCCGGTAGCCGATAGCGGCCACTAACAATAGTAGCACAGTTATGGCTAACAGCCACCAGTTAGTTGTCCAGTCAATGGCTTTCATCGGTACCTTATTGACAAAGCCGAGTGGGGTCAATTGCTTCGCCCATTTTGGCAAATCAATCAAACTGCCGAGATAGAGCGAGAAGAATCCATAAAAGACCCAAAGCCAGCTCAAATGCCGTAGCTTTGGTGCCCAACCCACCAATAAGCTAGCAAAAGCAATCATCACTAACATAGCCGGGAAGTAAGCCAAGAGCACGTGCCAATAGGTGAGCCATTTAATCGGATCAGTCATCATCGCAGCGCCCGTCGCGTACATCCCAAAAGTACCTGCAAAGAACACCGCCGCAGCTTCAATCATCGCCAACCCAGTATAACTGGCCCAGACTTGCCAACGTGATGTCGCGGTCGCGTAAAGCTGATGCAAATAGCCTTTATTCTCATCACTGACCAATTTTAACATCGTCTGCACCGCTGGAATCAATGCCACAATCACCATCACAATCGCTAAAATGGCAATAAAGTTCTTCACGATGACCCGATTAGCGGCGGCTAACGCCGAGGCCCCGAGTAGTTGCTTGATCATCGGATTACTCTTTGCTAAATCGCCAATCGTATTAAAAACCGAGGCATATGAGGCCCCTAACATTAAGTTACCCAACACCCAAACTAGTAAGCTAATGCGCGTCCGACGCCATAATAATGTCGCCGGTCCACGTAAGATTGGCGAAGCGGTTGTCCGACCTTGCCGGGTTGGCAACAAGCCGGCACCTAAATCACGCCGTAAATTCAAACGCTGGGCTGCCACTAGACAAATCAGTCCAAACAACCCCATCATTAGTAGCGGCTGCCACTGATTAGTCTGATAAATGCCTAACTTTTCGATCCAACCAAATGGCACCCACCATGTTGTCTTAGGGTCACTAACATCAGTACTCATCCGTGCAACGTACATCACGCCAAACACGGCATAGGCCAGCATGGTTGTCCCACTAGCGCTATCAGCTAATTGTGCCAACAAGAGCGTCAACATCCCAAACATCCAGCCAATGGCCGCTAAGCCAGCGCCAATCAGCCAGTTACCAGCTGTATTAGCTCCTGGCATGTTCGCTAATTGTAATCCGGCGCCAAATAAAAGCCCAACAATCGCGTTCAAGCCGGTTAGTTCAATAAACGCCGCCATCAAAGGCGCTAAACGACCGACCGCATGCGACCGGACCAGTTCAAGTAACCCTTCATCTTCTTCCGCACGCGTGGCGGCGACCGCAATCATAATATTCATAATCACCATGACGATCGCCATGAAAACCATCATTTCAGTGGCAAAGATTTTCGCCGTCGTATAGGGCGCTTTTGCCGTAAAGGCCCCAAATAAAGAGACCATCGCCGGGGACTTCAACGTCTTAACAATCGTCTCAATTGCACTCTGAGTCCCATAGATACCATCGAATTTCGCCGCAATCGCCGTGAATAATCCCGCCAACGCGACGATCCAAATGACTAACTTCGCCCAATCACGTTTTAAATTAACTCGGATCAACAACCCCGTCCGCTTTAATAGTTGTTCTGGCATCATCGTCGTCACTTCCCATCTGTTGCCCGTGCATCGTTGGGGGCTTCATAGTAACGCATGAATAAGTCTTCCAAGGTCGGCGGCGTGGTCGTCAGTGACACTAACTGTTGCTGCGTCAAATAGGCCATGACTGGGGTCAACTGATCAGCATCAACTGCTAAGCTGACATGGTTCTCACCATGCTTGGCCGTCACGCCATGTACCCCTGGTAGTTCAGCCAACTTAGTCAACGGTGCCACCGTTTGAACATCGATCGTTGTCCGGGTCAAATGCCGCATTTCAGCCAACGTTCCAGTCTCAACGATCTGGCCTTCGCGAATAATGCCAATGCGATCACACATCTTTTCAACTTCTGACAAGATATGGCTGGATAACAGTACACTCTTGCCTTGTTGTTTCAGTGCCAACACGTGGTTTTGGAAAGTTTGTTCATTCAACGGATCGAGTCCCGATGTTGGTTCATCAAAGATATAGAAATCAGCATCGGTTGAAAAAGCAGCAATCAAGGCAACTTTTTGCCGATTGCCTTTTGAATAAGTCCGGGCTTTTTTCCGTGGATCCAAGCCAAATTCTTCAATCAAAGCATCGGTCTTAGCCGTATGTCGTTCACCATTCATCTTCAAGAACAAATCAATGATCTCGCCACCACTTAAGTTCGGCCATAGATAAACATCGCCGGGCACATAGGCAATTCGTTGATGAATCGCCACACTGTGTTGCCAAACATCCTGACCAAAAATTGTTGCAGACCCGCCACTGGCCTTTAGGATTCCTAGTAGTACTCGGATCGTCGTCGATTTACCAGCGCCGTTCGGGCCAATAAAACCGAAAACTTCGCCAGGATAAATCGAAAAATCAATATCCTTTAACGCTTGGAATTTACCGAAGCGTTTTTGGAGATGTGTTATTTGTAATAGTGGTGCTGGTGTAGCCATGATGGATTCCCCCTTAGAGTGTGAGCCAAAGCGGGTTGGGGACGAGCATTGCCTAGCCAAGTTAATGATCCGGTGATTTTCCGGATGGTTAACTTGGCGTAGCAAGCGGAATCCCCAGCTTTGGCGAACACGTTTCGACACCCTCGCCGAAACCAACTTTATAATTGCAGAAGCAATCATAATCTCAATTGACCAATAAGTCAATGACTCACGAGTCAATTTTATACTTTAATTTTCCAATCACACTGAAATTCCCAACACACCGGCGTTTACCGTTCAAAAATTAACCATCAAAACCCTAAAAAAAGCAAAAAAAAATAACACTGATCGCCAAGACCAGTGCCCACGTTGAGGCGACAATAAAATAACCTGAGATAGTCTCACACCTTATTGTCAACGTAATTACTTAACGGTAATTACCGCTTTCAATTATACCGTATTCTGGTAATGAAGTGGTAAAAATGACCGAATTTGTTAAAAAATGGTTGGCACCAAGCCGCCATCTGCTCGAAGCGCTTCACCAGAAAAGCTGCTGGCAAACGGACTCGCAACAAAAACCACTAGACGTCCGATTTCACTCGGCCGAATCAAGCGTTGAATTTGTGATAACGGTCGGTGATTAATCATAAAGTCATGTTCCCACTGATCTTTGGGTAAGTCCGACTCCGCATACATCTCGTTAATCATATGCTGCACGCCTTCCGTCAAGGTTGATCCCGGCATCACCGTATTCACAGTCACATGGCTCCCAACCGTTAATTTCGATAGACTCTTCGCCAATGAAAGATTCATCGACTTGGTCATCGAATATTGTGGCATCTCACCAGATGGCATCACGGCTTCTTCACTCGCAATAAAGATAATGCGGCCAAAATCATTGGCTAACATCGCTGGCAAATAATGCCGGGCCAAGCGATTACCCGCCAATACATTGATTTTAAAGAACCGTTCCCAAGTGGCATCATCAATATCGGCATACGCCATCGGGGCAAAGATGCCCATATTGTTGACCAGAATATCCACCGTTGGGACTAACTTAAACAGCGCTGCGGTGGCCGCTTCATCACTAACATCAAATGGTGCGGCGATTGGTGTCGTTGCCGGATACGCCGCTGCTAAATCATCGACAACCGCTTGAACAGTCTCTGCACGTCGACCATTAATGATGACATCCGCGCCCTCTTTAGCAAAAGCTTCGGCAATTGCGCGGCCGATACCTTTAGTCGAACCAGTCACTAAAACTGTCTTATGTTGTAAACCCATTTCCATCGTTAAGTCCTCCGTTAATCAATGATACGCTTGGTACTAGTTGGATTAAATTGCCGCCTGCCGGTTGGGTTCTAAAACGCTGGAACGCCATGGGCCATTTTGAAGCCGCAAGCCCGGTCTTCAAAACTGGCCTTGGCCTAAGTCCGAGTAGACCACTCGCACTAAGGCCAACGACACGGCTGAACATTTTAGAACCCAACCTCTCGGCTAAATCTTCTGTGGGTTAGATAATTATTATTCGGTAATTAACGGCGGGCGGGCCAGAATTGGCTCAGTGGTGTCGTTTATCTTAGTCGGTGATTTTCCGACTTAGATAAAGCCCAGCTTTCGAGACCGCTCTGTGGCTCGAAAATGTGGCCACCACGTTCCAGCCGATTCTGGCCCAACCAGAGTGGCAATTTAATCCAATCAATCCCAAACTTTAAGTAGCACCAGCATAGCCGATTGCTGTCTTAAACGCTAGTTAAAAGGTTTGGTAAGTTCCCGAAAAAAATCGCCGGTATCTTTAAGATAACCGACGATCAAAACGACTTAGTTATGTACGCGTTTATTCCGCGCTTGTTTTAGCGTAAGCTTCTAAGACTGGCATGACATAACGTTCTTCTGCTTGTTTCCGTGCTAGAATCGCATCATCCATGTCCGCAAATTGTTGATTCAAGACTAGGCGACCGCGATACATCAAGCGGGCGACCCACTTTTGTGAACACCGATCAAAGGAAACCCCAATCACACCACTACGGTTACGACTATTAGGCTTCAAGCGATCAACAGATGTCCCTTGATAGAGGGGCAAGTTATCACTGCGGCCCATATTCTTGCGCGTTTGCGGATTTTCAAAAATATTCTTCCGACTGACATCGGCCCGTAAGCACCCACAGCTCTTGGTAATCCCTTTACGTAACCGATAACTATCCACCACGACCTGCCGACCACATGAACATTGACACAACCAGCGTGCATTCCCATTCGGGGCACTCTTAGCTCGTTTAATGACAGTTAATCGGCTAAACGTCTCTCCTGTTAGATCTTTTAGTCGCATCAAAATCACCTCGATAATTTTTTATGGTCCAATCGGATCGGCAGCACCCGGCCTCAATTGAACTTAAGTTCTAATCTATACTGATTTTATGAAATAAGTATGACGAATACCAAAACATTCGTTGCTTAATTTATTTATATTTTTATTTCTAGTCAAAGATAATAATTAAAACGCAGATACCAGCTTTAGCCATTTTTATAATACTACTATCCTGTTTTGATGTCACTTAATATTAGAGCCTGTTTTAAAACTAAATATTTTACCGGGTTATATGCATGATCATTCGTATCATGATAAATGCGGTGA
>NZ_BJDK01000053.1 GCF_005405105.1 Lactiplantibacillus dongliensis
CGCACGTCTTTCTGTCAGCAGTATACGTTGCCTCAATTTGTATTTTACTTAAGTAGTTTTCAAACGGACCCTAGTTGTTTCAGGCTTATTATTGGCACCAGTTGTAACGACTGGGGCACCAGCTCAGGCAGCTGCTTGGCATAACGGCGCCCCTAAAGCGATTCGTGGGAAGTATCAAGCTAAGAAACATAGTGCCGCACAAGGTTTTGGGGATACGTATCAAATTACGGCCAAGATGTTCCGGTATGGCGCCTCAGGGATGCCGATGGTTAAAGCGACTAAGTTACGGTATAAGAAAGTTAGTGCCCATACTTGGCGACTTAAAGGCCATGTTAAGACTAGTGCAGCGGTTCGGTTTAATAAAATAGATATGAAAATTTATCGTAAAGGTAAGAAGTTTGCTGCGACGGACTATGGGACTAAGTTTGCTAAGCAAAGTTGGGCTAAGAAGGTTTCAGCTTTTAAATAGATGATTTATCACCATAAGTAATATTTTTTGATTTTTACTCAATAATAAAAATTAAAATTGCTGTTTTTTGTATATTGTTATTACAAGTGTGTACATTGAAAATTATTCTCCGAATATGAAAGAATATGTACAGGTAGAAGGTTAGCTTAGTGAAATCCGATGAATGGCGAGTGAAATGGTCTAAAAGTTTTTGCATAATAATGATATAGTGGATATAATTATAAGAACATATGTTTGAACTGCGATGCTCTACTATATTCATGATAGGAGAATTAACATAAATGTCAGAAAATGATAGCAATAAAAGAATTGGCTTAATCACTGGGAATAATCAACAAATTAGTATGGAGAGTCCTCAGTATTTTCATGAAAGTGCCAATACGCTTTTTAATTTTATGAAAGAGTTTAAATTCTTAGAAATGGCTATTAAAAATCTTAAACTTTTTCCAAGGTATTGTATTGAAGATGTTCGTTATTTGAAGCTTAAATCAGATATGGAGATTTCAAATATTGCGATGCCTATGCTGTGCTTTTGTGATATTAATTTACATCAGATTCAGACTCACATAGCTAATTATGGATCTTTTGGGATCGGTATAAGTAAGCAGTGGGGAAGTCAAGCATATCGTATTCAACCAATTAATTATATTAACCCTTGTTCTCCACTAAGAGAAGATTTAAGTATAGCCTTACAAAATATGTTTGATGGAAAATCCCAAGCGGAAGAAGCAAATGCTTTGTTAACACAACTAAAATTTTCAAAACCATTATACGGAAAAATGAACGGAACAGAAAAAAACTTTCATGATGAGCATGAATGGAGATATATTCCAGATGTTAAGGAGAGGGAAGCATATGGCTTGCTTTATGATGGAATCGAATATTATCGTAAGTGGATGAATAATAAAGCATCAATGGAAAATATGTCAGATGTACTAAAAAATTCAAAAGTAGAATATGGAATGATTTTGGATCCAACCAAAATTAATTATATTTTTGTAGAAAATGAAGAATTTGTGATTAAAATATTAGATGATATTAATGCTTTGGACATAGAGGATAAGGTGAAACATTTGTTGATGACAAAAGTTGTTAATCTTAGTCAACTAAAGGGGGATTGGTAGCATGTTTTCAAATATTCAGAATGAACTGTTTCCGAAAAATAGAAGCGATGAAGTTCCTAGCACGATTTTGGATGGATTATTACCAGATAGTCTCCGTGATACAAAGATAAAGTATAAAGGAATTAGTGCTAATAGTGCGATTTTGGTTGATAAATTAGGAAATGTAAAATTTTCGTTCGGAAAAGAAATAATTGATAGAGTTGTCGGAAAAATAAATACAGAATATCCTAGCCTTTCTCCAAAATATATAGAACAAAATTGGGAAAAGTTATTGTATAGAACACAAACAAAGCTAAATATCTATCCAAAAGACAAGATAGCAATTGATGGTAATGAAATAATAGCAGAAACTTTAATGAGGGATGTGGTTTCAGGAGAAGGTCTTACTAAGTGTATTATTGGGCCTGCAAACTTTGGCAAACCGATGAAATTACCATTGATGATTTCTGGACAACAAGTTGATTTTATGTTGCAACAAGAAAAATTTCCGTCTGCTGAGAAGCAAGTTTTTGATACTGTAAATAAAAGAATACTAAAAGTGAAATTAATTATTCCTGATGATAGGACTAAGGGAATTTCAGTTCAATTCAATATAAATTTAGAAGCAGCAAAAAATATCGAAGAAATAATCAAGAACAAAGAGATAATAACATCATTAATTGAAGAAGGGAATGTTACTTTAGCTGGGACAAATATCATAGACAATAAGAAAGATTTGTTAGACTTAAAACCTATTATTGAAGACTTGAAAGTTTATACTATGATGCATGAAATCAGTTCTATTTATAAAAAATCATTTCCCGTTAAAGGGGATTGGACGGAAAGTGATTTAACAAATCTACAAATTTTATATAATTCTGCAGTGAAGGATACTTTTTTTGTGATACCAGCTCAAAATTTCACTTTTCAAGCAAAAGATACCTCAAAGTTTAGGGAGAATATTGGTCAGGAAACTAGCATAACGGTAACTGGATTAGAAGACTTTGAAATCACAGGAATGAATTTTTCAAATTTACACGTAATACGAGTCTTTTACAAATTTAATCTTAAAAGTATTAATGAAAAAACTTGTCGATTTACTAAAACTCCTAATAGTAAAATACTCGTTAAGGTAGTTGAAAATAGTAATGATATCGAAATTAAAGACATAATGAAAGAAATTGAACAGACTGAAACAAATCATGAGGGGATAAGAAAGCATTGATTATTTAAGTTTCGCAATCAAATGACGTATAATGAAACTATTCTAACAAATCAAGGAGAAACTCATGGCAGAATTAACCCATTTTTACCAAACGTTCCAACCAGAACATTACAATATTTATCTCGATATTAATCGGGCCACTAAAACAATCAGTGGTCAGACGAAGATTACCGGTGACGCCCAAGCAACGGCGATTAACATTCACCAAAAGTTCTTAGCGGTCTCCGCTGTTCAAGCTGACGGTCAAGCGGTGCCATTTAAGCTCGATGCGGATAACGAAGCCATTCATATTGACCTCGCTAAGGCTGGTAAGACCACGTTAACCATCACGTACACGGCACCATTAACGGATTCCATGATGGGCATCTACCCCTCATATTACGAAGTCGCTGGTGAAAAGAAGCAGATTATCGGGACGCAGTTTGAAACGACGGCTGCACGCCAAGCGTTCCCATGTGTCGATGAACCGGAAGCGAAAGCCACCTTTGACTTGGCAATCAAGTTTGACGAACACGCTGGCGAAACCATCATCAGCAACATGCCTGAAGTGAAGACTGAAGACGGCGTGCATTACTTCGATACAACGGTTAAGATGTCTACCTACTTAATCGCGTTTGCCTTTGGTGAACTCCAAAGTAAGTTAACTGAAACCAAGAGTGGCGTGAAGATTGGTGTCTTTGGCACCAAAGCGCATAAAGCCAACGAACTCGACTTTGCCTTAGACATTGCCAAGCGTTCGATTGAATTCTATGAAGACTTCTATCAGACGCCATATCCACTGCCACATTCATGGCAACTTGCCTTACCAGACTTTTCTGCCGGGGCGATGGAGAACTGGGGCTTAGTGACTTATCGTGAAGCCTACTTATTACTTGATCCTGACAACACAGCTTTAGATATGAAGCAACGGGTCGCAACCGTGATTGCGCATGAACTTGCGCATCAATGGTTCGGGGATTTGGTCACCATGAAGTGGTGGGACGATCTCTGGTTAAATGAAAGTTTCGCCAACATGATGGAATACGTGGCGGTCGATGCCTTAGAACCGGACTGGCACATTTGGGAAACTTTCCAAACTTCCGAAGCCGCGGCAGCATTACAACGGGATGCTACGGACGGGGTTCAATCCGTCCACGTCCAAGTTGAAAATCCCGCTGAAATCGATGCCTTATTCGATGGCGCGATTGTCTATGCTAAAGGGGCACGGATGTTAGTTATGGCGCGCGCATTAGTTGGTGATGAGGCCTTACGTAAGGGCTTGAAGGCTTACTTCAAGGCTCATCAATACGGCAACGCCACCGGGGCTGACTTATGGGCGGCCTTGGGTGAAGCATCAGGCATGAACGTTGGGGCGATTATGAATTCATGGCTCGAACAACCAGGTTATCCAGTGGTTAGTGCCAGTGTCGTTGACGGTCAATTAACGATCAGCCAACAACAATTCTTCATCGGTGATGGTCAAGACCAAGGTCGGCAATGGCAGATTCCATTGAACAGCAATTACCAGGCCGCCCCAGCTATCTTAGCTGAAACGAGCGCTACCTTGGGTGATTATGCCCAGTTACGGGCTGATAATGGCCAACCATTCCGCTTGAATGTGGGTAACAACTCCCACTTTATCGTGAAGTATGACCAAACGCTGTTGGACGATATCTTGGCGAACTTGGACAATCTAACGGCCATCGATCAATTACAATTGTTGCAAGATTTACGTTTATTAGCAGAAGGTCGGCAGATTTCTTATGCCAGCATCGTGCCATTATTAACGCGCTTTGCCGGTAGTCATTCCACCGTCGTCAACGATGCGTTATATCGGGTCGCCGGTGACTTGAAGAAGTTTGTTACGCCTGACTCTAATGAAGAAAAAGCCCTACAAGGCTTGTATGATCACTTAAGTGCGGCCCAAGTTGCGCGCTTAGGCTGGACGCCACAAGCTGGTGAATCTAACGATGACCAATTGACCCGGCCATATGTTTTGAGTGCGGCCTTATATGCGAAGAATTCGGACGCAGTTGCGGCGGCCCACAAGCTGTTTACGGCTAACCGGGATCGATTAGCAACTTTGCCAGCCGACACCCGGGTCTTCGTTTTACGGAACGAAGTGCAAAACTTTAGTAGTGTCGACTTGTTCAATGACTTATTGGCTGCGTCCAAGCAGACGGCCGATGCCAGCTTTAAGGCTGACATTGCGGCGGCTTTGACGAGTACGCCCGACGACAAGTTGATTGCGACCTTAATCGAAAAGTTTGAAGATGCCGAAACCATCAAGCCGCAAGACTTACGCGCTTGGTTCCGTGGCGTCTTAGCTAACCATGCGGGGCAACAAGCCGCTTGGGATTGGATTCGCAACGACTGGTCATGGTTAGAAGCCACGGTCGGTGGTGATATGGAATTCACGACTTATATTACCGTGATTGCCGGCATTTTCCGGACGGCGGATCGGTTAGCTGAATTCAAAGCCTTCTTTGAACCGAAGCTGAACACCCCTGGTTTGACCCGTGAAATCCAAATGGATATTAAGGTGATTACGAGTCGTGTCGACTTAGTTGAAGCTGAAGCTGCGGCAGTGAATGACGCAGTGGCCCAAGCCATTAAATAAGCATAATTTTGAAAAAGGTGGGGCTAACCAAGTGTTAGTGCCACCTTTTTTGCGACTCAACCGCTAGTTGATTGCCTTTAAACCGCGCTTGGCGTAGGCTTAACTTAAATCAAGCGGGGGGATGAGTCAGATGCGGTTACAAGAGATGTTAAAGCAACAGCGCTTGCAAAATCATTATACACAAGCACAATTAGCCCAAAAATTATTTGTCTCAACACAGGCAGTTTCGAAGTGGGAACGTGGGCAAACGGTCCCGACGATTGATAATTTGTTGGCATTGTCAGACTTATATAATTTGTCCTTAGATGAATTAGTGCAGGGCAGTC
This sequence comes from Lactiplantibacillus dongliensis, assembly GCF_005405105.1. Classification (GTDB taxonomy): domain Bacteria; phylum Bacillota; class Bacilli; order Lactobacillales; family Lactobacillaceae; genus Lactiplantibacillus; species Lactiplantibacillus dongliensis. The sequence continues at coordinate 5,723 of NZ_BJDK01000053.1, forward strand.
CGTTCTTCAAGAAACCCTATGTCGTTGGTCATCGGTATCGGCGCAGTCACGTGGTGGCATTGCTGGCCGGTTGGCTATTATTAAGCATTCTATTAAGTGGCTTTGATTTTAAGAATTGGTCAATCTTAACAATGGTGTTGATCTTTGTGGCGGGATACTTACTGCCAATCTTGACGAAAGATTACTGGATTATTGAACAAGACCGTTTAGTTATACGGCATTATGGTCACGGCTGGCGTTTTAAACAGCTCTTGGAAAAAGCCCCGCATTTAAAGACGATTCCCTATCAGGCCATGGCCCAAGTCACGATTAATTATCAGACGCGCGAACGGATTCGGCCCTTTGATTTTGGCGCAGATTCATTTAAATTATTAATCGTGACCACTAATGGCCAACATTGGGCGCTCGACTTTGGGTCGCAAGTGCGAGACTTTTTACCACAATTCGTCACTTATTTGCAACGTCAAGGCGTACCGGTCAATGATGACGAACACATTGTGGATTTATTGTTACGGGGAGAATCACTGTATAACCACTTTAATGCTGGTAAAGTTGGCGCCACTAAGTCGTAACGGGAATGAAAGCAACTAAAAAATCGATAACCGGGTTAGTCAGCGTACTAATCCGGTTATCGATTTTTTGACGTGTATTAAGCCTGTGCATTCAACGCGTCGGCTTTAGCCAGCATGTGGTAAGTGGCTTTAAAGACAGGGCAAACGTCATTCGGGATGGCATAATCATGCGTCGTCGCTCGTAACTGGGCAAAGTTGTCAGTTAATTGGCGATCATTAGCGCTATCGGCGCGGAGCTGAATATATTGATCACGGACGGCAAAGACTTCGGGATGATGCGCACCGTGAGCGTTGGTAATTGCTTGGGTGTAAAAATCCAATCGGTCGGCATGGTCAGCTAAATACGTTTTTACAGGATTCATTTGAGCCACCTCATTTCATTGAATGACCTTAGTATAACCAAGGTTTCACGCAAATAACTTGATGGTCGTCAAGCTAGCGACACCTTTATAAATCATCACGGTGGAGCAACGTAATGGCTTCACCTTGTTCGCGGCGCCGGTCAATATTTTCCTCACCCCAGACACAGAGATCGTGCAGGACGCCGGATAGGCTATGGCCGTAGTCGGTCAGACTATAATCGACGCGCGGTGGGACTTGTTGATAGACGTGTCGGGTGACGATGTTGGCGGCTTCGAGTTCGCGTAATTGTTGGACGAGCATCTTCTGTGAAATCTGCGGAATGGCGCGTTCGAGTTCGCTAGTGCGCATGGCTTTTTGCCGTAGATGGCAGAGAATAATTGACTTCCACTTGCCACCGATCACTTCCATGGTGGCTTCAACCCCAATTTGATATGTTTTGGTTGGCATAAATAGGTCCTCCTAATCCATACTTACTTTTTAGTGGGTATCCCACTTTAAAGTAGGTACTTGTCTTCAAGTTACTTGCTAGTATAATCATTATTTATCACGTAAGCAAGTTTAGGAGGAATGAAAATGTCAAAAAAGGTAAATCCAACTTGGACGCTATTAGCACTCGCAATTAGTGCGTTTGCGATTGGGTCCACGGAGTTCATTAGTGTCGGCTTAATGCCGTTATTGGTTAGTCATTTTCACATTGATTTGGCGCAAGCCGGGTTGACCGTGTCAATCTATGCGCTGGGTATCATGATTGGGGCACCGGTGATGACCTTACTAACAGGACGGTTGAATCGGCATAAATTGATGATGCTGATTATGGGGCTCTTTATTGTCGGGAATTTATTAGCAGCGTTGGCGCCGACTTTTGGGCTCTTGTTAGTCGGTCGGGTTGTAGCCGCCTTAGCGCATGGCATTTTTATGACCGTGGCATCAGTCATTGCGGCGGATGTCGTTGCACCTGAAAAACGGGCCTCGGCAATTGCGGTCATGTTCACTGGTCTGACCGTCGCGACGGTGACCGGGGTACCACTGGGGACCATGATTGGACAACTTGGCGGTTGGCGTTGGTCGTTCATCTTCATCAGTGCAATTGGGGTGATTGGCTTGATCGCCGATTATTGGTTGGTGCCTCGTAACTTACCATTACCCGCCAAAGCAACGGCGCGGGGGATTATCCGCGTGTTGACTAATCCACAATTACTGTTGGCGTTATTGGTGACCGCGCTCGGCTATGGCGGGACTTTTGTGGCTTACACGTACTTGTCACCACTATTGGAACAAGCGATGGGCTGGTCTGCCAATGCCGTGGTCGTTATCTTGGTTGTTTATGGCTTGATGGTTGCGCTCGGTAATACCTTAGGTGGTCGTTGGGCAAATACTAAGCCGTTGGTCGCGTTGTTTAAAATATTTGTGGGTCTATTCATCACGTTGTTAGTCTTGACTGTCACGGCCCACAGTCATTGGCTGGGGTTGCTGACCGTTTTAGTAATGGGCATCTTTGCCTTTATGAATGTTCCAGGGTTGCAGCTCTATATTGTCCAACTGGCCGAAGTCCATACGCCACAAGATGTGACGATGGCGTCAGCTTTGAATATCTCAGCGTTTAACGTGGGGATTGCGTTAGGTTCCGGGATTGGGGGTCAAGTAACGACTCAATTTGGGCTGACTTGGACGCCGTTGTTCGGGGCATTGATGGTCGCTGTTAGTTTAGTGCTATTGCTGGGCTTGATCTGGTTAGCTAAACCAGTTCGGAAGTTGGATCAGGCTGATTGCAATGACTAAGTTCCGGGATTAGTGGCGTATACTAGTGGTAAACGATTGAAAGTAGGCTGAAGCTAAATGACTTTTAAAGTTGATCCACAAACCACGTTAACTTACGGTAATCCACAAGCGCCCCACGAACTGACCCTGATCTTGAATCTTGGCTGTGTCGATACTCGCGACTGGTGGCAGCCTAATCAAGCCACCTTGTTTGCGGCTATTGACCAAGGTAAGTTGCAAGTGCATGTTAAGTTTTGGAGCAAAGTTAAACCCACTTTATTGAACGGCAATGTGGCCAATGGGTACGTGGACTATCAACATCCCGCTGCGGCGTTGCGTTTGATTAAAGCGGTCTTTCAAAATCAAGATCCGTTACGTGCTGCTGATTTGGCGGCAGTGCCCGCTTATTTGGAGCGGACTTACCAAGTAACACCTTATGCGCAGGCCGAGACCGTTCGTCAACGGATTGACCGCGAAGTGGCAGCTAATGGGATTACCAGTTTGCCAACGGTGATTTATCAAGGTCAAGCTTATGCTGATGAGACGTTACCGACGATTGATGAGTTATTAACTGAATAGGCTAATCTTTAGAACCAACCCGGATTTTTTGCAGCACCGGGTTGGTTTTGTGGTAAAATAGCCAAGTATCATTTTTCAGAAAACGAAAAGGTTCGGATTTTAAGTAAGGCGGAAGGAAGCTAGGATGGAAACCAAATTAATTATTTTACGGGGTAACGGGGATAGTGCCAAGACGCTGTTAGCGCATCGTTTACAGGCGGCGTTAGGGCCATCGAGCTTAGTGATTTCACAAGCGGTGGTGCGTGATCGCATCTTGCACGTCCATGATCAACCAGGTAATCTAGCAATTGGGGTCATCAAACAATTGGCGGCTTGCAATAATCGGCAGATCGAATATGTGATTGTTGAAGGCATCCTAGTGAGTGCACGTTATCGGGCCATGTTAGTGACCTTGATGCGCCAATTCGAACGGGCTTTAGTCTATCATTTTGATGGGCCAGTTCCCGAGACCGTGGTCAGCCATCGCCATCTGAAGCTACGTTGGCTTTTGCATGATCGGTTGAATGTCCCACAAGAATATCAGTTTCCAACTAACTTAAGTTTAGAAGCACAAACGGCGCAAGTCTTAGCGGACTTACGAGCGTAACTGAAACGGGTCCAACCGGTCATTGACTAGGGTTGAACCCGTTTTTTAGTAGGCTTAGTTAAGTTAAGAACTTGTAAAGACGGTGTGGATTGAGGGTTTTCATTAAGACTTTGGCACTGAATTGGGTATACTGTAACCAATCCAACGAAAGCAGGTGGGCCCATGTCAAACTTAGACTTCAATTTGAGTGACGAAACGACGTTAAATCTCGGTACCAATCAAGCACCTTTTGAACTGACGGCGATTTTAAATCTTGGCTGTCCATATAGTCAAGCTTGGTGGCTAGCAAATGAAGCGGAATTGTTACGCGTGACCAGCGCGGGCTATTTGAACCTGCATTTAAAGTTTTGGAGTAAGCCCTCACCGCTACTTACTGCGGGGAATGTGGCGAATACGTATATTGACTACAGTCATCCCGATGCGGCCTTGGCCTATGTGCAAGCCGCCTTCCATCAACAAGATGACTTAAGAGCGGCGCCAGATACTGATGCGTACTTACGTGGCACGTATCAGTTGGCACCACTGGCCACGTCAGTGATTGTGGCTCAGCAAGTGGTAGAAGAAGCCGAACGTAATCAGTTGAGCAGTCTACCGAGCTTTATCGTAAACGATGAGTTGGTGGCCGGTTCTGAATCGACGGTCGTAGCGGCTTATTTGACCAAAGTCTTTGATTATCGGAAGGATTATTTTAGTTGGAAGGCCGATGATCGCTTTACCGTGATTCCGGCTGCGCGCACCCCGGAATGATTAGCGAAAGAGGCCAAGATTCTGGCCGTGATTGCGAAGATGGAAAAACGCGAAGCCGCCGAAAGATCGTCATCAGACTAGGTTCCAAGCTTAATACTTTTCTTTTATGGATATAGCTGTTATGATATTTGAATGGTAATGATTACGATTTAGATATCAGGAGGCTGCCATTATGGAAAAAGTAGATTTAGCAAGTGCACGTCGTCGCTTACACAGTTCAAATATCAAGTCCCGTAAGCGAGCATTGAAGGTCTTACATGACTATCGGCGTCAAGTTCAAAAAATTAAATAAAACTAAAAATGGCACTCACTAACGATTAATCATCGTTGGCGAGTGCCATTTGTTATATTCTAAAGGTTGAAAGTACAAAAACAGACCACACACCTTGATACAAAAGGTCTGTGGGGTCGGATATTAGTATTTTCA
>NZ_BJDK01000054.1 GCF_005405105.1 Lactiplantibacillus dongliensis
TAGCAAGTTTTCACTAGCCCAATAAGCAATCGGTATTCCCGGAATCTTAGCAAAGTTCGCTTGGTTAGTTCGATAAAGGTAGTCCGTTGTTGGACTTGAAATAGCCGCTAAAGTTTTGTCTTTTTGGACATCCATACCACCTTTGAAAGCTGATAACTTCAAATAGGTCCCTGTGTCTTCTGACTGCACATTCTTTACAACAAACGTATTAATTGGCACAGTTGCTTCTTCAAAAGCTGAATATTCCATCTGAATTAAACTATCAATCTTTTTATTTTCAATTAAATATTCTCGTAATTTTTCGTATGTTTTGATGAACATCCAGACAAATGGCGTCATGAAGGCTGAATAACCACCTTGTTTGGCCAAATTACTATTATTGTAGATAAAGATTGAAAATAAATCACCAGAATAATTATTGTAATATTTTTTAACGTATTTCTTTAATGATGGTTCCATCTTATTCATGTACGGCGGATTAGTGACAACTATATTATAAGTATCACACAGGGTTTCAGTAATAGTCAGTGCACGTAAAAGTTTTGCTTGCATCTCTTGAAAACCGAATAAATCCAAGTCATCGATGAGCACTGATGCAGTTGCTTGACGTAGTTTATTAAAATCATACTTTTGGTCTTCAAAAGTAATGATAGATCCTAACTCCCGAGCATTGCTGAAGCGCCCCACAATATCAAGCAAAGCATCACGATTCTCTGGAGAAACTTGATCAAGAAACTCTGAAGAAATATCATCAGTATCTTCAAAGACGAAAACGTTGGGACCAGTACTGCCTTCACGTAATGCTCTTCGATTAAACTCTCTGGCTTTCATCATCAAGGCAAAGTAGGCCAATTGGTATGCACGTTTATCAATCTCTAAGCCAAATAAATTATTTTTAAGGATCGAAGTAGCAGCATCACGAGAAGAATAACCTTGTTCTGAATAAATCTGCATCAAAACATCAAATGCATAAACTAGAACATGCCCGGATCCCATTGCATTATCAATAATTTTTAAGTTTTCAATTGACTCATCATCATTAATAACCGTAATATCACTTGGCAACAGGAATTTCAAATGTGACTTCAATTCACTATCGGGATGCCGTTCTAGCCAGTACTTGCCCAGTGAATTATCAACCATATATTTTACAACCCAGTCTGTAGTAAACAATTGTGTCGCAGCTGGAATATCATTTTTCTTGACTGGACCACCAATGATATTTACTACCTGATTATGAGGTACCGTATTATAGTACTGATACAACCACCCAATAATCTCCACTTGACCACCGACAGCCACATTAAAATCATCCTCACTAACATCAGTGATCAAATGCCGGATAACACCGTCGTGATAGTTTGGAGTGAACAATAATTCCGCATAGTCGTTGGTTTTTTCAAATAAATATGGCAAATTCTTATTCAACGCATTCGCTTGCTTGATGAATAACATCTGATACTCAGCATCCATATCCACTGGCTGTTCGGTATCTAAAGCACGTTCAATTAAGTCATCTTCTGCTGGAGAAAACCCACCAAGTTGGTCTGCAATCTCTTTTGCATGCACCATAATGTCAGGTTCATTTCGATTTTCTGTACTCGACAGTACCCGTGTTCGACTGGGTAAATAGTTGTTAACTTCCATGAAACGAATCGCAATAATCCGATTAAACCAAGTATACGCAACTTCTTCTACTAGATCATGGAACGCCGTAGCCAAATCGGCCTTCTTAGCGCGCTGTGTTAACTCTGCAACCAATCGTTGCCGTTTAACAATGTCTTGACCGGTAATTCCATTTTGTTCATCCTTATAATATTCAATCTCCACGGTTGAAATAGGAAGCTTACCTTCAATGCCCGCCTCCGAGATCCCTAGTGAGGCGGCCTTAAGTTTAATCCCTTCAATGAGGGACTGGCGTGCATCGATTGCAAATTTTTTAATCGCTGTTTTATCCATATTCTCTTCTTTCACCTTGTCTAAGACTACAATTCAAACTTAATTGATCCTTTTGCTTTCAGCTGTTGTTGAAGTGTGGCTTTAAGTTTTTCAACCTGAACTTCAATATCAGTGGTACTATCTAATACCCAGGTTTGATTAATCCCAAGTGATCTAACATTAACTGCTTGATATTGCTTTACGGCCCGCTGGGGATTAACTTCGTTAGACGCCACGTGTCTATTTGTGCTGCTATCATCGTTTCCAGTAATCGCAGGTTCCGGAGAACTTACTGAGTCTGCAACGGCTTGTTTTTCGAAAACGGTTTCCATCTGTTGAACTAACCGAACCCGTACTGCAATCGCCTGCTGTGGAATAATAAACAACCCGTTTAAAGTCGTTGCGTTATTGGCATCATGTAATAAGCTATCAAATTTTTCTTGAATACGGTTAGCAAAGTCTGCTGTCAACTGATGTTCAGTACAATAAGTCTCTGTGGCTGCTTGTTCATTTTTAATATCTTTTTGTGCTCGAATCAAACCAGCATCAAACTCTGAATTAAACGCATTACGAAAAGCATTAACTAAATCTTTGAGCGTCTTTATATTCCCCTGTGGTCGTTTCTTCATTAAGCCATCAATTTGTTTGATTAAGTCTTTGACAGTCGAACCAGTGACAAATTTTTGTGAGTGATCAAAAATAGTTTGCTGTGTGTGAGCAGATTCCCAAATTTCTTGTTGCGTCTCACTCCCATAGAATTCGCTAATGCCCCCTTCTTCCATATCATCGTGCCAATCCAACAAATCATCATGCTTTTGACTGACTAAATCGTAGAATCGATCAGTATCTTTTTGTGCCAATAATTGTGTCATTAGGTTTCGACCTGTGCTTAATACGTCTTGTCCCGGGTAATAACTAGGCTTTGTCAGATAAATATCAAGCGCCTTACGCGCATTATCTAGGCTATCCTGCAGTTCATGCATCAGCGTATCGTCTTCATTATCACTGAAAGTCTGCTTACGGAACAACTCTGAAGCAACCTCTCGTAAATCTTGCTTCTTATTTTCACTGACCGCTTGCCGTGGTTCTATCTGAACAGCATCAATATATTGTCGTTTCAAGAAGTACTTAGCAAGTTCATTGGCTGATAACCCAGACTGTTGATTGATGGCCTCACCGTTCACATAAACTTTTAGTTTAGCATCAGCGAAAAGTTTTGCGACCAACCACTTAGTATCAATCTCTCGATAGCCGTATGGAATTTTGTTAAATCGCTCTAAAACTGATTTATAAGAAATTTTACGGTGCCCTTGATAATCTCGCGTGATTCGGTCAATTACAGCCTGTAACGCACGTTCATTCTCTGATGTTTTCACCAATTCATTGGTATCTTTGAATAGACCAACAACATCACTTTCTTGTTTAACGACATCAATGTAGCTAAGATTACGATAGATTTCATCAATTAACTGTTCTTCGGCTTGCGCCAAGCTAGTAAAGAAATCTTTCTTTCCCGCATCAATCCGTTCTCCCTGAACGTAAATGTTCGCTTGTTGCAAGACTTCCAACAATTCCTTAGCTACCCGAATCTTAAGTGTACTCAACTCAGTCTTTTTAACATCCACGATACGTTGTGACCGCGCATCCTGTGATTGTTCATGAGGATTCAAGATAAACTTTTGCATACGCAGAACTTGTTGCTGATCATCTATATATTGAGACTCACCCGGTAAATCGATAATAATTTGTGGTTGTTCTGGCGAACTAGACTGTCGCCGTAATTCAGCATCGCTTCGGTTATCGCCATTAGCCGCCGTAACAATTTTTAAATTAATATCTTGATTGGTTTGACCAACTGGTCGGTCGTCGACCCACTGATTAAAGACAAATGTATATTGTTGTTTCAGTTTTGGATACGTATATCGGCGCGAAATTGCAGCTGTGCTAAACAAGTAATCCCCGATAGCCTGAGAAACTTCTCCAAAATCCACACTCTGTCGCTGAATCTGCTTACTAATATCTTGTTCTGCATCAGTTAGAAATTCATAACCCTTACTGGTCTTCTCCACAATATTCTGTTCTTGAAGTACCTGTAAAGCTTGCTTAACCTTGGCTTCTAATTCAATCCGATCAGTATCAATTGAATCAATCATCAGTGTCACTAAATTGTTTAACGTCCCATCAAAATCCTGCACATATTTAATCATAAATAAGATTTCTAAGACTTGTACCGCAAATGGATTATCTTCACTACCTGGATTAATTAACTCATTATTCTGTGCCCGCTGAATCACAATCATATGCGTGTGATCTAAAAAGTGACTGAGGCCTTGGAAAAAAATACTAAACGGTACTAACGCTCTAGTATCTTGGTCTTCCAGTCGCCGGGCCGATTCTTGAAAGACCGCTAACATTGACCGTTCACCGTTAGCCAAATGCTTTCCATCTGATCCGTTTTCTCGAATAGCTGTCAACGTATCTTGTAGTAAGACGACCTGATAAGGCACAAATGGATAAAGATCAGCGAACATTTTGGCATCATCATATCGTTTTCGTTCTTCCTTACCATCAAAACTGATAAGATTATTAATAACGTGTTGACTCTCATTAAACGTAGTTTCCAGTAACTTTTCACTTGTTTCAGTCTTCGCTAAGAGCCGTTTTTGAATCACTTCATCAACATTAGCTGATGACATCGCAATTCGAGTATTAAACCGCCCTTGAATTTTGGAAAAGTCTTGTCCATTAATATTCTTAGTAACCTTATCAATTGCCTGTTGACTAGTCACAATTACCCAAGCCTTACCATGCGTGTAAGTTCCTAAATCCTCAACAATGCTTTGCAGATTCAGCATCCGTTGCTGGCTGGACCCAATATATTGTCCCACTTCGTCGACTAAGAAAGCCATATGATAGTTTTCATCTTGCTGTTCAATATAGTCATTAACCAACTTAGCGAAGCTCTCCACACTAATCGGATATTCCTTTTTTAGTTGATCGATAAACCCATTAGCATCGGCTTCAGACATAAACCCGATAGCCACCAAAGTATCACGAATTGTTCCTTTCAAAAACGCATACGCATTCCGTGCATCCAGCCATTCACGGTTTTGGCGATCCAACTCTTTAAACTTCGTCTGAAACTCAGTGTACTTACCTTGCGCAATGAGGTCCCGTTCCAAGTCAGCGATCCAAAAATCTGCGCCAAACAACCCTAGTTGCTCATTAAACACTTGCAAAAAAACATTTAAAATCGCATCTTTTTGGGACTTGTTGCCATTTTTAGCCTTTGAATCAATATTAAATAGCATCACTTCGTTAGGCACCGATGCGGCTAATTGCATATCAGCTAAAGTCCCCTGATCATGAAGCTTTTCATCATCAATAAAATAATCCAAAGCACGTTTACCAGCCACTTCACGGTTTTCTAATAAGTAAGCCAGAATTTTTAAAAAATGTGATTTACCAGAACCAAAGAACCCAGAAATCCAGACCCCCATATTTGTTGTATCATGCTGAATTCCTGCTGCATATGCGGCAAAGAAATCTTTAAAGTGTTGATCTAACTCTTTGGTAACAACATATTCTTCCAGTTCTTGCTTAACATTAGCATCGTGTTCATCGCCAATTGTAATAACACCTTTAATATCTCGATCAATCGATTTAGCAAAAATATCTTTTATCTTCATCGTGATTCCCCCTAGTTAATTTGAAATGCCCGGTAGTAATTATCTTCTTTGGATTCACCAAACATACTGAGACTTAAACTGTCATATGTACCTGGATAAAAGAAAACAACTGGAACACTTGTCACAATTTGGTGCATCGTATTCAACACTTTATGGGCCCTGATTAACGGAAAAATATCACCAATTCCAGTTACAAAAACAATGACTGGTTCATCGGGCAAATGTCGTTGTATATATTGAACAAATAGATTTTCCGAACTCGTCATCTCGAAAGCATTATTTAATTGCTCCGTTAAATAATCAATACCATCGCTAGCTTCCATCGCCAAAACATCATCTTTAATCCCCATATCATCCAACAATTCCCACATAATCTGATAAAGATTGAATTCGACAATATCCATTCCAACTGTTTCATGGTTCAACTGTTGTTGCATACTGTTAATTTCTTCGGTTACTAATGGTTGATCCTGTGGGTTATACGCTAAAATATAATAAGATACTTCATTTGATAATCCCCGACTCTGTTGAAAGTCTGGATCAGCTACTTTTTCACGTAAGTGTTTGAGTTTTTCAATTGTTTTACTCATTACTATCTCCCTAAAAATGCTGATAATTGTCGTGTCAACCCTTTTGCATGCATTAAAACTTCTAATCTTGTGTCTAGTAAGGGTTGCTTGACTAAATCGTAATCCCCCTGATTTTCAAGCAATCCTGCCTCTCGGAAAAATGCCTTGAATGTATTGGCCAATCGTTTAACTGTTTGTTCTGTCCATGTAGCCACTTTAGGATTTTCAATTTGTTTCTGATGGAAAAATGCATCCACTTCGTAAGGATAAAGCTTGGCATCGCCCAAAATTAACTCATTCCTATAGAGATCATACAAAAAGTCATCAAATAAGGGATCTAACTGAAGACTGGCCGATAAGTTCAGCAATTTTTGATTTGCCAAGTCTAGTGAGAAAAACAAATCAAAATAGTCTTCATCAAGAACATTGATCCGTCGTTTCAACGTTTGAAACACTCTCAACGCACGAGCGTTAGATTGTTGTTGAAAATAGTTTTCAGTCACAGCCAAGTTTCGAATATCAGCATCGCTATTTCCTTGTTCTCGTAAGGATAAATACTGTGAAAATTCATGAAACCAAAAAGAATGCGAAACCATTGTTGCACTATATTGTGGCATGACCTGCTTCCTCCCATTAATACATTTTCTTTTCCAATTATATAAGACTGACCTGTTTAAAGCGACATTTTCAAAAAAATAATGAATGTTTTAGCATACCCACACAAACACGTGCAGGTTTACAAATTGATTATCACTGCGTAAACAATTTTTATAGATACTCATTACTTTACATAGAAGCATATTCACTTTTTAAAAGCTTCAATTTAGAATATATTATTTATAGTGTCTAATTTAACGTTTTCAGCGTACAATTAGTATCAAGCAAACACATAAAAATCCGAGGTGCCAAAGTGAACTTTGAAGACGTTCGACAGATGATTAACGAATTGAAAATGATTGTAAATATTGCCCTTGATGACGCCATCACTGTACCGGTAAAAAATGACAAAGCTTGTATTAATTTACATGGTACAAACTATGACTACTTATTCGACTTAAATCGAAAGGGGCATCGCAAACCTAAGTGCACCTATCAGCTACGTGATGCCAACGCTAAAAGTAAAATCTTATTTCGAATCGACTTAATTGGCCGTCCACATCCTAATCCAGCCGGTAATTATGCTTACGCAGATGAAATACTCGAATGTCCACACGTCCATTTGGCAGATTTTCCAGTATACGGTATCGCAGTTGCTTTACCGTTAGACGCTCCAGAAGTGCATATGCACCTAAATCCAAGTGACATCAATAATTTAATCAGCTGTTTAAAGGTAACCTTTGAACGCTTAAATGTTGCTAATCGCACCGACTTCAAATACAATTTGGAAGATGATATATTATAAGTCCATTGGAGGTGGTAACCATGAATATCAATATACAATCTTTGCAACAGGCCTACTTAGATTGGGCGACACAAAAACAGACTTTTGAGACTCAAGCCAATTTTACAACGATTCGCACTCCCTTTGTAGATATGTACCACGACACGATTGAGCTTTTTATCGAACATCAAGCAGGACAATATATTTTAAGCGATGATGGTTATACACTTGATGAATTAGATACCTTGGATTTACAGTTAAGTTCTGGTCGGGCCTCCAAAAAAAGACAAGCTTACTTTAACCAAATCTGCTTAAACTTTGGTATTCAGGTTCACCAAAAAGAATTACAAATCAGATTTACAGATCTCGCGGCTATGCCACAAAAACAATTTCAACTAGTACAAGGAATGCTTCAAATTATGGATATGCTTCAGACTTCTCGTGATCGAGTGTCCGACTATTTTTTAGAAGATATTAGAAATTACTTTTTTGAAAAGGAACTTAGCTTTGTCGAAGATGTGAGTTTTCAAGGTCAGACCGGCAATATGATAAATTTCAATTATATCTTTGGAAAAAAATCAATTAATGATAAAGCCAAAGCCATCAAAGCGGTTAATCGTCCTAAATCAATCGCCTATGAATCCCCTTTAATGGGCATCATCGATGTGCGCGACAGTCGTCCAGATACCGACTTCTATGTATTAGCTAATGATACCGAAAGTATCTCGGATAAGTTTATTAGTTCTTTTGAGAACTATTCGATTCCCGTTTTACAATGGTCCAAGCGAGATAACTGGATTAAAACATTTAAGCTGTCATAAGTCCTTAAAAATTTTATTTATCAAAATAAACCGTCCCAAACCGAAAAAGTTGGTTTGAGACGGTCTATTTTGATAAATTTGACATGTTTCCTATGTCCTGTTTTGCGCTACCGAATCATTTAACAACCTCATCGTTTTACATGACTTGCTGGCATCAATCTTAATTACGGTCATACGCCCAAACAGCTAACGGCGCAAAAATCAAGACAATCACGACATCCACCCCGAGCACTAAACCAGCCTCATGGGTCCAACTCCCAGTCGCCAAGATTTGCCGAATCGCCGTAATCACATAGGTCACGGGATTCAAATGTGCGATCACTTGCAACGGCTTCGTTAACGAATGAAGTGGCACAAACGCATTTGACATGAAGGATAGCACTAACATGGCAATTAGCGAAAAGCTTTGAACGGCAGAAGCACTCTTCGCCAACAAACCGACTAACGCAAACAACCAGGATAAGGCCCAGCCGGTAAAAATCGCTAATAAGGCAATCACGATAATCCAGCCAAACCCGACAGCTGGTCGCCACCCCATCAGATAGCCCGTCGTCAATGACGTTATCGTGGCAATCACCAACCGTAAGCTGTCGGCAAACAGTTGCCCCGCTAACGGCGCAATATGTGCCATCGGTAACGATTTGAAGCGATCAAACACGCCCGAATCAAGATCTTCTCTGATTTGCGGTCCCGACCCCGACGCCGCTGACAACATGGTTTGCATTAAAATCCCCGGCACAATTGTTGGTAGATAGGCTTGGACCCCGCCGGCAATCGCCCCACCAAATAAATAGCCAAACATCAACATAAACATCACCGGTTGGACGATAACATCCATAAACCGATCTGGATTATGCACCGTCTTCAATAAATTACGATAAGCCATGGTGGCCGTATTCATGACCAAACTGCCATTGTGTTTTTGTACATCCATCTTGCATCCTTCTTCCTTAATTCTTACCGACCGTTAAATCCATAAAGACATCATCTAATGACGGCTCCTGGACAACTAACTGAGTGATCTTAATCTTGGCCTGGTTGAGCATAGTTAAAATCGTATTCAGCTGGTTGACCTGATTCAGTCGCATACTTAATGCTGAGTCGGTCTGCTGAATCTGGCCCACTTGTGGCGTTAATAATTGAACTGCGGCGGTAATTTGTGTGGTCTGACAAACCTTAAACGTCAACTTAGACCCACCAATTTGCTGCTTCAGTTCAGCTGGTGTTCCCATCTTCACCAGCTTACCGTGATCAATAATGGCTAAATGATCCGCTAGTTGGTCCGCTTCATCTAAATATTGTGTCGTCAAAATAATCGTTGAGCCTTGCTTAACCAGCTGCCGAATGGTGTCCCACATCTGCGTCCGGGTCCGTGGGTCTAAGCCAGTCGTCGGTTCATCCAAGAAGATAAGTGTGGGGCGCGTAATCAAGCTCACCGCTAAATCCAACCGCCGCCGCATCCCACCAGAGAAGTTCTTTAACGCTTTATCAGCTGAATTGACCAGTGAGAATTCGTTCAATAATTCAGCAGTTCGTTGCTTGGCGTCTGATCGTGATAACCCATTCAACCGGGCAAAAATCATCAGATTCTCACGCGCCGAAATATCTTCATCAACGGAAGCGTATTGACCAGTCAAGCCAAACATCGATCGTGCCAAGCGCCCTTCCTTAATCGTATCGTGACCAAAAATCGTGACTTGACCAGCATCCGCCTTCAATAATGTCGTCATCATTCGTAGCGTGGTCGTCTTCCCCGCACCATTAGGACCCAGTAACCCAAAGACTTCGCCGGGTTGGACTTTGAACGACACATCATCAACCACTGTTTTTTGTCCAAACTGCTTCGTCAAGTGACTGACTTCAATTGCATTGATTGCTGCCATGTTAATTCCCTCTTAAGTTTTGTTTTTAATCAGGTCCCCCTGACTAAAAATATAATAAGGTCCCCTGATTATTTTGTCAATCTTTTTTTCAAGATCTAACGGCGCTACATCTCGTTGTCGAGTATAATGGCTGTAAGCATTGTGGTATTAAGTCAAGGAAGGATGATGGCGAAGCTTAATAGAAATCAGCGCTTTGAAGGTATACTTCCCC
>NZ_BJDK01000055.1 GCF_005405105.1 Lactiplantibacillus dongliensis
ACTGAAACTGCGCTAAAGCATAACTCCATGGCTGGACTACTTTACTGAGTGTTGCACTTGATTTGACAATTTGGGAAATTAAAAACACATCAAAAAAGTCCAGCCAATGCTGGACTTTTTAATCAATACGCACTATATGATGAATAATCCCTAAACACCTAGCGCTAACCGGGCTTCTCGTGACATTCGCGCAATTGACCAGGCTGGCTCCCAGACTAAGTTAATCACAACTTCTTTAACTTCGGGTAAGTCGCCTAATGCTTCGGCGATGCCACTGGCTAGTTCATCGGTCAGTGGGCAACCCATGATAGTCAATGTCATCGTGACCCGTGCTTCGCCAATATCATTTAACGTCACGTCATAGATCAAACCGAGGTTAACAATATCAACGCCCAGTTCTGGATCAATCACCTTTTTTAAGGCTTCGATCGCCTTATCTTTAAATGCAGTTGTTTCTGCCATCGCGCTGGTCCTCCTCTTAGTTGGTCTTAACCAATTGAGCCTTCCATTTCAAAACTAATCAAGCGGTTCAATTCTACGGCATATTCCATTGGTAATTGCTTCGTAAAGGGTTCCACAAAGCCCATGATAATCATTTCGGTCGCCTTTTGTTCCGAAATACCCCGACTCATCAAGTAATAGAGTTGTTCTTCCGAAACTTTGGAGACTTTGGCTTCATGTTCCATCGAGACATTACCATTCAAGATTTCGTTATATGGAATCGTATCACTAGACGATTGGTCATCCATAATGATCGTGTCACATTCCACGTGGGCGAACGATCCATCGGAATGCCGACCGAAACGCACCGTCCCACGATAATCAACCGCGCCGCCGTCTTTAGAGATCGACTTAGACACAATTGAGGAGGTCGTATTCTTAGCATTATGAATCATCCGCGCGCCATTATCTTGGTCCACGTTATGTCCCGCAACTGCGATGGACAACATGGTGCCGTGCGCGCCTTCCCCATCCAGATAAACAGATGGGTATTTCATCGTAATCTTAGAGCCTAAGTTACCATCGACCCACTCCATCGTGGCATTGGCCATAGCTTGGGCACGCTTCGTTTCCAAGCTGTACACATTATTAGACCAGTTTTGAATCGTGGTGTAGCGACAAGTGGCATTGTCTTCAACAAAGACTTCCACCACCGCCGCATGCAGACTATCCGAATCATAGCTTGGCGCCGTACAGCCTTCCACGTAGTTCACGCTGGCACCATCATCGACAATGATTAGCGTCCGTTCGAACTGCCCGGTATTTTCCGCGTTAATTCGGAAGTAGGATTGAATTGGCGTGGTAACTTTAACGCCCTTAGGCACGTAAATAAACGAGCCGCCGGACCAGACCGCCGCATTCAAAGCCGCGTATTTGTTGGAATCGGGATGAACCAGCTTACCGAACCACTTCTTAAAGAGTTCGGGATATTGCTTCAAGGCCGTATCAGTATCCGTAAAGATAATCCCCGTCTTATCAAAGGTTTCTTGCATCCGATGATAGACCACTTCGGATTCATATTGAGCACTCGACCCAGCTAGGTATTTCCGTTCTGCTTGAGGAACCCCTAACCGATCAAAGGTTTCTTTAATCTTGGGCGGCACATCATCCCAGTTCCGATACTTCTTATCCGTCGCCTTTTGGAAGTACTTCATATGTTCCATGTCCAGTCCGGACAAATCAGGTCCAAACTTTGGCATCGGCATCTTTTTGTAGATTTCATAGGCTTTTAACCGGTAATCGAGCATCCATTGCGGTTCGTGCTTTTCAGCCGAAATTTCACGGACAATCTCCTCGGTTAAACCTTCACCAGTTGAATAAACCGGCGTCACATCATCATGGAACCCATATTCATAATTTTGATTATCAGTAACAACTTCATTAACTTTCTTGCTCATTTGGGGTCCCCTCCAAGCTCATCTAATAATTGGTCAGCCGCATGCCAAGCCAGCATCGCACAGCGAATACGGGTTGGAAATTCCGCAACCGCCCCTAAAACGGCCGCATCGCCTAATTGGGTCTTAGCTGTGGCATCGATCTCATCACCCATCACTAACTGTGAAAAGTCATGAATCAACGTTTTCGCCTGCGCTGGAGATTGCTTGGCTAGCACATCGGTCATCACACTCGCCGAAGCTTGTGAGATCGTACACCCGGTCCCACTAAAGGCGATTTGTTGGATCTGATCATCCTGAATATCCAATTGGACTTTAATCACGTCACCGCAAGTCGGATTGTTCAACGTCAACCCAGGCACATCTGGCAACTGGCCGTGATGATGCAGTTGTTGGGCATGTTCTAAGATCACGGCTTTGTATAATTCACCTAATTTTAGCAAACTCATGATTGAAAGAACTCCTTTACTTCGGCTAAGGCCGTTAGTAAGCGGTCAATCTCTGCGGGCGTGTTATAAAACATGACGCTCGCCCGCACTGTGGCACTCGTTTGCAAATATGCCATCAACGGTTGGGCACAATGATGGCCGGCTCGTACTTCAACGCCGGCCATATCTAGGCCAGTTGCGACATCATGCGGATGAACACCGTTTAAGTTAAACGCCACTACCGGACCATGCAAGGCTAAGTCATGGGGGCCATAAACGGTGACCCCGTCCATTTTCAGTAACCCATTCAATAACCGTTCCGTTAATTGGGCTTCTTGGGCTTCAATAGTTGACCAGCCGACTTGTTGCAAGTAAGTGATGGCGGCCCCGAGACCAATCACGCCACTAATATTGGGCGTGCCGGCTTCAAACCGTTGCGGAATCGCCGCGAAGGTCGTCGTCTGCTGCGTGACGTTATCGATCATTTCGCCACCAAATTCAGCCGGCGTTAATTGCTCAAGTAAGTCTAACTTGCCATATAGCACGCCAATGCCAGTCGGTGCTAACATCTTATGCCCCGAAAAGGCATAAAAGTCAGCGTCCAGCGCTTGGACATCGACTGGATGATGCGCAACTGCTTGGGCGCCATCGACCACGATAATGGCCCCATTTTGATGGGCTAAGGCAGCTAAGGCTTTGATGGGATTCGTCACCCCTAAGACATTCGACGTTTCAGCGACCGCGACTAATTTGGTCTTAGCCGTAATCAGGCGCTTAGCCGCGTCCATATCAAGCTGACCATCACTGGTTAACCCAATGTAGCGTAATTTTGCGTGTTTGCGAATGGCCAATTGTTGCCACGGCACCAAGTTACTATGGTGTTCCATCACCGTCAAGACGATTTCATCTTGCGGGCCGATAAACTGTTCACCATAAGTCTGAGCCACCCAATTCAAGCTTTCAGTCGTTGAGCGCGTAAAGAAGACCGTTTCACGCTGTGGCGCGTTGATGAAGGCCGTCACTTGATCTCGAACCGCTTCATATTGATCAGTTGCTTGCGCCGCCAGCGTATACACCCCGCGATGCACATTGGCATTATCATGTTGATAGTAAGCGACCAACGCATCAATCACTGCTTGCGGCTTTTGTGAGGTCGCGGCACTATCAAGATAGGTCAACGGTTCCCCATTAATCCTTGTATTTAAAATCGGGAAATCCGCGCGATAATTAGTCATTGCCATCGGTTAATCGCCTCTCAATCAGTGCGTTCAATTCGTGTCGCAGTCGTTGTGACCGTAATTCAGTAATGACACCAGCCAAGAAGCCCCGAATAACTAAACGTTCCGCTTCTGGCTTGGGAATCCCACGACTCAACAAATAATACATCTGTTGTTCATCGACACGACCAACACTGGCCGCATGTCCGGCTTCAACGTCATTTTCATCAATTAATAAGATGGGATCAGCGTCGCCCCGGGCTTTTGATGAAAGCATCAACAACCGGTTTTCTTGATCCGCTTTGGCCCCATGCGCCCCCTTGATAATATGACCGATGCCGTTAAAGATTAACGTCGCAGCATCGAGGATAATCCCTCGTTGCACAATATTAGCGACCGTCTTCTTACCATAGTTGGTGACCCGAGTGTCCAGGCCCTGGGTTTGTTCACGGTTAGCAATCGCAATCGTCTTGACCATCGCTTCAGAGCCACGTCCCTTAAGTTCTGAATCAAAATCAGCAATCACGTCACCGGCATTCATTTCCGCTAACTCCCAATCCAGCTTTGCATCGTTGGCTAAGTAGCCGCGCCGATTCAAGTAAGCAGTCGTCCGGCAATCCAACGTATCGATCCCGGCAAAGTTCACTTGACTGTTGGCTTCGGCCACGACTTCAACTAACACGTGTGCCGCATTCGCTTGGTCACCGACCGACGCTAAGCGTTGAATCACATTGACTTGACTGTTCGTATCTGCAATCAATAAGTTGTGACTAAAGTAGTTCTGTTGCGTGCGATTATCAACGACTTGTAAAATTTCAATTGGCGCTTTTAATTCGACGTTTTTAGGCACATACAGGAAGAAACCATTGGTCATCATCGCCGTATTTAAAGCAGTGAGCTTGTCATCACCTAGTTTTAACGCTTTTTGCATCAGGTAGGTTTGAACCAAGTCGCCATGATGCTGAATCGCCGAACGGAGATCGGATAAAATGACCCCCTGCTGCAATGCCTCGGCTGGTAACGTTAGTTGAATCGTCGAATCACCGACCGCATAAAACTGTTGAGTGGCCGCCGTCGCCGCTAGTTCACCCGTAACAGGTTCACTAACCGTTGCGGTTGGAGCCGTAAAGTTAAATAACGGCCAATCTTTATAACTAATCTTTTCAAATTTCGGTAATGGCAACTTAAAGTACGCCGCAACGGCTTGTTCGCGGAGCTTTAGCAGCCAATCCGGTTCATTTTGGGCATGAGCATACGCTTGCACACCCGCTAATAATGTTGTTGCATCCAAATTAGGCACCCCCACTATTCGACATCATCATCGGTCAACGGTACATCCAAACCCAGTTCATCCCGCAAGCCAGCATAGCCTTCAGCTTCCAAGGTGTTCGCTAACTGAGCATCACCAGTTTTGACGATCTTACCGTCCATCATGACATGCACATAATCAGGCACAATATAGTTCAGTAGCCGTTGATAATGGGTAATAATCAACGTCCCAAAGTCTGGACTAGCCATCGCATTAACCCCATGTGCCACCACTTGTAAGGCATCAATATCCAAGCCAGAGTCGATTTCATCTAAAATGGCGAATTTAGGTTGAATCATTAATAATTGCAAGATTTCATTACGTTTCTTTTCGCCACCAGAGAAGCCTTCGTTTAAGTAACGTTCAGCCATTGACGTCGACATATTCAGTTCCGCTAAATTCTTATCCAATAAAGCTAAGAAATCAGTCACTGAAATCTGATCATCTTTAGGGCGCCGCGCATTAATCGCTGCCCGTAAGAATTCAATGTTGGTGACCCCTTTAATTTCGGCGGGATATTGCATCGCTAAGAAGAGGCCAGCCCGTGCGCGTTCGTCGACCGACATCTTTAAAAGGTCAACCCCATCCAATAAGATTTGCCCACTAACAACATGATAAGCCGGATTACCCATAATCGTTTCGGATAACGTGGATTTACCAGTCCCGTTTGGCCCCATAATGGCATGGGTTTCACCAGTATTCAGCGTCAAGTTGACCCCTTTTAAAATCAGTCGTTCTTGTTCGTTTTCAGTAACTGAGACTTTTAAATCTTTAATGACTAGCGTTGACATTTTATCTTCCTCATTTCTGGCCGCCTAAGCTTGCTTGGTTCTGCCGCGGATTTATATGATTGCCACCGGTCATAACTAAAGTTGACGGCGCTTTCATACGTTAGTTCTAGTATACGATACGAAACCCGTTTCAGGTCAATTAAATGTCAGGAAAATACTTAAGATTCAAAAACATAGAAAAGTAATCGTTAGTGACTAACCGTTAACCCTAGTCGTTGCAAGCAATCAGCCGCCGTGCAGCCTGAGTTTGGTTGCACTTGTTTATTTAGATTCAAATGATTATTGAATTAAAATTGATTAATAAAGTGAATGACGGTCATACTCAGTTAGTCATTTGTGACATATTTAGTTTGATGGTCTTCACCACTGCGGTTGATACTAGTTGGCTTAGATTGCTACTTTGGTTGGATCTGCATCGGCTGGAACGTTGGGGGGTGCGCCTTGAAGTTACGGTTCGATCTCTAAAGCTAGAGGCTCCCCTCGACGCCACTGAGCGTTATCCAGCCCGCCCTGTGCTAATTTGATTAGTCACTGATTCAAATCATTAGCTTAACTGTTATTCACAATTAACCAAGCATGCACTGCTGCCCCAAACAGAACAGTAGCTCAATCACCCAATCTCAGTTTCTTTGCACAACAAAAAAAGCCGACACCCTGACGTGTCGACTCTTCAACCTAATTTACTTTACCACAATGTCGTAGTGGTTCCCGTATGTGCCCCGGTCATGCACTTTACCCATCCCGAGTGGTGTTTTAATCTTCGTTCCAAACTTCTTGTTGTTGGCTAAGATCAAGTAACCATCCTTGTCATAACCGTTCAACGTGTAAGTGCCATCAGATGTAAAACGTCCCATCCCATAAACACCAGAACCGTTTGGCGAATAGTATGTAAAGACCCGTTTATGCCAGTGAACCCGACCTTGCATCTTGAAGACGGATTTCGACATAACTGCATGCTTCGTAATATTAGCTTTAAAAAGTTTCTTAGCGGATTTCTTTTTCGTCGTCGCAGCGGCAACTGTATCGGTATGATTCATCTCCGAAACCAAGTTCGATACGCCAAACGCTAAAATTGTGGCAGTCGCAATTACCATAAGGATGTGTTTGAATTTTGTCATCTGTGATTAATTTCCCCTTTATTAAAATCCTGTTAACATTTCGTTTTACCAATTGACACTTAGTATACCGGTTCGGCGTTGCGAACCAGTAACACGCATGTTACAAAACCGTTACGAATTGTATAGACCGGTTAAAGTGGCACTATCAAGCTAAAAAAATAGCGTTAAATCACGATTTACTCGTCATTTAACACTAACTTGGTTACTGAATTAACTTGCAAGCGTCACTTCGAATGTGCTTATTTTTATCAAACTGACCCCTTTTTCTAAAGATAAATTCCTTAATCATCATCATTTAGAGTCGCAAGAATCGGTGCATATGTGCCTCAACAACTTGTCGTCTTGACCCCGTCAATAAGAAGAGCGTCATCGAATACCACCACTAGAATCCCCATACTTTGCCATTCTAACAAGTCTGGCTGACTCATCGTTTGAGTTCCTGACGCCATCATACTCAAACAGTCGGTCAACGTATGAATCATAATCGGTACGGCAAAACTCCCCGTATACAAATAACTCGCCGCCAGAAAGCTTCCCAATGCCATTGCAAAGACCATTTGCTCCAGCGTAGCGTTCACGGCTTGCCCAGCCAAAATATTAGTACTATGCCATAAGCCAAACAGTAAACTGCTCAAGCCAACCGCCCAGCCAATTTGATGTTTCGCGTGTCGAAACCGCCACAATAACAAGGATAAGATTCCGAATCGATATAGCCACTCTTCAGCGATTCCAGGTTCCAAGCCACTCAGAAACATTTTCCAAGATGGCGACTTCATCTCAATAGTATATCTGGTGAATAGTGTTGCTAAGCTATCCCCGCTTCCGAAGGCATTCCAAATCACAAAACCGAGTGCTAAAAGCCCAATCAACGTTAACACCCAACCGTTAGTCGACCGATTCAGCCGCCAAGTTGGTAGCTGAAAGCCCCAAGCCATCATCAATACCCCAAAAGCGGTCACAAAACCGAACGCGCCCAGGACCCCACTATTACCAACCATCGTAAAGCTAGCCGGAATGGCCGTCAATCCTGGTGTGATTAAGAACACTTCATGAGCACCGACCACCCCGCTAAAAACAACGGAAATCAACAACATAATCCGTCCAACTAAGGACCCAACTGGCCGGGTAACCACATAGCCAACTGGCACGAATAAGATCAACAAATACGTAAAACCAACCGCAATCAACCCTTGCTGATCTAAACGCGTCCAGTGACTCAGCATCCAGATCAGATTGCCTAACAATAACGGGAATACGCTAAATTGCAAAATCGTTTGCAAATAATGATTAAATCGCCGGAAATAAGACCAGCTTTTATCAGCCACGCCCTGTTCATAGACTGGCAACATGGCACTAAAAAACCAAAGTAATAACATAACGCCGAGTAGACTGCTCCCCAAACCATTCGCCAATAAACGAACCAATAACGCGCCGATTAACACAACTAATTGCGCCACGTACCAGCGACGCAACTGCCGGTCAACATCTGCCTGCATTAAAAAATCCCCCAATCTCATTATGAGTTAATCATAACAGATTGGGGGATTCGATGGTGCTGGTGATTTTGTTTGTTTAGGTTACGAGCCGAAACGTGTTCGGCCCGACTGCCCCCTCCGCTTGCTACGCTAGCCAACCATGTCAGAAAATCACTGACACAATTGCCTAGCTAGGCAATGCTCAGGGGCAACCCGTCGGACCTCACACTCTACACTCTAATACAAGTCCTGAACGCGTCCCTGTGTGGCTTCGTGAGCCAAATATTCATCATAAGTCGTATCGCCACGGTCAACGACACCCTTAGCACTGACTTCAACAATATGATCCGCAATCGTTTGGATAAATTCGTGGTCATGGGACGTGAAGACAATCGCGCCCTTAAAGTCAATTAAGCTGTCGTTTAAGGCCGTGATGGATTCCAAGTCCAAATGGTTCGTTGGGTCGTCTAATAATAAGACGTTGGCCCGGCTAAGCATCATCTTGGACAGCATCCCACGGACTTTTTCGCCCCCTGACAACACGTTGATCTTCCGGGTAACATCTTCACCGGAGAACAACATCTTGCCTAAGAAACCGCGCAAGAAAGTATTGTCACTCTCTTCCTTTGGTGCGTATTGACGTAACCAGTCGATAATCGTTAAATCCGCGTTAGTGAATTCATCGTTAATATCTCGTGGTAAGTACGTCCGTGACGTGGTTTGACCCCAAGTCACACTCCCAGAATCGGGTTCAATTGCGCCCGCAATAATTTGCATTAACGTGGTCGTGGCTAGATCGCTACGACTAATCAATGCAGTCTTTTCGTTGGGCCGTAACGTGAAGCTGATATTGTCTAAAATCTTCACGCCATCAATCGTCTTCGACACGTTTTCCACTTTAACCAAGTCATTTCCGATTTCACGATCCGGCGTGAACTTGATAAAAGGATATTTCCGTGACGATGGCTTGATGTCATCCAAAGTAATCTTTTCCAATTGCTTCTTCCGCGAAGTCGCTTGCTTAGACTTCGAGGCATTGGCACTAAACCGCGCCACGAATTCTTGCAATTCTTTGATTTGTTCCGTCTTCTTAGCATTTGCGTTGGCTTGGAGCTTAGCAGCTAATTGACTTGATTCCATCCAAAAATCATAGTTACCAACAAACAACGTGATCTTACCAAAGTCAACGTCACACATATGGGTACAAACTTGGTTCAAAAAGTGACGGTCATGAGAAACGACAATGACGGTCTTGTCATAGTCGGCTAAAAAGTTTTCCAACCAACTAATAGACTGCACATCTAACCCGTTGGTCGGTTCGTCCAAAAGTAAAACATCCGGATTACCAAATAATGCTTGGCCCAATAAGACTTTAACCTTTTGTGGCTCCGTCAATTCACTCATCTTTTGGTGTTGCATCGCTTCATCAATGCCTAAAGCTTGCAACATTTGGTCGGCTTCTGACTCCGCATTCCAGCCGTCCATTTCAGCAAAGTCACCTTCAAGTTCAGCAGCCCGAATCCCATCGGCGTCACTAAAATCAGGCTTAGCATACAAGGCATCTTTTTCTTTCATGATCTTGTACAACTTTTCATGGCCCTGAATGACTGTTGACAACACTTCTTCGTCTTCAAAGGCGAAATGGTTTTGGTTCAAACTAGACATCCGTTCATTGGGACCCATGGAGACGTTCCCTGAAGTTGGTTGGAGTTTACCTTCCAAAATTTTTAAAAAGGTCGACTTGCCGGCCCCGTTAGCACCAATGACGCCGTAGCAGTTGCCCGGCGTGAATTTTAGGTTCACATCATCATAGAGTTTGCGCGTTGAGAACTGCATACTGACATTATTTACGGTTAGCATTAATTTCCCTCATCTTTCCACTAAAAAAGCCAACTGACCCCATTCGGTCGGTTGACCATCCGATTTTCTTCCTAGATGCAGTGTAGCACGCTTGAAACCCTTTTGGCAACTAAAGCGGTGGCTAATTTTCTGAAAATACTAGGGTCCGTTTGAAAACTACTTAAGTAAAATACAAATTGAGGCAACGTATACTGCTGACAGAAAGACGTGCGC
>NZ_BJDK01000056.1 GCF_005405105.1 Lactiplantibacillus dongliensis
TTTGGTATAGTCATGATGTACCCCAATCCGTTTTTGATGGAGTATACCAGAAATCAATGTTTAGGAACAGACCCTAGATCTTGATGTTGAATTATTTTTTTTAAAACGGAAATCGATTGCTAAAAACGTACTTAATTCTAGTAGCTGATAATAGACAAAAAATTAGGATAACTAGAAAGGAGCAACTAACGGGAAATAGCTACTAAATTTAACTAACAGGGGGATTTATTTCAATGAAGTTAGGTAAAGTACTATTATTAACGGCGGCCGTTTTAGGGGCAGCTGGTAGTCTGTCGGTGACTGATGTGCAAGCTAAGACGGGTTACCAGCGGACGAAAAATTTGGCGGTCAAGCCGAAAGCTTTTTATTCGACTAGTAAACATGGCGCTACTTATCAGGCCAATGGATCATTAACTAATTTTAAGTTTAAAAAGAATCATGCCTTAACCCACTATCGGGATTCAACCTGGGTTGCGACCAGCAAAACCTATATTAAAATGCATGGTAAGCATCGCTTATATTATTATGTTCATAATTCTGACGGTAAAGCAAAAGGTTGGGTTTGGAGTGGCTATTTGAAAGCCGGTAAGCATAATCAGATGCGGCATGAAGAGTCAAAACAGGTTGGCAATTATGTGATGGCTAAGCCTGGTAAGCTGTATCAATTTGGTGGCGGTTATCGAACCAAGGGCTTTAATCCATTTAATATTCGGTTTAAGCATGGGATTAAGTTGAGCGACAAAGTGACGTATAAGCGGACACAACTGTGGACGGTTTATAAACATGGTAAGGCGTCTAAGTATTATTATGTGACTAGTTCTGATAATCAGGTTAAAGGCTGGGTCTGGCATGGATTCTTGAAGCCGGGTGAAGTTAAAGAAGCGGCTAAGAAGCCCGCGCCTGCAGTGACTAAGCCGAGTGGTGGTACGTCTAATAATCAGAGCAATATTGGTGGCGTAGTGGTAAATTCTAAGCCAACCACACCTGATCAGAAACCTAACCTAGAAAATTGGACGACTGATGATGGTAAACGTGAACGAGTAGTTGTTGATTATTTTGAACTGACTAATTATTTAAATAAAGGCGGGTCATATAATAATGCAGTTAGTGTTGTAATGGAAAGTAAGTTTGTGAATGGAAAATATATTAAGCAAAGACAGACACTAACTAATATAACAAGTGAATTGGTTGGGAACGATGCGTATAGTATGCACAGACAAATTTTTGCCACGATTGATGGTAAAAAGACGCCCGTTAATGGATATTTGAAAGACCCTATTCTACTGAATGGGGATGCTATTTATAATGATAGTGATGATGACTATTTTGTAAGTGTACGTGAACCTGAAAGATTCAAACACTATGATATCGACCAGCAGGATGCGTATATTACTGAGGTACCGGTTTGGTATCAGTATAGTGTTCAAGATAATGATTATTCCGTTTGGCGTTTTAATTTAAAAACAAATCAATGGGATAAGACACAGAGCCATGTTGCGGATGTTGTCATTCATTAAAATTTTAAATTAAAGTTGACAACCAAAAACAATCTATGTTAAATTAAAAATCGTTAAAAACAAATGAGAAAACAATTAAACGCAATGATTAGGACAGTAGCTCTTAGTGAATTTCTTCAGCGAGTCGTCGGGTGGTGCGAGACGATGGAATCACGAGTCGCGAACATCCCCTAATCACGGTAGGTACGAACTTTTGGGAGTATCTAATGGCGGCATCCATTATCTTGCTAGCGTATCGTATTAAGTTACTGTACGCGAATTAAGGCCATTTTTAGAATGGCAAAGCATAGGTGGTACCGTGGCGACGCCCTATGGAGATCAAGCAATTGATTTCTGTAGGGCGTTTTTGTTTTCTAAAATTTAGGAGGAATTTTATGACAACAGGCACTCGGTTATTAACATTAAAGAACGGTTATCATTTATTTACGCGGACGGTCGGGCATGGGCCAGTCAAGTTATTATGTGTCCACGGTGGGCCCGGTGGTACGCATGAAGAATTTGAAAATTTTGCGGCTGAACTTGGTGAAGATAAGGTTCAGGTCAGTATGTATGATCAAT
The DNA here is from genome assembly GCF_005405105.1 of Lactiplantibacillus dongliensis. GTDB lineage: Bacteria > Bacillota > Bacilli > Lactobacillales > Lactobacillaceae > Lactiplantibacillus > Lactiplantibacillus dongliensis. The sequence goes on from NZ_BJDK01000056.1 coordinate 2,076, forward strand.
TAGGGTCGTTTTACTCAGATCAGCCGGATTTTACTAAGCCCGAGAATCAGCAATATTTGACCTTAGATTATTATTTATCTGAGTTAGAAGAAGTTCGTCAGCAGTTGGGGTTGGACCAGTTTTACTTGCTCGGTCACTCTTGGGGTGGCTTATTGGCGCAAGAATATGCATTAAAATATGGCGACCATCTAAAAGGCTTAGTCGTCATGAGTATGATTGATAATATCGCCGAATACACCGTTAACGTTAACGCGTTACGTGCGAAGACCTTGACGGCGGCTCAAGTCAGCTATATGCAAGGTGTGGAACAGACAGCAGCTTTTGATGATCCGGAATATCAAAAGTTAGTCGACGTCTTAAATCGTCACTTTGTTTGTCGGCAGCCCCAAGCCCATCCACGCCATCTGGTCCCAACAATGGCCACCGCTGTGTATAATCATTTTCAAGGAAACAACGAGTTTGTCATGGTGGGAACGCTGAATGGCTGGGATCGACGGGCTGATTTACACCGAGTGACGGTGCCGACGTTATTAACGTTTGGGGAATACGATACGATGCCGTTACAAGCCGCGCGGCGCATGCAACAGACGATGCCACGGGCGCGCTTAGTCTTAACGCCAGATAGTGGGCATGGTCACAGCGTTGATAATCCGCGCGCATTTTTCAAGACGCTCGGGCAGTATTTACACGATGTTGAAACGAATCAGTTCACGGCATATTAGGGGGTCATGGGAATATGAATTTTAAAAAGGTAGCGGTTGTCAGCAGTTTAGTCTTACTTTCAGGTGGATTAGCGGCCTGTGGAAAAGCGAATGCTAATAGTAAAACTAGTCAAAAAACACTCAGCTTGATGCAAACGTCGAGCTTACAGTCCTTGGATACGTCGAATCAAGCGGACTTTACGCAGTGGAACATGTTGCAGCAGTCGATGGAAGGCTTGTATCGGATGAACGCTAAGGATCAAGTCGTTGCGGGGATGGCGAAAAAGGTCGTTAAACCGACGAACAACGGCAAGACTTATACGTTCCAGTTGCGACACAATGCCAAATGGAGTAATGGTGATCCGGTAACGGCGCAAGACTTTGTGACTGCTTGGCGGCGTTCCGTGAGTGCAACATCGACTTCAGGGTACAGTTACATTTATGAAGGGGTCAAAAACGCCGCGCAGATTTCAGCGGGGAAACAGCCGACGAGTGCGTTAGGCGCTAAAGCCGTTGATAAGTATACGTTTAGAGTCACTTTATCGCATGCGATGCCATATTTAAATAAGATGTTAGTCATGCCAGCCTTCTTCCCGCAAGATCATCAATTGGTTACGAAGTATGGCAGCAAGTACGGGTCTAACAGTACCAAGATGGCTTATAATGGCCCATTCAAGTTGACGGGTTGGAATGGGACGAATGATACTTGGTCATTAGTTAAGAACAATACATATTATGATAAAAAGACCGTCAAGTTAGATAAGATGACGGTGCGGGTCGTTAAGGATTCGAATACAGCACATAACTTATTTTCATCGAATAAGTTAGACGATGCGATGATCTCAGGCGTTACCGCGCAAGGGCTGCAACATGACAAGCACTTAAAGCATGTCAGCAAAGCGGGGACTTATTATTTGCGGCTCAACATGAATAAAAATCATGCCTTACATAATGCTAAGTTACGGCGTGCGTTGAACTTGGTTCTGAACAAAGAAAACTTAACGAAAAAAGTCTTGAGTGACGGCTCCACGCCAGCTCATAACTATGTCACACCAACGTTAGTTAAAGATCCAACAACTGGTAAAGACTTCGGGACTGAGACAGCCAATACGGATACTTATAATGTGAAAAAAGCACAGCAGTTATGGCAACAAGGCTTGAAAGAATTAGGCAAGTCATCAGTGACGTTGAAGTTGTATAGTGATGATACGACTACCGCGAAGACGATTGACGAATTCGTACAAGCTGCGGTAGAACAGCACTTATCCGGCGCTAAAGTTAACGTCTCCTCCGTACCGGCCAAAGCAAGTGGTAGTGCCGTTGAAAGTGGGAACTTCGATATGGCGTATACGATGTGGTTGGCGGACTACGCTGATCCGGTATCCTTCTTCGACGTCATCACGAAGACGAACCCGCAAAATTATGGCCACTATGACGATGCGCAATTCAATGCAGCAGTGACAGCGGCGCATGGTAAGAACGCGACAAATACTGCGGCTTATTGGCAGAATATGCGGACGGCAGCTAAACGGGTCAATACCACGAATGCCGTTGTGCCACTGTATAATATGACGGAAAGTCACTTGGTTAATTCGAAGCTAGCTGGCGTGGTCTATCATTCAGTTGGTGAAAATGATTATACGCGGGCTTACTTCAAATAGCCTTGAAACTTCAAACTCGCAATTTAACCGATAGCCAGCTAAACTAAACTTACGAAACTAAAGTAGAGGAGTCGGCAATCTTGGTGATGCGAGATTTGAATATTGGTACGAAAGTTGGACTGGAACTATTAACGGATAAATGGAATGCGCTCACGTTGAGTAATTTAACGGCGGAAGCGGCCGGATTTATGGTGTTACGCGAAAAAGTCCGCGGTATTTCAACGTTAAAGTTACTGACGGTGTTGGCCAAGCTAGAACAGTTGGACTTGGTGACATCGACGGAGACGTACGAGTATGGATTAACGGCAACAGGGGTAAAATTGCAACAAGATTTGGCGAATTTAGAAGCTTGGGGCAACCGTGTGATTACAGAAATGGGCGCGGAGTAAGCCCAACTGAGTCGTCATTAAACATAATGAGCTTTAATTGATCTTGGAAATCAGGTCAATTAAAGCTCATTTTTTTGAGAAGTAATGCAGTTGTTATTGTTGGTATCGGTTGAGAATAGTAGTGATTAGCTAGCTTTCAAAACGCCGGGCGGGCCAGAATTGGCTCAGTGGTGTCGTTTGACTTAGCCGGTGATCTTCCGGGTTAGTCAAAGTCCGGCTTATGAGACCGTCCTGTGGCTCATAAACGCGGCCACCACGGTCCAGCCGATGCTGGACCAACCAGAGTGGCAAGTTGAATCCAATTAGCTCAGCATTTATTTGCCATATTTCGCTAACACCGGACCCACCGTTGCAACATATTCACGTTCGCCCAGACTATTCGGATGTAAGTTGTCATCGACGAACCAGTTCCGATTATCTTGACTGACATAGAGCCAGTCGACTAGGTGAACGTTGGCATATTGTTTGGCGGCCGCGGCAATTAGCTTGTTATTGCTAGCTTGCCAAGCTTTACCGGGTACCCGAGTATTCACCCAGAAGATCTGGTGTTGACTGCCGATTTGCTTGATAATGCCGTCAATGGTATCGGTGTCAGTTGGGCCATTGGTACCTAAGTTAACCAGTACATTTTTAGCAATCGCGTCATTGCTTTTCAGTTGGGTAATAATGGCTGGAGCCGCGGCGACTTGCCGACCGACTTTGGCATTAGCATTGAAGCTACCGAAGACTTCTTTTAAGTCCGGTGTCGTGCGGACCATAATGGAATCTCCAATCCCCGTGACTTTTAAGTGCTTGAGGGTGGTGAGTTGCTGATCAGATAGTTGATATTTTTGCCCGAGTTTAGAATCAGCGACTGACCGGTTCGCCGATTTGGTTGTATGGCCAGTCAATGTTTGGCCAATCTTGATGACTTGTTTTTGAATTGCCGGTGTTGGGATGATCAGTGCCCCACCAATAAAAATAATGGCGAATAAGCCGACCAATCCATAGATTAATTTACGATGTCGCATCCCCGTGACCCCCTTGATTGCTACCAGACTAGTCCAGTGCCGTCCGCCTGTCAATCGTTTTTAGCGCTATACTACTCATATAACGAGTCATGGAGGTATGGTTTTGTGCTGGTTGGTTTAAATTGTCACTCTGGTTGGGCCAGAATCGGCTGGAACGTGGTGGCCTCGTTTGGAAGCCAAAGAACGGTCTTCCAAGCCGGGCTTTATCTAAGTCGGAAAAGCACCGACCAAGATAAACGACACCACTGAGCCAATTCTGGCCCGTCCGGCGTTAACTAACAAGGATTGATTATTTTCAGTTCAGCATTTTAGGAACCAACCAGCAGGCGGAAATTTTAACTAGCATCAAGCGTAAGGAGGCATGGCATGGATAACAAACAATTTATCAGTACTCATTTAGCTGAATTTGAGGCACGACTGGCCCAGTTAGTCAGCTTGAAAACGGTGAGTGGCGACGTTAAGCAGTTGCGGTCGGGGGTGACCTACCTAGTCGATTGCTTTAAACAATTATTACAGGCGCAAGTCACGGTCGTTAAGACTGGCGGCGCACCGGCGATTGTGGCGCGAATTAATGGGACGAGTGATCAGACCGTTTTATTTTACGGGCATTATGATACGATGGCGCCCGGTGATCTAGCGGCGTGGGCTAGTGAGCCATTCAAAATGACTAAAAGAGACGGACGGTTTTACGGTCGTGGTATTGGAGATAATAAAGGGCAATTAATGGCCCAGATTTTAGGCGTGTATACGTATCTGCAGATTCACGAGCAACTCCCACTTAACGTGATTTTTATGGTGGAAGGTGAAGAAGAACAAGGCAGTGTGCATTTAGCAGCGACTGTCGATCAACTCAAGTCAACGTTATTAGCGGCAGTAGACTTAGCCGTCGTGATTGATGGGTCGATGAGTCAATCGGGTCAACACGTTTTACGGTTAGGTAATCGCGGGTTATTTGGGTTTGAACTGACGGCGTTGACGGGGACGGTGGATAATCATTCCGGTAATGCCGGAAACATCATGCCGAATGCGGCAGTGTTTCTGAATCAATTATTAGACCGGTTAGTGCAACATGGTCAAGTTCAATTGCCACACTTTTACAACGGGGTTCCAACCGATGCGGAGATACCGTGGGACTTGATTGGCGCGTTGCCGTTTGATGCATCGGCGATTGCGACCCAGTTCGGCTTAGCGACAGTGCCAACGAAATACGATTATTATCGGCGACTGATGTTTCGACCAACGTTTAATCTCAATAGTTATCAAGCGGGTGCAGCGGAATCGGGGTTTAAAACGATTATTCCCCATTCGGCCACTGCCAAGATTGACTGCCGCTTAGTTGGACAACAGTCAATTCCGGCGATTGAAGCGGACTTACGCCAGGCACTAGCGCCAGAGCTTGCGAGTGGGCAAGTTCAACTCGTTATTCGCGGACGGATTCCCGTTAGTGTGACGACCTTACCTGTAGCTAAGATTCAAGCGTTGGCGACAATGATTAAGCGGGCAACCGGAGCGGTGGTAATTGAGCCGATGATGCCGGGCACCGTGCCGAACTATGTCTGGACGGATATCTTAAAGGTACCAGTGGTGACGATTCCGTATGCGAACTTTGACCAGCACAATCATGCGCCCAATGAGAATTTGACTGAAGTAGCCTTTCAAACGGGCATTCAAGTGGCGGCTGAATTAGTCGGTCACTTGCAAACAGTCATTGGAAAAACCAGCTAAGCTTGTTAGACTGGAATTAAGTTTAGAAAACGGGAGGGAGTCATATGCAAAAGAAGACGGTCGGGCTAATTCTCGCCAGTGTGGGACCGTTTCTCTGGGGGAGTTCCGGGACGGTTGCCCAACATTTATTTGAAACGACATCGATTGAAACCATGTGGTTGGTCTCGCTACGGATGTTAGTTTCCGGGGCCTTACTGATTGGCTATGGATTAGTGACGCGTGCGCCGGTGTTTGAAGTGTTTCATCACTCCCGCGCCACGGCCAAATTAGTCGCGTTTAGTTTACTCGGGATGGCTTCTGTACAGCTGACTTATTTTATGGCGATCAGTACGGGCAATGCAGCTACCGCGGCAATTTTACAATTCTTATCACCGGTCATCATTATTATTTATTTGTCGATTTTGAGCTTTAGTTGGCCCAGTAAGATCGATGTTATCTCGGTTATTTCGGCGATTCTAGGTACCATCTTAATCGTCACGGAAGGCCATTTGAATTCATTGGCCTTACCAGTTGCGGCGGTCGTGTGGGGCTTGTTAGCCGCAGTCGGGGCCGCGGTCTACACATTAATGCCGCAACAATTGTTAAAGCGGTATGGCGCGATTCCAATTGTCGGCTGGTCGATGCTGATCGGTGGTTTGATGGTCTGTGTCGCAACGCGAGCTTGGCGACATTGGCCGCAACTAAGCGGGGCTGCTTGGTTGGAAGTCGGCTTCGTCGTCATTTTTGGGACGATGTTAGCCTACTTATTCTTCCTCCAAAGCCTTGAATCGGTACTCCCAACGACGGCGAGTGTGCTAGGGGCGATTGAACCGCTGGCCGCTACGATTTTAAGTGTGCTATTTTTAAACGTTAGCTTTAACGGTTACGGCATTATCGGGGCCATATTAATTGTTGGCGTTACGTTCTTGCAATTTATCTCCGCACGCGATGCCATGATGACACCGTAGTGCTTGACGTCAACTCAATTGGGTTGGCGTTTTAGTTTGTTAGATTAATATTGTTACTCTGGTTCGCCCGCCGTTAATGTCCAGGTAGCTATAAATGAACAATACGCTTGGTGTTAGTTGAAATTGCTGTCTGCCGGTTGGTCTCTAAAACGCTGGAACGCCATGGGACATTTTGAAGCCAAAAATCGGTCTTCAAAACTGACCTTGGCCTAAGTCCGAGTAGACCACTCATACTAAGGCCAACGACACGGCTGAGCATTTTAGAAACTAACGGCTCGGCTAAATTGACTGAATTCAAAATATTCAGTCGTTAATTTTTTAACTTCTGTTATTTAACGGCGGGCGGACCAGAATTGGCTCAGTGGTGTCGTTTATCTTGGCCGGTGATTTTCCGACTTAGATAAAGCCCGGCTTGGAAGACCGACCTTTGGCTTCCAAACGTGGCCACCACGTTCCAGCCGATTCTGGGCCAAACAGAGTGGCAAATTAAATCAACTAGCACCAAGCATAGTCCAGACAAACTAAATAGCTGCTCAGAAATGTCACCATAATTTCTGAGCAGCTATTTAGTTTGTCAAAACGAGCGTTATGGTTATTTTCGTTATTACGGTAAGGCTAAGTAAAGCTTAGGTTGCCGTTTCTTCTTAGTTGGTTGCTTTTTAACCGGAGTGAGTTTGGCCGCACTCGGTGAGAGCCGTTGTAGCCCAGTCTTCGTAACCTTAAAGAACCCAGTCCGGACGCCTTTTTGGTGATAGGCGTGTTGCATCATGACGGTAAAGGTATGGTGATATTCTGGAATCGCCACGTAACGGTAATGTTGCAAACCTTGCCGGAATTGTTGCGGCGTTTCCATAAAGTTTTCTTGGGCGGTCGCGTGGTTGGTAAAGAAGTAGTAATGTGCCACGAACCCGGCATAGTAGCTGTCAACATCGCCAGCGTGCGGATCGACGATTAAAATCTTGGTTCGGTTGTAATGCGTCCACGGTTGCGCAATCCGTTTGAATTGTTGCGGAATCGTGTTGCGGTTATAACGATTGGCGAAGTTCGTCCCGTTAATTTCTGAGAGCATCATAATGATTGAAAAAATCAACAGAATAAAGGTCGACATTTGATAAAAGTTCTTGGTAAAGATGGAGCGAAACGTCCGCAAGTCGCGTTTTTCAAAGCGCTGCTCGTATAAACCAATATCCATAGCACGGACGAGCATAATTGCGCCAATCAGTAAGTTCAAAATAACGGTACTGGACATGTAGCGCTCATAACCATCCAAAACGATGGCTTCAGCATAAGGCATCGATAGGGCGTACATCCCGAATAGGCTGCCAAAGTAGGTGATAAAGATGACGTCAATGATGACGAGCATTTTCAACAAGTTAGTCTGTTTATGGCTGCCTATGCGAATTAAGCCCCAAGCAATCAGCAAGGTGACGTTGATCAGAATAATTCCTTGCACGGAGAGCGAATTCAAGTTCAGCAGTTGATTGACCATCTTGTGCCCAACTTTAAGAATCTTCGTGGTGCCTTCGGTATTGAGCTGCTGGCTATAAGCTTTAGCACTGATTTCATGTTTAGAAACGGTGAACGTCTGATGAACATGGCGTTCCCACCACATGAATGGCAGAGCGCCTAAGCCAATGGTTCCTAGCCAACGATAACTAATTCGCCAAGTTCGCTGTAAACGCGACCCTTGGGTGTATTTAATTAAGGTCTAAAGGTTGAAAGTTAATAATGTACAGTAAAGCCCCGGCTTGCCGGGACTTTACTGTATAAAAATAGACATGAAT
>NZ_BJDK01000057.1 GCF_005405105.1 Lactiplantibacillus dongliensis
AATCCAATGAACTATTAGAGAATATCACGCAACGTCTAAGCTGTTAATTGATTGATTATTTATATAATACGAGGAGGGCGTGCAGATGAAAGCAAACTCTGGTTTATGGCTACTACGCGACTATGCTCGTACGCTGCCACTTTTTATCATTCTTTTCTATTTCGTAACGGCTAATCCGGATGGTAGCTTTTACTTAACCTGGAATCTGGCCAATGGCTATCTCACCCTCACCTACTTGGTCGCTTACCCGCTCTTGATGCATTGGTTTCCTAAATGGCGCCGTAACCACTTTAAAAGCCAATCATTGGCAACTAAATCTTCAGAACTCGAATTAGAAGACAATCATCATAATGAGCTTAATCCCATTAAGAACAAATATGACCTGAACTTTCAAAATGAACGACGAGATGACCTGATTAATATCTCTTTACGGTTATTTGCACATGGCCTTTTAATGGTGGTCGCCTTACCGCTTGTTTTAGGTGTCGGCTTATACCGCGTCATTAAAACAAGTATCCATCATTAACTTAAATTTGGTCAAAAAAAAAACCCGACAATTCTCGAAATTTCAAGAATTGTCGGGTTGAGTTATCCACAGTGGATAAGGTTTACTTTTTAACGGACTTGTGCAAAAAGTCCACGGCCGCGGCATGCATTTTATGCGGCACATGATGAACCCCACCATCAGCGTGGTGGAATTCAGTTTGCGCTAACGCTGGGGTATCCCCAAAACGTTGTTCAAAATCATGCACATATTTATAAGGGACCATCTGATCCGCTGTCCCGTTAAAGAAGAACATCGGACGACCAGCTAACCGATCGGCATGCGCTGACAAATCAAATTGATCGATTTGCGCATACGTCTTAGTTAACAGTTCCGCTGGTAATTGAGCCAACAGTTCAGCTGGAATCTGAGCGACTTGGTCTTTAGCGAACGCCACCGGTTCCGGTGACCCAATCAATGACACCCCGGCCACAACAGTCGGCTGGGTCGCCATCACACCTGCAGCGGTAATGCCACCCATTGAGGTGCCCATGACCCCAATTCGGTCAGGATCAGTTAAGCCGCGGCTTACCAGCGAGTCGACTAGTTGCGGGAATTCTGCCACTGAATGGCCAACAATTTCCCAAAAACGTTCGGGATGATGGTCTAAGTTCGTCCCATCAGTCCGACTGCCATGTAAGTAAGCCGTCGGTAAAATGACCCGAAACCCAGCCTGTACCAGTGGATAACTCGCCACTAATTCGGATGAGGTCGGCGTGGTCCAGCCATGATAATCAATAATGGTTGGAAGCTTCGTCTGGGCTTGACTGGCCGCAAACACGTGGAGTACCGGTAAGTCGTCGAGCGTCGTAGCGCGGACGATTACATCTTCAAAACTTGTCGTTGTCATTATTATCACCATTTCTTTGCCAGAATTAATCTTTAATAGTGTATCAGAGAATTTACGACAAACCAATCAAAAAGCGCTAATTGCGGATGAACTTACCCACAATTAACGCTTTCTTTAGTCTTATTTTTCAAGTGAATCTAAGAAATCTTCAACTTGTTTTTGGGTCTTGCGGAACTTATCCACATAACGCCCAGTTTCTTGGCCATCTTCAATCCCGACGAAACTTGGAATGCCCATCACACCCATATCCTGGGCGATATCAATGTTGGCGTCACGGTCAACCGTGATCCAATCATATTGGTCATACTTTGCTTCAATGTCAGGCATAACTGGCTTGATGAATGCACAGTCAGGGCACCAGTCCGCCGTGAAGAATAACATGTGCTTGCCGGTCTTAATGCGTTCGCGAATTTCTTCGTTGCTTAAAGTTGCTGTTGCCATTGTAAATGCCTCCGTATTGTCAATATCGTTTCAATAATCTAAGTTTACCACATACTAAAAGTAAGTAAAGACTTTTGCCTAACACTTTTAGCTTATTTAGCAGCTTTAGCTAAAGCTTGCGCGATATCAGCCGCTAAGTCAACTGTATTTTCCAAGCCAGTGGATAATCGTAACAAATTCGCAGTAATCCCTTTGGCTTGACGTTCAGCTTCACTCAAGTCAGCATGGGTCTGCACGGCAGGTACGGTGACTAAACTCTCAACCCCACCTAAACTTTCCGCAAACGACACGATTTGTAAGGCTTGTAAAAACTTATCCACATCCACACCAGCCGCTAAGTAAAAACTAATCATCCCACCGCGCCCTGGGTACAGCACCTTATCCACATGGGGATTAGCGGTTAACGCTTTGACCAACGTCTGTGCATTAGCTTCATGCTGGCGAATCCGTAACGGCAACGTCTTCAAACTCCGGAGCAATAGCCATGAATCAAACGGATCAAGGACCGCCCCAGTCGTGACCAGGTTAAATTCAAGTTGATCAGCATCGGCTTGGTGCTTCGCCACCACGGCCCCCGCTAAGATATCGTTATGACCGGCTAGATATTTGGTGGCGGAATGTACCACGATATCCGCGCCTAGCTCAAGTGGCTTTTGAATCAACGGGGTATAAAATGTGTTATCCACAATTAACTTGATACCATGGGCTTTGGTCGTCTTGGCAGTCGCCGCGATGTCGATAACTTTCATTGTCGGATTGGACGGTGTCTCCAGCCATAATGCCACTGTTTGGTCATCGATCGCATCGGCCAGCGCTTGTTGGTCTTGCCCATCCCACACGGAAAATTCTAAGTGATAATGGTCATGTAACAAGTCGAAGAACCGATATGACCCACCGTACAAATCATCGGAGATAATAATCCGGTCCCCGCTATTAAATAATGTAAAAACGAGTTGAATCGCTGACATGCCTGACGATAACGCGAAAGCCGCGACCCCGTTTTCAAGTTGGGCTAACGTCTTTTCCAAGATACATCGAGTTGGTTGTGCTTCTCGCGGATAGTCAAAGCCTGTCGATTGACCAAGACCGGCATGGCGATACGCTGTGGATAAGTAGATTGGTGCGGAAATGGCCCCGGTCTTTTCATCGTCCGTTCGATTGCCAGCTTGGGCTAGTAAGGTTTCAATGTGGAGCTGATTATTGGTTGATTTCGTCATTGTTGGGTCCTCTTTCTCTTTTGGCTGGTTGGTGGGGAGCTTGTGGGCTGAAACGTGTTCGCTCGGGCAGTTCCCTCCGCTTAGCTACGCCAGCCAACCATCCGGAAAAACACCGGATAATTGACTAGCTAGGCTAATGCTCAGGAACTCCCGCCCTCGCTCACACTCTACAAAAAAATCCCCAGTCCTAACAATCTAGGACCAGGGACGCACGCGCGTGTTACCACCCAAGTTTTATAACCGGTCGCCCGGCTACACTTGTTAAGTTGCTCTCACAACTCGCTGGGGTATCGGCCAGTGCCGCTAGGACAGCATCGCTACCGTCACTAGGCATTCCGAGCTCATCTTCATCATCTCTGACAACGCCGCTTCTCAGTTAGTACGGCTTCCTGTGGTTGCTTGACATGACTACTCTTCTCATCAACATGTTCTTTAATTATATTCTCATCTTACTCTAATCGTCAGATTCGTCAAGTTTCTACCAATCTTTTACGACTAAGCGTTTCACCAAATTAGTTTTGCTGTATATTTTACGATGAATATCGTACAATTAATCCACAAGAAAGCGGCGATACCATGCTAAACATCAAACCAGTATCTGAGCTACGTAACTATAACAAAATACTGACTGAAGTCAATCCAGATGCACCTTTATTCTTAACCAAAAATGGGTACGGTAAATACACCATCCTCGATATCAAGGATTACGAGCGCTTACGTGATAGTCTGACAATCCTAAATAAATTACGCCAAGCCCAAAAAGGTCATACACATTCGATGGCAGAAGTACGTCAGGAGTTGCTGGGTAAATGAAAAAATACCAGGTACACTTCTCAGACGATGCAATCAACGATTTACATCAGCTAAAACAGTACCTGGCAATAAATTTTAGTACAAATGTCACCAACAACGTCATCACTAATCTAATGAATCGGTTTGATTTGTTATCTCATTACACCTCTATGGGCCGACCCGCTAGCGAATCGACCCGCTTTTGAAAGATTATTTCTATATTCGTAACCGTCACAACACTATTTTCTATACGTTAAATCAAAATAGTCATGAATTAACAATTTTGCGTCTTTTCGACAATCACGAAAACTTTATTATAAACATTCCAAAATATTTGCGTCACTCAAATTAAAAGTTAGTAACGGTACCCCTTCATCTCAGTTGCCTTAAAATCTATTATCCTGCTAATTGCTGTTGTACTCGATTTAAGTCCGCTAACAAGGTTGCCAAAAGTTCACGGTTAACCTTAGCCTGACGTTTTAACTGCTGCAACCGCGCCGTTAAGATTAGTTGTTGCTGCCGTAAATACGCATCACGACTATCGCGCGTAACCATCCGAACTGGCTGAGCTGGCAGTTGCATCTGAATCACGGAACCTGTTTCAAAATTCACGGTAATTCACTCCCTCATCTCAATAGCCTAAGTGTACCCCCTTAGACTTACTATAAGACAAGTCCTTTTTTAACTTTTTATCCTAAAGATCGTTCTAAATACGCAGCCCGAATTAAACGGTATGCGACGGACGTTTGCAATTGTTCCAGCTTAAAAGTCGGGCTTTCCACCTGACTGAGCCAGTACGCATCATTCGCTAATTCCCACCCAACTGCTTTTCCAGTGACACAACACTCGTCTAAGTCTGGCGTTTGTTCGATTAAGTGGGTTAAGAGCGTCGCCAACGGCTTATCGGTCGCAATCAATTGTAAGTCACTCACTTGCGCCGCCAACAACCAGCAGCGGGCTTGATCAGCCAAGCCACGTAATTGTGACTGCGCGGCGGTAGCTAAGACTAGCGGTGGCGTTTTTAACTGCAAGACCGTTAAGCTTAGCAAAGCGGCCGCCGTGTTCAGTAAGGACTGATGGCTAAATGCTGCCACATAGCTAGCCAAATACCACTGTCGCTGCAATTGAGACAACACCGGTAACTTGGCTTGGTCCACCACGCTCGCCAGTCGTTCTAGCAACCGGGCATAGGTGGTATGGTCAATCCGTGTGACCAGGTCGGCTAAGGCATACTGTGGATAAATATCACTTGCATCCGTGGCCGTATTCCAAGCCAATAAATCAACATCGCCTCGGACTTTCAATTGCGCAATGGCGGCCTGCGCATCGCTAGACCACTTGCTAATCGGCTCAAAATCATGCCCGGTCTGTTGAACGGCATATTGCCACACGTTCATCACCACCCTACCTCAAATTTAATAATCCCAGCTTAGCACCTTAGGACTACTAGAAGGCAACTCGCAAGCTTTATTTCTTAGAAAACCTTAATCCCAGCCGCTTAGTCTTACTGTAACCAGAAGCTGTTTTTAGGATTACGGTCGATTGCTTGTAATCGCTGTGACGACGCGTTAAAATGATAACCATTGTTAATGCTATTTTTCGAGGAGGGTTCGAGTTGTCCTATTCAATTCAAGAAGTTGCTAAAAAGATGAACGTCTCAACTTACAGTATTCGCTACTATCACGATCACGGCATGTTGCCATTCGTCAAACGTGACGCGAACAATAATCGGGTCTTTGAAGACTCCGACTTAGAATGGTTACACTTGATTATCTGCCTACGTTCAACTGGAATGCCCGTGGAACGGATTCAACATTACTTAGACCTCGTTCAAGAAGGCGAAAGCACCGTTCCTGAACGCTATGAAATGATGAAGGCCCAACAATCCCGGACACTAGAAGAAATCAATGATTTACAAAATCATTTGAAGACCATTAATGTCAAAGTTGATCATTACGCCGATGTCCTGATCAATCATAAATCCGATGACTTTGTGCCTTCCAATGTTCGTGATGCGGAAGAAGTTCAACCATAATTAAAAAGGTGATTCTTAAATTTCTTGTGGGAAAATTTTAGAATCACCTTTTCTTTTACTATGCCCTTTTGGAAACATGCCGGAACGATAGCACCTTAAAATCCGTGGAGTCTTTAATTATTAATCTGCCCATTTAATAATAGCGACCACTATTACTTAATTAAAACTCAGTTTTAGGAATAGTATAGATCAAAGGCTTTTTATCAACGTGTTTAGCAACATTTAAAATGACATTATCTCCCTTAAGCATGATACCTTCCGTTTCAATTTGATTAGCGCTTTGTCCTGGAGAGGACAAATATCCTCCTACAATTGTAACTAATCTACTCTTGAAATTTTCGGTTCCCCAACCACCTTTTTGAATAACTGGTGCTGAAAACTTTTTACCACTAGAAATATATATCGCCTGCGCATTATTGAACTCGATACCTTGAACAGACTCATTATATACCTTAGAGTAAAAACTACTTACTGCATACGACTGGACACATGCTGAACGAATCAATACATTTTCAGCTGAGATATACTTAGAAACTTTTCCCTCGTAATCATCCAACACTTTATTTATTGTACTAGCCTTATAATAAGAAAATTGAACATTATTAGATGAATTCATAGACCAAATTAATAAGTAATTACGTGAACTATCGAGTGCAGCTTCACAACGCTTTAATGAACCAAAAGATGCTCCGGTCTTATTAGCACGATTGATACTTGAAATTCTAGCAATCCCAGTATAATCAATCGTTGAACCAGCAACATACCTAATTCGACCAACTTGTGTACCCCAATCAGTATCCCCTGGATAATCTGGATAGTCCACTTTCATAGCTTTACATATAACCCAAAAGTAAGCCGTTCCAACCGAATTATCAAACCATTGCAGTGTCTGACCATGACCAAATCTCAAAAGAGTCATGTGATCTTGCGCTTTTAATGATGACGTATTATTCAACTTAAAACGACTAATATAGCCTGTGGCACCACTTCTATTATTTACCTGCTGTACTGTGTAAAGATAGCTCGAGCCAATATAGCAATTTTGAACAACATTTGATGTCGGTAAACCACTCAATGTATAGACTAAAGTTCCAGTTGCTGTTGAAGCTTTGACAACCTGTCGTGTTCCAACATCCTCAGTATCTGCCGTATCTTCTTGTTTTAACCTCAAATAATATTCATATGCTTGTCTAGGCGCCTCTGGATGATTTTTAAAGTACTCATCCATAGAATCATCAGTTAGAAAATCATCCCTATCCAATATTAATTTTCCACTTAATACTGGCCTGCCAGAATCAAAAGGTTCATCTATTTGTTCCTTATTACCATTATCTTTCATACTGATTACCTCCAAGCTAATTGATATTCAAGCTTACACTCATTAACTACCATCGTTTTCCTTTAATAATTTAAAAGTTTAGTCGTTCCAATCACATAGCACAAATCAAAATTCTGAAACTAATGTACGCAACTAAATTTAACACCTATTGTTTATTTATAATCTTTACAAACTCTAAAATTCATCTTTCATCCATTAGATGCTAACAAATTTTGAATTTCTAATTCAATTGTACATAGGAGAAAAACATGCTATATTACGCTATAATCTATAGCATAAACAAAGGAGAAAAGCTCATGAAATCAATTCGTATCTATATATCTTTAACCGTTATAATTTTTACTGCACTTGGACTGCGCTCTACAATATTCCCCAATGCGACTGCAGCTACCATTAAAACAAAAGACACCACTCTGACAACACCAGGATCCATGCGAAATGTTAGTGCTACTGGCAAATATGCCCTATACACTAAACCCGGTACCACAAAAGGCGCTAAGTTGATTGCCTCTAAAGCCAAGTTACAAGAATGGCAAACCTACACTAACGTCGACCGTGACTACTACCAAGTTAACGGTAAAAATAAACTAAATCGCGGATCAGGCTACTACTTACGAGCATATTGCTACACCGTGACAAATACAGGCGCCGTCTACTACAAAGTCGTCACGATGAACGGCAAGTATCGTGGCTATCTTTATGGCGGTAAAAAAGTTGGTAAATTTGCCGGTGGTCTCAAGCCCGCCAATACAACTCAAAGTACTTTAATTCCAACTAACTTTACAGCTAATGTCGGTATTATTAGTGGCGGGACACTTTGGAACCAGGTACCATACACACAATACAAGGCAAAACGACTGGCACATATGACTGACTTCAACAGTACGACGATTCCACACCTAGCTAAGTTTAAAATCACGAAAGCCATTAAACGAACTAAAGAACAAGATACCTATTACCAGCTCGTTTCGACCGATAATTATCACTTTTCAGGTTGGGTTAACTCAATCTATGTCGATCGTTATTCATCAATCGCTGACAATTGGGGCGTTGACGCTACAGACTAAGCCTAATTTTAAATCACCTAAAAAAACGGATCTGGAATATAACTCAAAATAGGGCTTGGATATTCATTCAAAAAGTCTTAACCAATTTAACGCCATGAATTGAAGCTTTAGCGATTGCTTAAGCTATCAATTATCGTATAGGTTATGGCTCACTAATTGCGGTCTTGGTTAACCAACGCGAATAAGCTGAATAATCGTACCTGCCAAACGACATAAACGATTGAACCTTGAGTGTTCAGGTAAGATGTTCTTTTGAAAAAAAACACCTTGCCAAGAAATGGTAGGAACGAGTTTGAACGGTTATTTTAAGATCAATTTTCCAGCACATGTGGAACGGATTCAACATTACTTAGACCTCGTTCAAGAAGGCGAAAGCACCGTTCCTGAACGCTATGAAATGATGAAGGCCCAACAATCCCGGACACTAGAAGAAATCAATGATTTACAAAATCATTTGAAGACCATTAATGTCAAAGTTGACCATTACGCCGATGTCCTGATCAATCATAAATCCGATGACTTTGTGCCTTCCAATGTTCGTGATGCAGAAGAAGTTCAACCATAATAAAAATACTAAGCTTAGAGGCATAAGAGTTATCCGACGGGATGCTCTTATGCCTCTATTACTTTATAGTG
>NZ_BJDK01000058.1 GCF_005405105.1 Lactiplantibacillus dongliensis
TTCATGGCCTTTTTGACTAGTCTGAATAAAGAACTGGTCTAGTAGAGCAGGTGTTGCACTTCAATTTTAAATCGAGGAAGATGTTTAATTTTATAGTTCCGATTTTTACTGCAATTTTAGGATGGATAGGGTCTAGTGTGAGCAGAAAACATGCGGATAAAAATGCTAGGAAGAGTGAAATATTGGTTCAAAAAAATAATGAATTAACAGAAAGCCAAATAGAAATGAAACGCATCCTGGAAAACTTATCTTGTGAGATTAGTGTTTCTGCGGATAGTAGTAATAAAACATTAATTAGAAATTCTGCTATAGAAATGGATACTTTGGATACTTTAGTCGCAGGTTTTACGTTATTAGTAAAATGTAATATTCTTAGAGGTAGTATAAAATCAATGTTTGTTGCGTATCGGAATGATAAGAACTCAGATCCGTTTATTTATTTGAAATTTAGAAGTAAAGACGGAGGCTCTATTAATAAGTTTTTAGGCAGCATTGAGTTGAATACAATTGGAATTAATGGGGTGTTTGAAGATCTTTTTGCTAAGTCAAATGAACAATTCTTAACTAATGTTCAAGGGTATAAAAAAAGCCTATATCTTGTGATTTTGGATGCTAATAATAATTTGAACTTCCAAGCCATAGAATTAGCATTGTCACCAATTAGCCAGTTAAATCGGATCACTACGAGTAGGGTCAATCATTTTATTAGTGAAGAAAACATTACAGAATCTGATTTAAAAAAGACTATTCATTGGAAGTTGTTAGATTATGATTATTTTGTTGAAAGTGATCATAGAAAGACTATTAGGTGGCAACCTTTTCGAACTCAAAAAGAAAAAGAAAGGTATCCAATTTTGAGGCCATCGGAAGATTCGATAAATAGTCAGGAGTTGTTATGTGATATTAAAGTAATCAGAAAGCATTTTAAAGATTTTGACATTAACGAAAGAACTTAAGCTTGTTCTTAAAGAAACCAGAATGGTTGAAATATTGAATGAAAAGGATGTTAAGTTAATGACCAATGATGGCATACAAGTATTTCCAGCGGACTATAATTTTTCATACCATTTAATTCTTCAACGAGGAACAGCAAATTTTGCTTATTACTATTTTAAAGTGGATAAGCTTGATCAACGGGTAACGTTCTACGATGATTTAGAGCGCAGTGGTATTTCCATCAAAACGCAAATTACCCGTAACTTTATGCGCAGTCTAATTAGAGCTATTGATTGGCATCCGGTGGGGAATAGTATTATTGTGGAAATTTATAATGTTCAGCGTGAGATGTCTAAAGCAACTCGGTTAGCATGTGATATTTAAAATGGGCAGTGCAAAAGATAACACATCACTTAGATTACGTATACTATAATAAAGTAACTTATGTTGGTTGAAGCCTTAGATGTGTACAGTGTCAATTTTTTAAATTTCAATACTATCGAAACTTTTTAGGAGAATATGGTTATGCGAATTCAAAATTTAGGGCCGATTAAGGATGGTACAGTGCAGCTTAATCGGTTAACAGTACTAACTGGTAATAATGGTACTGGCAAGACATTAGCTGCATATAGCTTATTTGCGTTTAGATATTGGCTGGAGAATCAATTCACACCAAATTTAGTTACAGAGGCACAAATTCAGCAAATTATAGCTGGAGAACCGGTAACTAATACTGTTGACTATTATTTGTCAGTATTAGAGAAGCAGCTAATTGATAATTTTAATAAGTTAAATGATTCTGAGTCATTTTATCAAAACTTTTTTCGAGACGATAGCGTTTATGTAAGCGGAACAACAAAATTAACAATCAATAAACATGATATTTCAGAGCTTATTTTACCGAAAGAAAAGCGATTAAATTGGTTTTATCGCTGGGACTATAATCTGGAAACGGATAGTATTGAAGGTCAAAGTTCAGTAAACAATCTGATAGAGAATAGGATATATTCTACTTATTTGGACAAGTCTGACTCGATTTTCACTTACTATGATGTTGAAGGTGGTAAGCAAGAGCAATCGGGTGTCAGTCAGGCACCTTCAATGAGTCAAGCAACGAAACTTGTTAGTGGAAATATTTTCAATGATTTATTTGCGTCTAGAAAGACTAGTTTTTACATGCCTGCCGAACGAATCGGCATTAATGTTTTTAGAAATCGACTCAATAATCAAATCGTCAATGATAGCTTACAAGTACCGGTTGCAAATGCAAATCAAATAGAAACGACGACATCGGCCAATGAACGCTATCCGTATCCAATCGAAGCCTATATCAAGTATATTAATAACTCATTAGGTCGCTTGAAAGAGCCACTGGACAAAAGAGTTCAAGATGAGAAGTTAAAAGCATTAGTTGATGGGTTAGTACCAGGCGAGTTTGTTTATGATGAGGTTAAAAATGAAGTGAATTATAATTTGCCTGATCAAACTGAGAATAGAACAGTAACATTTAATTTGTTGTCATCTTCGCTAAAATCTCTATTTGGTATTGATATCTTTATTCGCAATATTGGTGAGGGTAATTGGCTCTTTATCGATGAACCAGAAATGAATTTACATCCTACTCGACAGGTGATGATGATGGACTTTCTCTACCAGCTTGCCGCGATTGGAACTAACGTTGTCATTTCAACACATAGTGATTACTTAGTCAAAGAGTTAATGAATTTGATGCTAGCTGATAAAGTTAAAGAAAATACAGCTACAAGTCAATTAGTGAGGGTTTACAATTTTGAAGCTAGCACTATCACTGATTTGGGTGATATAACTGATGATGATGTTGAACTAGCCAACTTTGATATAACCACAGATCAGATTAATAATCGTTATTATGGTCTAATTGACCAGTTGGATAAGCGTGGTAGTACTCATGAAAGCTGATTTCTTTGAACGGTTTCATAAAACAATCACGGAAGATTCCTATGAGTATCAGAGTAGAAAGAAGCGTCTTGTTCAGCTAATTCATGAGGACGATTATGAAATTAGTTTAAGCTATGTGGTTAGTGGTGATTATGCGGTCTCATTTAGGATTGAGGATATTAAGGCTGCGGCTAATTACTTAAAAGGACATGATCGGGCGGCTGGAAAAGACAATGATTGTACTATCATTGATGATTGTATTTACCAATTTGAAGTGAAGCATGTTAAACATATTGGTAATGCAAATCCTAAGCCACAATTTTTAGGTGGTTTGCAGTGGTTACGACATTTGATGTGGCTAGTGGCAGCGAGTGATAATGATATGTTAAAGGTAATTTCAAAATTGCCAATTTATAATATTGTCATTTTCATTCCTAAACATGGTCGTGGTATGGTGCGACACAAGGGTAACGCTATGTTTATGCAAAAGGATGATCACTTTTTACTAACACTGGATAACCCGGCTATTAAGATGATTGACTTAACGAAGTTTAAATGGCAGATGAGTGGTAGTAGTAACTATACGACAATATCGGATGCAGTGTCATTGATCTAGATTGCTCTGTGATAAACCACAATTAATTATATAATTACCCAACGTAAAAATACCGACTAACCCTAACCAAGTTAATCGGTATTTTTAGTTGCAGAAATTTCTCCCCACTAATTATTAAGATTCCAATAAATTAGCTTAAAATTATGATAAAGTATTAGATGAATAAGTTTATATCAAAGAGGGAGATTGGGGTATTGCATTTTCAACAGAAATTATATCGGGCAGCCGATGACCGAGGCGAGGAACGACGATTTTGTCCGAACTGTGGGCAGGCGGTCACGGCGAGTGATGAATTTTGCGGTAATTGTGGCTATAACTTGCTACAAGCGGCTGCTAGTCAGGAGACTACCGTAACCGGCGCTAGTTCTCAGCCACAATCAACGGCGACAACCACACAGTCCACGGTGACTCGTCCAGCTACAACTTCACGGACATCTCAGGTCAACAAGCAACCAGCATTACCCAAGTGGGCTTGGATCACGATTATCGTAATCGCCGTGCTAATTGGTGGGGCCTATTTATTCGGTCGCAATTATTATTCACGCGCCAACCAATTAGACCGCGATATTAGTGCGCTGAAGACTGGTAAGAAAGGGCTTGCCCAACAGTTTACCACGTCAGATCCGTCATTGAAGCTGACTGATAAGACGCTACAGCCGTTAGTGAAGCGTTTCAAGGCGAATCGCCAAGCGTTAGCGACTTTCCAGAGTCAACTCCGGACGGGTTCGATGACTACGGATGGACTATTTGAGTATACCGTCACTGGTAAGAAGTGGCTTTTGTTTGATAAGTATCAAATTAAAGTGAAACCACTCTATGCCAAGTTGACGACGAATCGCAGTGGGGTCCAGCTGAAGATTAATGGTCAATCAGTGGGATCATCCAATTCGAGTTATTATGAGCACAAGTTTGGCCCCTACGTTCCCGGAAATTATCAGTTGTTGGCATCCGGGACGGTCAATGGGCAACTGCTACAAAATAAGAGTACCGTCTACTTACATCAAAATAATCAACGCTACGATTTATCCTTAAAGACGATTTCATTTACCGTGACGGGTACGCCAAAGACGACGGTTTACTTGAATGGTAAGTCTCAGGGCCAGATTGGTAGTGATGGCACCTTAGCGATTAAGGAGACGGCTTGGTCGAGTAATTTGGAACTTACTGGTAAGTACAAAGTCGGTGGGACGACCGTTACTTCGAAGACCCGCAAAATCAACCAGAGTGACGCTGACGGTTCCGTGAGCCTGACATTCCCTGGGGTGATGAGCAAGGCAACGGCTAGTGACTACTTAACTGGGTTATTTACGGCCATTAGTAACTATACTGACAGTGGCGACTTGGGCGATGCAGCGGATGACGATGATAAGAACCTCGACAGTTACTTTGTTGATGGCACGGCTAACAGTGACTATCAAGGCTTTATGACGATGGCAAAGGGTTACTACAAGAACGATGGGGTCCTCAGTGTCGACTATAGTCCATCTGTCTTATCGGTCGCACCAGCTACCAAGCAACAGAGCCAACTGACTTATGATGTGAAGTATGATTTTGAGAATTCCAAAGATGAACGGATTCAAGTCTTCCGATACACGGCGACCTTAGAACCAAGTGGTGACAGCTACAAGATTATTAAGATCACGCCGGCGCAGAAGATTCGCGCCTATACATCGACAGACTAAAAATGGAGGCCCAAACTAATGCAAAATTATTGTCCTAATTGTGGTGAAGCCGTTGATGGTGACACCCGTTTCTGTACCCACTGTGGGTATGATTTACAACAAGCAACGGCAGAATCTGCCACTAATACTATGACTAATACGACACAAACGACGACAGATCAACCGAATCCAGCTGCGGCGCCAACTAATGATCGGGTGGCACAACTGCAGAACTATTCGAAGAACTACTTTAGCTGGTTTGTTGAATCGATCAAGCATCCTAACACGGAAGCGCCGGCTGAGAAATACTTCGGTATTATTTCAATGGTGTTGAGTGCCTTATTACTGACGTTTGCGATTGTGGCGGCGATTAACCGGTTCATTAAGCAAGTCAACGAATCGACCGCTAGTTCCATGGTGACGTTAAAAAACTTATCATTCGGCCTAGATACCAAGCTTTTCATTGTCGTAGTAATTGGTGTGTTGTTCTATATCTTAATTGGGTTTGGTGCCAGTGCGCTCGGCGATAAAAACGGGGCGGTTAACTTTTTTGATTATTTGAACCGTTTTGGTCATTTAACGAATGTTGGGTTAATTTTAAACATTGTACTGATTTTCTCCGTTTATACGATTACCTTTAACGTCGACTCACCATTGACCTTCATCAAGCAATTGGCCTTTGCGTTAGTTGTCATAGCGGCGATTAGCATGGTTTGGCAAGTCGGTTATATTATGGCGATTAACAATTCGATTAATGAGAAACGGTTCGACAAGTTTTATATTATTTTGATTGCGTTAGTTGTGTTGAGCTTAGCCTTTTACATCTTTGCCCGGATTGAATCTGAAAACTTAGTGTTAGACTTTGCCCAAGAATTTTCGCAAAACTCTTCACTCGGGGATCTCTTCAGTAACTTTTAGGAGGGGCGCTTAGATGTTTTGTTCAAATTGTGGTAAAAAAGTGCCCGCTGGTACGAAGTTCTATCCCTTTTGTGGCGCTAAGTTACAAGCAGCGCCATCAGCCAGTACGTCAGTAGCACCAACGGCAACGAACTGGCAGAGCCGTTTAACAATCTGGTATCACGGCCTAAAGTATCCCTGGCTTGCATGGGTCATTTTAGTTGTGCTCATCGTTGGAATTGGTAGCGGTGTTTATCATCACCAAGGTTTGAAAGACCAAGTAGCGCGCTATAACAGCTGGTATGTCGTCTCAAAAGCGGGTCTTGCTGGTCGCCCTACGAGTGATGGCGTGACCCAGATCGTTTTTCGTCAAAACGGTCGGGTGGCTTTAAATGCGGACGACGATGCCGATTCCTTACCAAACGCGGTGGGGATGCGGGTCAAAGACTTTGGCAATTGGCAAGGTGATCATAACCAAGTGACCCTGCATTTGAATGAAAATGGCTCAACCTTGAAGATGACCTTTACAAAACGCAGTAAGTTCTCAAAGGTCATCAACGGGACCAAGTATCAAGGTTACTTAGTGCAAGCTAATCTCGTCTCACAGGGCGATCACGAGCATGCCAATGTCTATCTCTTACATCGCTAACTGGCATTAATTTTGGAGGAATAACTGATGAAACTAACACAAAAAAGGTATCGGGCGGCCGATGACCAAGGTGGGGCCACCGCCTTTTGTCCGAATTGTGGCGCAAAGGTCATGGCCAGCGATGAATTCTGTGGGAATTGTGGGTTTAACTTAGCCCAGTTTGCCGCCGCTAACGCTGATCAATCTGAATCAATAGCACCTGAATCGGCCACGTCAGCCAGCTCAAAGCAAGTTACCACTGACAGTCAACCAACTGCCACGCAACCAGTCACTGTCCAACCAACGGCGAGTGCCCATCGTCGCCAATCAGCTGGTGGCAATCAGCACGGCAGCGCGATGCCAACTTGGGCATGGGTGCTCATTGGAGTGGTCGTAGTCGTCTTAATTGGCGGGTACGTGTTCGGTCATAGCTATTATAGCCGGGCCTCACAATTAGATCGCACAATTACCGCGTTGAAAACGGATAAAAGTGGTCTCGTGACCAACTTTACGAGCTCGGATCCTAATCTGAAGTTATCAGACAAAAAGATTAAGCCATTGGTTCGATACTTCAAGAAGAATCCGCAAGCTTTGGCGACCTTCAAACGGCAATTGAATAATGGTCAAACCGTTGACGGTGCCTTTACGTATCAATTGACGGGGAAGCACTGGCTGGTGTTTGATAAGTACCAAGTCAAAGTGAAGCCCGTTTATCCAACAGCGACGACTAACCGGAATGGCGCTAAAATTAGCGTTGACGGCAAGACCGTGGCCACATCGACAAGTACCAGCTACCGTAAGCAATTGGGACCATTAGTCCCCGGCACGTATACGATTGCGTCTAGCGGTACTGTCAGCGGCAAATCAATGACTAACAGCGGGACCTACCATTTGACTAAGTCCAGCCAAGTCATCGACCTCGCGTTACGCACCGTTTCGTTCACCGTGGAAACGGCGCCCAAGACCGTGATTTACGTTAACGGGAAAAAACAAGGTACCGCCGATTCAGCTGGCGAATTGGTTGTGAGCGAATTGCCGTGGTCTGGTAATCTGGAAGTGTCCGGTGAATACAAGCACGGCTCATCGACGGTCACGTCTAAGGCCACCCAAGTTACGGAAGACAATCAAACGATTAACTTGGAATTTGCCGGGGTGATGACGTTGAAAGATGCCGATGCCTATATGGATAACTTGTGGGTCGCGATTCAAGAGCTATCTAATACCGGTGACATTGATCAGGCGACGGATAACGATGATCGTAGCTTGGACGACTATTACACTGATGGTACCGATAATCCGCAATACAAAGAAATGGTGCGGATGTCTAAAGGTTATTATAATGATGATAGTCTGACTGGGATTGACTACGATTCAGAAGTCCGGGCCGTCAAGCCAATGAGTAAAAATAAATCAATCATCACTTATTACTTAACGTATCGTTTTGGTACTGATAACGGGACGCATTTGCAAGAGTTCAGTTATGACGCCGAAACCGTTAAGCAGGGTGACACGTATCGTATCGTCAAAGTCACGGGTGGACAAAAGATCCGCGATACTGTCGAACGGCAAGTTATACCAACGATATATCAGCAAAAAACATCATCTAATTCCAGCAGCGAGCTTCTGCCTGCC
>NZ_BJDK01000059.1 GCF_005405105.1 Lactiplantibacillus dongliensis
AGCAAGAGGCTTTCAAGCTAGGCTAGAACAATGCTTATTAGTGGATACTATAAACCAAATCAACTAGCACCAAGCGTATTTAGTATAGCGAAACTAGCTTGATTTGGTTAAAACGGTCATAATCAGCCTAAAATTAGTCATCAACTCGCACTTGCAGATAATGTGCTAAGCCCCGCCCCCCCATCAAGGAGCAAGGTACTTGTTCCTCATTAGTCAACGTCACCAACTGAGTATGCCGATTAACAGCTCGAACTTGTTGGCAATTGACTACAATCGACTTATGACACCGATAAAAATTGTCGTGCATTTCTACAGCCTGCTTCACGGTACTGTAAATTTCAAAGTGAGCATTTGCCAAATGAACGATTAATTTATGTGGTGCCGGTGCCGTCTCAAAATATAAAATGTCTGCGACCCGCACTGAACGCAATTGATCTGCTGTTTTAAATGTCAAAGATTGCTGTTGTTGGGGTCTAGACTTTTGCCAGCGAGTGCGTGCCAAATTGATTGCTTGGATAACTTGCGCTTTTAAAGATTCCGGATCGTCTTTTAAAATAAACGCCAGCGGTTCCAATTGATGTTGCAACGTTTCTAATGCGAGTTCAGCGTGAGTTGTCACAAAGATCAGTTTACAATCCACTGCCACAGATCGAATCCGTTGGGCCAACTCAATACCACTCATCTCATCGCCTAAATCAATATCTAAAAAGTATAGCCGTTGCTGGTCATTATTAAGTCGTGTCAATAATGGTCCAGGGGTAGCCTCAGCTTGAACAACTTGCATGTCCAAATTTTCAATCATGATATAATTCTCAATTAGCTGCGTCAAACTCACCAATTGTTTGGCATCATCTTCACATATATAAACTTCAATCATGCCTGACCATCCAATCTAATCGTTAGTTGCTGACTAAAACACTGCTCAGTAATCGTTGTCGCCAGCTCAACTTGCGGGTAAATTGCGAGCATACTTTTTAAGTTTGTCAGCCCTAATCCTCGATCCGAACCTTTAGTTGAAAAGCCAGACCGTTCTAGCTGCCATAACGCGGGAACCTTAGCTGCCAAAGAATTCTTGACCAGAATTGTTTGCGTTGCCGGAACCGCTATTATAACAACATGTACCCAACCTTCAGATTGGTTCACGGTAGCTTCAACAGCATTATCTAAAATAATTCCAAGCATGACGGCCAAATCAACTGACGGTACAGCCGTTAATTGTGCCACTTGCTGCGATTCAAATCGCACAGTAACACCGCTTTGCTGGGCACTATTTAATTTATTAAACAGAATACTTTTAATGGCCTTGTCCGGAACTTTTGTCAAATCCTCTAATTCATACTTAGACGCTTTTAATTGCGCAGTCTTAGCAACTAGGTTTGTTTGATAATAATGTTTTAGTCCCGCTAGATCATCAGTTGCCAAATATTCAGACAACGATAACATCACATTTTGATAATCATGTCGAAATCGACGCAACTCATCATAGTGCTGTTCCATGGCACGTGTGTAACGCTGATTACTAGTCAAAGTTTGTTGCTGTAACGCTATCAAGGCCTGCTTTTTAAGCAACCGTTGATGTTCCCGCTGCCCAACCAACAAAATCACACACAAAATTAGGACTAGTCCTAAGCCAACCAACGTCATTGTCGGTGTCGGCTGATTGCCACTAATAAACTTTAAATAGGCAATAATCAATAAAAATGCCAGACTGACTAAACCAGCCATCATGGTATTAATTTGTCCCGTTGGTAAAATGGACTGCCGGGTGGACCAATGCAATAATCCTCCAATAACTAAGCTAAACAAGAAAAATGTCAACGGAATTGCATCAGCAATAGCAATCAACGGCGCTATTAATTGGGTCAATTGCGTCACAATGGTTACTATCAAGAGACTCTCGATGCTAACTACGACTGCGGCTCGCCAATCACGTGCCCGGGTATAGATTGAATAACCTAATAACAACAACACTAGTACCATCATCCAATCGCCAATGACTGGTGTTCCCCATTGGGTAATGATCCATATCAACACACCTAAGCCATAATCCACTCCTTTTAATTGATATTGTGGTAACCGAATCCGAGTGATCCAAAATTCAAAACAAACACCAAATAAAGTAAATAACATGGTCGTCCCCCCGATACTACATTAAGCATACCGGAAAAGAGCTTAAAATTGGGAACTTTATCGTAAAAAAACAACTAACCACGAGTGACTGCCATTTAAACTTACTCCGATGTCAAGTCAACCAAGTGACCTGCTGATAATTTCAGTTGCTTATCCGCTAAGCGCATCAGGTCGTCACTAATATGACTTGCTAAGATAATCAATTTCCCCTGATCACGTAATTGTCGCAATGTTTGAATACACTTATCGACACTATCTGAATCTAATCCGTTGGTCGGTTCATCCAACAAAATAAGTTGTTGATTTTCAAATATTGCTTGTGCAATATTCAGTTTCTGCCGCATACCTAACGAATAGGCTTTTAATTTAGGTTGATAAATTTGTTCCTGCAGCCCAACCGCAGTTAAAGCCGATAGAATGTCTTTATCAGTAGCGCAACGTTTAATCTTACTTAACTGTTTTAGATTTTCAAATGCTGAAAACTGTGGCAATAAGCTCATGTTTTCAATAATGACACCGGTATCCGGGGCAAAATCCATATCACGATGCAGTACTTTTCCATTAATGATAATTTCACCGCTAGTCAAATGAATTAATCCTGCCAAAGCACGTAATAGCATCGTCTTACCCGACCCATTAATACCCGTTAAACCATAGATATGACCACCTTCAAAGCGATAACTAAGATGATCTAAAATGACTTTTTTGTGAATTGTTTTTACAATATTATTTACTTGAATTTCCATAGCTATCCCAACCAATCTGTTCGTAACAACTGCCAGCTTAACCCGCCAGCCAAAACTAACGTCAGTAATATAAAAGTACTTCCAATAGCGCTACCACTAGCTTGTAGTGCCAACAGTCGTCCAGTACTTAGCCATTGTGGCCAGGCAAGCAGCTGCCAATAAATAACTTGCGGCTGCCCGTTATAAGCCCAGCTTCCCATCGATAACGCCACAACGGCATACACTAGCTGGACAAAAAAGGCTGTCCTAGTATCCGTGACGAAACTCAGCCACAATTGCATAACACCTATCAAATAAGCCACAATTACCATCCCTAAAAGGACTATCAACTGATTAAGCTTAATCGGAATTATCGTCTTAAAGTACAATCCATAGAGACTAATCATAACGCTAATGTAGCTCAACCCATAGAGACCGCTAACTTTCAAGATAAGTAAGTTCAACTTTAACCAAAGCTTAAAAATACTTTGGTACCGTAAGAGTCTAACCAGGTAATCCTGATTAAACACTAGTTGAAAGCGCATAAAAAACCAACTAATCAGCGCAACCCATGGCAACACTAAGCCAATTTGTTGACTAATCCGTTGCTCATAACCAATAACTTTCCATAAATTAGTGACTTCAACTGTCTGTCTCATCGTAAGCGCAGCAAAGATAATGAAACAACACAATACCAACCCAAACTGTCTTAATTTAATCATCGTACATCACATTTTTTCAATTGGTGACAATTCCAAATAACTAAACCGATAATCAACACTAGCGTCTGAATACCCCCGCGAAAAACAACTGCTAAGTCAATGCCAGCTTGACCGAGATGATCAAATGTCCCTAAGCTAGCTAATGGATGTAAATGGTGAGTTGCCAAACAGAACTTCAATGAAATAACCGTCAATACTGGTACCAATAACAGCCCAATAACAACTTGATGTGTGATCAAGGTTATCAAGTAAACTGCAGTCAACTGTATCAAATAAAACCCGATTGCTAACAAATAGCGACTGCTCAACGCTATCCAAATTGCCGGCTGTTGCCGAATCGTATGACTAGCAAGTTGATTAAACAAAATAACATCGACGCCATAAAAGATTGTTGTAAAGTACAAGGCTTGCTTAAACATGACTTTTAAATCTGTCATAAAATATTGAACTCGTGTTTGCCGCATTAATCTTGGCACCACCTGACTCGTAAAAACCGTCATATTCATTGAAATACAAATCACTGTATAAATAGTGGCATGCAACATCGCGTAATGATAACGGACACCACTCGCTTCAAGAGCAGTTACTGCTGCTAAAGTCGTCATTGGCCGTGTAACGCCTTGCGACAGGTGTAACCAAAACAATATCAATCCAATGATCAGCACGACTGACAGTGGCCACATACGTCTACGATATTGCATCAGTTCGAACCTTCCAATAATAGCCACCCCCAATAATTATAATTGCGATTAATCCAAAAGTTAGCATTGCAGGAATTTGATAGGCAAGTCCGTATTCCATAAATGGCTGCATCAAGAATGCCAAACTATTGCGCATCATGATTTGAAAGATCCAAACTAAAAATGCAATTGGATAAACCCAATAATAACTAGAAAAGATGATTGACAACATGTAACAAACCATGGCATAAATCCCAACAATTAAGATATAAACGCTAGTAATAATTAATAGTGTCGAATAAGGATGTGCCAGTTGATAATTTAACTGGCTACTATTAAATTTCACTGACTCCTCGTTACCCTGAAAACTAATCCCACCATGTAAGAAGATAAACGCTATCAAGAAATTTAATAACAATGAGATTACGGTTACCGCCATCGAGACGACGGCCACAAATGTTAATTTATCAATTAAATACCGAGCCTTGGTTTTACGTATCATTTGAGCCACCATGTAATTTTGGCGACTATCACTTACAGCGCGATCTGCTACCAGTCCTAAAAGGATAACGGGCAGTAACCAGACTAGAATCATTTGACCATAATGGCCAATACTACTACCAGCTAAAAAACTTCCCATTGCTGGATGTAAAATAAATTTAGGTTCATCCATGCCGGCTAAAAATTGATTATGAATCACCCAACCAATATCAAGCTGCGGTACAATTAAAATAACAGCAGCAAATAAAACAAACCGACGATCATGTAACATCCGTCTAAATTCAACTTGCATGGGATCGTACTCCTTTCTATTAAAAAAGTAGGCTATCTGGCCTACTTAATTGATCACATCCAAACATCATTTATTGAACAATTCCAGTTTCTTCATCCCAGTAACCTGAAATATTATATTCCTCAGTATTAAAGTTATTATTCTGGGCAGTCAGCATTACCGTCTGCTTCCCATTGAAATCTGAATTAACTCGACGATAAGATGGCCCATTGCCAGCCGTTTTAGTTACTGATGGACTTACGTTACCGCCTGCCTGCGAGTTCTACTTTAATCCGTGTATGCTAAAAGTATAATCAGCATTACGTTTGGTGTTAGTTGAAATTGCCGCCTGCCGGTTGGTTCCTAAAATGCCGGAACGCCAACGACACGGCTGAACATTTTAGGAACCAACCTCTCGGCTAAATGACCGAACTGAAAATAATCAATCGTTAGTGACTCAATACCCGTTAGTTAACGTCGGACGGGCCAGAATTGGCTCAGTGGTGTCGTTTATCTTAGTCGGTGATTTCCCGGCTTAGATAAAGCCCGGCTTGGAAGACCGCTCTTTGGCTTCCAAACGCGGCCACCACGTTCCAGCCGATGCTGGGCCAACCAGAGTGGCAATTTATACCAACTAGTGCCAAGCGTAATCAGCATTATCATTGGCAGCACTCACTGGCAACGAACTTAATAACGCTGCACTGATTAAACCAGCCGCAACAACTACTTGCACTAACTTCTTCATTAATGTCACTCCTCAACTTTATTAACGCTAATAAAAATTAACGCCTAATTAAAGTCTATCAGAGTAAAAACTCATGACGAGTTTTTATCCATAAGCACTCACATCTGAGCTTTAAGTACCAGTTGATTTTTTAGTATTCCCAAAATCAGCTGTTTTACTGGCAAAATCAAATTCTGGTCACTAGCTTCAAAGATTTATAACATTCTAGCTAACTCGCGGGCGGCTTTAATTGAACAAATAATAGACTCACCATTGTTCAGCTCAATCTCGCGGTCACGTTTATTAACGATACTGATTTTTTTACAATTAACGACATACGACTTGTGACATCGATACAAGTCTGCATGTAAACTCTCAGCATCCTTAATCGTGCCATAATATTCAAAAGTTCCATTCTCCAGATGTACCACTAACTTATGTTGAACTGGTGAACTTTCAATATACAAAATATCACTAACTTGAACTTGGCGAGCTTGACTATCCATTTTGAACTGAACATAATCCGCACTAGCAATCTTAGACTGTTCAAACCGAACTAATGCCAATGCCAAAACTTGCGCGACTCGTTGATGAAAAGCATCAGGCTCATCTTTAATAATATAATCCAAGACCTCCAACTGATATTTAAATACTAAAAACATCATTTCGGTGTGAGTCGTAATAAAGACGAGCTTACAATTCGAATCTATCTGACGAATACGCTGAGCTAGCTCCAGACCATTGATATCTGACCCTAACGCAATATCTAAAAAGTATAGTCGCTTATGCTGATTATCGACATTTTCCAATAGTTCATATGGATTTGAAGTTGCTAGCTTTAACTGCATCGGTGCCGCTTCAATCATGATGTAGTCATTAATATACTGTTTCAAAGTTGCCAACTGTTTTTCATCGTCTTCACATACGTACACATCAATCATTCGGATTCACCCAATCTAATCGTAATCTTCTGTAAAAAGAACTGCGGTTCAAGCTGTGTCTCTAGCGTCAAACAAGCATCTTGATCAATAATGGCACTTAGTTGACTTAATCCTAGTCCTCGCTGAGTCCCTTTAGTTGAAAACCCCTGCTGCTTCAAGCGCCATATTGGTGGCAAACTCACATCCACAGCTAACGAATTTTGAACTAGAATTATTAAATTAGCCGATTGTTTGAAAATTCCTACCAAGATTTGACCATGTGTTTGGGTAGTCGTCGCTTCAATCGCATTATCCAAAATAAGACCTAAAGCGATCACTAATTGAAACGTATCCGTTCCTAAATCTTTAATCAGTGTCCGGCAATCAAAACTGACTTTAATATTTAATGATTGTGCATAATTCAATTTATTAAAGAGAATGCTTTTTAGTTCTTTATTTTGAATATAAGTCATGTTTTCTAGCACATACTTTTCTCGCGTAAGCTTAGCCGAAATCGGTTTTAAATTTTCTTGATAATATCTAGTTAGCCCTGCCATATCGCCAGTCTGCATGTATTCATCCATTGATAAAATGACATTTTGATAATCATGGCGAAAACGCCGCATTTCATTGTAGTGCTTCTCAATTTCAACAACATACCGCTCACTACTTATCAATAAATCATGTTCATAACGCAATTTAGACTCGTTACGAATTCGTTTAGCGTGCTCAACTTGAACCAGCACATTTGCCAAGCCAAAAAGGACAAAAAACAACAAGTCAAATACAATGTAATACAAATCAGTTGTATTCGATTCAACAAAGACAATATAACCGTAAATAATTAATAATGTTCCTAAAACTAATCCTAGTTCAGAATACGTTATCTGGTCATATTTAATTTGCCAACTACTTCGATCATAAATCAGATATAGCACAGCATTTACACTCAATTGAATCAAAATAAATGCGACCAAGTAGTCGGTTGGTCGTACTAAAAGTCGGACAATAATTTGGGTAACTAAAGGTTGAAAGTACAAAAACAGACCACACACCTTGATACAAAAGGTCTGTGGGGTCGGATATTAGTATTTT
>NZ_BJDK01000060.1 GCF_005405105.1 Lactiplantibacillus dongliensis
AGCCCCCGGTAAAATACCGAGAACTCGCCGTTCAAAAAGCAGCTTAACAATTTGTCCAATTTTAAGGGTTCACTTCAGGCTAACGGATTATTTAATCTATTATTAAACTTTGCCACCGTCTTAAACGGCTCTACATGGGAAGCCCTGTTCTAGCGGGGCTTCCTTTTTCTGTTTACATTATAGCATGGCTATAACGGACTTGCGACTATTTTAAGTGTAGTTTCTCAAAGGCTAGAGAAACTATTGTTCGTTCTTGAAAATATGTAGGAGCAACGGCCTAAGAACCATATATAGTGGTATAATATGTAATAAAAACTATATGTAGTGTTTGGAAGGTGAAATTCTTGGTTCAAGAGAAACACAACAAACTATTGAGCGCAATAATTTCGATTGGTCTTTTAAGCTTTTTAGGAATAGTGGTTGAAACAGCGTTAAACATAACCTTCCCACAATTAACAACGTATTTTTCTATACCTATCAGTCAAGTTCAATGGTTGACTACTGGATATATGCTAGTCTCAACTAGTTTGATTCCATTGGGTTCATTCTTTTTAAGACGGTTTCGTGTGGTAACTTTATTTAGAGTTTCGTGCTTAAGCTTTTTAGTCGGTACGTTGATTGCAAGCTTTTCCAACAGCTTTAATTTAGTTTTGCTAGGCCGCTTATGTCAAGGCATTGCTGATGGAATCGCGTTACCGTTGATGTTTGCTGTCATACTAGATCAAGTGCCAAAGAAAAAAGTTGGCACTTTTATGGGGCTAGGTAGCTTAGTTATTGCCTTTGCACCAGCAGTGGGTCCCATATATGGTGGCATAATTCAGGACACATTCAATTGGCATTTTCTATTTATAATTTTAATACCAATTATTATGGTTACCTGGCTGCTTGGTGAGCTTAGCATTGAACAAAGTTCACCGGTTCATTACGTTCCCTTTGATGTCCGTGGGGGCATTTTCTTGGCCATTTTTTTGACAACGACGTTGATGTTTATTGTTAACTTGACTGCTAACAGTAGCTCTTTTAAATTGTATTTATTTTTACTAGGAACAGCTTTTTTTAGTGGCTTACTTTTCCTTCTTAATGAGAAGCATAAGAGCCATAAATTGTTGGAATTAAGTCTCTTTAAAAACAAACGCTTTTTGCAGTTGTTAAGTGCTTTTTTTCTATTGCAATTCAGTTCTTTGAGTATGTCATACTTAATCCCTAATGTGCTACAAATACTTTTTGCCCAGTCACCTGGTTTGGTAGGTTTTCTAATTGCTCCTGCCGCTGTGATTGATGCAGTGCTATCGGTGGTTGCTGGTATTATTTACGATAAAACTGCACCCCGCTTACCCATTATAAGTGGCTGTATAATCATTGGACTGACCTTTTTGGGCGCCAACCTATTTACACCAAGTATTGGCGGGCTGGTTTTAATATATATGCTTTTTATGGTGGGATTGAGCTTTAGCTACAGTAACATCATGACCTATAGTTTGTCTCAATTACCTGCTGGGTTAGTAAATGATGGTAATTCGATTTATATGACGGTTCAAGCTTATTCAGGAGCAGTTGGAATTGCAATATCGTCCTCTATTGTTTCTTTATTGCAGAAACAACAAGGGAGTGTAATTTCAGGGACAAAATGGGGGTTAGCAATCAATTTCTTGATTTTGTTTTTTGTTGCCGTATTCACAATTTCTCTATGCTTGATAGCTTTACGAAATAAAGTAATTAAAGGAGATAAAGAGTAATGAGTTTAGATGATATAAAATCATTTTCTAAAGAAAATATGGCCTTTGATCCAACTGGGCATGATTTTCTTCATGCCCAAAGAGTGGCTAAGTTAGCTCAGAAAATATATACAGAAGATTTTAAAAAAGATGAAACTGATATTGGTCTGTATGTTGTGAAAGCAGCTAGCTATTTGCATGACACCATAGACGAAAAAGTCACTGCAGATAAAAAGAATAGACTGAGAGAAGTACGAATTATACTTAGCCATGAGAATATTGCAACTCCGGCTAGAGAAGACATTTTAGATATTATCCAACATATGTCATATTCTGACAACATTGAACACCATTACCAGCTTTCTAACGAAGGTAAATGTGTTCAGGACGCTGATAGACTTGATGCACTAGGTGCAATCGGCATAGCACGTGCATTTGCTTACGGCGGGCACGCTGGACAGGAAATATACGATCCCAAAATATCAGTGAAGGAAATCAAAACACACGATGATTATCGCCATCACAAAAGTACAACCATCAATCACTTTTATGAAAAGCTACTGAAATTAGCAAGTTCAATGAATACCAGAACGGGAAAGCAAGAAGCCAGTCGTCGAACAAAGTATATGCGTGATTTCTTATCTGAATTCCAAATGGAAACAGGTGTAAAAGATGAGACATAATGAGTATCTATTAGATAAATCGTATTTCGAAAAAGTCGCTGCGCTTTTTAATAAAGGGCAGTCTGATCCCCAAAAAATCCTTGTCGTAGAGCACGCCGTGATTAACAGTTTGGATTTTATAGACTATTTATGTGAACACTACGAAGTGTACTTTATACCCAAGCCCAAAAGTATTGATCGTAAAGTCCTTAAACATTTATCAAAGACTTGTACAATATTAGATGTTTCTAGGAAAGAATTAGCAGGCGTTGATACACCTAACTTGATAAAGGAAATTGTCGGACAGGACACGTTTGCAATTATTGATATTGGTGGGTATTTTGTACCAAGATTAAGTGACATTCAGAAACAGTTTAAAGGTCAATTGGTTAAAATAATCGAGGATACGGAAAATGGCTACCAAAAGTATGAAGATAAGCTGTCCAATAATTCAATATCAGTCCCAATACTATCAGTGGCAAGAAGTTCTTTAAAAATTGAGGAAGATTTTTTGGTTGGACATGAGATTGTAGTCAAATCCGAAATCTTTTTAGCAGATTATGGAACGACGCTTTTAGGCAAGAAAGTACTAGTTATTGGCTATGGTAAAGTTGGCTCCAGTATAGCGGGTAATTTAAGAAAACGTGGTGCAATAGTCATAGTTGCTGATAAAAGGGCAATACGATTAGCTAACGCATTAGCCCATGGGTACCAAATAACTAATGATATATATACTGAGCTAATTGACGTTGATATTGTGTATATAGCTAATGGAGAGAAGTCTATTGATACTCTTCAACTAAAAAAATTGGATTTGAAACATACTTTATATAGCTTTTCTGTAACTTCAGCGGACGATACTTTTAAAAATAGTCAAATGATCAACAAATTACCCCACTATGGACACAATGGTGGGTATAAAATTTTAAAAACTAAAAGCAATAGGACTGTTATTCTAGCAAATTCAGGGAACGCAATTAATTTCACATACTCTATATCAACATTAGCTTCCTACGTCCAATTAACACAGGCTGAAATGGCAGTTATACTACAAAAAGACATTTCAGGTGAAGAAAATCAGGGAATTGTTGAATTAAATGAAAACGACAGAGAAAAAATTGCTAAAGAATGGTTGGCAGAGATATTTGAAGTTGTTAAAAGTTGAATTAAATAAAAAAGCTTAAAGAATTATACAAATAAGCTCTGGTTGCTACCGACAAAGAGATTTTAAGCTGTTTTTAGTTGCTGCTAAACTTTGATCGTAGTATTAAACAAAAATACCTTATTAAGCGCAACTTTCACTGAAACAGTTGATAACAATATTAAGATGAAATTTGGTTTCCTCGTCAAAGTTTCTGTATAATAGATTAAGCAGGAAGTTTTAAGGGCGGTGGCTGTCTTTTCCCTTGCGAGGTGAGGCCCATGGGAACATGGAATAATCTTCAGGAAGGTTTCACAGTCAATGAGCGTCTTCCAGACACTCTCGTTGATGTTGCTGTTTGCAATGTTTATTTTAGCGTTGCTAACATACATCGACAAAAGGAACAAATAAAAAAGCCGCCCTGCGTAACTTTGGCTAGGTTACAGGGTGACTCAACTATCATTTTTTAACTAATGCCACCGCCTTTGAAGCGGCTTGCGTGGGAAGTCCTGTTTTCGGCGGGGCTTCCTTTTCTGTTTCCATTATAGCATGTCCTTTAAAAGCTGGCTAACGTTTCAGACTTTGATCGTATTCAGGATCAGGTTGTTTGATTTCCGGATTTTCTTCAGCAAATGCTTTCAGTTGTTTTTGAGTTCGATCACTAATTTCTTGGTGCACATCGTTTAACTGATTTTTTAATTGCGCTTTTTGTTGTGGACTAGTTGCTTGCTGAACTTGTTGTTGCAAGCCTTGATAGGACTTATTAAGATCATGGGCTGATAGCTTTTTTAGATCATGCTCAGGCTCTTTTGGGTCTTCTTGTAAGCCTAATTGTTTGGTTAAGCCATCGCTAAGCTCAATCACTTTGTTGCTCACTTGCTGGATCTCACTTAAAGCACTATGGATCACGGCTTTATCTTTAGCCCAGGTGGCCACGTAACCGAGTGAGTAGTTGCTGGTATCAACGCCAATATTTTGCATGGCAACGTACGCAACCGCTTCGGCTTGGGTTTCCTGATAGGCTCGTGGCCGGTCTTTAAATTCTGACGTTAAGCCGTGTAATTGGCTATGGGCGTATTCATGATATAACGTCTCCAGTTTCAAGGCATTGTCGGGCTCATCGCTACCGATGACGATTTCATTAGTGCTGGGTTGAAAATAGCCTTTAGCGCCACCAAGTTCTGACAATCTCTTTTCACTGACTTTAATATCAGTATTGTTATTCAAATAATTTTTGAGTTCGTTGTATAGGTTAGTAACGTTTTTATGATCCGCTAAATTTTCTTTGACAAAATCTTTAGCACTTAGGACTGGTTCGCCGCTTGTCTGTGATATGTCAAATACTGGAATATAGCGATAACCAACTATGGCTTTTTCTTTGGTCGTATCAAGCCTTTTCTGATCCTCTGGAGTTAGTTTTTTAATCATAGGGGCCGCAATCCTGATCCCTTTTTCTCCCTTATTAACTGATCTGTTAAAATCATTTTTCCATTGTTTAAAACCTGCTATTTGAGTAGCTTCTGGGTTTTGAGAGTAGATTAAATCAATATTTCTAGCGCTATAACGATGAAATTTTGCCACAGTATTAAGATAGTTCTTGAACTTGTCACTATCAGTTAAGTTCAAAATTTGTTGTTCTGCATTATCTACAAGTTGTTTCTTCCATTCTTCTTTAGTTGGCATATTTAAACCTCCTCGGCGTCTACAAACTCTACAGAATTATCAATTTGGGGTAACTTGATAGATTGTGTGCCGTAAAGTGCTAAATATTCAGCATTCTTTTTTTGCCACGCAACTTGAATATATTTGCCATTACCCGCAATTTCTGATAGGTACTTATAACTGCTTTTATCCGTCAAAATAGGTAATTCGCTTGCTAATGCTTCCAGTTCATTTTTCATGATATATCCTCCTTCTTTTACAATTACACTCGTTGGTTAGGTTCACTTTTTGGTTTTTGAAAAGTAAACCTAAATGACGAGTTCACCAACCGAAACAACGTGCAGGGCGGTAGGCAGGTTCTAATCAAAATCAAAACTTAATTTATGGCCGTCAAGCTTTAACTTGGCGTCAAACGACTTTCCTTTTTTACTCTTGAAACCCTTTAATTTGCTCGTTTCCCCCTTGGTGACCAGCGCTTTAATTGCGGTCTTACCGAGGGTCTTACTGCTCCATTTCTTGGGCAGGGTAAAGCTTTCGCCTTGCTTAGGCTTTACAATGTAAAACTTCTGTTTATTTAAAACGGTCGCTTGCGGTGTTTCTAAGAAGACCTCGTCGGACTTTTGTGCTTGCTGTTGGTGATTGATTTGTTGCTTAATGGCTGCACTGCCAGTTAATTGTGTTGGGACATCAGCGATCAATTTCACTACGAACTTCTTAATTTGGCTCAAAAAGTTATCCGGGGGGCGTTCTTCGGTACTGATTTGCTGTAACGCTTGCTCCCATTTAGCCGTCATTTCTGGGCTAGTTAGCAAGGGTTCGAGTTCAACCGCTTTACATAAAGTAATTCCGGCTTCACTGACGTGTAGCTTGTTCTTTTCAGTGACGAGATAGCCGCGTTTCTTTAACACTTCCAGCACATTGGCCCGGGTTGCACTTGTCCCAATGCCTTGCACATCTTTAAGAATCGCTTGGGCTTCTTCATCATCAAGCGTTTTGCCGGCGGTCTTCATGGCCGTAATCAGGGTACCTTCGGTAAAGGGTACCGGTGGTGTCGTTTCTTTTTGCGGTGTTTGCAGATTTGCTTGGACTTGATCACCTTGGTGAACGAGCGGTAAAGTTGCTACTTCTTGCTGCTCGGCTTTGTGATCATCAAATAAAGCTTGCCAGCCTTGCTTAGTTGGGACCTTACCGGTTGCTTTAAAATTGGCGTCACCAACTTGGGTAATAATGGTGGTTTCTTCATATTCGTAAGGATCAGCAAACATGGCTAATGTGGTTCTTAAAACCAAGTCATAGACTTGTTGCTGTAATTTAGGCAAGCTGGCTAGTTTCTCTTTCGTCGGCACGACTTTAGTCATGATAATGGCGTAGTGTTCTTCAACTTTTTTCCCATCAACATAGCGTTTGTTCGGAGTGGTATTGGTTAAAGCGACTGGCTTAGAGATCAAACCCAGATACTTCGTCAGATTAGCCACTAAATAACTAAATTCTTCATCAGTGATATAAGCACAATCGGTGCGGGGATAACTGAGCAGTTTGTCTTCGTATAAGCTTTGAATAGCCGCTAAGGTTTGGCTGGCACTGGCGTGATAACGTTTATTCATGGCACTTTGCAGACTGGATAGTGAGAATAGTTGTGGACTAGCACGCTTTTTGTCTTGTTTTTGGACGTCCTTGATTAAACCAGCCTGTGAGCCTTTCTGAACGTGTTTAGCTTGCATGAATGTTATTAGTCCTGCTTCATCTTTAAATCGCTGATAGGGGTCTAATTTTGCGACGAATTTTTGCTGATTAGCAAGAATTTCAGCATTTAGTTCAAAATAGGGTTCTGACTTAAAGTTTTTGATTGCCTGGTCTCTTTGATAGACCATACACAAGGCTGGCAGCTATACGTAACTAATCGAGCACGCTCTACGTACCAAATTTTTCTCAATATAAAATACATTATGGGCTACCATTCATACCAATTAACCAGTCGCTAATTTTGTGATTACAAGTGCATGCCCCCATCTTCATGCCGGTTTCGAGTTTGGTGTTGCCGTTGCTTTTTCGTCATTTCCCACTCAGTCTCCTTTAAACCTTGCGCCTGTTTTTGCCGTTCGTAATCTTCATCACGGGCATATAGGGCGGTCATGATTGCGTTACTAAAGGCCGTCTTTAAGTAGTAGCTTGGACTAACTGGCTTGTAATTTAGCGGTTGATAATGTCCAATATTTACTTTTCTATACTGGTCGTCCTTGGCTTGTTGCCCTTTTAACTGCTTTTGGATTTTCTCGATCTGACTGTTCTTAATCGTCGGATCGGCTTTGCATTCGCCAAAAAAGAGTTGTTTAGTGCCATCATGCTTTAAAACCCGTTGTAAGTGATGATTTTC
>NZ_BJDK01000061.1 GCF_005405105.1 Lactiplantibacillus dongliensis
ATCCAATGAACTATTAGAGAATATCACGCAACGTCTAAGCTGTTAATTGATTGATTATTTATATAATACGAGGAGGGGTCATATTGAAATTAGTTGCCATTGTCGGAACGAATTCGCAAAAATCTTACATCCGTCAGCTGTTAAATTACCTGAAAACACACTTTTCAAGCGACGCAGACATCACGCTTTGTGAGATAAACGACATTCCGCTTTTTTCTGAGGATATCAGTGAAGTTCCTAGCAAGGTTTCAGCCATTTCTGAAATTATTACTGCCTCAGATGGGGTAATCATTGGCACCCCACAGGTTCACCATGCCATTCCATCAGCCTTAAGTTCCGTGCTTGATTGGCTGGCGGTGGCGGGCCATCCGTTTAAAAACAAGCCAACGATGCTGATTGGCGCATCCCTGGATGACCAGGGCGTTGACGACGCACTCGACAATCTTTCAGCTATTCTGCGGTCGCCCGAACTGAACGCTGGGTTACTCACCGGTGATCAGTTTGTCCTGACCAACGTTGCTGCGGCCTTTAACGGTGACGAACTGGCCGATCCATTGGCCGTTAAGTGGTTAGACCACTGTTTTAACAAATTTACCGGTTATATGGGCTTCAATTACGTGCCAACTGGTGACGCGCAACCAGACGCCACGACCAGCGCGTCAAAGGACACCACGCCAGATTATTCGTCTGACCTCGACCACCCTGTGAAGACCGATGCGACTGCGAGCGCATCGAAGAAACCAGCTGGTGGCCTCGACTATTACTCTGATTTGGATGCATCGACACAGCCGACGACCGACACCACGACTGGTGCTTCTAAGCATACTGATGCGACCTCAAGTGCTTCAAAGGATACGGCGTCAGATTACTCATCCGACCTCGACTACCCGGCTCAGGCCGCTGATGCCACGACTGGTGCTTCCAAACAGCCGGCTGACGGCATGGCCTACTCGTCTGATCTAGACACG
Organism: Lactiplantibacillus dongliensis; assembly: GCF_005405105.1. Taxonomy (GTDB): domain Bacteria; phylum Bacillota; class Bacilli; order Lactobacillales; family Lactobacillaceae; genus Lactiplantibacillus; species Lactiplantibacillus dongliensis. The sequence goes on from NZ_BJDK01000061.1 coordinate 969, forward strand.
CCGGTGGCTGCGGGAACGGATGCCACTAGCGGTGCTTCCGAGAAACTAGCGGATGCCACTACTGGCGCATCTCAGAAATCAGACGATGTGCCCACCTACTCATCAGACTTAGATGATCCAAAGCCGGAAACGGACACCAACACTGGTGCTTCCGAACACGATGATGCAACTACGGGGGCATCAAAGGAAACGACCAGTGACTACTCTTCTGATTTAGACCAACCGGCTGCGGCTGACGCCACGACCGGTGCTTCTGAACACTAACAACGCTTCATATATAGGAGGAAATTAACATGACTGATAAAAAAGTGACTTTAGACAGCAATGACGTTTTACACTTCCCCACTGGCGATATTCCATTGGAAGCCCTGCGTGTCCTGTTGAACACCCTGCCCTTCGAAGTTGACTTCGTGGACGCCACCGACCATTTCAAGTGGTTCACCGATGACGGCAACCGGATTTTCAGCCGGACGCAAAAACAAGTTGGCGAAGAAGTGCTGGAATGCCACCCAAAGCAAGCCAGCGATAAAGTGGAACAGATCCTCAAGGAATTCCACGCCGGCACTCGTGACCAATTTGAATTCTGGCTGCCATTAAAGGGTAAGATGGTCTACATTTCATACTTCGCTATCCGTGATGAAGACGGCAAGTACCTTGGCTGCTTCGAATTCACTGGTGACATTGCGCATCTGCAATCGATCAAGGGGACTAAGATTCTTGAAAACAGTCGGGATATTACGGTTGATAAAAAGTAAGACATCGTTAACTAAAGGCACTGACCATTGCAGTCGGTGTCTTTTTTGACTGGCGCGTTCTTCGTTGACTTTCCAATCCCAACCCCTATAATCAGAATTAAACAACTGTGTGAAATCGGTTACATTATTGAATTTACCCACACATCCGTTTCAAAAAATGGAGGGGATCACATGCTCGAACTGCAACATTTTAAAAAATACTATCAGGTGGGCGACACGACCACGAAGGCGTTAGATGATGTGTCCGTCTCATTTCGGCAACAGGAATTTGTCGCGATCCTTGGCCCCAGCGGCTCTGGGAAGACCACGTTGTTAAACAATATTGGCGGGTTGGACGTCTATGACTCCGGCGATTTGATTATTAAGGGAAAGTCCACCAAGGAGTTCAAAGCCTCCGACTGGGACGCGTACCGGAACAACTCGGTCGGCTTCATTTTCCAAAGTTATAATCTCATTGGTCACCTGGGTATCATCGACAACGTTGAATTGGGCATGACGCTCAGTGGTGTGCCCGCCGCCGAGAAAAAGGAAAAGGCCATTTCAGCGCTGAAACGTGTCGGGTTGGAAGACCATATGTATAAGAAGCCGAACCAACTGTCCGGTGGGCAAATGCAACGGGTGGCCATTGCGCGGGCAATCGCCAACGACCCGGAAATTTTACTATGTGACGAACCGACCGGCGCGTTGGATACCGAGACCAGTCAAGAAATTATGCAGATCATTAAGGAGCTGTCAAAAGAGCGCCTCGTCATCATGGTCACCCATAACCCCGACCTCGCCGACCAATACGCCGACCGGATCATTCGTTTCGAAGACGGGAAAATCGTGGATGACACGAACCCCTACAATGAGCTGGAGGAAAACGAACAGTTTCATCTAACCAAGACGAAAATGACCTACTGGACGGCGTTGAAACTGTCGTTTACCAATATCCGCACCAAGAAGGGGCGAGCCTTCCTGACGGCGTTTGCCTCCAGTATTGGCATCATCGGAATCGCAGTCGTTCTCGCCCTTTCAAATGGGTTCCAGAAACAGATCGATCAAACGCAATCCAATACCCTGGCCCAGTATCCAGTAACGATTTCACAAACTGCCACCTCCCAGACCACGGCCAATGACACCAGCAAGAAGGAACATTTTTCTAAGGAAAAGTCCGTTGTGGCGCAGATCAGTGACCAGGATAAGGCGCAACATACTAATAAAATCACGCAGAGCTACGTGACCTATGTGAAAAAGCTCAATCCAAAATACAGCAAGAACGTCGGGATTACGTACACGACCGGTATGAACTTGCTACGCGATGTGAACGGTAAGATCAAGCCGGTCCGGCTGTCTAACGAGAGTCAGTCTAAATCTAGCAGCCTGAACATGTCGAGCGCACTGGCAAGTTCAGCGGGCATTGGCGTTTCCTCCTACCCGGTTGATAATCAGGGCAAGACCAGCTTTCTCAAGAAGCACTACAAAGTGATGGCCGGCGCCTACCCGACTAAGACCACGGATGTCGTTTTAACTAAAGGTTGAAAGTTAATATTTCCACTTAAGCCCTGATCTGTTAGGACTTTTTTGCTACAAAAATAGACATGAAACCATTCACATCTGTATACTTAAAGCGTCTAAACAAAAACCATACAGAGGAGTTTCATGCCTATGTCTACTATACAATACAATGACACTGATATTCATCATTCTTTTGCTCATTTTTCAAAATTGGTCCATCTCTCCGCTATTTTGCGTCGTGTCAATATCCATAAATCGCGCGGTATTAAAACTGAACGCTTATTTGAGTGGTTATTAACCACCATCTTTAATCGTTACTCCATTTTCAGAGCAGAAAAGGCTAATGATTTTTCAAAACGAACTGTTCGCAATTGTCTAAATGATCCACATATTAATTGGCAACGGCTAGTTCAGCTATTAGCGATCCATTTGATCCAATACGTGCAACATTTTACCGATCCAAGACGGCGACAAGCCTTGATCATTGATGATTCACTGTTTAAACGTGAATTTTCACGCAAAACTGAATTATTAGCTCGTGTTTTTGACCACGACAAACAGCAGTATTTTAAAGGCTTTAGGACACTAACTTTAGGCTGGAGTGACGGCAATACTTTTTTACCGCTGAACTTTGCCTTGATGTCATCAAGCCACGCCAAAAATCGGTTTGGGCACCTTAAGTCCAGTGATCAACGATCACTGGCCGCGAAACGACGTACACAGGCAACCCGTAAAATGACCGATGTCGCTTTAGAATTAGTAGATGATGCAATCAAATCCGGCATCAAGGCCAAGTACGTCTTATTCGATAGCTGGTATGCATCACCGCGTATGTTTGCGGCATTGCTAAAACGTCATTGTCATGGGATTGGTTTGTTGAAAAAAACTAAAAAAGTCTATTTTCGTTATCGTGGCCGAGAAATGGATATTAAGACTTTATACACTAACTTACGGCGCAGTAAATGGCCAATTAAGGATAGCTATCTATACAGTCCAATCGTCACATTTGAAGTTGATGGCGAAAAAATCCCAATGAAGTTAGTCTTCGTAACCAAACGTGGCCAGGCTGATCAATATCTTGTGTTGGCGACCACAATGACTGACCTAAGACCAGAAGCAATCATTCAGATGTACGGTCGGCGTTGGCAGATCGAATGTTATTTTAAAGTCGCTAAACAATACCTGCAATTTGATCAGACTCAAGTCCAAAGCTATGATGGGCTTTGCGGTCACCTAGCAATGGTCATGTTAAGCTATGACGTCCTTGCATTGGCGCAACGTGAAAATACGGACGACAGGACGCTGGGTGACTTATTCTTCGATTATGGACGACCGTTGCCTGATATTAAGTTAGTAAGTGCGTTGAATTGGCTGATACAAACAATTACTGGTCTAGGTGAAAAACTCGACATGGCGGTTGAAACATTAACTATTATTTTTGACGAATTTATAAAAGCATTACCGAGTAGCCTGGCCAGGCTACTCGGTAATGCTCAATGAAGTGGAAACTAGTAATATACCGTGCCATAACCGTTTGACATCAATGGTTACGGTCTATTTGATACTTTCAACCTTTAGTTTAATAATAGATTAAATAATCCGTTAGCCCTGCCAAAAGCTAAGACGGATTATTTTTTTTGCTGACTTTTGATCAGCTCAACAATTAATGCAATCAAGGCCACGATAAATGTACCGAAAGCTAGCATTAATTGTAAAGCGTCCGAAACGGACACTTAGGCTACTCCTTTCGTTAGGATTTATGGGCTTTAAAGGTTTAACACCATAAGCACCGCCTCCGATCGGAAATAGCCACCGCCTTAACTTCTCTACTTGATTCATTATACAGAGATATAATTCTTTTAGAAACATATTTTTAAATCAGTAGTGTACTTCATTCTAACCTGGATTAGTGTATTAACGTAAGTCATCTTAGTAAGAACATTGAGCATAAAAATACGGTAATTGATTCATTTTATCAGAGTGCTTGCTTATATCTATAGGAGGTTCTATTTTGAATATTCAATCTGTAAATAGTTTTTTAAGCAAAAAAGCAGAATCCCTAAAGTCTATAAAAGCTAATGTAACAGTTGATGGAAGAGGTTTGCTACCACGATTTTTCTATAGAGGACAGTCAAATGACTTCAAAAGTAGTAATAACGTTGCTAGCATCTTTA
>NZ_BJDK01000062.1 GCF_005405105.1 Lactiplantibacillus dongliensis
CCTCGCAGGGAGCGATCCCCCAACTACTCTCGGCGCTAAGAAGCTTGACTTCTGTGTTCGACATGGGAACAGGTATATCCTTCTTGCCATCGTCACCACACTATTGAAAACAACTTGTGCTCTCAAAACTAGCTAATATCAAATACAATTCACAATTACCGGAACACCAATTACTTGGTTAAGTCCTCGACCGATTAGTATTAGTCCGCTTCACACGTCACCGTGCTGCCACTTCTAACCTATCTACCTGATCATCTTTCAGGGGTCTTACTTCCATATAGGAATGGGAAATCTCATCTCGAGGTGAGTTTCACACTTAGATGCTTTCAGCGTTTATCTCATCCATACGTAGCTACCCAGCGATGCGCCTGGCGGCACAACTGGTACACCAGAGGTATGTCCATCCCGGTCCTCTCGTACTAAGGACAGATCCTCTCAAATTTCCTACGCCCGCGACGGATAGGGACCGAACTGTCTCACGACGTTCTGAACCCAGCTCGCGTACCGCTTTAATGGGCGAACAGCCCAACCCTTGGGACCGACTACAGCCCCAGGATGCGATGAGCCGACATCGAGGTGCCAAACCTCCCCGTCGATGTGGACTCTTGGGGGAGATAAGCCTGTTATCCCCAGGGTAGCTTTTATCCGTTGAGCGATGGCCCTTCCATACGGTACCACCGGATCACTAAGCCCGACTTTCGTCCCTGCTCGACCTGTCTGTCTCGCAGTCAAGCTCCCTTGTGCCTTTACACTCTGCGAATGATTTCCAACCATTCTGAGGGAACCTTTGGGCGCCTCCGTTACTTTTTAGGAGGCGACCGCCCCAGTCAAACTGCCCACCTGACACTGTCTCCCGCCACGATTAGTGGCGCGGGTTAGAGTGGTCATACAGCGAGGGTAGTATCCCACCAACGCCTCCACCGAAACTAGCGTTCCGGTTTCTATGGCTCCTACCTATCCTGTACAAGCTGTACAAACACTCAATATCAAGCTACAGTAAAGCTCCATGGGGTCTTTCCGTCCTGTCGCGGGTAGTCCGCATCTTCACGGACAATATAATTTCACCGAGTCTCTCGTTGAGACAGTGCCCAGATCGTTACGCCTTTCGTGCGGGTCGGAACTTACCCGACAAGGAATTTCGCTACCTTAGGACCGTTATAGTTACGGCCGCCGTTTACTGGGGCTTCAATTCTGAGCTTCGCCGAAGCTAACCCATCCTTTTAACCTTCCAGCACCGGGCAGGCGTCAGCCCCTATACGTCATCTTACGATTTTGCAGAGACCTGTGTTTTTGATAAACAGTCGCCTGGGCCTATTCACTGCGGCTGATCTTGCGATCAGCACCCCTTCTCCCGAAGTTACGGGGTCATTTTGCCGAGTTCCTTAACGAGAGTTCACTCGCTCACCTTAGGATTCTCTCCTCGACTACCTGTGTCGGTTTGCGGTACGGGTAGTTAAATACTCACTAGAAGCTTTTCTCGGCAGTGTGACATCAGACGCTTCGCTACTAAATTTCGCTCCCCATCACAACTTGTCCTTAAATTGATAAGCATTTGACTCATCAAAAGACTTGTTGCTTGGACATCCTAATCCAACAGGATGCACATCTTAGCCTACTGCGTCCCTCCATCGTTCAAACGCATTTAACTAGTACAGAAATATCAATCTGTTATCCATCGTCTACGCCTCTCGGCCTCGACTTAGGTCCCGACTAACCCTGGGAGGACGAGCCTTCCCCAGGAAACCTTAGTCATTCGGTGGATGGGATTCTCACCCATCTTTCGCTACTCATACCGGCATTCTCACTTCTAAGCGCTCCACAAGTCCTTACGATCTTGCTTCACCGCCCTTAGAACGCTCTCCTATCACGTGACCTAATGGTCACATCCACAGTTTCGGTAGTATACTTAGCCCCGGTACATTTTCGGCGCAGGATCACTCGACTAGTGAGCTATTACGCACTCTTTAAATGGTGGCTGCTTCTGAGCCAACATCCTAGTTGTCTATGCAACTCCACATCCTTTTCCACTTAGCATACATTTAGGGACCTTAACTGGTGATCTGGGCTGTTCCCCTTTCGACGGTGGATCTTATCACTCATCGTCTGACTCCCGGATATGAATCAATGGCATTCGGAGTTTATCTGAATTCAGTAACCCAAGACGGGCCCCTAGTCCAAATAGTGCTCTACCTCCATGATCCTTCATCCGAGGCTAGCCCTAAAGCTATTTCGGAGAGAACCAGCTATCTCCAAGTTCGTTTGGAATTTCACCGCTATCCACACCTCATCCCAGCAATTTTCAACTTACACGGGTTCGGTCCTCCAATGCGTTTTACCGCATCTTCAACCTGGACATGGATAGGTCACCTGGTTTCGGGTCTACAACCTCGTACTAAATTCGCCCATTTCAGACTCGCTTTCGCTACGGCTCCGACTTTTAAGTCTTAACCTTGCACGGGATCGTAACTCGCCGGTTCATTCTACAAAAGGCACGCCATCACGCATTAACGCGCTCTGACTTATTGTAGGCACATGGTTTCAGGAACTATTTCACTCCCCTTCCGGGGTGCTTTTCACCTTTCCCTCACGGTACTGGTTCACTATCGGTCACTAGGTAGTATTTAGCCTTGGGAGATGGTCCTCCCAGATTCCGACGGAATTTCACGTGTTCCGCCGTACTCAGGATCCTGAACTGAGAAAGCTTGATTTAATCTACTGGGCTATCACCATCTATGGCGGATTTTCCCAAATCCTTCGACTATCAAACTTTTTGGTAACTCAAATGTTCAGTCCTACAACCCCAAAGAGCAAGCTCTCTGGTTTGGGCTGTTCCCCGTTCGCTCGCCGCTACTTAGGGAATCGAATTTTCTTTATATTCCTGCTGCTAATGAGATGTTTCAGTTCACAGCGTTTACCTCCAACTAGACTATGAATTCATCTAGTGGTAACAGTTGATTAAAACTGCTGGGTTTCCCCATTCGGAAATCTCCGGATCATAGCTTACGTACAGCTCCCCGAAGCATATCGGTGTTAGTCCCGTCCTTCATCGGCTCCTAGTGCCAAGGCATTCACCATGCGCCCTTGTTAACTTAACCTTATTTTCCAAAGGAAAATACGATTAATTGAGTTTAGCGATAATAAACTTCTTTTAAAAAACTCAAAAAACGCGGTGTTCTCGGTTTAATTATGAAAAATTATATTTGATATTATCTAGTTTTCAAAGAACAA
>NZ_BJDK01000063.1 GCF_005405105.1 Lactiplantibacillus dongliensis
GTGTGTAGGTTTCCGTAATATTCCTTAGAAAGGAGGTGATCCAGCCGCAGGTTCTCCTACGGCTACCTTGTTACGACTTCACCCTAATCATCTGTCCCACCTTAGGCGGCTGGTCCCCGAAGGTTACCCCACCGACTTTGGGTGTTACAAACTCTCATGGTGTGACGGGCGGTGTGTACAAGGCCCGGGAACGTATTCACCGCGGCATGCTGATCCGCGATTACTAGCGATTCCAACTTCATGTAGGCGAGTTGCAGCCTACAATCCGAACTGAGAATGGTTTTAAGAGATTAGCTTGCTCTCGCGAGTTCGCAACTCGTTGTACCATCCATTGTAGCACGTGTGTAGCCCAGGTCATAAGGGGCATGATGATTTGACGTCATCCCCACCTTCCTCCGGTTTGTCACCGGCAGTCTCACCAGAGTGCCCAACTTAATGCTGGCAACTGATAATAAGGGTTGCGCTCGTTGCGGGACTTAACCCAACATCTCACGACACGAGCTGACGACAACCATGCACCACCTGTATCCATGTCCCCGAAGGGAACGTCTAATCTCTTAGATTTGCATAGTATGTCAAGACCTGGTAAGGTTCTTCGCGTAGCTTCGAATTAAACCACATGCTCCACCGCTTGTGCGGGCCCCCGTCAATTCCTTTGAGTTTCAGTCTTGCGACCGTACTCCCCAGGCGGAATGCTTAATGCGTTAGCTGCAGCACTGAAGGGCGGAAACCCTCCAACACTTAGCATTCATCGTTTACGGTATGGACTACCAGGGTATCTAATCCTGTTTGCTACCCATACTTTCGAGCCTCAGCGTCAGTTACAGACCAGACAGCCGCCTTCGCCACTGGTGTTCTTCCATATATCTACGCATTTCACCGCTACACATGGAGTTCCACTGTCCTCTTCTGCACTCAAGTTTCCCAGTTTCCGATGCACTTCTCCGGTTAAGCCGAAGGCTTTCACATCAGACTTAAAAAACCGCCTGCGCTCGCTTTACGCCCAATAAATCCGGACAACGCTTGCCACCTACGTATTACCGCGGCTGCTGGCACGTAGTTAGCCGTGGCTTTCTGGTTAGATACCGTCAATACCTGAACAGTTACTCTCAGATATGTTCTTCTCTAACAACAGAGTTTTACGAGCCGAAACCCTTCTTCACTCACGCGGCGTTGCTCCATCAGACTTTCGTCCATTGTGGAAGATTCCCTACTGCTGCCTCCCGTAGGAGTTTGGGCCGTGTCTCAGTCCCAATGTGGCCGATTACCCTCTCAGGTCGGCTACGTATCATTGCCATGGTGAGCCTTTACCTCACCATCTAGCTAATACGCCGCAGGACCATCCAAAAGTGATAGCCGAAGCCATCTTTCAAGCTCAGACCATGCGGTCCGAGTTGTTATGCGGTATTAGCATCTGTTTCCAGGTGTTATCCCCCGCTTCTGGGCAGGTTTCCTACGTGTTACTCACCAGTTCGCCACTCACTCAAATGTTAAATCAATCAGGTGCAAGCACCTTCAATCAATAACCAGAGTTCGTTCGACTTGCATGTATTAGGCACGCCGCCAGCGTTCGTCCTGAGCCAGGATCAAACTCTCAAATTAATGATGAGTTCTAAAAAAGCTCATTTAATTGTTGTTTCAAAATTTATTTGCTAGCGAATTGACTTCGCAAATGTTTGCTACCAATTCAAGAATTGATAGACCCTACACATTTGATTCGTCGAAACTTTGTTCAGTTTTCAAAG
>NZ_BJDK01000064.1 GCF_005405105.1 Lactiplantibacillus dongliensis
AGCTAGAAAATCCGTCCGCCAAGAACTTTGAACTAATCCAAAATGTAGTGCATAATTGAAAGCGAAGGCGGACGAGTGAAAGCAGTCCAACTGGCAGACGCAGCTGTCTGAGTTTGGCACACTACTTAAAATGAAAAATCACTGAAAATGCGCGAATACGCTTGCATTTATCAGGATGTTTTGTTACCTTTACAGATAAAATAAAATCACAAGGAGCTAACGTTCAATGTCTAATTGGGATACAAAGTTTGGAAAAAAGGGTTATACGTTTGATGATGTACTATTAATTCCGGCCGAAAGTCATGTTTTACCGAATGAAGTTCATCTGGGTGTCAAGCTTGCTGATAATTTGCAACTTAATATTCCAATTATTAGCGCGGGCATGGATACCGTTTCAGAGTCTGCGATGGGAATCGCGATGGCGAACCAAGGTGGTTTAGCGGTTATTCATAAGAACTTGAGTATTGATGCTCAAGCTGCTGAAGTTAGCAAAGTTAAAGCTGTTGAAAAAGACGCTGACCATCCGCATGCTGCCGTTGACGCTAACAACCATCTGTTAGCTGTCGCTGCCGTTGGGGTGACGAGTGATACTTTTGATCGAGCTGAAGCCTTATTTGCCGCTGGTGCTGATGCGATTGTTATCGATACAGCGCACGGTCATTCAGCTGGGGTTTTACGTAAGGTCAAAGAAATTCGCGACCATTTCCCTAAGCAAACGTTAATTGCCGGGAACGTCGCGACTGCTGAAGGGACCCGGGCGTTATTTGAAGCTGGGGTCGACGTGGTTAAAGTTGGGATTGGCCCTGGTTCAATCTGTACGACGCGAATCGTGGCCGGTGTTGGTGTCCCACAATTGACAGCTGTTTATGATGCTGCGAGTGTGGCGCGTGAATATGGTAAGCCAATCATTGCTGATGGCGGGATCAAGTATTCTGGTGACATTGTTAAGGCCTTAGCTGCTGGTGGTAACGCGGTTATGCTCGGCAGTATGTTGGCTGGGACCACTGAAGCCCCTGGCGAAATCGTCTTTGATGATGGTCGTCAATACAAGTTCTACCGTGGCATGGGTTCCGTTGGCGCGATGTCACAAGCCCATGGGTCATCTGATCGTTACTTCCAAGGTGGCGTTAATGAAGCTAACAAGTTAGTACCAGAAGGTGTCGAAGGCCGCGTGCCATTCAAGGGGAGTGTCGATGACATTATCTTCCAAATGCTTGGTGGCTTACGTTCTGGGATGGGCTACGTTGGGGCCAAAGATTTAACGGCACTCAGTAACGATGCTCAGTTTGTTGAAATTTCGGGTGCTGGGTTACGTGAATCACATCCACACGAAATTCAAATTACCAAGAATGCCCCTAACTATTCTGTCAACGGGTAGTCTAATAAATTAAATGATCACTGATAAGTCGAGGAACCTAGTTTCTCGGCTTTTTTGGTACGGTGGATTAAGTGCTGGTCCAAGTTACCAGGCTAGCTAATCTTTGCGTTTTCTCTAAAAAAGGCCTTTGGGCGCCATGTTGTCGGTAGTTTTTGGTAGAATGGAATCAGAATTACTTAAGGAGAAATTTAAATATGAAAATTTTAGTAGTCGATGACGACAAAGAGATTGCACAATTATTAGAAATTTATATTAAAAACGAAGGCTACGAGCCAATTAGTGCTTACAACGGTAAGGAAGCCTTGACGAAATTAAATACGAACCCCGACATTGCCTTAATGATTTTGGATATCATGATGCCTGAAATGGACGGGATTGAAGTCATTAAGGAAGTCCGTAAAGACTCCCAGTTGCCAATTCTAGTCTTATCAGCTAAGACTGGCGATATGGATAAGATTCAAGGGTTAATCACTGGGGCCGATGACTATGTTACCAAGCCATTTAATCCGTTGGAAATTATGGCGCGGGTTAAGTCGCTATTACGGCGGTCAGAGAATAACGTCACGACCACGGAACCAGACGTCCTAGATATCGGACCATTGACTATCAATAAAGATTCACATGAAGTAAAGACGTTGACGGGTAAGGATATTCAATTAACGGCTTTGGAATTTGGTATTTTATACTTATTAGCCAGCCATCCGAACCGGGTCTTTTCGGCTGATGATATTTTTGAACGGGTCTGGCAACAAGAAAGCATTGTCTCAGCTAAAACGGTCATGGTTCATGTTAGTCACTTGCGTGATAAGATCGAAGAAGCGACTGATGGTGAAAAGGTGATCCAAACCGTCTGGGGCGTTGGGTACAAGATTGAATCACGCTAAGAGTGAGGGTTACTTTTGAAATTAACTGGACGTGAAAAAAGTGAATTGTTCTTTGAAGGAGTAGTAACCGTGATTTTGCTACTCCTTTTGAACTTGTCGATCGTGGTCCTAATCAATCAGGCGATTGCGCATAATCCAGGCTTACAGAATGGTATTTTTGAGATTAAACGGTCGATTAAGCTGGGACCAACGAACTATCAATTATGGAGCTACGAAAATCTGTTTGTAGTGTTAATGCTGATTGCGGATGGCATCGTCTTATATTGGCGGCTCATCCGCCGCTATAAGCAAATGCAATTGCGGCATATCATTAGTGAGTTGCATTATATTGCGGCCGGCCATTTTGATCATCGGATTGGCTTCAGCTTGACGGGGGATACGCAGCGTGTCGTTGAAAGTGTCAATGCGTTAGTTGATTCGGCGATTCATTCGATGGATGAAGAACGGGAGATTGAACGGTCGAAAGATGCGTTGATTACTAACGTCAGTCATGATATTCGGACCCCACTAACATCGATTATTGGGTATTTAGGTCTGATTGAAAATCACCAGTATCAATCGTCAGAAGATCTTGTTAAATATACGCATATTGCCTATAACAAGGCGACGCAGATGAAATCATTAGTCGAAGATTTATTTGAATATACGAAGGTGCGTCAGACTGAGACGCCATTGACGATCAGTCGCTTAAATGTGACGGCGATGATGGAACAGCTGGCCGCTAGTTTTGAACTGGAAGCGAATAAGAAACACTTAAAGATTGAGGTGGAAACTGGGACGGCACCGATTTACTTGGAAGCCGATGCCGAGAAGCTAGGTCGGGTCTTCAATAATTTGATCACCAATGCCTTTAAATACGGGACTGGTGCGCATAAAGTGATTTTACAAGCCGAACAACGCGGGGAAGAAGTTGTGATTCGAGTGGCCAATGATGGCGAACGGATTCCGGCCGATTCACTAGGAATGTTATTTGAGCGCTTTTATCGGGTAGAAGAATCACGTTCTAAGGCTACGGGTGGCTCAGGTTTAGGCCTCGCCATCGCCCAAAGCATTGTGCAACATCATGGCGGCTATATTTATGCGCAAAGTGACGATGCGTTAACCAGCTTTGTGATTCATTTACCGGTTAAACACGACCACCCATTGACGAAAAAAGAACAGAAAATTGCGAATTAACTTGTTTCCAACCGCTGCATTATTTAAACTTATAGATAGCATTCAGGAAAGGGATAATTGAGAAATGAGAGTTGCAGGAAAGTTTAAGAAATTCATGATTAGTCTAGTCGCTGCCGTGACGTTGGCGTCGACCGGACTAGGGATTATGGCGACCGGCGTGACCGCCCAAGCTGCCACTACACCAAAGATTTCCGCCAAGGCTGCGATTGCTGTGGACGCATCAACTGGTCAGATCTTGTATAACAAGCATAGTGACAAGCCAATGGCGATTGCTTCGATGACTAAGATGTTGAGTACATATCTTGTGTTGAAGGCCATCCACGAAGGCAAGTTATCTTGGGATCAAAAGATCAGTGTTAGCAAGGCCGTCGCTAAGATGAGTCAGAATAAGGATTATGCGAATGTGCCATTATTATCAACGAAGACTTATTCGGTTCGGCAATTATATAATGCCACTGAAATTTATTCCGCTAACGCCGCAATTACCGCTTTAGGTGATGCGGTTGCCGGGACGCCGCATAAGTTCGTGCAATTAATGCGTCAGACGGCCAAATCATTTGGGATTACCGATGCGACGATTATCAACGCCAGTGGGTTGACCAACAAAGAAGTCGGTAGTGAAATCGGCTATAGCAGTGAAGCTGCTAATGCAGAAAACGAAATGTCGGCTCAAGACGTAGCAACTGTTGCCCAAAAACTATTATCCAAATACCCAGAAGTCTTAAAGACATCTAGCATTGCCCATGCTTGGTTTGCCAAGGGGACGAGTTCTGAAACCAAGATGGATAACCGTAACTTTATGTTGAAAGGGTTAGTGAAGCATTATTCAGCGTTACCTGTTGATGGATTAAAGACTGGGACGTCGACTAAAGCTGGGAATGCCTTTACTGGGACGGTTAAGTTCGGTAATGGTAACCGGATCATTACCGTTGTGATGCATGCTGGTTCGGCTAGTGATAATGGCACCGAACGCTTTACTCAAACGGCGCAGATTATGTCATATGTCTATCATAATTACACAACCACGACTTTAGATAAAGCTAAGGCCATCAATGGTGTCAAAGCCGTGGCAGTTCAAGATGGGAAAACTTTAACAACGAAGTTAGTTTCAAACAGTGACAGTACTAAGATTTATTTGCCAACTGGGACCGATGCATCGAGTGTTAAAGGGACGGCTAGCTTGACTAAAGCGGCAACAACTAATCACAAGTTGCAAGCACCATTGACCAAAGGCAAAACTGTTGGTACAGCTAACTTGAGTTTAGGCAAGACTGCGATCTCAGTCGTAAATGGGACCAAGAGCAAGTCGATGCAAGTTAACTTAACCCCAAACAAATCAGTTGAAAAGGCTAATATCTTCGTCAGAATGTGGCGTGGAATTAAGAGTTGGTTCTAATAGGTTGAAGTTTATTGAGACGAGACTGGAAGTTAATTCTGGTCTCGTTTTTTTGTGGTTTTGGGATGTGGGGACTAGTTGGACTGTGCC
>NZ_BJDK01000065.1 GCF_005405105.1 Lactiplantibacillus dongliensis
TCCAATAGCCATGGTTGGCTCAATCATCCAGACTTTGATAGCTTGATGAAAGCCAATGCCATCAAGAATTACAAGACTGCCTGGAAACTATTCCGCCAGGTTCATCAGGCGGGGACGCCTAAGTTTCATAAGCGCGGTTATACTCAGACTTATCAAACGTCCTGCCTCTATGGGGCCAAGGTATTGGAGCCAGCTATGAATAATGGAAGCGTCAGATTAACTGATACCCACCACCTGTGGTTACCCAAGTTGGGACGTCTCCGATTCAAGGGGCTTCCACCAAAGATTTTAGAGCGAGCTAATGACATCAGAATTGGAACAACAACGGTTTCAATGGACGCTGTGGGTCATTATTTTGTATCCCTGCAGATTGGGTCGGAACATCCATTTGTTGCTAAGCAACACGCGATTGAATCTAAAGTCGGCATCGATTTGAATCTTGATAATTTTCTGACAGACTCCAATGGACAAGTAATTGAGAACCCCCGGTACTACCGAATGATAAAGGGTAAGCTGGCTAAGGCTCAACGTAAACTGTCGCGGCGGGCCAGACGAGCTAAAAAGAGTCAACGACGCTTATCAGAATCAAAGAATTATCAAAAGCAACGGCTACAAGTAGCCAAGCTACAGCTTAAAGTTGCCAACCAACGTAAAAACTTCCTGCACCACGTTTCTACGGCCTTGATCAAAAACCACGATTTAGTCGTAGCTGAAGAACTGCGGAGTAAAAACATGTTGCGTAACCACGCCTTGGCAATGAGCATCTCGGACGTCGGTTGGCGAACGTTACTGGGCATGCTGGCTTATAAAGCTGACCTTTACGGCCGAAAATTTTTGACGATTGATCCCCGAAATACGACGCAAACTTGTAGTCACTGTGGACATGTCATGACTGGCAAGAGTAAGTTGACGTTAGCTGACCGCAAGTGGACGTGTCCTAGTTGTGGCACGCTTCATGTGCGTGATCATAATGCAGCTAGGAACATTTTAGCCAAAGGTTTAGCAACCTTGTAAGAAGCAAGTCCGTCTGGCAACCTACGGACTTAAAAGGCTTTGGTAATTAGCGGATAAGTCCTATTCGTAGGCTAACGCTGTATCTAAGCAAATTGTGGTCGCCATGCCAGGGGGTGTGGTTCTCACAAGCGTCCGGTTTTAAACGGGCGTGGTTGACGGTTACTTTGCCAGAGTTTTAGGCTGATGGCAAGTTAACAGCTTGCCAAGAATAGTCAGTTAGCAAAAAAAGTGGCAGATAGTTATCCGTTTTAGGGTATGATTAGTTTAAGCCTTATTTTGGAGATGATTTGAGTGGATTTGGATAGCCATCAACAATGGTTAATTGATTTTTATCAGCAACGCGGTTGGTATGAGCTATCACCGTTTATTCGGTTGAACTTTTTGACTGAAGAAGTTGGTGAATTATCACGGGCGGTACGGGCCATTAAGTTGGGACGAGATCATCCCGGTGAACCCATTGCCACGCCGGCTGATTTGCAAGCAAACTTGGAAGAAGAGCTTGCCGATGTCTTGGATCAAGTCTTAGTGATGAGTGCCAAAATGGATGTTGATCCGCAGCAATTGTTGACAGCCAGTGAGGATAAGCTAAAAGCTCGGTTCCATATTAACTAGAATGAGTCAGTAAAAGCCCTCGATAGCGCTATCGAGGGCTTTTGTCTAGCTTAAACGTTGATTGAGCTTGGGTAAGTTCACATGAAAAGTCAACAGCATCAGTAAATTAAAGACAATGATGAGGCCGACAAAAATGGTGATTTCAGGCCAAATAGAATTACCGATGGACAAGGTACTGCGAAAGGCATCGATTGAGATTGACATTGGTAAATACGGGTGGAGTGTCTGGAAAAATGAATTTGAGAGTTGAATCGGGTAGGTTCCGGCTGAGCCGCCGAGCTGAATAATCATAAAAATCAACATTAACCAAGCACCGGTTTTACCCAGGATCAGGTTGAAGTAGGTGACGATACTGGCAAAGGTCCAAACGGTTAGTAGGCAAAACGCATAGGTACGAATGGCTTCGAGTGGATTAAGATGGTTGATCAGCCCTAATAAGACAAACATCACGGTGGCGGCTAAGCCTGTAAATTCAAATAAAAAGGGAATCTTTTGTGCCCACCAATCACCGGCAGATTTAGGCCGGCGATGTGGGGTGAACATATCGTAAATAATGTTAAACGTGATACAGCCCACGAATAACGCCACTGACATCAGATAAGGCGCCATCCCAGTGCCGTTATTTTGAACATGAGTGGCATCGTAATGGCTTAACTTAATCGGATTAACGGTCAAGTCGGCTTGGCGAGTGGTCCGCCGACCGGTCGTTGTTAATTGCTGACCACCAGTTTTTAGCGCCGTGGTGATTTTTTGATTTCCAGTGGTAACTTGCTGTGTGCCAGACGTTAGCCGGGTACTGCCCGTAGTTAACTGGGTATCGGCAGTTTGGAGGTGGGTCAAACCTAGCTGGGTGGCGGTTAAGGCCGTTTGTGCTTGTTGATTGCCTTGTGCCAGCTGCTGAGTGAGCTGTCGGTTCATGGCGACTAACTTAGCTGATTTGAGCCGATTAGCAGCCTGTAGCTGATCGATTTGTTGGCGGATGACGCGTAAGTTAGGCTGTGCTGTTGCTAGAGCTTGTTTAAGTTGCTGTAAAGCTTGGGTTTGAGTAGTCATGATCGCTTGCAGGGCATTATCGGTTGCGGTTAATTGGGCAAAGCCTGGTTGTGCCGTCGCCAAGCCTTGCTTAAGCTGGCTTAACCCATGGGCGAGTTTGACGGTACCCGCAGTTGTTTGCTGTAAATCAGTGGTCTCAGCTTGATTGCCGGTAGTAATAGCCCGTAAACCAGTTGTCGTTTGCGTTAAAGCGTGGCTGGCGTTAGTTAGTTGATGGCCGGATTGCTGCAAGTTACGGCCCATCGTTTTAAGGTAACTAGTCGTCAGTTGTTTTTCGACGGCCGTTTGAACTTTGGCGGCGGTCGTGGTGTTCATTTTCATTTATGCCTTTAGGCCGAGTTGAGCTCGCAAAGCGTGCGAAACAAAAAACCACCCGCTATGCGGGCGGAAGGCAAT
>NZ_BJDK01000066.1 GCF_005405105.1 Lactiplantibacillus dongliensis
TGTGTAGGACAAAATAAGTCGGTCATTATTTACAACAGAGCCAACAGCTACATTGTTGATGCGGTTTTAAAGGCGGTGTTCAACAATGCTCATTAATATGGATGCAGTTCATCAAACTTATATTGTTTGTGGAAAAACAGATTTACGCCGTGGCATTGATGGGTTGGCGGCCGTCGTACAGGAACAATTTGCCTTAGATCCATACAATCAGGCTTTATATCTGTTTTGTGGTACCCGCAAAGACCGATTCAAAGCGCTATATTGGGATGGAGATGGCTTTCTATTACTTTATAAACGGATTGAAGCCGGCCGACTACAGTGGCCGGTCAATCAAGACGAAGTCCGAAAGCTAACCTATCTCCAATTATCAAGACTATTGGGAGGATGGTCACTGGATTCGACTATTCATAAAATCAAACCGCCAAAAGTAAATAAAGCGCTTTCTGCCGGTGTCAGACTATGATAAACTCAATAACAAGAAAACATAGAATGAGTGGTTATATTATAACGTCAGAAGAAGAAATTGCCGACTTAAAAAAGAAGATTCAAGAACAGGCTGAGATTATTGACTACTTGACCAAGCGACTATTTGGTCAAAAGTCAGAGAAAATCAATACCGATCAAACCTCCTTGTTTGATGAGGACAATAGTGTTTTTAGCCAACCAGAGCAAACTGGCCAAGAAAACCAATCAAATCAAGTACAGCCAACGAAGAAAGCTAAGCGGACGCGGCAAGCAATCGTAAATTCAAACGTTCTCGTTCAAGAGACTGTCATTGAGCTGCCAACTAAGCTGTGTCCAAACGGACACGGCTTAGTTGCCGTCGGTAAAAAACTTGCACGTGAAGAACTCCACTTCCGGCCGGCCAAGCTCTACTTAGAAAGAATCTACACGACGACATATAAATGCCCCTCATGTGAATTAATGGATGGTTTAGCTCATCTAATTCAATCACAAGCTCCAAAAGCGTTAATACCACATAGTTTGGCATCAATTTCAGTCATAACTGAAATTTTACATAAAAAGTTTGAACTAGGCGTACCCTTATATCGACAGCTTCAAGATTGGAAGCGT
Source organism: Lactiplantibacillus dongliensis (assembly GCF_005405105.1). Taxonomy (GTDB): domain Bacteria; phylum Bacillota; class Bacilli; order Lactobacillales; family Lactobacillaceae; genus Lactiplantibacillus; species Lactiplantibacillus dongliensis. The sequence continues at coordinate 1,075 of NZ_BJDK01000066.1, forward strand.
CTCGGCGTGGATCTAAGCGAAACAACTATCGCTAATTGGGTGATCAAGATTAGCCAACTTATGGAGCCGTTGTACCAGCAGTTGCGTCAGCAACTGGTTCAACAACCATGTCTACAAGGTGATGAGACACCAATCGAGGTGTTACACGAACCTGGAAAAATCGCCAAAGCGGAATCCTATATGTGGGTAATGCGCAGTGTTACCCACCAGGCACAGCGAGGTGTCTTTTACGCTTATGGCACTAGTCGTGCGGGCAGCTTCGCTAAATCACTTTATACTGGTTTTACAGGAACACTTCAATGCGACGGTTATTCCGGCTATAACATCCTAGGTGATTCAGTCACCAGAGTCGGTTGTTGGGCTCATGTCAGACGGAAATTCTATGACGCCGCTAATTCCGGCAAGAGCTTTAAGATGAGCCCACCATTAGCATTACTCAATAAAATGTTTCACAATGAGCGCGAATGGCAACACTTATCACCGCGAGTAAGACGCCGACGTCGCCGCAGTCAACAACGAGAGCTATTAAAACGTTTTTGGCGTTGGATTGATGCGGTCGATGTTTTACCTAAGAGCCGATTAGGCAAGGCCGTTGTTTATGCTCGAAATCAACGAGCCTCGTTGAATCAAATCATTAATAATGGTTCCGTCGACTGGAGTAACAACGCGTCGGAGAGAAACATGAAGACCTTGGTCATCGGGCGTAAAAATTGGTTGTTCAGCACCAGCCAAGCTGGTGCCCGAGCCAATGCGATTTGGATGACTTTGATTGAGTCGGCCAAGGCCAACGGCATTGATCCGTCAGCTTATCTTGAATATTTATTGAAAAACATTCCGCAACTTCCAACATTTGCGAATTCGGCAGATCTAGAAGCTTATTTGCCATGGAACTTTAAACCAGGATCTAAAATAATCGGCGATAGCCAACAAAGCATAGTCGCTTAGATGCATGGACAAAACACCCCGAGCTCTCAAAAAACGAGAGTTCAGGGTATTTTTCACTATTCAATACGGTCAGTTATTGGGTGCTTACGTTCAATCCCCATTATCGCATGGTACTATTGTTTTGCTGAGTTATACATATTATTCTTCTAGTGTTTTTCTTTGTAGGCGTTGTAGCCTTCTATGAATTTAGATACCTCAGACGCTTTGTCATCAGAAAGCAAATTTATTAGTTTAATAAATTTGCTGGGGAACCTTTTAAAATGATGTTCATTTTCATAATCAAACTTAGCTTGATTAAAACCTGCTTGGTAATCATCAGTTGAGCCCGCTTGATTATTTCGCTTTTGACTATATGAGTTTTCCATTTTCCAAGTTTTGTATGCTTCCGACGCTGCCTGATAATTTCCCTTTTCGTAGTTATCTTTGACGTATTGATGCAATGAGCCTAATCCCTTCATCCTTTTCCCTCCGATACGTTTTAAATGTGTACAGCTTTAATATAATACAAGCAATTTGATTTTGAAACTATTGAATTTCACAATACCACGGCGTAAATCTGTTTTTCCACAAACAATGTAAGTTTGATGAACTGCATCCATATTAATGAGCATTGTTGAACACCGCCTTTAAAACCGCATCAACAATGTAACTGTTTGCTTTGTTGTAAATGATGACCGACTTATTTTGTCCCACACG
>NZ_BJDK01000067.1 GCF_005405105.1 Lactiplantibacillus dongliensis
GTTTCGATAAAAACTATTAAATACTGGCATTCATCCCGCGATTAAAATCGCAGGTTTTCTGCTTGGTTTTTAATAAACCGTGGTTTTTGCCAATTAAAACGTCCGCCTTAAGCGCGTAACGTCATTTTTCCTTCGACTTGATCGACAATGGTGACCGTTCCTGGTGCCACCTGGTCACGTGTGGGCTGTTGACCCGCCAACTCAAACCATAATGTCCGTAAAGCAGCCGCATTAATGGCAACTAACACATTACCATCTGCCGGTGTTCCAGCCGTAACTTGCGCTAATCCAGCCGTATATCGTTCCCAGAACTCAGCCCCGCTTTCAGCCAAACTCGCGGCATCATGGTCATGCAACAAACTTTGTAAGTCGCGTGGCGTTTGGTCAGCTTCAAAGGCGGCCAGACTTGGATAACCTAGCTTAGTCGCAAAGCCTGACCAGACGGCGGCTTGTTCGAGACCTTCAAAGCCCCCGTAGAATGGTCCACGTAAGGCCAACTTCGTATGAATCTTAGGCTTTGAAGCCTGAGCTGCCAAGACTGCCCGCACCGTTTGGACACCGCGACTCGTATCACTCGTATAAGCTGTCGCAAACTTAACATCTGCTAACTGCCGGCCGACAGCTTGACTGGCTTGCAGGCCAGCCGGTGTTAATGGCGTACCGCTCCAGCCTTGGAAACGGTCCAATTGATCGAAGTAAGTCGTCCCAGTAACGACCAAATATAAGGTGATAGCTTTCATCGTGGGTCCCTCTTTTTTCATGTATTTTCATTTGTCTAACCACTATAACACGAAAGCGAGCCATTCCGCTGAATGACCCGCTCAATTAATCTATTAACTTGCTTGATTAACGCACGACCAAGACTGAAATTGGTGCATGCTTTGCCATATAGGCCGCTTGTGATCCGAAATATCTCCGGACACCCTTTTTAGAAATTGACCCAATCACTAACAAATCTGGTTTTAAGGCCGGAATAATATCCTTAACAATCGTTTCACCAGGATCACCTTCATCAACGACGGTCGTGACATCTTTAATCCCAAATTGTTCAGCTAACTTTTGATATTGCTGAACATGCGCTTCGAGATCGGACCGCTGGCCATGAATAAAATCTTTACTCATGGCTTCGTAGACATTCATATTATCCTGTTCGAGAATCGACACAATCGTCAACTTCGCGCCATCGGATTTGGCACGATTAATCGCATAACGAAAGGCTAACTGGGCATCATCTGAGTCATCGACCCCCACTAAAATATGTTTAAATTCCTTGGGACTCATTTCTGACATTTTTGACCGCTCCTTATTGTGCAAAATTAACTGCTTAACTACCTAGATTTTCAGTTAAAATCAGTTATTTGTCAACTTTCTCGGTCGGTTTATTTTCTTTCAAGACTCGCGCTGGATTCCCAACAACGACCACGTTATCAGGGAACGAATGGGTCACCACGGCGCCAGCTCCAACGACCACATTATTGCCTAAAGTAACACCAGGCAAGACCATCGCACTACCACCAATCCAGACATCATTACCAATTGTAATGGGCGCCGTCCGTTCCGCTTCCGTCCGCCGAACCGTTGGATCAAGCGGATGGACTGGTGTATACAAGCCGACTTTAGGTCCAAACTTGCAATCATTCCCGATTTTAACCACGCCTTCGTCACAAATCGTGACACCGTGGTTTGCATAAAAGTGATTACCAATTGTGATATTGACGCCATAGCTAAATTCAAACGTTGGTTCCACGAAGAAACGGTCGCCAACTGAGCGTAACAGGCCCTTCATTTTAGCATTACGTTCATCATTATCCGCAATCTGGTTGTATTGCATAATACTCGTCCGGACATCATTCCGTAGCTTTAGTAGCTTTGGAGATTCCATGTAGAGCTCGCCATTGATCATTTGTTGGTACGCTGAATCTTTATCGATTTCCATGCTGAACTTCCTTTATTTGAGTGTTGGTTAGTTTAGAATTCATTAACTTTCTGAAGAAACCATACATTTAGCATACCACACTGCTAAACCGATTGTTTTTGGAGCCGATATTAAGCTTACGCTTGGCGCTAGTTGGTTTAAATTGCCACTCTGGTTGACCCAGAATCGGCTGGAACGTGGTGGCCGCGTTTGGAAGCTAAGTGCGGTCTTCCACAAGCCAGGGGTTATCTAAGTCGGAAAATCGCCAACTAAGATAAACGACACCACTGAGCCAATTCTGAGCCGCCCGTCGTTAATTATTGGCTATTTATAAACTAACGCTTGGTGCTAGTTGATTTGGTTTATAGTATCCACTAATAAGCATTGTTCTAGCCTAGCTTGAAAGCCTC
>NZ_BJDK01000068.1 GCF_005405105.1 Lactiplantibacillus dongliensis
GGCGCGGCTCCGTGTCAAGTAGACAATCAAATAATTAAAATTGTTATGCAATTTTCTTGACGGCATGATTTCGGTATTCCACCGGGGTCATGCCTTTTAGTGTTGTTTGGCGGCGAGAATTATTATACCAATCCATGAAGTCCGCTACTAAATCAGTAATCTCTTTCAATGATAATGGTCGTTCAAAGTCAAAATATTCGGTCTTCATATGGCTCCACAAGCTTTCCATCGGACTATTGTCACCGGGAGTTCCTGGACGAGACATACTATGTGTCACACCGGAACCGGCTAAGGCTGTGTTGTATTGACCAGATGTATAACTGGATCCTTGATCACTATGAATAATTGCCGGTTTTACGCCGTTATTGGCCTTTAAGGCCGCATGAAACGTATCGGTCACCAATGTTGCTGTTTCAGTTTGCTCAATTCTCCAACTGATGACACTGTGATCGTAAAGGTCTTTGATGGCACTAACGCGTATCTTGCCAATATTCTTAATGCCATATCGCAATTCACTACAATCAGTTACCCAGACCTGATTGGGCTGGTCAGGGTGGAAGTCATGTTTGGTATTTGCCATCAAAAGTTTATTTCCAAGAATAAACTCCTTATGTTCGGCCTTACGGTCATGCTTAGCGACCAGAATTGAGGCTACGATATGATGTTTCTTCATCAACCGTCGAATCTTACCATGACTAACATGAAAGTCAGTTTCTTTGTTTACGTAGGCAACCAAACGTTTCACCCCGAAGATATAATGGTGTGCCTCTTCTAGTTTTCTGATGTAATCGACAATCGCTTGATCTTCAATCTCTCGTTGGCTTGGCCGTCGGTTAAGCCACTTATAATAGGCAGCTCGTGACACACCCAGATACTTACACATAAGCCCAATTTCAGTGGGCTCGTGCTGTGCTAGTGCTTCTTTAGCGAGTGCTTGAATGGCACGATATTTTTGTTCTGAGCGGCATCCATCCTTTCCAATTCCTTCAGTTTTTTTAGAAGCTTATTCTCCTTTGATAAGTGGGCAATTCGCGCTTCCAGTGCCTTAACTTTGAGCTCTTGTTTTTCTGTCTCGGTCAATTGAGGTTTATCGGACTTATCTTTACCACGACGATCCTGCAATGCCTCTGGACCGCCTTGCTTAAACTTTTTTACCCAAGCATAGACTTGTCCGTAAGATACTTGGAATTGATTCATGGCGCCACTGTAATCTAAGTCATTGGCGATAACCCATTGTGCAATCTCAATTCGTTCCTTCTGCGTTGTCTTTCTACCAGTTTTCATGTTCCTAGCCCTCCTAGTGGTGTTCAATGATTTACCACTAGTATACAGGTTCACCCACTGATAGATAACACTGACATTGGGGACATTAAATTGTTTCGCTAGTTGGGGATACGAAGTATTCCCGGCTAGATACAACTTGACCACTTTCAACTTGAATTCCACAGAGTATTGCCGTAATTTTCGCCGTTTCAGACCATCTGTACCTTCTGCTTGATACCGTTCTATCCATTGCTTGACTTGCTCACATTTCACCCCGTACTGTCTTTCAATTTGAAATGCTGTCAGTCCTTGTTCCACTAGGTGAATATAGCCAAGTTTCTCTTCAATGCTGTACCGGGATCCTTTTCTCCCCATACAAAAACTCCTCTCTAAGTAAACAAGCTTTAATTATTTGCTTGTCTACCCATAGAGGAGTATAGCC
>NZ_BJDK01000069.1 GCF_005405105.1 Lactiplantibacillus dongliensis
CTTTTCTAATAATATATCAGGTTTAGAAAAGCGAACGAAGCAATATGCATTTTAACTTTTAAAACAAGCCCTAATTATTTTATATTTTCGTTGATTAGCCGGACTAACTGCCTTAGCCCAGTTCATGCGACTTCAGGTAAATCCACTGAAAAGTGGCCGGCTACTTGCTATTTTCATTATACCCAACTTTAATCTGCTTATCACTAACTATCACTCAGCATTAATATTCAGCTGAACAAAAAAGCACCTGTCAAACTACGACACGCGCTCATTCATTTACAACGGCCACAGACCTAGGAAACTCATGACGTCAACTTTGACGTCAGCGCCCACAACTGGCTGAACCACTTGTTTAATTTCAGCTTGACTGGCATTGGTTTGAACATCATACCAATACGCGCCCTTTTTACTCTGACCGACTAAGCGCCAATTGCCTAAGCTACCGACTTTATCCAAGTCCAATGGCGCGGACATATTGGTTAAAAAGACATGCATCGTTGGCCGCCATGCCCCATCATAATCTTGCAACCGGGCCCGCAACCGTTTAGCCGGTCGATGGACCCGCAAGATTTGGACGACTAACCACGCGCAGACTACGAACCAGACACCAACAATTACTTTAAACAACCAGGCCGGACCATTACCGCGAAAAATCGCTAATAAGATGGTGATTAAGATGACACTACCAATGGTCCAACCATCCGCTAAACTGAGTAACTTTGACCGTAAGCCTAAGGTCGCTTTCAATTGGGTGTCTTCATCACTCAGTAACGTCAAGTCAGCCTGCTTCAATGGGTCATGCTGACTAGCGGAATAAACAACTTGCACAGCAGGTTGTTTTAACGTGACCGTTGTTAATAATTGAAAGACTGATTGCGGCGTGGTCTCGGTTGCCACGTCCACCGGCACATATTCTGTAAAGACCCGATACGTCGCCGTCACTGCTTTGAACTCATACAGCCCCCCATGAACGGCGGTTAACAACCAACCCTTTTTCGCCAGTTGATTTAACCAAGCCAATTCTTGTGGTGACCCCTTCACTAAGATACGAAAACGCCGCACCGCACTCATCCCCCCAAAATAATCATTTTACTGGTGTGTCCAGCAAATGTGACAGTAAGGCTAACCGCTCACGTTCGGCCACCAGCACTGCTTCACCACTCCCTGTAATCTCATAAGTATGGACATCATCACTGCTTACTTGTTCCTTAATTAAATAATCCCGCGTCATCGCATGTAAATTTGTAAATAGTGCCCCTAATCCTAGTTGCAGTTGATGATCCGTCAACGCTTCGATCTTCGCCGGAATATCGGCCCCATTAATCGGTTGGCGGACACTAATTAGGGTTAATAACGCCGCTTCAGTCAGCGGTTCATACTTATCAATCAAACGTTGATAAAAATCGGTTGCCATGAAAACATCCCCCGTTTATGAAATCGGTTACTTTAAATCGAATTATGGACTCCCCAGGCCTTAAATGCAAACAAGTCAATTGCCCCTGAATAAATTCAGAGGCTTGTCGCTCACGTGTCTGACGGCACAGTAGTCCAACATACCCGTTAGGCACTCCTACTCGTAGTGGCAACATCATCGGGTAATTGACAGCTACCCGTTTAACTGCCGGGTTTACCCAGCAGTTGTTAGCTTCTTA
>NZ_BJDK01000070.1 GCF_005405105.1 Lactiplantibacillus dongliensis
TTCCTCAATTGTCAAATCAAGTGCAACACTAAGAATCTATTCTTAGAAGTGGTCTAGTTGCTAAGCTAGTTCAGGCATTAGATCGGCTGGGCAGCGATAGTTCAATGACCGCCGTAGCCGGTTGTTTAAGGTATCTTGAGCCAGTTGAATATCAACCAGTGAGGCCGAAGCCAAGGATCTGCCCTTCGGGAAGAACTCGCGCAAAAGGCCGTTAGTGTTCTCATTGGTTCCACGTTCCCATGGTGAATAAGGATGGGCAAAGTAGATGTCAGTTCCCTTGACTTGACTCAAGCTTGAGAACTCAGCACCATTATCAAAAGTAATGGTTTTAAAGTGCTCGGTTCCATAGTCATATAAGGTATTCTGGAGGGCTTTCAAGCAAGTGTCGGCATGATAATTGGGAAGTTTAACGATGATCTCTAAGCGACTAACACGTTCAGTCAAAGTCATTAATGCTGGCTCAGATTCAACCCGTTTGCCTTTGACCAAGTCACCTTCCCAGTGTCCAAGCTCTTGACGCGCTTGAACCATGGCGGGACGCTCTTCGATTGAATGGCCCAGATTTTTCTTATTGATTCTATGATGCTTTGCCCCGGGGCATTTAATCCGGCGACGTAGTTTAGCTGGTAGGTCTGAATTGCGGATAGCTAAACGCTGGTCATCAATATACCGGTACACCGTCGGTGTTGAGGGGCAGACAAGCCTTGGGTGATCAGTCTTGAATTGGTGGACAAAAGTATCCACACTATGCATCCTGGGACGCGCTTTTAAAGCTGTCACCAAAGCATTACAGAAGGTTTGACAATGATCAAAGAGTCCACGATAACAGCTATTTAGTCGGTGCTTACGATAAATTGCTTCACCAGTTTCTGCCAGATATGACTGTTCAAAGATATGAGTACTAGCGTTAATCTGTGTCGTTGTCCCACGTTTTAATTCACGTGAAATCGTGCTGGGATTACGATGAAGGGCCTGGGCAATCCGGCGGATAGACCAATCTAAGTCCCTTAGGGATTCAATTCGACCACGTTCAGCTAAATTGAGTTGGTGATACTGATTAGATATGATATTCTTAATTCGGGTCATGAAGATACCTCTTTCTTGTTTGTGGTGAATTAAGAATAGGTCTTCATGGCCTTTTTGACTAGTCTGAATAAAGAACTGGTCTAGTAGAGCAGGTGTTGCACTTCAATTTTAAATCGAGG
>NZ_BJDK01000071.1 GCF_005405105.1 Lactiplantibacillus dongliensis
CTGAAAATACTAATATCCGACCCCACAGACCTTTTGTATCAAGGTGTGTGGTCTGTTTTTGTACTTTCAACCTTTAGGTTATATCCTTAATCATAACTAAAAAAGCCGTTGACAAGTTGTCAGCGACTTTTTTGTTGCCAAAAATTAGTTTCAACCGCGGTTAAAGTATAGAGTGGTTGCCATTGTTGATGGGCGGCCACAATCGGGGTATCCGCTAAGTAGTTTTCCATAATAATGGTGTTCAGTAATTCAGCTGGTGACAACAAGGTGAGTCCATGAATCAAGTCAGCAAATAACCGGGTATCCGTGCGGGTCTTAGTCGTTAACTTTGGAATGCCGGCTAGTTGCTCAGCCAAGTAGTCTAAGAGGGCAGTCCGAATCAATCGCATCGTGGCGTCATCTTGTTGCGTATCAGCTGCGACCAATGCGGTGTAATAATGCTGCAGGTAGGTCTGCAATGGTTGTAGCGGTTCCCCAGTAGTGGCAGCGAGGGTAAAGCTGGTACCTAATTGATCATCGATGACTAGCGCAGCAATTGTCGTCGTGTCGATGTGCCATTGTTGAGCACTACTGATAATCAGTTCTTGAACTCCAGTCAGGCTCAAGTTGGTAATATGTCGATAAGTCCGTGTCCGTAAGGTAAAAGCAAGGTCGTTAATTGGGTGATGACGTTGCTCGGGTGTGTACCAGCTCTTTAACCATAGACTAGCAATTTGGTCAAAGTCGTTGGCATAAAGTTTAACCAGATAGACTTTCGGTTGCCGTTCAATCACGACAGTGTAGTGGGCGTCCATTAGTTTGACTGGCATAACGTTAGACTTCCCTTGATTTATTTTAGGTTAAAACGGGTGGTTAATTGGTTAATGACGGGGACTTTGAAAAGAATCACCAAAAAGGCAGAATAACAAGTGAAAGTGACGATTTCTTGAATGAGACGGGTCGTTAAGAGAGCTGCCCAAGGCGTCATATACATAATGTGTAACCAAAGACTGTTCCCGGATTTAAAATTGAAGTGCAACACCCGGTAAGGTACACAAAAAGGTCATGGAGACCTATACTTTAATCACCACG